>NZ_JBIVXA010000016.1:0-224019 GCF_044768965.1 Streptomyces sp. NPDC090798
CGCGGGGCGGTGTTTTTTTTTGGTTTGTGTGGGGGTGTGTCTGGGGGGGCGCCCCCCGGGGGGGGGGGGCCCGGGGGTCCGCGGGGGGGGGGGGGGGGCCCCGGGGGGGGGGGGGCCCCCCCCCCACGCCGTACGTATGGACGCGGCGGGTGCACAGGCACGGGGCTCCCTTGTGTGGGCCGGGCGTGACGTTGAGTGTGGGGGCCGGGTGTGTGTGGGGGGGGGCGGGTGTGTGTGGGCGGGTGTGTGTAGGGGGCGGGTGTGGGGGCCGGGTGTGAGGGGCCGCGACACGCCCGGGCGTCGCATGTGTCAGGGCGTCCACGTGGGGGCGGTCACGGGAAAGGTTGCCGGGTGAACCCGGGTGCCTGTCCGTACGTGGCTCGGAGTGCGTACCCCGTGCGTGCCTGGTGCGTACTCCTGAAGGGACCTCAGCTCCTCGACAGGTCTAAACCAATTTGAGATCGGCCCTTGTCATCGAGGCCCCCGGTCTGATGAGCTGTGGCCTGGGACACAACGGACACCCTGGGAAAGGGAGATGTCGTGAGCAACGAAAGCCTGGCCAACCTGCTGAAGGAAGAGCGCAGGTTCGCGCCGCCCGCCGACCTGGCGGCGAACGCCAATGTCACCGCGGAGGCGTATGAGCAGGCCAAGGCTGACAGGCTCGGCTTCTGGGCCGAGCAGGCCCGCCGGCTGACCTGGGCCACCGAGCCGACCGAGACCCTGGACTGGTCGAATCCGCCGTTCGCGAAGTGGTTCGCCGACGGGAAGCTGAACGTCGCGTACAACTGCGTCGACCGGCATGTGGAGGCCGGGAACGGCGACCGGGTCGCCATCCACTTCGAGGGCGAGCCGGGTGACAGCCGGGCGATCACCTACGCCGAGCTCAAGGACGAGGTGAGCAAGGCCGCCAACGCACTGATCGAGCTGGGCGTCGGAAAGGGCGACCGGGTCGCCGTCTATCTGCCGATGATCCCCGAGGCCGTCATCGCGATGCTGGCGTGCGCACGGATCGGCGCGGCGCATTCGGTCGTCTTCGGTGGATTCTCCGCGGACGCGATCGCCACGCGCATCCAGGACGCGGACGCCAAGCTGGTCATCACCTCCGACGGCGGTTACCGGCGCGGTAAGCCGTCCGCGCTCAAGCCGGCCGTCGACGACGCGGTGAGCCGGGTCGACGGGGTCGACAAGGTGCTGGTGGTGCGGCGCACCGGGCAGGAGGTCGACTGGACCGAGGGCCGCGACGTGTGGTGGCACGAGATCGTCGAGCGGCAGTCCGCCGAGCACACGCCGGAGGCGTTCGACGCCGAGCAGCCGCTGTTCATCCTCTACACCTCCGGGACCACGGGGAAGCCGAAGGGCATCCTGCACACCTCGGGCGGGTACCTCACGCAGGCCTCGTACACCCACCACGCCGTCTTCGACCTCAAGCCGGAGACCGACGTGTACTGGTGCACGGCCGACATCGGCTGGGTCACCGGGCACTCGTACATCACGTACGGGCCGCTTTCGAACGGTGCGACGCAGGTGATGTACGAGGGGACGCCGGACACGCCGCACCAGGGGCGGTTCTGGGAGATCGTGCAGAAGTACGGGGTGACGATTCTCTACACGGCGCCCACCGCGATCCGTACGTTCATGAAGTGGGGCGACGACATCCCCGCGAAGTTCGATCTCAGCAGCCTGCGGGTGCTGGGGTCCGTGGGCGAGCCGATCAACCCCGAGGCGTGGGTCTGGTACCGCAAGCACATCGGTGGCGACCGGACGCCGATCGTGGACACGTGGTGGCAGACCGAGACCGGCGCGATGATGATCTCTCCGCTGCCAGGGGTCACCGAGACCAAGCCGGGCTCGGCGCAGCGGCCGTTGCCGGGGATCTCGGCGACCGTGGTCGACGACGAGGCGCGAGAGGTTCCCAACGGGGGTGGCGGGTACCTGGTGCTCACCGAGCCGTGGCCCTCGATGCTGCGCACGATCTGGGGCGACGACCAGCGGTTCCTCGACACGTACTGGTCGCGGTTCGAGGGGAAGTACTTCGCCGGAGACGGAGCGAAGAAGGACGAGGACGGGGACATCTGGCTCCTCGGGCGGGTCGACGACGTGATGCTCGTGTCCGGGCACAACATCTCGACGACCGAGGTCGAGTCGGCGCTCGTCTCGCATCCGTCGGTCGCCGAGGCGGCGGTGGTCGGTGCGGCGGACGAGACGACGGGGCAGGCGATCGTCGCGTTCGTGATTCTGCGGGGGACCGCTTCCGCGGAGGATGCCGGGCTGGTGGCGGATCTGCGGAATCACGTGGGGGCGACGCTGGGGCCGATCGCCAAGCCGAAGCGGGTGTTGCCGGTGGCCGAGCTTCCCAAGACCCGGTCCGGGAAGATCATGCGGCGGTTGTTGCGTGACGTGGCGGAGAACCGGGAGCTGGGAGATGTCACGACGTTGACGGACTCCACGGTGATGGATCTCATCCAGGAGAAGCTGCCGGCGGCGCCGAGCGAGGACTGAGGGTTTCCCCACCCACCCGCCCCTTTTGAGTGTGGGGGCACTACGTGCCCCCACACCCCCAACCTCGCGGGGCTCCGCCCCGCACCCCCGGCAGCGCGACGCGACGGCCCTCAGCGCCCCTGACGCCGCCCCGTCCCCCCATCCCTGGGCGCCCGCGCCCGCGCCCCGACATCGCTGGGGCCTCGCCCCGCGCCCGCGCCCACGCAGGGCTCCGCCCCCGCACCCCGGCGGGTCCGCACCCGGCGCTTGCGCGACCCCGCTGGGGCCTGGAACCGGTCGGTACAGCCCCGGCCCCGGCCGAGTTCCACGGGGGTCTCCTCCTGGGGCTCGAGTCGGGCTACCACCGCTCCGGCCGGGCTCCGCGCCCGTCGGGGCCTCGCGGGGCGTGCGGGGCGCGCCTCGGCAACAACGAGGTTGGACATGACGAGGGCTGGACGTGACGAGGGCTGGACGTGATGGCCCACGGCCGTGCCGCACGGACCTGTGAGAGTCCTTCCACGCGGCTACCTATCCCCTTGCGACCGCGACCCATATGTCTGTAACGCGAAATATCTCGCTGTAATGGCAAGGTAAAGTGGTGACCTCAGGGTGTGCCGGGAAGTCTGGTCGGCGGTGTCGTCAGCGATCCCGTGTGACGGCCGTCAGTAAGCAGCCGTAACGACCCGGAGGTCCCACCGTGGCCGCGCCCAGCGCCAACAACCGCAAGCTCCTCGGACGCCTGTCCCTGCCCGAGCGGAACTTCGTCGCGGAGGCGTTGCGGACCGAGACCGTCGGTGGGGTGCTGTTGCTCGTCGCGGCGGTTGCCGCGCTGGTGTGGGCCAACACACCGCTGCGGGACAGTTACGCCGCCGTCAGTCACTTCCATCTCGGGCCCTCCGCGCTCGGGCTGAACCTGTCCGTTCAGCACTGGGCGGCGGACGGACTGCTGGCCGTGTTCTTCTTCGTCGCCGGTATCGAACTCAAGCGCGAACTGGTGGCGGGGGATCTGCGCGATCCGAAGGCCGCGATACTGCCCGTCGTCGCGGCCGTGTGCGGAATGGCCGTGCCCGCGCTGGTCTACACCGTCACCAATGTGATCGGGGGCGGATCCCTCGGCGGGTGGGCCGTACCCACCGCCACCGACATCGCCTTCGCCCTCGCCGTACTCGCCGTGATCGGCACCTCCCTGCCGTCCTCCCTGCGCGCCTTCCTGCTCACCCTCGCCGTCGTCGACGACCTGTTCGCGATTCTGATCATCGCGATCTTCTTCACCGACCACATCGACTTCGGCGCGCTGGGCGGGGCAGTCGTCGGGCTCGGCGTGTTCTGGGTACTGCTGCGCAAGGGCGTACGCGGCTGGTACGTGTATGTGCCGCTCGCGCTCGTCATCTGGGGGCTGATGTACAACAGCGGCGTCCACGCCACCATCTCCGGCGTGGCGATGGGGCTGATGCTGCGCTGCCACCGGCATGAGGGCGAGGAGCACTCACCCGGGGAGCACATCGAGCATCTTGTACGGCCCCTTTCCGCCGGGCTCGCCGTGCCGCTGTTCGCGCTCTTCAGCGCCGGGGTCGTCGTCTCCGGAGGGGCGATCGGTGACGTGTTCACGCGGCCCGAGACGCTCGGTGTCGTGCTGGGGCTCGTGGTCGGGAAGGCCGTGGGCATTTTCGGGGGGACCTGGCTGGCCGCCCGGTTCACCAGGGCCTCGCTCAGTGAGGATCTCGTCTGGCCCGACGTCTTCGCCGTCGCCTCCCTCGCCGGAATCGGCTTCACCGTCTCCCTCCTCATCGGTGAACTCGCCTTCAAGAACGACCCGGTGCTCACCGACGAGGTCAAGGCCGCCGTACTGATCGGCTCGCTCATAGCCGCCGTGCTCGCCACGGCACTGCTGAAGGTACGCAACGCCAAGTACCGTGCGCTGTACGAGGCCGAGGAGCTCGACGAGGACAGCGACGGCATCCCCGACATCTACGAGCAGAACAACCCGGCGTACCACCTGCGGATGGCCGAGATCCACGAACGGAAGGCCGCCGAGCACCGAAGGCTTGCCGAAGTGGCGGGCGGGGCAAGCGAGGAGAACGACGGTCCGGCATGATCTGAGCAGAACCGGATGGTCAGAATCGGATGGTCCGGGCCGGACGGTCAGGGCCGGACGGTCAGGGCCGGACGGTCAGGGCCGGACGGTCGGCGGTGGACGATACGGACACTGGAGCAGCCAGGGCCGTGCCGGCACCGTTGGCAGCCAGACCGTACAGAGCAGCCCGTACTGAGCAGGCACATACAGAAGAGGGAGTCCGCGATGAGCGCACCCGACGGCAGCCCGGTCGGCGCCGAACGCAGCATCGGCCAGTTGTTCGCCTCGGCGACGACCGAGATGTCCGCACTGGTGCACGACGAGATCGCGCTGGCTAAGGCGCAGCTCAAGCGGGACGTCAAGCGCGGCGCGGTCAGCGGCGGCGCGTTCTCCGCGGCCGGAGCGGTGCTGATCTTCTCCCTCCCGATGCTGAACTTCGCCCTGGCGTACGGCATCCGGACCTGGAGCCACTGGAATCTCGCGATCTGCTTCGTCCTGTCGTTCGCCGCGAACGTGCTGGTCGCCGCCTTCCTCGCGCTGATCGGCCTGGTCTTCGCGAAGAAGGCGAAGAAGGGCAAGGGCCCGCAGAAGGTCGCCGCCTCGGTCAAGGAGACCGCGGGTGTGCTCCAGAACGCCAAACCGCATCCCCGGACCGCCCCTGTGAGTGACGCGGTCGAGGTTGTGGCACGCTCGACGTCATGACGGATCCCGCCACCCCTTCGGCGCAACCCACCTCGGTCGTGCGGCTCGACGTCCCCGGCGGGAGAGAAGTCACCCACCGGGACGTCGCCGCCAACGGCGCGCGCTTCCACATCGCCGAGATGGGCGACGGGCCGCTCGTCCTGCTGCTGCACGGCTTCCCGCAGTTCTGGTGGACCTGGCGCCGGCAGATGGTGGCGCTCGCGGACGCGGGCTTCCGGGCCGTGGCCATGGATCTGCGCGGCGTCGGCGGCAGCGACCGCACGCCGCGCGGTTACGACCCCGCCAACCTCGCGCTCGACATCACGGGGGTCGTACGGTCCCTCGGGGAGCCCGACGCCGCGCTGGTCGGACACGACCTGGGCGGCTATCTGGCGTGGACGGCGGCCGTGATGCGCCCCAAGCTCGTCCGCCGGCTCGCCGTGTCGTCCATGCCGCATCCGCGCCGCTGGCGCTCGGCGATGCTCTCCGACGTCAAGCAGTCGGCGGCGGGTTCGTACATCTGGGGGTTCCAGCGGCCCTGGATCCCGGAGCGCCAACTCGTCGCCGACGAAGGCGCCCTGGTGGGCCGTCTGGTCCGGGACTGGTCGGGGCCGCGACAGCCGGACGACGAGGCCGTGGAGACGTACCGCCGCGCCATGTGCATCCCGTCGACGGCGCATTGTGCGATCGAGCCCTACCGGTGGATGGTCCGTTCGATGGCGCGACCGGACGGGATCCAGTTCAACCGGCGTATGAAGCGGCCGGTTCGGGTGCCGACGCTGCATCTGCACGGGTCGCTCGATCCGGTGATGCGGACGCGGAGCGCGGCCGGTTCCGGGGAGTACGTCGAAGCGCCCTACCGTTGGCGGCTGTTCGACGGTCTCGGACACTTCCCCCACGAAGAGGACCCGGTGGCGTTTTCGACCGAATTGGTCAACTGGCTGAAGGATCCCGAGCCTGACCGGTGACCCGTCGGTGACTGTCCGATTGCGGCCCGTGGCCCGCCCGGTATGCGGACGCGAACGCCTGTCCTACGAACAGCCAAATGCCTCGCGCATAGGCCAATTGGGGGGCCCGGGCGCGGTTATCGACCTTGGGGCAGGGGCAGACGTCGAGGTATGGGCTGGACGCACGACTACAGTGACGCACCACGCAACCGCCGCTCGGCGACGGGCCTGAGCTCCCATCAGAGGGGCACCCCGCAGTTGCCGGGCGCGGACCCCCAAGTGGGGATCCCGCGCATTTTGCGCCGCCGGGCCCGCTGGGTTTCGGTACGGCTGCGTCACCCACGAGGCTGAGCCCCCGCACACCGCCGCCCGTCACCTTCGCTGTCAGAGCGCGCAGCTGTCGCTGTCCACCTGCTGATCGGCCGTACGGCCCTTGGTGGCGTCCGGCTGGACCTCGTCCGCGGTGAGCGCGTACCCGGTGTTGGCGTCGTCGAGAGACTTCGCGAAGACCACTCCGTACACCTTGCCGTCGGGCGTGAGCAGCGGGCCGCCCGAGTTGCCCTGGCGCACGGTCGCGTAGAGCGAGTAGACGTCGCGGCGCACGGTTCCACGGTGGTAGATGTCCGGGCCGTTGGCCGTGATGCGGCCGCGCACGCGCGCGGGCTGGACGTTGTACGCGCCGTTCTGCGGGAAGCCGGCGACGATCGCGTTGTGGCCGCTGGTCGCGTCCTTGGCGGTGAACTGGAGGGCGGGCGCGTCCAGGTTCGGTACGTCGAGTACGGCGATGTCGCGCTCCCAGTCGTACAGGACGACCTTGGCGTCGTACTTCCTGCCCTCGCCGCCGATCTGGACGGTGGGCTCGTCGACCCCGCCGACCACGTGCGCGTTGGTCATCACGCGGCGGTCGCCGAAGACGAAGCCGCTGCCCTCGAGGACCTTGCCGCAGCTTTGCGCGGTGCCCATCACCTTGACGATGGACTTCTGCGCGCGGGTGGCGACGGGGCTGTTCGCGAGCGCCGGGTCGGGGGGCCGGACGTCGGTGATGGGTTCGTTGGCGAACGGGCTGAAGACCTGCGGGAAGCCGTTCTGTGCGAGGACCGAGGAGAAGTCGGCGAACCAGGTGTCGGCCTGCGAGGGCAGGGCGCTGGAGACGCTGTGGAGCACCTTGGAGCCGCGGACCTCCTTGCCGAGCGTCGGCAGCGTCGTGCCCGCGAGGGCCGAGCCGATCAGCCAGGCGACCAGGAGCATCGCGACGACGTTGACGAGGGCGCCGCCGGTCGCGTCCAGGGCGCGGGCCGGGGACCAGGTGATGTACCGGCGCAGTTTGTTGCCGAGGTGGGTGGTGAGTGCCTGGCCGACGGAGGCGCAGACGATCACGACGATCACCGCGACCACGGCGGCGGTCGTACTCACCTTGGTGTCGTCGGTCAGGGCACCCCAGATGACGGGGAGCAGATAGACGGCGACGAGGCCGCCGCCCAGGAAGCCGATC
Source organism: Streptomyces sp. NPDC090798 (assembly GCF_044768965.1). Lineage (NCBI taxonomy): Bacteria > Bacillati > Actinomycetota > Actinomycetes > Kitasatosporales > Streptomycetaceae > Streptomyces > Streptomyces sp. NPDC090798. The sequence continues at coordinate 7,673 of NZ_JBIVXA010000016.1, forward strand.
ACCGACAGGATGCCGACGACGAAGCCCTGGCGGTAGCCCACGATCGCGAACCACACGGCGGCGACCAGCAACAGGATGTCCAGCACGTTCACGGGGGCCACCCTGTCATGCGCGCCAGTCGAGCGGGACCTGCTTCTCGCGGTCCCAGGGCAGCTCCCAGCCCGCGTAGTGCAGCAGACGGTCGATGATCCCCGCGGTGAAGCCCCAGACCAGGGCCGATTCGACCAGGAATGCCGGACCTCGGTGACCGCTGGGGTGCACGGTCGTCGCACGGTGGGCGGGGTTCGTGAGATCCGCCACGGGGACCGTGAAGACCCGGGCCGTCTCGGCCGGATCGACCACGCCGACCGGGGTCGGCTCGCGCCACCAGCCCAGGACCGGGGTGACCACGAAGCCGCTCACCGGGATGTAGAGCTTCGGCAGCACGCCGAAGAGCTGGACGCCGCTCGGGTCGAGCCCGGTCTCCTCCTCGGCCTCCCGCAGCGCGGCCCGCAGCGGCCCGTCGGCCTTCGGGTCGCCGTCCTGCGGGTCGAGGGCGCCGCCGGGGAAGGAGGGCTGTCCCGCGTGCGAGCGCAGGGAGCTGGCACGCTCCATCAGCAGCAGCTCGGGACCGCGGGCGCCCTCGCCGAAGAGGATGAGGACGGCGGACTGCCGCCCCGCGCCGTTCGCCGGCGGCAGGAAGCGGCTCAGCTGGAGCGGTTCCACGGTCTCGACGGCGTGCACGACCGGGTCGAGCCAGGCGGGCAGACCGTCCTTGGTCACCACGACCCGGCCGTTGTGCGAGTCGGGGCCTTCGTAGGTGCGGGGGTGTGCGCCGGGTCCGTCGAACGTGCGGTGTGCGCCCGGCTCGTTCCGCGTGCCGTGCGTGCCGGGCTCGCTCTGTGTGCGGTGCGTACCCGTCTCGTTCCGCGTGCCGCGCGTGCCGGGCTCGCTCTGTGTGCGGTGTGTGTCCGGCTCGTCGTGCCTGCTGTGCGTGTTGCTCGCGTGCGTCATCGCCACCCCCGTTCTGCTCTCCCCAACGCCGGGCGGCGCCGTGTTCGTTCCGTCATCCGGCGCCCAGTGGGGGTGCCGGGATACCGCCCGCGTCCAGGTAGGACTGCGGCGGGTTGAGGCGTTGGCCGGGGAAGCCGCCCTTCTCGTACTTCAGGAGCTTGCGCGCCTTCTCCGGGTCCGTCTCGCCCTCCCCGTACGCGGGGCAGAGCGGGGCGATGGGGCAGGCGCCGCACGCGGGCTTGCGGGCGTGACAGATGCGGCGGCCGTGGAAGATCACGTGGTGCGAGAGCATCGTCCACTCGCTCTTCGGGAAGAGCGCGCCGACGGCGGCCTCGACCTTGTCCGGGTCCGTCTCGTCGGTCCACTGCCAGCGGCGCACGAGTCGGCCGAAGTGGGTGTCCACGGTGATGCCGGGGCGCCCGAAGGCGTTGCCGAGGACGACGAAGGCGGTCTTGCGGCCTACGCCGGGGAGCTTGACGAGGTCTTCGAGGCGGCCGGGGACCTCGCCTCCGAAGTCCTCCACCAAGGCCTTGGAGAGCCCTATCACCGACTTGGTCTTGGCCCGGAAGAAACCGGTCGGGCGGAGGATCTCCTCGACCTCCTCCGGATTCGCCGCGGCGAGGTCCTCGGGCGTGGGGTACTTGGCGAAGAGCGCCGGAGTCGTCTGATTCACCCGCAGGTCGGTCGTCTGGGCCGACAGGACCGTGGCGATCACCAGCTGGAAGGGGTTCTCGAAGTCCAGCTCCGGGTGGGCGTACGGGTACACCTCGGCGAGCTCGCGGTTGATGCGCCGGGCGCGGCGCACGAGAGCGGCGTGGGACTCGACGATCGCCTTCTTGGGGGCGACTTGGGCGGGGGCCGCCTTCTTGGCCACGGTCTTGGCAGGTGCCGCCTTCTTGGCGACCGTCCTGGCAGTCGCCGCCTTCTTGGTGGCGGCCGTCTTCTTGGAAGCGGCCGTCTTGGCCGGTGCCGCCTTCTTGGAAGCAGCCGCCCTCTTGGAGGCGGTGGTCTTCTCGGAGGCGGTCGCCCCCTCCTCGGACGCGGCTGTCGCCTTGCTGGACGTGGTCGCCGCCTTCTTGATCGTGGCCGTCGCCTTTTTAGCCACGCCTGTCGTCTTCCCGGTCGTGGCTGTCGCCTTTTTGGCGGCCTTCTTCGCGGCCTTCTTCGCGACCGGCTTCACCGGCGTCGAATTTGTCGCTTTTGTCGTTTTCATACTTTCGGCGGGACTCTGTTCGCCCACAGCGGAATCGCGACGTACAACCACCCGCCCAGCCCCCTTGGCCTGTGCTCTCACCGGCGTTTTGGACACCCGGCCAGCCTAAAGCCCCCCACCGACATCCGCCCCGGACCCAGAAGATCAGCCCCCAATTGGCCCCCTGCCGCACTGCCCGGCACGCCAGTGCGGCAGACTTGTGACTGATCACACTGTTTGGACCGTCCAGCAAGATGGGGAACACGGTCCCCTGGTATCACGGGGGAGCAAGATCCCCTGAGCAGGTCGACAAGGAGAGAACTCGTGGACGACGTTCTGCGGCGCGCCCCGCTCTTCGCGGCGCTCGATGATGAGCAGGCCGCGGAGCTCCGCGCCTCCATGAGTGAGGTGACCCTCGCACGAGGCGACGCTCTCTTCCACGAGGGCGACCCCGGGGACCGCCTCTACGTGGTCACCGAGGGCAAGGTGAAGCTCCACCGCACCTCACCCGACGGCCGCGAGAACATGCTGGCCGTCCTGGGCCCCGGTGAGCTCATCGGCGAGCTGTCGCTGTTCGACCCGGGCCCGCGCACGGCGACCGCCACCGCGCTGACCGAGGTCAAGCTGCTCGGCCTCGGCCACGGCGACCTCCAGCCCTGGCTGAACGCGCGGCCCGAGGTTGCCGCCGCGCTGCTGCGCGCCGTCGCCCGGCGCCTGCGCAAGACCAACGACCAGATGTCCGACCTGGTGTTCTCGGACGTGCCCGGCCGTGTGGCCCGCGCGCTCCTGGACCTCTCCCGCCGCTTCGGCGTGCAGTCGGAGGAGGGCATCCACGTCGTGCACGACCTGACGCAGGAGGAGCTGGCCCAGCTGGTCGGCGCATCCCGCGAGACGGTCAACAAGGCGCTCGCCGACTTCGCGGGCCGCGGCTGGCTCCGCCTGGAGGCCCGCGCGGTCATCCTGTTGGACGTGGAGCGCCTCGCGAAGCGTTCGCGCTGACCGCACCGCGCGCCGGCTTTCGACGCACCTGAAGGGCCCCGCCGCACAGCGGGGCCCTTCTCGTATCACTGGTATCGCCGGGTTCCCGTATCGCCGCCGGTATCGTCCGGGCGCCCACCGGCCGCCCGGACGTCTAGATGAGGCCGTGTTCCCGGAGGTAGTCCATCTGCGCCCGGACCGACAGCTCCGCCGCCGGCCACAGCGAGCGGTCCACGTCCGCGTACACGTGCGCGACGACCTCGGCCGGCGACCGGTAGCCGTTCTCGACCGCCGTCTCGACCTGGGCCAGGCGGTGAGCGCGGTGGGCGAGGTAGAACTCGACGGCGCCCTGGGCGTCCTCCAGGACGGGCCCGTGCCCCGGCAGCACGGTGCGCACGCCGTCGTCCACGGTGAGGGACCTGAGCCGCCGCAGCGAGTCGAGATAGTCGCCCAGACGGCCGTCGGGGTGGGCCACGACGGTCGTACCGCGGCCGAGGATGGTGTCACCCGTCAGGACGGCCCGATCGGCCGGGAGATGGAAGCACAGCGAGTCGGCGGTGTGGCCCGGAGTCGGTACGACACGCAGTTCGAGCCCGCCCACGGTGATGACGTCCCCATGCGCCAGCCCCTCGTCCCCGAGCCGCAGCGCCGGATCCAGCGCCCGCACCTTCGTGTCCGTCAGTTCTGCGAACCGCCCAGCACCCTCGGCGTGATCGGGGTGCCCGTGCGTCAGCAGGGTCAGCGCCACCCGCTTCCCCGCCTTCTCGGCGGTGTCCACGACATTGCGCAGATGTACGTCGTCCAGGGGCCCTGGGTCGATCACCACCGCCAGGTCGGAGTCCGGCTCGGAGACGATCCAGGTGTTGGTGCCGTCCAGGGTCATCGCGGACGCGTTGGGCGCGAGCACGTTGACGGCGCGCGAGGTGGCGGAGCCGGAGAGGACCCCGCCTCGCGGCTGGCCGGGGAGGGCTGCGGCGTCGGTCATGCGGAGGCTCCACCGGTCGGGATGTGCTTGGTGAACTCGTCGTGGCCCGGCCAGGCGAGGACGACTTCGCCGTTCTCCAGGCGGGCCTTGGCCAGGACGGGGGTCAGATCACGGGCGGGCGCGGCGGCGAGGACGTCGGCGGCGCTGTCGTACGGGATGAGCTGGCGCAGGGTCGCGACGGTGGGCGGCATCATCAGGAGCTCGCCCTTGTCGTACCCGTCCGCCGCGTCCGCGGGGCGGATCCAGACCGTGCGGTCGGCCTCCGTGGAGGCGTTGCGGGTGCGCTGGCCCTCCGGGAGGGCGGCCACGAAGAACCAGGTGTCGTAGCGGCGGGTTTCGAACTCCGGGGTGATCCAGCGGGTCCAGACGCCCAGGAGGTCGGACCTGAGCACGAGTCCGCGGCGGTCGAGGAACTCCGCGAAGGAGAGGTCACGGGCGACCAGGGCCGCGCGATCCGCCTCCCAGTCCTCGCCGGTCGTGTCGCCGACCACGGTGTCCGGGGTGGGCCCGGCCAGCAGGACGCCGGCCTCCTCGTACGTCTCGCGCACCGCCGCGCAGACGACGGCCTGGGCGGACGTCTCGTCGGTGCCGAGCCTTTTCGCCCACCACGCGCGCGTGGGGCCCGCCCAGCGGATCTGGTGCTCGTCGTCGCGTGGGTCCACGCCGCCGCCCGGATACGCGTACGCGCCTCCGGCGAAGGCCATGGAGGCGCGTCTGCGCAGCATGTGCACCACGGGGGTGCTCGGGGTGTCCTTGAGCAGCATGACGGTGGCCGCGCGCTTGGGGCGTACCGGGGTCAGCGTGCCCTCCGCGAGCGCGCGGATCCGCTCGGGCCACTCCGGTGGATACCACTGCCCATTCGCCATGGCCGGAGGCTATCCCGAGCCGGGCGAATGTTCGAGGGGCCCATGGGGATCTCCGGGCCGGGGGTGGGGGCGGCGGGGGCGAGGAAAACCGCCGCCGGACCCGACCGCCTACACCCCCGTCAGCTCCACCTGGATCTCGACCTCGACCGGGGCGTCCAGCGGGAGGACGGCCACGCCGACCGCGCTGCGGGCGTGGACGCCCTTGTCCCCCAGGGCCGCGCCCAGGAGCTCGCTCGCGCCGTTCAGGACACCCGGCTGGCCGGTGAAGTCCGAGGCCGAGGCCACGAAGCCGACGACCTTCACGACACGCGCGATGCGGTCGAGGTCGCCCGCGACGGACTTGACCGCGGCCAGCGCGTTCAGCGCGCAGATGCGGGCCAGGTCCTTGGCCTCCTCGGCCGTGACCTCCGCGCCCACCTTGCCGGTGACCGGAAGCTTGCCGTCCACCATCGGCAGCTGGCCCGCCGTGAAGACGTACACGCCGGACTGCACGGCGGGCTGATAGGCGGCCAGCGGCGGAACGACGCCCGGCAGCGTCAGGCCGAGCTCCGCCAGCTTCGCCTCGACGGCGCCGCTCATGCCGACTTCTCGCGCTTCAGGTAGGCCACCAGCTGCTCGGGGTTGTTCGGCCCGGGCACGACCTGGACGAGCTCCCAGCCGTCCTCGCCCCAGGTGTCCAGAATCTGCTTCGTGGCATGGACGAGCAGCGGCACGGTTGCGTATTCCCACTTGGTCATGTCGCCGACTGTAGTCGTTGCCGCGGGGGGCCTCGCGCGCACGTTGTCCACAGCCTCCTGCGTAGTACGGCGGCGGACTGGTTAGGCTCGAAGACGTGAGCAGGCTCCAGGTCGTCAGCGGCAAGGGCGGTACCGGCAAGACCACGGTAGCCGCAGCCCTCGCGCTCGCCCTCGCAACCGAGGGCAAGCGCACCCTCCTCGTCGAGGTCGAGGGCAGGCAGGGCATCGCGCAGCTCTTCGAGACAGAAGCGCTGCCCTACGAGGAGCGGAAGATCGCCGTCGCTCCAGGGGGCGGGGAGGTGTACGCCCTCGCCATCGACCCCGAACTGGCCCTTCTGGACTACCTCCAGATGTTCTACAAACTGGGCAGCGCCGGCCGGGCCCTGAAGAAGCTCGGCGCCATCGACTTCGCGACCACCATCGCGCCCGGCGTAAGGGACGTGCTCCTCACGGGCAAGGCGTGTGAAGCCGTACGCAGGAAGGACAAGAGCGGGCGGTTCGCGTACGACTACGTCGTCATGGACGCGCCACCCACGGGACGGATCACACGCTTCCTGAACGTCAACAAGGAGGTCGCGGGGCTCGCCAAGATCGGCCCGATACACAATCAGGCGCAGGCGGTGATGCGCGTCCTGAAGTCGCCGGAGACGGCGGTGCACATGGTGACGCTGCTGGAGGAGATGCCCGTCCAGGAGACCTCGGACGGCATCGCCGAGCTGCGGGCGGCGAAGCTGCCGGTGGGACGGATCATCGTGAACATGGTGCGGCCCGCTCTCCTGGACGACGTCGACCTGGAGCTCACGGGCGCCGTCGCGCGCAGCGCCATCGCCAAGTCGCTCTCGGCGGCCGGGCTCGGCGGCGCCCGCCGCGGCGGGAACGCCGAGCGGCTCGTCGGGCCCCTCCTGGAACAGGCCGAGGAGTACGCCGAGCGGCACACCCTGGAGCGCGAGCAGCGGGCCGTCCTGACCGAACAGGACCTCCCGCTGCACGAACTCCCCCTGCTCGCCGAGGGAATGGACCTGGCGGGCCTGTACGAGCTCGCCACGGAACTGCGCACTCAAGGGATCTCATGAGTCTGGAACCGGCCCGCGTACTCGACCTCGACCCACTGCTCGACGACCCCGACACCCGCATCGTGGTGTGCTGCGGCTCGGGCGGCGTCGGCAAGACGACCACGGCGGCGGCGCTGGGGCTGCGCGCCGCCGAACGCGGCCGCAAGGTGGTCGTTCTCACCATCGACCCGGCGCGCCGGCTCGCCCAGTCGATGGGCATCGACTCCCTCGACAACGTCCCACGCCGTGTGAAGGGCATCGACGACTCCGCGGGCGGCCAGCTGCACGCCATGATGCTCGACATGAAGCGCACGTTCGACGAGATCGTCGAGGCGCACGCGGACGGCGAGCGGGCGGCCGTGATCCTGAACAACCCCTTCTACCAGTCGCTTTCGGCGGGCTTCGCGGGCACGCAGGAGTACATGGCGATGGAGAAGCTGGGGCAGCTGCGGGCCCGGGACGAGTGGGACCTGATCGTCGTCGACACGCCGCCGTCCCGCTCGGCGCTCGACTTCCTGGACGCGCCCAAGCGGCTCGGGTCCTTCCTCGACGGACGGCTGATCCGGCTCCTGACGGCCCCGGCGAAGCTGGGCGGGCGTGCGGGGATGAAGTTCCTGAACGTCGGGATGTCGATGATGACCGGCACCCTGGGGAAGCTGCTGGGGGGACAACTCCTGAAGGACGTGCAGACGTTCGTGGCGGCGATGGACACGACGTTCGGGGGCTTCCGTACGCGCGCGGACGCCACGTACAAGCTGCTCCAGGCGCCCGGGACGGCGTTCCTGGTGGTGGCGGCCCCGGAGCGGGACGCGCTGCGCGAGGCCGCGTACTTCGTGGAGCGGCTGGCGGCCGAGGACATGCCGTTCGCTGGCCTCGTACTCAACCGGGTGCACGGCAGCGGTGCCGCCCAGCTGTCCGCCGAGCGGGCGCTCGCGGCGGCGGAGAACCTCGATGCCGAGACCGCGGAAAATCTCGCGGCCGAGACCGCCGGTGAACTCGCGGCCGAAGGGGACACAGATCCCGGTGCCGAGGGCGGCAGGGATCCCCGTACCGCGGCCGCCGGGGATCCGGTTGCCGGGGCAGCCGGGGATCCAGGTGCCGGGGGCGCCGAGGATCTCGCCGCTGGGGCCGTCGGCGGCCTTGATCCCCACCCTGCGGAAGATCTTGAATCCACAGCTGTAGAAAATCTTGACGACACCCGCATTGTGGATCAGGAGGGCGGGAAAGCTGGACTTCGTAACTCTCCCGACACGTACGGCAGTTCAGAATCTCCCGCTTCCGAAACATCAGCTCCCGACGGCTCCGAAGGTCCAGTCGGCTCCGACGCTTCCGATGAAGGCTCCCCCGCCGCCACGGACAGCACAGACGCCACGGACAGGACCGACGCACCGACCGACACGCCGCCGCACGGGCACCGGACCGTCGAACAACTCACCGCAGGCCTGCTGAGGCTGCACGCCGAGCGCATGCAGCTGCTCTCCCGCGAGCAGCGCACGCGTGACCGCTTCGCCGCGCTCCACCCAGAGGTGGCGGTTGCCGAAGTGGCCGCGCTGCCCGGCGACGTACACGATCTCGCTGGACTGCGGGACATCGGAGAACGGCTCGCGGCCAACCGGCCGGAGCTGCCTGAGACCGGCGCCTGAGCGGCGCCGTCCACGGGCCCGAGGCCGGCCCTGAGTCATGAGCTGTCACGAGCTCGTGGCCGGGCCTGAGATGGCCTGAGGCGAGTGGGTCCGAGGCGGTGGGTGGGTCACGCGGGCCGAGGTGGCCCCGCGGGACGCCCTCCGTGGCGCCCTCAGCCCACCGCCGCGTAGCGCTCGTACACCTCTTCCTCGTCGAGGGGCAGCAGGCCCGCGCCGCGCTCGTACTCGGTACGCGCGGTCTCCAGCAGGCGACGCCACGAGGTGACGGTGGGACGCCTGCGCAGCAATGCGCGACGCTCCCGCTCCGTCATGCCACCCCACACGCCGAATTCGACGCGATTGTCGAGCGCATCGGCGAGGCACTCCGTGCGTACCGGACATCCGGTGCACACTGCCTTCGCCCTGTTCTGCGCTGCTCCTTGAACGAACAGTTCATCCGGATCGGTAGTGCGGCAGGCCGCCTGCGCACTCCAGTCGGTTACCCAGCCCATACCGGCGCCGTCCTCTCCCGAATCGAGGCTCCCCCACGGCGGCAGCGGCATATTCACCGCCGCCAGTTGAGGACGTTACGGAAGGCAGGCACAGCGCAACACCCCCTGCGGGCCCAATCTTGAATGGCCCGAACGGACTATGCGTAAGCGGCAGATCACCCGGGGGAGTGAGCGGCGGACATACGTGAGTATCCCGGCAAACCGGGACAGTTCAGTTGAGTCACAACGGACGCCAGGTGACGCATGAGGCTGATTCGGACACGACCTCCCCAAAAAATTGGGGAACCTCCGGAACGATTCGGGGTCGCCGGACGTATTGATACGTGGCCATACTGCTGTGACAGTTGAGAGCAGCTTAGGCCAAGGCATATACGCGTGTCCGGCGAATGAGAACGTAGGCTGCCCCTATGCCAAAGAAGCGCTCGGGCGGTGGTCTGTCGCCAACGCAGCAGGCCGCCAAGTTCCTCGGTGTCAGCGTGCTCGCTGGAGCAGTCATGGCCGGAATCGCGCTGCCCGCAGCGGGCGTGCTCGGTCTCGCGGCCAAGGGTTCCGTCCAGGGGTTCGACGAGATTCCCGACAACCTGAAGAGTCCCGCGCTGAGTCAGCGCACCACCATCCTGGACAGCAAGGGCGGTCAGATCGCGACGGTCTACTCGCGCGACCGCACGGTGGTCGACCTCAAGGACATCTCGCCGTACATGCAGAAGGCGATCGTCGCGATCGAGGACTCCCGCTTCTACCAGCACGGCGCGATCGACCTGAAGGGCGTCCTGCGCGCCCTGAACCAGAACGCGCAGAACGGCGGGGTCGCCCAGGGCGCCTCCACGCTCACCCAGCAGCTGGTGAAGAACTACTTCGTGGAGGAGGCCGGCGACGACCCGACGAAGGTCGCCCAGGCCACCCAGCAGACCCTCGGCCGCAAGGTCCGCGAGCTCAAGTACGCGATCCAGCTGGAAGAGAAGCTCGGCAAGAAGAAGATCCTCGAGAACTACCTGAACATCACGTTCTTCGGTGAGCAGGCCTACGGCATCGAGGCCGCCGCCCAGCGTTACTTCTCCAAGCCCGCCAAGGACCTGAACCTCCAGGAGTCGGCGCTGCTCGCGGGCATCGTCCAGTCGCCCAGCCGGTACGACCCGGTGAACGACGAGGCGGAGGCCACCAAGCGCCGCAACACCGTGCTGCAGCGCATGGCCGAGGTGCACGACATCTCCCAGCAGGAGGCCGACAGGGCCAAGGAGGCGAAGCTCGGCCTGAGGGTCAGCCAGCCGAAGAACGGCTGCATCACCGCGGTCAAGGGCGCGAGCTTCTTCTGCAAGTACGTGGAGAACGTGTTCCTCACCGACCCGGTCTTCGGCAAGACCAAGGAGGCCCGGGCGAAGCTCTGGAACCAGGGCGGCCTGACCATCCGTACGACGCTCGACCCGCAGGCGCAGAAGTCGGTGCAGTCCTCGATCAAGTCCCACGTCAACAAGTCGGACTCGGTCGCCACGGCGGCCACCCTGGTCGAGCCGGGCACCGGGAAGATCGTCGGCATGGGCCAGTCGAGGCCGTACGGCTACGGGAAGAACGAGACGGAGTACAACTACTCGGTCGACCGTGACATGGGCGGTTCGAACTACGGCTTCCCGACCGGTTCGACCTTCAAGCCGTTCGTGGCCGCGGCCGCGCTGGAGGAGGGCCGGCCGGCGACCCAGCAGTACCCGTCGCCGTACGAGATGCCCTACCCCAGCCCCGTGCAGACGTGCAGCAGCAAGCCCTGGACCAACCTGACCAACGAGAAGCTGTCGAACGAGAGCACCGAGGAGAAGGGCCCGTACGCGCTGAAGACGGCGATGGCCAAGTCGGTCAACACCTACTTCGTGCAGATGATCTCGGACATCGGCATCTGCCCCGTGGTGAAGATGACCGACAAGCTGCACGTCGTGCAGGGCAACGGCGACAAGCTGCCCGAGGTGCCTGCCATCACCCTCGGCTCCAAGGGCATCTCCCCGCTGACCATGGCGAGCGCGTACGCCACCTTCGCCTCCCGGGGCACGTACTGCACGCCGATCGCCATCGAGTCGATCACCCAGAAGACCGACGGCAGGGAGAAGTCGCTCGAGGTCCCGAAGTCGACCTGCTCGCGGGCCATGTCCGAGAAGACCGCGGACACCGTCAACACGCTGCTCCAGGGCGTGATCGACTCCGGTACGGGTCAGCAGGCCGGCCTCTCCGACCGCGACAACGCCGGTAAGACGGGTACGACGGACGAGCGCAAGAACGCCTGGTTCGTCGGGTACACGCCGAACCTGTCCGGCGCGGTCTGGGTCGGCAGCCCCAAGCAGAACGTCAAGATGACGGGCATCCGCATCGGCGGCGTCTACCACGACCTCGTCTACGGCGGTCAGGTGCCCGGCCCCATCTGGAAGGACGCCATGACCGGCGCCCTCTCGGGCAAGGACTCCCCGTCCTTCAACCTCGTCGACATTCCCGACGAGAAGCCCAAGGACAACGGCCATGGCTCGAACGACGGTAACAACGGCGACAACAACGGCAACGCGAACGGTGGGAACACCACCAACGGCAACACCGTCAACGGGAACACGATCAGCGGCGCCAACGGCGCCAACGGTGCCACGAACGGTGGTGGGTTCCCGACGCCTAAGTTCTCGATCCCCTCGGGCTTCATTCAGGGACAGAACGGCAACGGGGGGCGTCACGGGTAACCCGCCCCGTTACGCCCGCTGACAGAGAGCGGCACAGCACAGTCGTCGGCCTCGGCGCTCGCTCCCCCGGTCGGGGGAAGCGCCGAGGCCGACGACTTTCTGTGAGCAGGCTGGTACAGGTACGGGTACCGGTACGGGGTGTGCGGGTACGGGTACGGGTACGGGTTCCGTTTCTCCTACTGGTTCTGTTCCCTATCGGGTTCTACTACTGGTTCTGGTCCCTCTCGCGCTCAGCCCGCGAGCAGCTTCTTGACCACGGCGGCGACACGGCCGCCCTCGGCCAGCCCCGCGACCTTCGGGTTCACGATCTTCATGACCTGGCCCATGGCACGCGGCCCCTCGGCACCCGCCGCCCTGGCCTCCTCGACAGCCTGCCCGACGATCTGCTGGAGTTCCTCGTCGGACAGCTGCTTGGGCAGGTACGCGGCGAGGACCTCCCCCTCCGCCTTCTCGCGCTCGGCCGACTCGGGACGCCCGCCCTGCGCGAAGGCGTCCGCGGCCTCGCGGCGCTTCTTCGCCTCGCGGGTGATCACCTTCTGTACTTCGTCGTCGGAGAGCTCGCGCTTCGTCTTGCCCGCGACCTCCTCCTTGGTGATCGCGGCGAGGGTCAGCCGGAGCGTCGCGGAGCGGAGCTCGTCGCGCTCCTTGATGGCGGCGTTGAGGTCTTCCTGCAGCTTCGACTTGAGCGTGGTCATGCCGTCGATTGTCGCAGGTGTGGTGCGGCGGTCGCCTGCTGATTTCAGCGCCGTGCCCGGGACGCGCCGTCGATGGACGCGAGTTGGCTGTTCACAGGTTTGAGGTTGTCCACAGGGAGTCACGCGAGGGTGTCGGGGTCTGACACGATGGACGTATGCGCGCGCGATACGGAGTACCCCTGGGAATCACGGCGGTGGGCGCCGCCGGACTGTTGTACGCGGCGGGTTTCGAGGCCCGCTCGTTCCGCCTCCGACGGGTGACGGTCCCGATCTTGCCACCAGGCATGCGCCCGCTCCGCGTCCTCCAGGTCTCCGACATCCACATGGTGAGCGGTCAGCGCAAGAAGCAGCGCTGGCTGCGCTCCCTGGCCGGGCTGCGCCCCGACTTCGTCATCAACACCGGGGACAACCTCTCCGACCCGGAGGGTGTCCCCGAAGTCCTGGACGCCCTCGGCCCGTTGATGGAGTTCCCCGGTGCGTACGTCTTCGGTTCGAACGACTACTACGGCCCCAAACTCCGCAACCCCGCCCTGTACTTGCTCGAGAAGTCCAAGGGCCGCCACGGTCTGAACGGCAACAAGCCGGCCGTGGGCGTCATCCACAACCCGTGGGAGGACCTGCGCGACGGCTTCGACACGGCGGGCTGGCTGAACCTGACGAACACCCGGGGGACGCTCAAGATAGAAGGCGCCGAGATCGAGCTGACCGGCCTCGACGACCCGCACATCAAGCGGGACCGGTACGCGCGCGTGGCCGGCGGCCCGTCGGAGTCGGCCGACCTCTCGATGGGCGTGGTCCACGCCCCGTACCTGCGAACGCTCGACGCGTTCACGGCGGACGGCTACCCCCTGATCCTGGCCGGTCACACCCACGGCGGCCAGCTGTGCCTCCCCTTCTACGGCGCCTTCGTCACCAACTGCGACCTGGACACGGACCGCGTGAAGGGCCTGTCCACGCACACGGCGGAGGGGCGAACGTCGTACATGCACGTCTCGGCGGGCTGCGGTACGAACCGCTACACACCGGTGCGGTTCGCGTGCCCCCCGGAGGCGTCACTGCTGACGCTGGTCGCCCGGCAGTAGGTCGGACGGCGGTGGGTCGGCCGGAAGCGGGTCGGCCGGAGCGTGGCGGTCGAGCGTCGGAGGGCGATCGAAAGCGGCGTCCGGTGCGGCGGCGCCGGGCAGGTCGAACGGATCGTCCGGATCGATGGAAGCGTCGATGTCGATGTCGATGTCGATAGGGCGCGGGTCCACGCCCGGCCGTCACCCACCCGGGTGACCCATATCGCCCGATTCGCCCCCCGCGCTTAGCGTGGGGACATGATCGCCCCGATCCCCAGGGATATACCCGACCTGCCCGCGATACCGGGCATCCCGTCGCCGGCCCCCTTCATCGTCCCGGCGACGGCAGTCGTGGCCCCCGTGCGTCGCCCGCTGGCGGCCATCTTCCGCCTCTTGGTCGCCCTCGTCACGGCCACGGGCGTGGCCATCGAGATGCGCCTGGGCAGTCCGCTCCACGTGCTCAGCTACTTCACCATCCAGGCCAACCTGCTGGTGGCGGTGGTCTTCGCCGCCTCGGCCCGGCGGGCATGGACGGCGCGTCGCCCGCTGCCCGCGGTCCTTACCGGCGGCACGCTGCTCTACATCTCGATCACGGGCCTGGTCTACCACCTGATCCTGGCGGACCCGTCCAGCGGCTTCTCCATGATCGGGGGTATCTCCCCGCCCACCCGCTGGCAGGCGGTGGCGAACCAGATCCTGCACACGGCGATCCCCATCGCCGCGGTGATCGACTGGCTCCTACTGGCCCGCCCGGCGCCGTTCGCCATCCGGCATGCGACGGCCTGGCTTGTCTATCCCCTCGCCTACCTGGGCTTTTCCCTCGTCCGCGGAGCGATGCTGCCGCCGGGCACCCCGGCGCGCTACCTCTACCCCTTCGTGGACGTCGACCGGCACGGTTACGTGGGCATCCTCGGCAACACCGCGATCCTCGGCGTCGCCTTCTACGCCCTCGCCCTCCTCGTCATCGCCCTGGACCACGTCCGCCCCGACCCGTACCGCTACCGCGGCCGACGCCCCGAAAACCGGATTTCGTCTCCGGCCACCAGTGGGCTAAAGTAAACGACGTCGCCGCGAGAGCAGCGACAATCGGGGTGTAGCGCAGCTTGGCAGCGCGCTTCGTTCGGGACGAAGAGGTCGTGGGTTCAAATCCCGCCACCCCGACAGCTAAGTAGCAGTTCAGAGGGCCCTTACCGGATCGGTAAGGGCTCTCTGGCGTTGCTGTCCAGGGCACCGTGGATGCGCTCACGCTGGCAGCTTGAGTGGGAGTAGATGAGCTGCCGGACGTCACTCGAGTGCGCCGGGCCGAGCCTGAGCTCATTCGCATCCTGATCCTGATGGAGATCGATGATGCGCCGGCAGAAACAACAGGCGGGGTTTCCGGTCCTACGAAAGACTCCCTCGCGATCCCGCCCTCAGGCGTTGGGCGCGTCACACCCTTGTCGCGTCGAGCACATCGAAAGCGGGAGAGTCCTCAGCGCTCCCTGCCCCGCGCGGATGCCGAGCGAGGAGGAGCGTTCTGCTCTGAACCTGGCTGCGGGCGCAGCTGTGTTGGAGATCTGCCGCACCGCCTTCACCGAGGACGCTTCACCGAGGACGACCGCCCGTCGAGGTCAACCAGATGCTCTTGGACGCCGGTTCGTACGTGCTCGAATACCGCCTCAGCAACTGGGGTGTTACGGGAATCTCTGCCTCATCAAGTGCCCGGGCAAGCGCGTGCGCCGGTGGTGAGTGGCCTTACCTGCGCGTATACGATCCCCGGCCATGAAGCGTTCCATGATCGCGCTGGTCAGCGCAGGAGCAATCACACTCGCCCTGGGTGGGTATGCCGTCGGGGCGACGCGACACGGCGGAGCGTCCGAGCGGTCGGCGACGTGTGAGCAGGCCAACCAGGATTTCGAGAAGCGGGCCGGCCAGCTCCGGAAGCAGAAGCAACGGGCAGCCCATGACGACGAGTACTTCGATTCCATAAGTCGGGAAATGGAGTCGACCCGGGTGAAGGTGCTCAGCTTGATCGTGGTGCAGAATCCGACATGCTTCGGTGCCGGGACTCGTGCGACAGCGGCGTATCTGCAACAACCTCGATCCGAGGGTGAGCAGGACGCCGGCGCGTGTGAACTCGCCGATGTCCCCTCGAAGGACTGCACGATCGCGGTTGGCTGAAGCGGGCGTCTGCTCGTTGCGTGCTCGATCAGAGGGCCGCGCGGTCGGCCCCCTGGGCCTGGCCCCTGGGGGCGCAGCGAGCTCGCTCCGAGATGGACGGGGCTCCGTTCGCGAGGGGCGGCCGCGTCATGGGGCGCGCGGGGAGCGAGTGGTGGGTGAGGGAGGGAATCAGCTGCGCCGCGGTTCCCAGTCAGCCACGCTGAGCAACCAGGAGCCGAACAACATCACAACAACGCCGACCACCCTCACCGCCAAGCAGAGGGGTGGCGTGTTGGTCAGAAAGTCGCTCACCAGAACAATGATGAGTGCGGCAGCCAGGGTCAGCTGTGCCCAACCGAACACGACCGGGCGGCGGACACTGTGACGGAACCACGCCGGCAGCCAGCCCCAACCAGGGTGGCGACTCCCCCGACGAGCAGCACCGGCGAGCAGGCCACCTCGATAAACGGCGCACTCATGATCGGCCTCCGATTCGGAGGGGGATCCTGGCACACTCTCCGCGGATTGCCCAGCCGACCGCACGCGGCCCATGCCCCCGTCCGCGACGGACGTGCTCCTCCCGTGTCCGTTCGGTCGGGAAGCAGGCGAGCCACGGTCCTGGCGGACAGCGCTCATGAGAACGGCCGTGACCGAGATACCCGGCCAGGGGCCGTTCACCTGCGGTGGTGCGTGATTTGAACCCACGGTGACATCGCTGCCACGACGGTTTTCAAGATTGACGGCTGCCTTCCCTTGGCCATGGAGACTCCGCCGACCTCAGTTCTCCGCTCGCGTTCAGGAGCAGAGGTTCACATGCCGGACGGCCAGGACGTGTCCCGCCGCGTCGGTGAGGCGGCTGCGGGAGAGGTGCCCGCCGGCCACCGCATTGGTGATCGCCGTGGCGATCGAGGACGTCTGGGAGCTGACATTGCCCCCCAGGTCGAACATGATCATGTCGGCGCCGGAGCGCAGGGCCTGGACGGCGGCGGCGGGGATGCTGAAGCCGGCGGCGGAGATCGCCTTGGCGCTGAGCGAGTCGGTGACCACCAGCCCCTTGAATCCCAGCTTGCCGCGCAGCTCGGAGCTGATGACGGTGGGTGACAGGCTCGCCGGATTGGTGCCCAGGCCCGGCACGATGTTGTTGGAGACCATGATGGCCGGGGCACCGGCCTTGATGGCCGCTGCGAACGGCGGGATGCCCACCTTTTGCAGGGTGGACCAGGGCAGGGTGCGGGCGGGGCCGAAGTCGGAGTTGTAGGTGGAGCCGCCGAGGCCCGGGAAGTGCTTGACGACGGGTATCACGCCTCCGGCGCGCAACCCGTTCATGTACGCGACACCGGCCTTGGACACCACCGAGGTGTTGCCGCTGAAGGACCGCCATCCGTCGGGGTTGGTATGGCTGGGGGCCATGTTCCTGCCGTCGACGTCGACCACCGGCGCGAGGTCCATGTTCACCTGGGCGGCGGCCATCTTGGTGGCGACCTTCGTGACGTTCTGCTGGATCTGGGCCGGGGTCCAGTGCGCACCCATGTACGCGGGCCAGGGCAGGGACCCGACGAGGTTCGCCATGCGCTGGATGCCGCCGCCCTCCTCGTCGGTCATCACCAACAGGCCCAGGTGGCCGGGTACATGGGACTTCAGGGCGGTCAGCCGGGAGCCGAGGTCGGACGGCGCCTTACTGCCGAACAGCACCACACCGCCCGCACCCGCGCTCACCTCGGAGGTGGCGTCGGACACCGAGGTCTCCGACACCGGGACGGCGATGGTCAGCATGGCCAGTCGGCGGTTCGACCACCCGGCCAGCTTCGTGCTGTTGGTGCACGCGGTGGAGGTAGAGGCGGAGGTGGAGGTGCCAGCGGAGGTAGAGGCGGAGGTGGAGGTGCCAGCGGAGGTGGAGGTGGACGTGAGGGCCGGAGAGAAGGTCGAACGGGGTTGGGACGGCGTGGCGGACGGGGCGAGGGACACGCCGGGACCACTGGAGTGCGGGGCCGCGTTGGGAGTGCTTGTGCCACAGCCCGCCAGGAGCATCGCCGCCATGGCGGCGGCTGTGCTCAGTATTCGTGCGTTCCCGGCCCGGCCGGGGAGCCGCGGCGGTGTTGTCGCGCTTCTGCGGTCACGGTGCGACAGGAGATTCATCGCCCGGCCTCCTTCGGGAAGGCGCGACGGTAACCGTCGCGCTGAGGGCCGTATGAGCATGAGGTGGGCTTTACGACGCGTGAGAGGCGCTCCGGCCCGCATGTGGTCGCTGGTCCACGGTCGGAGTACCAGGATCTCGCGCCTCGGAGCCGGGCGGTAGTCCAGCCGACGTGAGTCAGGGCGTGCCTTCGAGCGCGCTTCACCCGAGTCGCAGCGCAGTTCACCGTGGGACGGGCGTGGGGCGAGGGGCGCCCTCGGAGCGGGAAACGGCAGGTCAGGGCAGGCTCCCAGCGCGGCCTGCACCCACCCCGCGCGCCGTCCTCCCCCTACTGGCCAGGCGTTTCACCTCAGGAGAAAAGGTGTGGGGCGGCGTGTGAGCCGTTGGGGGGATTTCGGCGCGTGACGACGGGGCGGGCAGGGTCGGCGTCTGCCTGGCGAGGTGTTCTGTCAGCCAGAAGAGGGCTGAGCCACCCCGGCCCACCCCGGCCCGCCCCGCCCCGCCCCGCCCCAGGCTCCGGGAGCCAGCGGCGCCTACGGGAGTCGTCCCTGGTGACACGTCCACAGGGCTGGTCGCCGAAGTGGAAGGCGTAACCGATGGTGCCCGGCGTCTCCAGCTCGTTCAGCAGCCGCTGCCTCGCCGCGGGTACGGCGTCATAGCCGGCGTGACCGGGACCGTGTCCAGGCGTCACCAGCGCGCACGCCGGGAAAGACCTCCTCACCGTCGTCGATCGGTGCGCACCGCGGCCGGCGGCTCGATGAAATCGGTGCGCCAGGGAGTACCCATTCGGTGTCCCGGGATCCAGCAGATCCGGGGACTCCTGTCCGGCCCCCTTCGGCCGCCGTGTTCCTCTGGAACACTGAACCGGCTCATCCCTGGTCCGGAGCCCGCGCCTGCCCTCGGCCCGGCTCAAATTGGTGGTGCGCGGCCGGCGCTGGCAGGTTGCCTCCTGGCCATCGACGAAGCCCGACCGTCGGTTGGGTCCCGGACGAGTCTCCGGGCCGCCCCCAGACAGGCCGGGGATGCAACCATTCCTTTCAGAGCTGGAACCCCCGGAAGCCGACCGCGCGTTAAAGACCATAACTGCGGGCACTGACAACGGACCTGCCAGTGATCGAGCGGCGGGAACAGCGGGGAATCACGGTGAAAGCAGGCATCCCCACCACGGCCCCATCCCAACCGTTCGCCCAGCTCAGCGGCTGTATCTGCCGCAACCGATCGCGGTATCGCCGCAGCTTCCCAGGGCGAGGGCCCGAAGTCGTGGCGGCATGCGTGGGTGTGCAACTGGAGGTCGCGGGTTCTGCTGAGGCTCGTGTCAGGCGGTGGGGCTCTACGACGATTTCATGGACGGGGTTGGCGAGAGCGCCGTCGGGGCGGCTCGCGGGGTTCGGGGCGAGCTCCCCGGCGACGCGGCTCAACCGTTGGAGCCGAAATGGCTCATCGCTTCGAGCTGAGTACGCCGGGCCTGCCTTGCGGAGGTACGGATCCGGATGCTGTCGCTCGCCCGGAGTCCGGCCGCCGCATGCCGGTGCGCTGCGCCGCGCGTCGGCACAGGTGAGGCAGGAAGGTGTAGAAGCGGTCGGGCAGGAACACGGCGTCCGCGACGATCATCGCGCCGGAGAAGAGAGGCAGCCCCATGAGCAGCGCGATGCCGATGTGCATGCCGAGCAGCATGGTGAGGACGGGGTACTTGAGCCTGCCGAAGAGCACGAACGGGAAGGCCACCTGCAAGAGCACCGTCATATAGCCGGCGATCGCGATCAGGATCGTGTGCTCGTCCACGAGGTGGGAGAGGGCGGGCCAGGGCTGGAAGAGGCCGAGGTTCAGCACGTAGTGGAGAGCGGTGCCGCCGCCCCACGACGGGCCCTGGACCTTGTACAGGCCGGCTGATCCATAGAGGAAGCAGACCTGTGCCGCGATGACGAACATGCCGCAGTTGTGGACCACCGTGGTCAAAGTGGTTCGGGCATCCCGGAGTTGCTGTGCGGAGTGGCTCCGCACCGGCTGCGGCGCGTTGCCCTCACCAGCCGCCTTGAGCCGGTGCCTGCGGGCGTCCAGGGACCAGCGCCGACCGCACGCGGTGAGGCAGAGGTAGATGGACATCAGCAGGAGCAGGTTGTCGCCTCCATCCGTCATGAAGATCGCTCGTGCATGGAAGGAGACCACTACGCCGGCGAAGAGGAGGGACACGACGCGGGTCCGCCAGCCCAGCAGGAACAGTGCGGACGTGACGAGGGCCAGCGCGTAGCAGAGCTCGAAGTAGGCGCGGCTGTCGGACAGGGTCAGGATGCTGTTCCACCCTGTCTGGTCGAAGAGCTCTTGCGCCAACGCGGGTGTCCACGGGGAGTCGGGGCCCCAGATCTCGTCACGGTGCGGGAACTCGCGCAGCAGAAAGAGCAGGTAGAGCAGTCCGTACCCGATGCGCAGCACCGACGCGGCGTACAGGGACACCGGCCGGCCGGTCAGAAGCTCGCCCACGGTACTGATCCGGTTGGCGAGCCACTGGGCAGCGCCGGGGTGCGCAGTCTGTCGCCCCCTTGGCCGGTGGGGTGTTGATGCCATGGCCTCGGTCTGGGGAATCTGGGGGAGCTCATTTCCCATGGGGGGTCACCTTCCACCAGGGCAGAAGCCGGTTCTCGACGGGCGTCGGCGGGCGGTTGCCGGAGGCGGGACCGGCGGCGGGACCCGAGGCGGCGATGGGCAGTGTGACGACGCGGAGTTGAATGAAGTCGAAAGTGCCACCGTTGTGGGCGGCGACGCGGTCCGCGGCGATGTTGCGCAGATACCTCTGCATCATCAAGGCGCGTTCCGTGCGCGCCTTGTCGTCCCCACCGTGTGAATCGACATAGCAAGTCCAGGCGCGGCGCAACAGGTTCTGCGCGGTGTGGCTGGGGAACGGGTTGTGCTTGACCGCGGAATTGTCCACGGCCGTCAGGTCGAACCAGGCACTCACCCGAACCGATCCGCCGGAGTCGGTGCGCGCGGTTCTCGCCAGAATCTGCCGGTTGACGGATTCGGGGTCCGGGGCGAAAAGACGCCAGTTCTGCTCGAAGAAGGGATACACCCATGCGTTGATCAGCGGGCTGTATCTCTTGGAGACGGTGTTGGCGGGGGCCACATGAAGGAACACCAGAAGGACATGGACGAGAGTCGTCGCCACACACAGGACCACGGCGGCGCGCAGCCCCGCGTTCAGCGCACGGGCCCCCCTCGACCATCTGACCGGCGCGGGCGCGTCGTCAGGAAATTCCTGTGTGACCGGACCGGAATCGGAGTGCTGGAGTTCCTTCACGTCCGCTGATTCAATTCCGCTCGACACCGCCCACCCTGTCTTTCTCATATCAGCTACTCGCGTCTGGCTTCTTCGCTGGCTTAATCTCTGGCTTCATCTGTAGACGGCCAACGGCGGCGCGCGGCGGATTCGATGAGGATTCCGCCGCACGCCGTCACCCGATGAACGGGCTTGCCGCAGTGCGCTGCCTAGTCCTTGGAGCCGTCGTAGCCCTTGGAGTAGTCGTCGGCCTCGTGGCCGTTGGGCACGTCGGCGTAGCCGAAGTTCTCGTCCGACTCCTTGCCGTGGTCCGGCTTGCCGGGCGCGACATCATGCCCAGGGCCCGGCTTCCCACCGTGGTCCGGGCCTTCGGGCTGATCGCCCTGGTCCGGGCCTTCGGGCTTGCCGCCGTGGTCCGGCGCTTCGGGCTTGCCGCCGTGCTCCGGCGCTTCGGGCTTGCCGCCGTGCTCCGGCCCGCCGGTGACGTTCCCGCCGACGGTGTTCCCGGCGGTGTTGCCCGCGGTGTTCCCGGACGTGTTGCCGGCGATGTTGCCCGCGGTGCCGCCGCTCGTGACGTCCACGATGGGTCCACCCAGGACGCCACCGGTGACCAGACCCCCGCCGAGCAGCCCACCGGTGGTCGCACCGGCGACGGTTCCGGTCGTCGTTCCACCGGTCGTTGTTCCGGTGGTCGTGCCGGTCGTCGTCCCGGTGGTCGTGCCGGTCGTCGTGCCGGTGGTCGTGCCGGTCGTCGTGCCGGTGGTCGTTCCACCGGTCGTGCCGGTCGCGCACCCGCCGAAGAAGATCCTGTTGTTCTGGAGCGACACGAGACCGGTACGAGCCAGCGCACGGCCCTGGATGTTCGCCCCTGTGTTCACAGTGATCGAAACCCCGGCCATGATCGTGCCCACGAAGCTGGCGCCGGTGCCGATGGTGGCCGAGTCCCTGATCTGCCAGAACACGTTGCACGCCGAAGCGCCGTTCGTGAGGAGCACCCGGGCGGAGGACGCCACGGTCAGGGCTTCAGGAATCTGGAACACCCAGACGGCGTTGGGGTCGCCCTGTGCGTCCAGGATCAGATCGCCGGTGAGCAGGACACCGGACGAGGAGGTGTGGACACCCGGCAGCAGCGTCTGACCCGCGCCGATGGCCGCCGCGAGCGGGAAGTCCGTGGCCTGGCCGGCCGCGCTGTTGTACGCCGTCACCAGGTCCACCTGGGCCCCGCCTGCCACAGCGTCCGTCTGGTGCACGGCGCCGCCGACGACGCCGGGCGGGAATCCGGTGATGGACGACCCAGGACTCACTCCGAGGTCTCCCTCGAGCGAACTGTTCCCGGTATTGGTGACTGCCGACGCTCCAAGAACCGAGAAACTCGTCGCTCTGCCGAGGTTCACCTTTGTTGCGATGGCCGACGCCGGCGTCGGCATCACAGCAACCATCATCGCGGCAATCGTTGCGGCAAGGGCCGAGGTCAGCAAACCGGACAAACTACGGCGGTGAGCCGTTTGCGGGATCTTCAGCTTCATCTAAGGGCCATTTCCTGTGCGGGCCGGGGCGTACCGGGCCGCTACGGATCGCCCGGGAAGCCTTCTTCTGCTGCGCCGCATATTACGCATGAACATTCGCGCACCGACCACAAAAAGGGAAAGGGGAATTTCCCATCATTCAAACGGCGCAAACGCGACGAAAACATTGAAGTTCATACTTCCGATTATCCGACATGCCTACGGAATACACGGAGACAGGTACAGAGGCAGGCTGAATTCACTCGGCCCCGGGATGGCACTGCGATGGTCCCGGTAGCGAAACCGGGTTCGGATCTCTGCGAGGTTGAAATCCCAAGTACCTTGCGGTGCACAGGACATGCGCACTCCACCACGCCTCAATACCGTCCACATGCTGGGAATGGGCCGCTCCGACCGCCCGTCGCACCGCGCGAGGACTACGCTGCTCCACAGACGTCCCAGACCCCGGCGGCATGTCGTTGCCGAGCACAGATCGCCGTGGGGAGCGGGCCCTTCGCCCGTCGCCCGGCGCATCCCTGGAGGGAACCGGGTGGGTCCGCAGTCCTGCCGCGCAGGCCGGCCAGTCGGCCGTTGCCCGACCTCCGCCGAATGTTCTCCGCTGCCGGAAGTGGGCCGACCGTGCCGGGATCCCGGCACCACCGACTCTCCTGCCGGACGGTCTTCCGAACCGAGGCGTCATGCCCCTTCCGCCGCTCACCATCTACCGTCACGACCGAAGAAGACGAGCACTGATCACGCTGGCCGGTGAGATCGACCTGGACACGGTGCCCCTCGTGCGCGCATCACCGGAACGGTGTCTGCGCGACGGCATCCGCACCATCGACGTCGACCTCACCCCCGTCACCTTCTGCGACTGCAGCGGCCTCAACGCCTTCCGCTACGCCGCACAGCGCAGCACCGCGGCCAGGGGAACGCTGCGACTGCACCATCCACCGCCGACGCTGGTGCTCATGCTCGACGTCGCCGGCTGCGAATTCCTGCTCCAGGGCGTGCCGTTCGGGCAGTTGTCGCCTCCTCCCGGGTACACCCCGGTCACGACCGCTCCCGTCCCGCCGCATCGGCGTGTTCCTCCAGTTCCTCCAATTCCTCCAATTCCTCCAATTCCGCCTGTACCTGTCCTGTCGGGCGGTGCGGTGTGATGGCTCGGCCGCATCAGGGACGGCCACGGCAGTCCCGTGGAAACGAGAAGCCCGGCGTGAACTCCGGCGAGGCCTCCGGCGTGAACTCCGGAGCGGCCTTTGGAGCGGCCCGCGGAGCGGACTCCGCGGCGGACGCGGTGCGCTTGCGCCGGGTGAACAGATGGCTCGTGGAGGACATCCGTGAGGACCTCGGGAACTTGTACGAGGACTCCTGCGCAACGGGATCCGGCAGGGCATACCGCAGTCCCAGCCGCCAGGACTTCCTGAACCAGCTGGCGGGCGACATCCGCCGGCCGGGGTTCGCCATGGTGATCGCGGAGACGGACAGTCTGATGGGGTGCGCCTTCGGGTTCCCCGTACTCGGCGACGGCCGCTGGTGGCTCGGTTTCGACGGTGTGCTGCCACGCGCCATCGAGCGGATCACCAAGTCCAACAGTGTCTTCGCGATCAGCGACACCCTGGTCCACCCACACCCGCAGGACCAGAAGCTGGCCCACCGGCTGCAGGAGAAGCTGCTGACCGACCACCAGGCGACCCTCGGCGCCACCTTGGTGGATCAGGCCGACCGCCCGACTCTCGACTCGCTCCGCTCCTCGGGATGGCTGGAGATCGGAGAGGTTCGGAGGCGGACGAGCCCCACCACGTTCCGGGCGCTGGTGCTCCCCCTCGGGGAACGGACCACGGCAAGACTGGCGGGTCTCGCGCACGAGGCCTGGATACGGTGGCCCGGGTGAGGTCCAGCAAACGGTCGGCCCGGATCCAGGTACTGGTCGCCGAGCACGCGGCCCGGCGAGGTGCCCGGGTCGGCGTGGTGGACGTGTGCACCGCGGCCGTGGCCGCACTGCCGGTCGGCGGGGCCGGACTTTCCGCGATGTCCAGATCCGCGGCCAGCCATCCGTTGTGCAGCACCGACGATGTCAGCGAGCAGTTGGAGGAGCTCCAGCTCACCTTGGGCGAGGGGCCCTGCGTGGATGCCTTCACACAGGGCTCGGCCGTACTGGCCCCCGACCTGCTCGCCGCCGACGTGCAGGACCGCTGGGCCGTGTTCGCCGACGCGGCCCTGGAAGCCGGGGCCCGCGCCGTGTTCGCCTTCCCTCTGCAAATGGGCGCGATCAGCCCCGGAGTTCTGGACCTGTACTCCCAAGTCCCGGGCAGGTTGAACGCGGAGGAGCTGGCCGACGCGTTGGCTTTCGCCGACACCGCCACTCTGGTCCTGCTCGACTCCCGGATCGACGGGGAGGAGGACCTGGCCGACGGACCGTCGACGGACGGTCGCTACGAGGACCTGGGCGCGTACCGGACGGAGATCGACCAGGCCACGGGCATGCTCACGGCCCAGCTCGGAGTCGGTGCCGAAGAGGCCTTCGTCCGGCTGCGCGCCTACGCCTACGCCAGAGGGCGCCGCCTCGCCGCGGTGGCCGCCGACGTGGTCGCCCACCGGCTCACGTTCCCCCCAGGCGCGCACACGGATCAGAGCGACGATGAAGCCTGACACCTTTCGCCGGGCCGAGAAGCGATCCAAGAAACCGGACGAAGAATCCGATCCAAGAAGCCGTACCAAGAAACCGACCAAGAAACCGGACAGAGAAGTGAGTTGCGCTTCCCGCCCCTTCATCCGGGCCGGGATCAGTCTCGACGGAGGGTGTGCACGATGAATCAGCGACTCCTGGCCAAGACCTTCGTCGAGCTGGCGGACAACCTGGTCGCCGACTTCGACCTGATCGACTTCCTGCGCCTGCTGACCGACCGCTGTGTGGGCATGCTCGGCGCGAGTGCCGCTGGCGTGCTGCTCGCGGACCGCGACGGTGAACTCCGCGTCATGGCCGCCTCCGACGAACAGGTGCGCCTGCTGGAGCTCTTCCAGCTGCAGAACGACGAGGGGCCCTGCCTGGACTGCTTCCGCACCGGCGCACCGGTGGTCGTCGCCGACCTGAGCGGGGAGGCCGACCGCTGGCCACGCTTCGTCGCGGCGGCCCACCGCAGCGGGTTCGGGGCGGTCCAGGCCCTGCCGATGCGTCTACGGGACGAGGTCGTCGGGGCCCTGAACCTCTTCCACGCCACCCCGGGCCCCTTCGATCCGGACGCCACGCCGCTCGCCCAGGCCCTGGCCGACGTCGCCACCATCAGCCTGCTGCAACAGCGCACCGCGCACCGCAGCACCGTCCTCAACGAGCAACTGCAGAGCGCGTTGAACAGCCGTGTCCTGATCGAACAGGCCAAGGGAAAACTCGCCGAACGCCGGGGCATCGACATGGAACAGGCCTTCACCACACTGCGCGGTTACGCCCGTGCCCACAACCGGCGTTTGTCGGACCTGGCCCGCGCGTTCATCGACGACTCCGAAGCCCTCCCCGGCCTGAGGTCCTGACCGATGTCACGGCCGGTCAGCAGCAGTTCCCTGGCAGTGGCTTCAGGAGCTGTGGGTTCAGGAGCTGTGGGTTCAGGAGCTGTGGGTTCAGGAGCTGTGGGTTCGAGGCCCGCGGTTCACAGGTCTGCTTCCCGGGCCGGACGGCCGCCGCCGATGGCGCTCGGCGGCGGCCGTGGTCGCGAGGACGCGAGGCCCCCCAGCCATCGTGTCCTCGCGCGCTGCCCTCCGCGGCGGCGGGGTGGCGGGAGCACCCCGAGCAGAAAACGCCGGGAGGACGGAAGCTGGAGCCGCGTTCTCCGGCGATGCGGCTCCGGCCGGCCTCGATTGCGACTCGGGGGCTGGGAGCCTGGGTGGGGGACTTGCCTGTTCCGTCGATTCCTGACGCGGACGAAGTCCCACCTGCCTTGCTCTGACCGTAGAGCAGATACACGACGAGCGGAACAGGGCATGACGTACGCGTTCTGGCCTCTTCATCGGTCACCCGCGGCGCTCGCGGTCCCGACGGTCCTCGCGGTTCCAGCGCGCTCGGTGCTGTCGGCTGTAGCGGCGATCCCAGCGGTCCTGACGCTCCCGGCGGTCCCGGTAGTCCTGGTACTCACCGAAGTCGGACCCGCCGCCACGGCTCCGGCCCCCGCCACCACGGCCGTAACGGATGGCTCCGAAGACCAGCACAGCCGCGGCGACCCACCAGATGGGGTTGAGGAAGCCGAAGCCGAACAAGACCATGATCAGGACGAGAAGCAGAACGAACACAACGGGCCTCCCCGGGAGCGGAACACAGCATCGGTACCGGGGACTGGGGCCTCACCCACAGCGTAGTCCTGCCCGAAGACTGCCGACAGGTCCTGTCCGACGTCGCGTTGACGCGGGAGGGCGCCGGGCGTTCACTGGCAGCACGGCGCAGGGCCATGCCACTCCGGATCACTCGGGCGGGGCATTCCCCCTTCCCGCTCCGCCCGGCCCCCGCGGAACCAGGAAATTCCCGCGATCCGGAGGTCCGGCGAGATGTGGCCACCGCCTACGCCCGATGGTCCCGTCGCGCCGGCCGTCGCCCCGTCCGCCGACGGCGGCCCATGGGCGACCGCGCGTCCGGCACGCCGTGAAACTCGCGCCACCGTAGCCGTCCATCTGACCCCGGCCAGGAGTATCCTGAAGATACCGAGGGTACTTCGTACACCGGCTTCGATGCCCGTGCCGTCCCCGGCGATTCACGACACCGGGCCGGTCCTGGCCGGCCCGGGGCAGGGTTCGCGTGATGACCGCAACCATGTTCGACAAGTCCGCGGTCGAAGACCGGACCTTCTCTTCTTCCCCGCCACCTCTCCGGCTGCGGCTGGCGCCGCCCGGTACGGCCCCCGCCCTGATCGACGGCGCATGGTGGCCACGCTCCCGCGACCTGACGGCCGAACTTCCCGCGCTCACCGCTGTTTTGGACCCGCTGTGGGGGCGGATCACCCACGTCACCGTGAACCCCACGTTCTGGCCGGTCATCCCCCACAAGGTTCCCGTCCAGGGCCATGTGGTGAAGGTCGGCTGGTTCAAGGCCGAGCAGGACCCGCACAAGCTGCTGCTGCTCTCCTACACCGCGGGCCGCTGGGACCTGCTGGTGATCCCGCCCGAGACCGACGCCGTCACGGCCGCCCGGCTGATGACCACGGCCGCGGATCCCGCACGCAGCCTCACCGCGAGCGGCCTGATCCAGGAGGCCGAGCTCTTCCGCATCGCCGCCGAGGCCGAGGCCGCCGCGTGGGACTCGGCCCGGGAGACGGTCTGGGACTCCGAGGGCGGACACGACGCCCGCCGCACCTCCTCGTACGGCCCCGCGGGGACCGCCATCGGCCGCGTGCCGATTCCGGCGGCAGGCATGTGACGGACATGCAGTCGTCCCGACCGTCCCAGGCCGGGCGGAGCAGCGCTGTGCGTGTTGGCGGGTGCGTGATGGGCGGGGTTCGGGAGCGGCGGGGTTCGGGAGCGGTGCCTCGACGGGGCCCGTTCGACATACCGCGGGAGTGGGGCCCGTTCGACATACCGCGGGAGTGGGGCCCGTTCGACATACCGCGGGAGTAGCGTGAAGACATCGAGAGTATTTCGCACACCGGCCGCCATGCCGGCGTCGTTCTCGGCGAGTGACGACACCGGGCCGCCGCCCCAGGCAGCGGCCGGGAGACAGGTGCGCGCGATGTCCGCGACCACCGACCGACCTCTGCTGCGGATCGTGCCCTTCAGGGCTCCGACCGCTCGCCTCGCACTGAAATCCGTGAGCACGTCCCGAGGGCCTCTCGACGGTGCCTGGTGGCCCCGCTCCCGGGACCTGACACACGAACTCTCCGCCCTGGCCGACGTACTGGACCCGCTGTCCGGACGGATCACCCGGATCGCCGTCAACGCGACGTACTGGCCCGCCATCCCGAGCAGGGTGCCCGTCAACGGTCACGTGGTGAGGGTCGGTTGGTTCACGACTGAGCTGGACCCCCACAAGATCCTGCTGCTGTCCCACACCACGGGCAGCTGGAACCTGCTGGTGATACCCCCGGAGACCAACGCCCCGGCAGCCGCCCGCCTGATGGCCGCCGCGAGCGACAGCGCCCGCCCTCCGGCGACCGCGAGCGCGCTCATGGCGGCGGAACACGCCCTCCACGGCAGTTCCATGGCTGCCCGGGACCAGGATTCCGAGGACGCCTGGGAGGACGCGGACGAGGACACCTGGGAGGACGCGGATGACGCCTCCTCCTACCGGGCAGCTGCCGCCCGGCCGTGCCGCCTGGTCACGGCGAACGCAGGTTCTCCTGCACAAGGCCCGGAGTAGAGTGAGGTGACAGGCACGAGTGGCGGCAATCATGGCAACACTGCGCGAGCGGAAGAACTACCGCGAAGCGATCATGAAAACGCTGTACGAGGCCACGGAAGGCAATCGCCTCCTTGGCGTCACCGGGGCGAGGCTGCGTGACGACCTCCAGGTCCCTGAGCAGGATCTGGCCGCGGCGTGCGCATATCTGGTGGGCGAAGAACTCATCACCGTCGACTGGGCGCAGGGAAACACACCCGCGATGGTGATGTTGACGCATCGGGGGATCCGGCTCATGGAGGCCGAGGAGGAGGAACGCGGCTGACGCGGGCCGGGGCCGGTGCACTCGTGTGCTGTGGAAGGCCCGGGTTCCTTGGGATCAGGGCCGGTGGATGCCGATGCCGTCCACGCAGGGCTGTCGGCTCAGTCCAGGACGGCGAGGTGGTCGGCGGCGCCCCCGCGCCATTCGATCATGAAGAGGGTCGCGTCGTCGCTGGTACGGCCGCCTCGTTGCCACTTCAGGGCGTGGGAGAGCGAGCGCACCACCGCTCGTACGCCCTTCTCTCCGAGTGCGACGCGGTTGACGCAGTCGATGAGCTGTTCCTCGCCGAACTGTTCTTCGCCGGCCTCGTGCTCCTCGATCAGGCCGTCGGTGAAGCACAGCACTCGGTCGCCGCGCTGGAGCAGCTGCTCGCTGATCCGGGGATCTTCACCGCCGAAGCCGACCGGCAAGGTGGTCGGGCCTCCCAGCTTCCGGACGACCCGGTGGTCGCGGATCAGCAGCGGTGCGGGGTGGCCGGCGTTGACCCACTGCAGGTGACCCGTCGCGATGTTCAGCCGCATCATCTGCGCGGTGACGAAATGGTCGGGCCCGAACTGCTCGGCGATGGCCCGGTCCATGAACGCGTAGATCTCGGACAGGCCGATGTCGGCACGTCTGGCGTGCCGGTAGGCCCCGACGGCGACGGTCGCCATCGTGGCGGCGTCCAGGCCGTGGCCCATCGCGTCGACCATGGCGACATGCAGGATGTCTTCGTTGAGGGCGTAGTCGAAGCTGTCGCCCGCGACGTTGTAGGCGGGCTCCAGGATTCCGGCCACCGCGACCTGCGGGCTGGACATCGCCAGCGGCGGCAGCAGGGACCACTGGATCTCCGCGGCCAGGCTCATCGGTTCGCGGCGCCGGGCACGGAAGAACTGGTCGGTGTAGCTGTGCTTGGTGACCAGCATGTCGGCGACCAGGCCGGCGAGCCTGCGCAGCAGCCGTCGGTCGTCGTCATCGACGGTGTCCAGGGTGAGGGCCATCACTCCCACCTGGTCGCTGCCGTCCAGCAACGGCAGGTACATCCGGACGGCGTCGCCCTGCGGCACCTCGGCAATGGTCGCGTACAGGAAGGCCCGGCCGGCGGCAGAGTCGTCGATCGACTCGGGCTCGCCGACCATCAGCCGCCGACCCGGTAGCGGCACCAGCACCAGCTGGGCGTAGTCCTGCAACAGGATCGAGACGTCGCGGCCACCGACCCTGGCCACCTCTTCCGCGATCAGCGGGGCGATCAGCTGCGGCGGCATCTCGTGTGCCCGGTCCAGCAGCACCCCCAGCAGCCGCTCGCCGAACCCTTCCGACCGGTCCACCATGCCCTTGTCGGGCCGCCGCTCACCTTCCGCCACAGCCGCGCCCCCTCACCGACGTCCTCACGGCCTCGGCCCGCGTGTCCCGGCTCATCTCGTGCCGCGGATCCGGCGCCCGCCCCGACGTCCTCGGGTCCATCCGGCGGTCACGGCGGATGCGCTCGACCCGCTCACGTGATCTGTACACACGAGCTCCTGACCCGGCCGTGATCAACCCGCACAGAGTGACGCGGCCGAGCAACCCGAAGAGCCCATTACGCCACACGCGGCATGTCACACACTCCGCGCGGCCGTGAGCCCCGTGTCCCGGTCGGGGCCGGACGCCTGGTTTACCCCGTCGGCTCGTGCTGCCACCATGCCGAGTCCGGGGATGTCCGTCCCGCGGCCCCGGGGGGAGAGGCTCAGATGGCAGAGGTGTACTTGCGCAGGCTGTCCCGATGGCAGGCCGAGCAGCAGCGGGGCGCCGTCGCGGACGTCCATGTCACGGCCTACCGTGGTCCCGCGGGCGCCGAATACCGCGACCGCCAGGGCTTTCTGAACCGCTTCGAGCAGCACGTGCAACGCCCGGGCTTCGACATGGTGGTCGCCGACACCGGCGGCCTGGTCGGCTGCGCCTACGGGTTCCGGATCGCCCGTACCGGAGACTGGTGGTCGGGCTTTCGAGGAGAGCTGCCCACGGACATCGAGGAACTCACCGCCTCGGGCCGTACGTTCCTGCTGGCCGAGCTGATGGTGCTCCCGGCCCATCGCCGCGAAGGCATCGCGACACGCCTGGGTGAGTGGCTGTTGGCCCGCCTCGACACCGATCTGGTCGTCGCGGCCGTGGACCGGTCCGGCGACGACGGCCGCGAGAACGCGGCGACGGAGACCTTGCACGCCTGGGGCTGGTCGAAGCTCGGCGCACTCGACGCCCACGCCGCCTCGGACTCCGGATCCGGCGCGGGTGCCGGTCCCGGCCGGACGAAGGCTGCTCGGGAGGTGTGGATCCGCAGACCGCCACGGTGATCCGGCGCCACCCCGAGAAGCCGGGCGGCGCCCCGCACGGCAGCGCGGATGGGCGGCGCCCGTGCACCGCGGCTGGACCGGCCGGCCCTCCACGGCGGTACGCTGGCCGTGCGGCAGCCCCTGCCCCCGGCCCTCTCCGTGCAGTCTCTTTCCGCGCAACAGAGGCCCTGCGCGAGGCGAAAGCCATCCTGAAGGCAGAGGAGCTGGGGCGTATGGGCCCGCATCCCGACCTGTTCGACGAGTGCCGCGTGATCCGATCCGGCGGCGAACTGGACCTGACGACCGCTCCAGCCTTCGCGCGCGGCCTGGAGGACGTCCGCCACGGCACCGGACGCCTCTTCCTCATCGTCGACCTGAGGGACGTGACGTTCATGGACGGCAGCGTCCTGGCCCCGCTGTGCGCGGCGTGGGACGAATGCCTGGAGCGGCAAGGGTGGTTGCGCGTCGTCTACACCCGGTCGGGCATACGTCTCGTGTTCCGGGCCGGCTCCCTCGACGAACGGTTCCCCCGGTACGCGAGTGCCCGGGACGCCTGGCAGGGCGTGCTCGCCGACCGTGGCCGGCCACCTCGACAGCCGTAACACCCGGCCGGCCCAGCCTTCGCCGTTACGCCGCCGTCCATCCCGCACCACTCGCGACGAGAGGTCGTCAACTATCGTCTGCGGCTGTAGACGTACGTTCGACAGGGGGAGCCGATCCGTTGAACCGAGCCTCGGCCGACAGGTCTCGTACGGTGGCGATCGGTGCCGCCGGGTCGCGGCCCTGCACGCTGGTCGTCTGCCGTGGGTGCTGTTGTGGCAATCCGCGGAAGTATCCCGACGACGATCACGCCTGGCAGCTGGAGCGGTTGCGGGCCGGGGCCGAGGCGTCCGGGGGGCGGTTCGTGGTGCGGACCGTGGACTGTCTCGGGCCCTGCGACCAGGCCAACGTCGTGGTCGTGCAGCCTTCGGGGGACGCGCGGCGCCGGGGAGCGCGGGCGACCTGGATCGGGTTCGCGATGGGGGACGACTGCACCGAGGAACTGGTGAGTTGGGCGTCCGCCGGAGGGCCGGGGGCCGCCGAACCTCCGGTCGCGCTGGAGTTGCAGTTCGTCCGGCCGCCGCGCGAGGCACGGGCCCGTACTCGTCGCTGAGGCGATGCCGGCCCGCGGGCCGCCCTCTGGAACCACACGTCCCGGTGCGGCACTCTTCTCCCTCGTGGGGACCCTTCCGTATCAAAGCCCGTCGACCGACACGACCGCGCACATGGTGGTGGCCGGGGACGACGCCCTGGCGCACCGGCTGGCCGCCGAACTGCGGGGGGTGTACGGCGAACGTGTGACCCTCGTCGTGCCGCCCACCCAGCGCAGTGTGCGGCCGCCGGTGGTCGGGCGGGCGCGGGGCTCGACTCTGTTCGACCGGATGTCCGCGGCGGTGAACCGGGCCGCGGGCAACGGGGAGGGGCCGCCCCAGCGGACGGCCGAACCCGCCGGTTCCGAGCGGGTGTTGGAGGCCACCGAACTCACCGAGTCCGTTCTCGCCGAGGCGGGTGTGGAACGGGCCGCCGCCCTCGCGCTCGTCCATGACGACGACGAGACCAACATCCGGGCCGCGCTCACCGCGCGCCGCCTCAACCCGCGGCTGCGGCTCGTCATACGGCTCTACAACCGGCGCCTCGGGCAGCACATCGAGGAACTCCTCGATCAGGCTTCGGCGTTGGCCATGGCCGTGACCGATGGCGAGGGAGACGGTGGCGAAGGAAGCGGGGGGCTCGGGCTCGATGCGTCCACCACCGTGTTGTCCGATGCCGACACCGCCGCGCCCGCGCTCGCCGCGACTGCCGTCGCCGGGACCAGCAAGGTCGTCCAGACCGATGGGTTGATGCTGCGGGCGGTGGAGCGGCCGCCGCCGGGGCCCGGCGAGGTCGCCGATCCCGGGCTGTGCACGCTCGCGCTGCTGTCCGCCACCACCAACGACCCCGCCGGCGCCGACGGTTCCGAGAGCAGCGGGTCGCAGGGGCCTCGGCTGCTGCCCGACGAGCGGGCCGTGGCGGCCGCCACCGGGCGCGGGACCATCGTCCTGGAGACGGTGTCCTACGCCGCGTCCGCGCCCTCCGCCGGGCGCAGCGTCGTGCCCTTCGGCTCGCTGATGTCGCGGCGGCTGCGCTGGTCGTTCGCCGGGCTGGTGGGGTGTGTGGTCGGGCTGGCGGTCGCGTCGATGCTCGTCACCGGGGAGCCCCCGCTGCAGGCGACCTATCTGACGCTCCTCGATCTCTTCGCCATCAACAACCCCGCCATCGGGGAGCCCATCGGGCGGCAGATTCTTCAGCTCTTCTCCGGGCTCGTCGGGTTGTTGCTGCTGCCTGTGCTGCTCGCCGCCGTGCTGGAGGCGCTCGGTACGTTCCGGAGCGGGTCCGCGTTGCGCAAGCCACCGCGGGGGCTTTCCGGGCATGTGGTGCTGCTCGGGGTCGGGAAGATCGGGACGCGGGTGTTGACGCGCCTGCGTGAGCTGCACATTCCGGTGGTGTGTGTCGAGGCCGATCCGGAGGCGCGGGGGCTGGCGCTGGCGCGGCGGTTGCGGGTGCCGGTGGTGTTGGGTGACGTCACGCAGGAAGGTGTGCTGGAGGCCGCGAAGATTCATCGGGCGCATGCGTTGCTCGCGCTGACCAGCGCGGACACGACGAACCTGGAAGCCGCGTTGTACGCCCGTACCGTGCGGCCCGATCTACGGGTCGTGCTGCGGTTGTACGACGACGACTTCGCCACCGCCGTGTACCGGACCCTGCGGGCCGCGCATCCGCAGGCGCTGACCCGGAGTCGTAGCGTGTCTCATCTGGCCGCGCCCGCGTTTGCCGGGGCCATGATGGGGCGGCAGATCCTCGGGGCGATTCCGGTGGAGCGGCGGGTGTTGCTGTTCGCGGCGATGGTGGTGGGTGGGCATCCGCAGTTGGAGGGGCGGACTGTGGGGGAGGCGTTTCGGGCGGGGTCGTGGCGGGTGCTTGCGTTGGATACGGCTGCGTCGGGGGGACGGCGGGGTGGTGAACCGGTCTCCGCCATGGGGGGTGGTGGGGGCGAGCGAGGTGGTTCCGGGCTGGTCTGGGATCTTCCCTCTACGTATGTGCTTCGGGCGGAGGATCGGGTGGTGTTGGCTGCGACTCGGAGGGGGCTGGCGGAGTTGTTGGGGCGGCGGCGACGGGAATCGGCGGGCACGTAGGTCTTTGGTCTCGGGGGGGGCTGGTTCGGGCTTCTGGTGCGGGAGTGGGGTGGGGTGGGGGATTTTCCTCCCCCCCGCCGCCCCTACCCGTCCCCTCCCTCAGGGGCTCCGCCCCCGAACCCCCGCGGGGCTCCGCCCCGCACTCCGCCGGGGACGCGCTCCCAGACCCCTTGTTGCGTGGGGGCGCGGTTCTTCGCGTCCTTTGTGGGGCTCGCTTAGTGGGGCAGGTGTCTGGTGGCGAAGTCGAGTTCCAGTTTTACCTGTTTGATGCGTTCGTCGACGACCAGGGAGCCGTGGCCCGCGTCGTAGCGGTAGACCTCGTGGATGGCGCTGCGGGCGGTGAGGCGGGCTACGTAGTTGTCGATCTGGCGGATGGGGCAGCGGGGGTCGTTGACGCCGGCCGAGATGTAGACGGGGGCCTTGACCGCGTCGACGTAGGTGAGGGGGGAGGACGCCTCGAAGCGTTCGGGGACCTCCTCGGGGGTGCCGCCGAGGAGGGTGCGGTCCATCGCCTTCAGGGCTTCCATCTCGTCGTGGTACGCCGTCACGTAGTCGGCGACCGGGACGGCGGCGATGCCTAGGGTCCACGCGTCCGGCTGCGTGCCGAGGCCCAGGAGGGTGAGGTAGCCGCCCCAGGAGCCGCCGGTGAGGATCAGGCGGGCGGGGTCGGCGAGGCCCGACGTCACCGCCCAGTCCCGGACCGCCGCGATGTCCTCCAGTTCGATCAGGCCGACCCGGTGCTTGAGGGCGTCCGTCCACTCGCGGCCGTAGCCCGTGGAGCCTCGGTAGTTGATACGGACCACCGCGTACCCGTGGTCCACCCAGGCTGCCGGGCCCGCCGCGAAGGAGTCGCTGTCGTGCCACGTCGGGCCGCCGTGGATGTCGAAGACGGTGGGCAGCGGGCCCGTCGTACCCGCCGGCTTCTGGATGAGCGCGTGGACGCGGCCACCGGGGCCCTCCACCCACACGTCCTCCGCGGGGACCGAGCCCGGGGACTGCAGGCCGGGGGGATCGAGGACGATCTCACCCGTCGTCGAGCGGACCACGGACGGCTCGGCCGCCGAGGACCACAGGTACTCCACGGTTCCGTCGGGGCGGGCCGTCGCCCCGGAGACCGTGCCCTGCGGGGTGGGCACCTGGACCAGCTCGCGGGACGCCAGGTCGTAGCGCCACAGGTCGCTGCGGGCCTCGAAGCTGTGGGCGATGAGGAGGGCCGAACCGTCGGGGTACCACTCGGCCGCCACGTCGCCCGGGAGGTCCAGGGCCAGGTCCGTCTCCTCCCCCGTCGCCACGTCCCACACCAGCGGCTCCCAACGGCCGCGCCGCTGATGGCCGATGAGGAGGCGGGTGTCGCCGTCGACGGGGGCGAAGCCGAGCACTTCCAGACCCAGCTCGACCGTGCCGCCCTTGGTGTCGTCCAGCTCGGCGACCGTCGAGCCGTCCGGGCGCAGCACGCGCAGCGCCGAGTGCATCGCGTCGCCGTGCTCGGTGTGCTCGACGGCGATCAGGGAGCCGTCGTGCGAGAGGTCGCCGACGCCCGCCGACTCCCGGTGGCGGTAGATCTCCACCGGCTCCTCGCCGAAGCGGACCATGTGGATCGTCGAGCCGTCCTCGTCCGTCGAACGGCCCACGACCGCCGTCCGGCCGTCCCTGCCGATCGCCAGGCCCCCGGGGTAGGAAGGCTCCAGGCCCGGAGCGGCGGGGGCGTCGACACTTTCGGCACCGTCCACGGCATCGACCGTGTCCGGGGTCTGGGAAGCGGTGAAGCGCTGGCGGCGCCAGATGCCGAACTCGTCCCCGTCCTTGTCGTCGAACCACCAGATCCACTCGCCGTCAGGGGAGAGCACCCCGTCCGTCGTACCGTTCGCCCGGTTCGTGACCTGGCGCTGCTCCCCTGTCCCGCGGTCCCACGCGTACAGCTCGTACGTCCCCGTCGCGTTGGAGACGAACAGCGCGCGGTGCGGGGCGTCCTCCGCCCAGTCGGGCAGCGACACGCGCGGCGCCCGGAAGCGCTTCTCCCAGTCGGGCATGGCTGCCTGCTGCTGCTCGATGGACCCGATGCTCTCAGTCATGGCCCCATAGTGCCTGGCCCGACCGGGCCCGCGCTGGCGAGGCCCCCAGCCTGTGGATAACTTCGCCGATCGCGCCGGACGAACTCCGGGAGAACACCGGCAGGAGGGGCCCCGAGGCCTGGACGTCGCGCGCGGCACCGTACCTTTGAAGTCGTGTACCGGTTCCTGCTGACGCCCCGCTGGTGGGGGATCAACGTCTTCGTGCTGTTGGCCATCCCCTTCTGCATCTTCATGGGTTCGTGGCAGTTGAGCCGGTTCGAGGCGCGGGTGCAGGACCACCGCGCGGCCGGTGAGCAGGCCGCCGCGGCCAAGACGGCGGCGGCCCGTCCGCTCGCCCGGCTGCTGCCCGTGAGCACGGAGACCTCCGGAAAGCAGGCCACCGCGACCGGCCGGTACGGCAAGCAGCTCCTTGTGCCGGGCCGCGAGCTCGACGGCGTGTCCGGGTTCTATGTACTGACGCTGCTGCGCGTCGACGGCGGCAAGGCGCTGCCCGTCGTGCGGGGCTGGCTGCCCGGAAACGCCGACCCGGCGAAGGCGCCCGCCGCCCCGGCCGGTGAGGTCACCGTCACGGGTGCGCTCCAGGCGTCCGAGAGCCCGGGGGCGAACGGCGTCACCGCCGCCGGGGGTCTGCCCGCAGGACAGACCGGCGCGATCAGCTCGGCGTCACTCGTCAACCTGGTGCCGTACGAGGTGTACGACGCCTGGATCACCCTTACGAAGGCCGACAGCGGGATGCGTGCGGTGCCCGCGACCGCGCCTCAGGGCACCGGCCTGGACCTGAAGGCGTTCCAGAACCTCGGTTACACCGGCGAGTGGTTCGTCTTCGCGGGCTTCGTGGTCTTCATGTGGTTCCGGCTGCTGCGCCGCGAGGCGGAGTTCGCGCGGGACACGGAGCTGGGACTCGTCCCGGACCGTGCCGAAGAAGAAGCCACGGTCGCCGAACCCGCCGCCGGCGCCCCTCAGGACGCCGACAACATCCCCGTCCGGTAGATCGTCCCGGCGCACGCGTTGGACACGGTCGTCGTGGCCGTCGCCGCGCCCGTCTCCGGCGTGTACGACACGGCGACGCTGCCGTCGGCCAAGCCGCCGTCCTCCCTCACCATCTGGGTCGAGGTGCCGGTGCCACCGGTGTCCGTGGCGGTGCCGCCCGTGCTGGTGGCGCCGTCCGTGGTGGTGGTCGGGCTCGGCGAGGGCTGTCCGCCGCCGGTGGTCGGACAGGTCTCCGAGGGCACCCAGGCGAACTTCACGACGTACGAGGCGCTTGGCTTCAGCACCACCGAGGCGACCTCCGTGGAGGGGTCGGGCAGCCCGCTGGCCGCGTCGCCCGCCACATGCGTCACCACGCTGACCTTGGCCGAGTCCGCGGCGCCCTGCGCGAGGGTGCCGACCGTGCCCGCGCCGCTGACGGTGCAGCTGGTGGTGGAGACGTTCGAGAGGGTGAAGGAGCCGTAGACCGCGCCGGTGGCGTCCGGGGTGCCGACGGTACTGGTGGCCCCGCCGAGCTGCGCCGGAGTGCACGCGGGCGAGATCGCGGCCGAGGCCGAGGGATCGGGGCCGCCCGTGGCCGACCCGGTGCTCGACGCCTTGCCCTTGTCGGGCGTGCCGGTCCGGCTGCCCTTGCCCTTGTCCTTGGAGGTGCCCGAGCTGCCGCCCGCGGAGCTCTCGCCGCCGTCGGGGCCCTTGCCCTGGCTGGTGCCGCCCTGGGCCTGTGAGCTGTTGCCCGCTATGGACGGGTCGGCGTTCGACCCGGAGGCGTTCGAGACGTGC
Organism: Streptomyces sp. NPDC090798; assembly: GCF_044768965.1. Classification (NCBI taxonomy): domain Bacteria; kingdom Bacillati; phylum Actinomycetota; class Actinomycetes; order Kitasatosporales; family Streptomycetaceae; genus Streptomyces; species Streptomyces sp. NPDC090798. The sequence continues at coordinate 46,094 of NZ_JBIVXA010000016.1, forward strand.
ACGAGGGCGGGAACGGCGGTGCCGATGAAGAGCGCGGCGGCGGCCACGCCGACGATGGCCTGACGCTTGCGGGCCCGCCGTGCGGGGACCGCGCGGCGCAGGTGCTCCAGCGTGCCGTCGGTGGGTTCGATCTCCTGGACGGCCTGGTGCAGCAGCCGACGCAGCGCCAGCTCGTCCGAACCGAACCCGTCGGAACCCAGTGCGTCCGGGCCCAGAGCGTCGGGGCCCAGAGCGTCGGGGCCCAGTGCGTCCGGGCCCTGCGAGTGGGGGCCGTTTGCGTCGGGTCCGTGGTTCACAGTTCCGTTCCCAGCTTGCTGCTCGTGCTCGTGCTCGTCTTCGGCGGGCGTGGGCCGGTGTGTCGGCTCGTGCCACTCATAGGGCTCGTGTCGGTCGTGGTTGTCGCGTCGCTGGCTCATGCCGGGGCCTCCATGGCGACACGGAGCGCGGCGATGCCGCGCGAGCCGTACGCCTTGACCGACCCGAGCGATATGCCGAGGGTCTCGGCGACCTGGGCCTCGGTCATGTCCGCGAAGTAGCGCAGGACGAGGACCTCGCGCTGACGGCGCTGGAGGCCCTTCATCGCCTTGATCAGGGCGTCGCGCTCCAGCTGGTCGTACGCGCCCTCCTCCGCGCTCGCCATGTCGGGCATCGGCTTCGAGAGGAGCTTGAGGCCGAGGATGCGCCGGCGCAGCGCGGAGCGCGAGAGGTTGACGACGGTCTGACGCAGATACGCGAGCGTCTTCTCGGGGTCACGGACGCGTTTGCGCGCCGAGTGCACCCGGATGAAGGCCTCCTGGACGACGTCCTCGCACGAGGCGGTGTCGTCGAGCAGGAGTGCCGCGAGGCCCAGCAGCGACCGGTAGTGGGCGCGGTAGGTCTCGGTGAGATGGTCGACGGTGGTGCCGGCGGCCATGCTGTCTTCAGCGCCGTCGCGCTGACTCGGTATGCGGGCGGGCCGCGCTGCGGGCATGGGCGCGATCACCGGCATGCCGCCGGGCACGCCGGGGCTGCGGAGTCGGCGGGGTGGACGCAGGGGCGTGCCCCTGGTCTGTACCGCGGTGAATTCGAGAACCTCTGCCACGCCAGTTGGACGCGCTTACCCCCGTCAGGGTTGTACGCGACAGGCATCACATTCGCTCCAGGATTCACACCGGCCGAAGCACCCGCTCCCACGCACCCCACGACGCCCGCTCCCACGCACCGCACAACGCCCGTCCCCACGCACCGCGCGACGCCTGTCCCCACGCGCTTCACAAGACCCGCCCCCACGCACCTCGCAACGCCCGCCGGACCATGTGCCGGAACGCCTGCCGACGCGACCGGTTGCGCGTCTGGCAGTGCATTGAATGCCCTCATGCGTACTAGCTCATCCCCTATGCCCCGTTATGCCGTGCCGCCCCCGGACACCCGCTCAGGGCGACCGCAAAGACGCTCCCCGCCCTCCGCGCGGTTGCGGAGAACGGGGAGGGAAATCTTCGAACGCCAAGCGGGTCCTCTACAAGTGGTCCGGACCATTATTCCGGCCACACAACTGACACAGATCCTACAAACGAATCCCATGATGGCCAGGGAGATTTTGCCCCTCGGGCACCCTGAGCAGGGAAACCTACCGGCCATGCAGGACGACGCTCAGCCGCACGCCGCCGAAATCGGTTCGCGGCAACGGCAGTTGGAGCCCCGGCGCCGGGGCAGCGGCGTACACGAGTGATCCCGTTGATCCCGCGCGCACGCCGCTCCCCTGACGCGGCTTTCTAGAACAGCTCCGCCGCCACCAGTTCCGCGATCTGGGCCGTGTTGAGGGCGGCGCCCTTGCGGAGGTTGTCGCCGCAGACGAAGAGTTCGAGAGCGGTCGGGTCGTCGAGAGCCCGGCGGACGCGGCCCACCCAGGTCGGATCGGTGCCGACGACGTCCGCGGGGGTGGGGAACTCGCCGGCGGCGGGGTTGTCGAACAGGACGACCCCCGGCGCGGTGGCCAGGATCTCGCGGGCCTTGGTCACGGTGACCTTGCCCTCGAAGCGGGCGTGCACGGTGAGGGAGTGCGTGGTCACGACCGGGACGCGGACGCAGGTCACGGCCACGGGCAGGTCCGGCAGCCCGAGGATCTTGCGGGACTCGTCCCGCACCTTCATCTCCTCCGAGGACCAGCCGTCCTCGCGCAGCGATCCGGCCCACGGGACGACGTTCAGCGCCACCGGCTCCGGGAAGGGGCCCGTGTTGTCGCCCACGGCCCGGCGTACGTCACCGGGGCTGGTCCCCAGTTCCGTACCGGCGACGAGGGACAGTTGCTCGCGCAGGGTGTCGACGCCCGCGCGCCCGGCGCCGCTCACCGCCTGGTACGAGGAGACCACCAGCTCGCGCAGGCCGAACTCGGCGTGCAGCGCGCCGAGCGCCACGATCATGGAGAGGGTGGTGCAGTTCGGGTTGGAGATGATCCCGCGCGGGCGCACGCGCGCGGCGTGCGGATTCACCTCGGGGACGACCAGGGGCACGTCCGGGTCCATCCGGAACGCGCCCGAGTTGTCGACCACGATCACGCCCTTGGCCGCGGCGATCGGCGCCCACTGCGCGGCCACCTCGTCGGGAACGTCGAACATCGCGACGTCGACCCCGTCGAAGGCGGCCTCACCGAGCGCCACCACCTCGACCTCCTCGCCGCGCACGGCCAGCTTGCGGCCGGCCGAGCGCGGGGAGGCGAGCAGACGGATCTCGCCCCAGATGTCCGCGTGCTGGGACAGGATCTGGAGCATGACCGTGCCGACGGCCCCGGTCGCACCCACGACCGCCAGCGTCGGTCCTGCGGTCCTGGCCATCAGCGGCGGCCAGTGCCGCCGTACGAAAGGACGGTCATCGTCCGGTGCCTCCGTAGACGACGGCCTCGTCGCTGTCGGAGTCGAGTCCGAAGGCGGTGTGCACCGCGCGGACGGCCTCGGGGACGTCGTCGGCACGCGTGACCACCGAGATGCGGATCTCGGAGGTGGAGATCAGCTCGATGTTCACCCCCGCGTCGGACAGCGCCTCGAAGAAGCCGGCCGTGACACCCGGGTTCGTCTTCATACCCGCGCCGACGAGCGAGATCTTGCCGATCTGGTCGTCGTAGCGCAGCGAGTCGAAGCCGATCACGGTCTTCGCCTTCTCCAGGGCGTCGATGGCCTTGCGGCCCTCGGTCTTGGGGAGGGTGAAGGAGATGTCCGTCAGGCCGGTGGAGGCGGCGGACACGTTCTGCACGACCATGTCGATGTTGATCTCGGCATCGGCGATGGCGCGGAAGATCGAGGCGGCCTCGCCCGGCTTGTCCGGGACACCGACGACCGTGACCTTGGCCTCGGAGGTGTCGTGAGCGACACCGGAAATGATGGCCTGCTCCACCTTCTGGTCCCCTTGCTTGATCGGTGCGCTGCTGACCCAGGTGCCCTGGAGTCCGCTGAAGGACGAGCGCACGTGGATCGGGATGTTGTAGCGGCGGGCGTACTCCACACAGCGGTGGAGCAGCACCTTGGAGCCGGAGGCGGCAAGCTCCAGCATGTCCTCGAAGGCGATCCAGTCGATCTTCTTCGCCTTCTTCACCACCCGCGGGTCGGCGGTGAACACGCCGTCCACGTCGGTGTAGATCTCGCAGACCTCGGCGTCCAGCGCCGCGGCGAGCGCGACGGCCGTGGTGTCGGACCCGCCGCGTCCGAGCGTGGTGATGTCCTTCTTGTCCTGCGAGACGCCCTGGAAGCCGGCGACGATGGCGATGTTGCCCTCGTCGAGCGCCGTCCGGATACGGCCCGGCGTGACATCGATGATCCGCGCTTTGTTGTGGACCGAGTCGGTGATGACGCCTGCCTGGCTGCCGGTGAAGCTCTGGGCGCTGTGGCCCAGGTTTTTGATCGCCATCGCCAGCAGGGCCATGGAGATCCGCTCTCCGGCGGTCAGCAGCATGTCGAACTCTCGGCCGCTGGGCATCGGAGATACCTGCTCGGCGAGATCGATCAGCTCGTCCGTCGTGTCGCCCATCGCGGAAACGACCACGACCACCTGGTGGCCGTTCTTCTTCGCTTCCACGATTCGCTTGGCGACGCGCTTGATGCCCTCGGCATCGGCTACGGAGGAGCCTCCGTACTTCTGCACGACAAGGCCCACGTGCGCTCCTCGCTCAATCCGTCTCTGCACCGCACAACTGCGGTCGGCTCAGTCTAACGAGCGGCCGGATTTCCCTTCCGGAGTATCGGATCGTGAGATGTCCCGCTCACGAAGTGATCACTCCGGACCGTCTAGGTGCACCGGGAGTCCACCGGAGTCGTCAGATCCACCGGTTTCGGCAGGGTTCCTCCGGCCGCTCCGAGCGGCACCTGCCCGCCGACACGCCTCGCCACTCCGGAAAGTGCCCCGTGTCACACGACACGGCCGTGTCTTAACTCTCAAGCACTAAGGTTCGGCGCTGCGCCGGGATGGTGGTGGGGCGCCTGCGGTTCGGTGGTGGGGCGCCTGGTGCCGGTGGTGGGGCGCCTGGTGCCGGTGGTGGGGCGGGGCCGTGCCGGTACGTCGAGCCCGTCGCCGCTGGATCAGGCGTGGGCCGGGCAAGGGAGCCGCTGCTCGATCCGAACGTAAGCGACGGGCTTGCGACGTACCGGCACGGCCCCTCGCGTCGTATGGCGGCCTCGCGTCGCGTGGTGGCCTCGCGTCGCGTGGTGGCCTCGGGTCGCGTGGTGGCCTCGGGGGTCGGCGGCCTCGGGGGGTCAGTCGTTGTGGAGTGTTGTGGGCTTGCGGCCGGGGGTCGCTGAGCGGGGTGGGGTCGTGCGCATGTGGGTGCGGACCCGGCCCAGTACGTCGCTGAGTGCGGTGATGTCCGAGCGGTTCAGGGGTGTGACGAGGAGTCTGCGTACGACCGCTACGTGGCCCGGCATCACTCGGCCGAGGAGCTCCTGGCCCTGTGGGGTGGCGGTGACGTTGACGCTGCGTTCGTCGTCCGCTGAAGGTGCCCTGGTGACCAGTCCCGCCTTGGCCAACTGGGCCACCTGGTAGGTCAGTCCGCTGCGGCTGTGGACCAGGCGGTCGGCGATGTCGGTCATCCGCAGTTGCCCCTCGGGGGCCTGCCCGAGCACGGCGAGGATCTGGAACTGGGTGTAGCTGAGGCCGCCCTCGTCACGCAGCTGCTGGTCGACGGCGTGCTGGAGCAGGCTGCTGACCTCCATCAGGGCGAAGTAGGCGGCCAGTTGCTCGGGATCCAGTCGCTCCGGATCGGGGGGCGGGGTGTCGGGCATGACCAAGAGTTTACTTGCTGCGAATTCGAAGCAGAAGTAAGGTCGGCATGTGCTTCGAATTCGCAGCATCTGGCCCAGGGAAGGGGACTGGTCATGAGCATGGCTTATCTCGCGCTGGCCGATCAGCAGCAGAAGCTCGAGTGGCTCGACGGTGGCGTCTTCGCCGTGTTGCTGGACAGCGCGGCCACCGATGGGCAGCTGACCGTCGGGCGGTTCACCGTCAACAAGGGCGAGGCACCGCCGTACCACCTGCACACCCGTGAGGACGAGGTCTTCATGCTGATCAAGGGCACCGCGCTGGTCTGGTCCGACGACCAGGAGATGGAGCTGTCCGAGGGCGGCATCGTCTATCTGCCCAAGAACGTCCCGCACGGCTACCGGATCACCTCCGACACCGCCGACCTGCTGATGATCTGCACCCCGGGCGGCATCGAGGGCATGTTCCGGCACGCCGGACGCGATCTGGCCACACCTCGGCCCGAGGGCTTCCGGATCGCGCCGGAACTGCTGGCCGAAGCCGCCGACAAGTACGGGCAGGTCGTTCTGGGACCGCCCCGCTGACCGACACCCGCCCCCGCTCACCGATGAGAGGTCCCTCATGACCCAGCAGCAACGCCAAGCCCTTGATGAACTCCTGCGGCACGCTCCGTTCGACATCGGCGGTGAACTCGGCGAACAGCGCGCCCTCTTCCACGAGATGATCGCGTCCGTGCCGCTGCCCGAAGACGTCACGGCCACGCCGGGCCGGCTCGGTGGCATACCCGTCGTCACCGTCGAGACTCCGGGTGATGATTCTTCGGCTGTGGTGCTCTACTTCCACGGCGGCGCGTACGCCCTCGGCTCGGCCGGCGACTCCGTGGGCCTGGCCGCCGACGTGGCCCGGCGGGTCGGGGTCCGTGCCGTCTCGGTCGACTACCGGCTGGCCCCGGAGCACCCGTTCCCCGCGGCCGTCGACGACGCCGTGGCCGCCTATCGCGCCCTGCTCGCGGACGGGACACCCAGCTCCAAGGTCGCGTTCGTCGGTGAGTCCGCGGGCGGCGGGCTGGTGGTGGCGACGCTCGTCGCGCTCAAGGAGGCGGGGCTGCCGCAGCCGTCGTCGGCCGTGGTCTTCTCCCCGTGGGCCGATCTGACCCTGTCCGGGGACAGCCTGACCGGCAAGGCCGACGTCGATCCCGCGCTGACCGCGAAGGGACTGCAGATCCGCGCCCGCGACTACCTGGGCGAGACCGACCCCGCCACGCCGCTGGCCAGCCCGGTCCACGCCGACCTGACGGGGCTCGCGCCCCTGCTCATCCAGGTCGGCTCGCACGAGATCCTGCTGGACGACGCCGTACGGCTGGCCGCCCGCGCCGCCGAGCACGACGTGGCGGTCGAGCTGCAGGTCTGGCCCCAGGTCCCGCACGTCTTCCAGGCGTTCGCCGCGCTCCTCGACGACGCCGACGCCGCGCTGACCTCCGCCGCCGCCTTCACCCGGGCGCACTGGCCCGCCGACTGACCCCGGACCGGGGCTACTTGGCCGACCTGATGCCGAGCGGGCCGCCGATCTCCTCAGCCATGACCCGGCCCGCCTCCTCCGCGAGGACCTCCTCGCCGAGGTCCTGGTCGGTGTCGAGGCCGTTGAGGTCGTCCAGGGGCTGGTTCAGACGCACGTGGGCCACCAGGGACTGGAGGGCGCGCAGGGCCGCCGAGGTGGTGGACCCCCAGTTGGAGAAGTAGGAGAACTGCCACCACCACAGGGCCTCGGTGGTGCGGCCCGCGCGGTAGTGGGCCATGCCGTGGCGCAGATCGGTGATGACGTCCGCGAGGTCGTCCGAGATGCGGCAGGCCACCGGGGCCTTGCGCGGTTCGTACGGGTCGAACACCTCGGAGTAGACGTCGATCGGGTCCAGCATGACCGCGAGGCGCTCGCGCAGGTCGTCGACGTCCGGCTCCGGACCGAGGTCCGGCTCGTAGCGCTCGTCGGGGACGATGTCCTCGTGCGCGCCGAGACGGCCGCCCGCCAGCAGCAGCTGGGACACCTCCAGGAGGAGGAAGGGCACGGCGGAGTCGGGCTCGTCGCCCTTCGCCACTTCGGTGACGGCGACGATGAAGCTCTCGACCTGGTCCGCGATCTGGACCACGAAGTCGTCGGGATCCTGACTGGTCGCGTGCAGCGTGGCGTCAGACATCTAGGAGTCGTCTCCCCTCGAAGGCGCGGCCGAGTGTGACCTCGTCCGCGTATTCCAGGTCGCCACCCACCGGGAGGCCGCTGGCCAGGCGGGTGACCCTGAGGCCCATGGGCTTGATCATGCGGGCGAGGTACGTGGCCGTCGCCTCGCCCTCCAGGTTCGGGTCGGTGGCGAGGATGAGCTCCGTGACCGTGCCGTCGGCGAGACGGGCGAGGAGTTCCCTTATCCGGAGGTCGTCCGGGCCGACGCCCTCGATCGGACTGATCGCGCCGCCCAGCACGTGGTACTTGCCCCGGAACTCGCGCGTCCGCTCGATCGCGACGACGTCCTTGGGCTCCTCGACCACACAGATGACGGTCAGATCCCGACGCGGGTCACGGCAGATGTTGCACAGTTCCTCCTGCGCCACATTGCCGCAGGTCGCGCAGAAGCGGACCTTCGCCTTGACCTCCATGAGGCACTGCGCGAGCCGACGGACGTCCGTCGGCTCGGCCTGCAGGATGTGGAAGGCGATCCGCTGCGCGCTCTTGGGACCGACGCCGGGCAGCCGCCCCAACTCGTCGATGAGGTCCTGGACCACGCCTTCGTACACGGACTGCCGCCCTTCCTGGAATCTTTCAGTACGTACGGTAGTTGGCCGTCGCCGGTCTTAGAAAGGCAGGCCGGGGATGCCGCTGCCGCCGAGGCCCTGGGCGAGCGGGCCGAGCTTCTGCTGCTGGAGCGCCTGGGCGTTCTCGTTGGCCGCCTGGACCGCCGCGACGACCAGGTCGGCGAGGGTCTCGGTGTCCTCGGGGTCCACGGCCTTCGGGTCGATGACCAGGGCGCGCAGCTCGCCCGAGCCCGTCACCGTCGCCGTCACGAGACCGCCGCCCGCCTGGCCTTCCACCTCGGTGCGCGCGAGTTCCTCCTGCGCGTTGGCGAGGTCCTGTTGCATCTTCTGGGCCTGCTGGAGCAGCTGCTGCATATTGGGCTGGCCACCACCGGGAATCACGATCAGCTCCTGGTCCGTACGGCTGTCTGGACGGGGTTTTCCCGTTCAGCACGAGCCTACGTGGTTGGCGGGGCCGTCGCCCAAGCACTCTTTCGAGTGAGACGATCTCGAATCCTATACCTGATCAAGACCCTCTTCTGGGCGGAAAAGCGGCGAAACCCGGGCCATCGCCACCCATTGGGCGGTAGGAAGGGGGCGGCGCTTCGGCACCACGCGTCACTTGACATCACACAACGTCACCAGACACAACGTCACCAGCAACATCACCAGCTTCGTCCTTCGTCGTCCTTCGCCAGTAGGGAGTGCCGGGTGAGCCAGCCGGAGATGCAGCCCGAGGGGCCGCCCCAGGACGGGCGGGACGACGGGGCCGCGGGGACCCGGCCGGGTGATCTGACCGGCCGGGCGTTTCCGCTCGGGGACTGGGGGGAGCCGGCCGAGCGGCTCCATGAGCTGTACCGGTGGGTGGAGCGGGGGGCGCTCGACACGGCGTCCTGGTATCTCGCGGACCGGGTGTGGAAGCGGCGGGGGGCGCGGGTGCTGCGGGGTGGGGCGGCGGCGGGGGCGGTGGCCGGGGCCGCGCTTCCCCTGCTGGACCTCACGGGAGTGGTCGGCGGGGTCGCCCCCTGGGGGTATCTCGCGCTGCTGCTCGGGGTCGCGTGCGTAGCCGGGGACCGGTTCTTCGGGGTGACCTCCGGGTGGATAAGGGACGTGGCGACCGCGCAGGCCGTGCAGCGGCGGTTGCAGGTGTTGCAGTTCGACTGGGCGTCCGAGAGTGTGCGGGAGGTTTTGGGGCCGACGGAGGGGACCGCCAGTGAGGCGGCGGATCGGTGTCTGGGGGTGTTGCGGAGGTTTTCGGAGGATATGACGGAGTTGGTGCGGGTGGAGACGGCGGACTGGATGGTGGAGTTCCGGACCGGGCCCGCGCCGCTGGGCATCCAGTCGTCCCTGGCCGGGGTTCCTCGGGCGGAGGGTGCGTCGCCCGGGCGGCTGCCGTTGCCGCCGGGCACCCGCCCGAACATGCCCCGCCAGCGCCCCCCGGAGCCGCGCTAGCGTTTCCCCGCCCCCGCCGCCCCTACCCGTCCCATCCCAGGGGCTCCGCCCCTTCCACCCCACCGGGGGCTGCCGCCCCCGCACCCCCCGCGGGGCTCCGCCCCCGCACCCCACCGGGGGCTGCCGCCCCCTGGACCCCCGCAGGGCTCCGCCCCAAACCCACGCAGGGCTCCGCCCCAAACCCACGCAGGGCTCCGCCCCAAACCCCCGCGGGGCTCCGCCCCAAACCCCCGCGGGGCTCCGCCCCGTACACCCGCATCGGCCTGAACAGCCTCGTCCTCAAACGCCGGACGGGCTGAAGATGCGCGCAGCGCCCCTCAAGGGGCGCGGGGAACTGCGCGGCCAGCCCCCACCGGCCCGCGGCCGAAGAACTTCGGGCGGGCGGGGAGCTCCCGGCGTACGCCGGGTGAAGTTCAGCGACCGTGCAACCGAACTGACGGCTCGTCAGCCACTTTTCGTGTACGTCAACGACTCGCCCGAGCCCGTGTTCACCCGGCGCAGCCGGCCGTCGGACAGAAGGGTGATCTCGGAGGCGGCGCCCGGGGAGCAGGAGGAGATCGGTGCGCCGCCGGTGACTTCGGAGGGGCCGATCACCAGGGGGCCGCCGGCGCCGGGGGCGGCGGTCAGTTCGGCCTGGAAGACGCAGTGGTAGGTGCTGCTGCCGGACGGACCGTCCGCGACGAGCGAGAGGACCGTGTCGCCCACCGCGCCCTGCTGGATGGTGAGTCGGCGGGTGTTGTGGCCCGTCCGGTTGTCGATGGAGGCGTCCCAGGTGCCGAGGAACCCCTCCGGGATCGTGCCGCCCTGGGATGCCTGGGGCGAGGGCGAATCGGAAGGGGTGGAGGAAGCAGAGGAAGCCGGCGGAGGCGAGTCGGGGGAGGTCGGGCTCGTGGACGCGGCCGAGGACGCCTTCGCGTCGTCGCTGCCCTGGGCCGTGCCGCCCTGCATCAGCGCGTAGACGGAACCGCCCGCGCCGAGCGCCACGACCAGCGCCACGACGATCAGGGCGGCGGTGGAACGCCCGCTTCTGCGCGGCGGCTCTGGCTCGGGGACGCCCGCGGGGCCGTACGGCGTTGTGGGCGTGCCCGGTCCGTACGGCGGCGTCGGGCCGTACGAGCCGGGAGCGCCCCAGCCGCTCTGCGGATAGCCGTACGCGGGCGGGCCCGTGGGGCTGGGATGCTGCTGGGGATGGCCGTACGCGGGGTGCGCGGCGGGCGGCGCGGCCGGTGGGGGCGTCTGGCCGGCGCCCGCGATCAGCGTCGGGAGGTGGTCCGTCGAGGCCGGTCCGCCCGGCGGGGGCGGGGTGGCGGCGTGCTCCGGGGCGACCTCGGGTGCGGGGGTGGGTGCGGCCGGGGGCTTGGACAGGTCCAGGGCCGCCGGGGTGGATCCCGGGGCCGATTCAGAAGCGGGGACGGTGGCCTTTTGCGCGGGCGGCGCCGGAGCCGGTGCGGGGCGCTCGTCCGGGTTCTCCGTGTCCAGCAACCGCACGGCGTGCCGCCCGAGTTGGGCCACCAGCGCGCTGGGCAGCCACGGGTCGCGGGACCGTCCGTCCACGACGGTGTCCTCCGCGCCGATGCGCTCCAGGATCTCGTCGAGGCCGGGGCGGGCGGCGGGGTCCTTGCGCAGACAGTGCCGTACGAGGTCGGCGAGGCCCTCCGGTACACCGTCCAGGTCGGGATCCTCCTGCGCGATGCGGAACATCGTCGCGTGCACCCCGCTGCTCGCCGCCCCGAAGGGCAGGGCCCCGGTGGCGGCGTACGAGAGGACCGAGCCCAGGCAGAAGACGTCGCACGCGGGCGTGACGCGGTCGCCACGGACCTGCTCGGGCGCCATGAATCCGGGCGAGCCGACGAGGGCGCCGGTGCTGGTGAGGCCGCCGTCGGTGACGGTCTCCAGGGCGCGCGCGATCCCGAAGTCGATGACGCGCGGGCCGTCGATGGTCACGAGGATGTTGGAGGGCTTGAGGTCGCGGTGGATGAGTCCGGCGGTGTGGATGTCCTTGAGGGCGTGGGCGAGTCCGGCCGCGAGGATGCGGACGGAACGTTCCGGTAGCGCCCCGTGGTCGTGGCCCACGACCGTCTGGAGGGAGGGTCCGGCGACATATCCGGTCGCGACCCACGGGACGGGCGCCTCGGTGTCCGCGTCGAGGACGGGGGCGGTCCAGAGGCCGCCGACCCGGCGCGCGGCCTGGACCTCCTGACGGAAGCGGGCCCGGAACTCCTCCTGCGCGGCGAGTTCCTCGCGCACCAGCTTCACGGCGACGGTACGGCCCCGGTCGGAGCGGGCCAGATAGACGCGCCCCATGCCACCGGCACCGAGCCGCGCGAGCAGTCGGTACGCCCCGATCTGCTGCGGTTCCCCCGCCCCCAGCTTCTCCATCGTCGTGCCGCCCTCCCCCGTGCCGGTGCAACCGCCCGAGGCCGAGGATAGTGCGGCCCCACGGGGAGGTGGGTGGGGCGGTGTCTACGGTTCAGTAACAGCACCTGGCGTTTTCGTGACGTCCGTCGCGACCCCGTCGATCTCGTCGAGAACCGCCGACAGTCGCTCCAGGATCCGTACGGTCTCGGCGAAGCCGTCCTCCCCGAGCGCCTGCGCCAGCCGGTCGGCGAGGGCCGCGTGGCCTGGGCCGATCGCGGCGACGGCGGTGCGTCCTGCGGCGGTCGGGGAGAGCAGTTTGGCGCGGCGGTGGGCCGGGTTGGGCAGGTACTCGGCGAGGCCCTTGCCGACGAGCAGATCGGCGACGCGCTGCACGCTCTGCCGGGTGATGCCCATGACGCGGGCGATCCCGGCGACGGGGAGCGGCTCGGGGAGCACCGCGCCCAGCACCTGCCACCAGGCGGCGGTCAGCCCCGCGGGGCCGGCCAGCTCGTCCGCCACGGAGAGGAACTGGCCGTTGAGCCGGAAGACGCCGAGGGCGGCGCGGCTGAGGAGGTCCTGTCGCTCCCGGCTCATCGGGCGGCCTCCCCGGCGGGCCCCGAGGCCTTCTCCAGCACGGCGTACGCGGACACGTCGGAGTCGTGGAACAGGCGGTACCAGGCGTCCAGGACCTCCCCCTCGTACACCCCGAGAAGCCGGAGGACCTCCCGGGCGAAGGCGACGGGCTCGGTCGGTCCTGCGGTGACGAGGTTGCCGTCGGTGACGGCGTCGGTGTCGACGTAGCGCCCGGCGCCCCGGTAGCCGGTGGCGGCGAGGTAGAAGGACACGGCGCTGGTGTGGTCCCGGTCGTCCAGGAGCCCCTCGCGGGCGAGCCCGGCCGTCGCCCCGCAGATCGCGGCCACCGGCACGCCCGCGTCGAGGAAGGCGCGGGCCTTGCGGGCGAAGGGGGCCAGGTCGTCGGAGGTGTCCCAGAGGTCGGCGCCGGTGAGGATCAGCAGGGAACTGTCCTCGGGGCGGAGTTCGTCGAGCGCGAGGTCGGGCTGGACGCGGAGACCGCCGATCGTCGCCACCGGCTCCCGGGTGGGGCCGACGGTCCGGATCTCGCGGCCGGCGCGGGCGAGGTACGCGGTGGTGTGACCGGTCTCCCAGTCGGCGTAGGTGTCGTAGACCGCGAGGTGGACGGGACTGCCGTGGTCGCTCGTCGCGCTCATTGCGTTCATCGCTCTCTCCTCGCGTGGACCATGACTGTGCACTATGTCAGCATGCTGTCACTCTGACAGCTTACTGTCAATATGCGGTTGTCGGCGGCCAAGCCCGACAGACTGTCGTGGAAAGCCCCCGGTCACAGACAGGACGCCGATGTCGCGCCCCCTCCGGGGACATTTACGCTTCGGCGCATGACCCCTCAGCCCAACCCCCAGGTCGGCGCCGCCGTGAAGGCCGCGGACCGCGCGCACGTGTTCCACTCCTGGTCCGCGCAGGAGCTCATCGATCCGCTCGCCGTCGCCGGCGCGGAGGGGTCGTACTTCTGGGACTACGAAGGCAAGCGGTATCTGGACTTCACCAGCGGGCTCGTCTTCACCAACATCGGCTACCAGCACCCGAAGGTCGTCGCCGCGATCCAGGAACAGGCCGCAACCCTGTCCACGTTCGCACCCGCCTTCGCCGTGGAGGCCCGTTCGGAGGCGGCCCGGCTGATCGCCGAGCGGACCCCGGGCGACCTGGACAAGATCTTCTTCACCAACGGTGGCGCGGAGGCCGTCGAGAACGCCACGCGCATGGCCCGGCTGCACACCGGCCGTCCGAAGGTGCTCTCCGCGTACCGCTCGTACCACGGAGCCACCTCCACCGCGATCAACCTCACCGGTGACCCGCGGCGCTGGCCGAACGACAGCGGCGCGGCGGGCGTCGTCCACTTCTGGGCGCCGTTCCTCTACCGCTCCCCCTTCCACTCCGACAGTGAGCGGCAGGAGTGCGAGCGGGCGCTTCAGCACCTCGAGGACACGATCGCCTTCGAGGGGCCGGGGACCGTCGCGGCCATCATCCTCGAGACGATTCCGGGGACCGCGGGCATCATGACGCCGCCACCGGGCTATCTCGCGGGGGTGCGCGCGCTCTGCGACCAGTACGGGATCGTCTTCATCCTGGACGAGGTCATGGCGGGGTTCGGACGTACGGGGAAGTGGTTCGCGGCGGACCACTACGACGTGACGCCGGACCTCATGACCTTCGCCAAGGGCGTGAACTCGGGCTACGTTCCGCTCGGCGGCGTCGCGATCTCCTCGGCGATCGCCGAGACCTTCGCCCGGCGGCCCTACCCCGGGGGACTCACGTACTCCGGGCATCCGCTGGCCTGTGCCGCCGCCGTCGCCACCATCAACGTGATGGAGGAGGAGGACATCGTCGAGCAGGCCGCGCGGATCGGGGAGACGGTGCTCGGTCCCGGGCTGCGGGAGCTCGCCGCGCGGCATCCCAGTGTGGGTGAGGTGCGCGGTACGGGGGTGTTCTGGGCGCTGGAGCTGGTCAAGAACCGGGAGACCCGGGAGCCGCTGGTGCCCTACAACGCCGCCGGTGAGGCCAATGGGCCGATGGTCGCGTTCGGGGCCGCGGCGAAGGCGCGGGGGCTGTGGCCGTTCATCAACATGAACCGGACTCATGTGGTGCCGCCGTGCAATGTCTCCGAGGGGGAGGCGAAGGAGGGGCTCGCGGCGCTGGACGAGGCGTTGTCGGTGGCGGACGAACACACCGTGTGACGCGCGGGGGGTCTCGCCCCCGCCGCCCCTACCCGTCCCATCCGTACCTGGGGGCTCCGCCCCCAGACCCCCGAGGTGGCTCCTCGGCTGCGGGCGGGTGGGGGCCGGCCGCGCAGTTCCCCACGCCCCCTGAGGGCGGGGCTTCGCCCCGCATCCCCCGGCCGCCCGACAGTTCTTCGGCCGGCGGTCGGTGGGGGCTGAGCGCGCAGTTCCCCGCGCCCCCAGGGGGGCTGTGGCACGCATCCTCCGTGCCCTGAAAGGCTCGCGTCCGCGTAAGGTGACCGTGCTCATGGAGAAGCGCACGCACGTGCACCCGTACGCGATGAGGGAGCGAGAGACCATGCCCGGCACCGGCGGCAGCGGCGCCGTAACCCGTAGCACCCTGCGGCAGCAGATCGCGGACGCGCTCCGCGACGAGGTGCTGGCAGGCCGGCTCCGGCCCGGGCAGGCGTTCACGGTGAAGGAGATCGCCGAGCAGTACGGCGTCTCCGCGACCCCCGTCCGCGAGGCCCTCGTCGATCTGTCGGCCCAGGGCCTCCTGGAGGCGGACCAGCACCGCGGCTTCCGTGTGCACGAGTACTCGCTGGACGACTACCGCGGCATGATCGAGGCCCGGAGTCTCGTCACCGACGGGATGTTCCGGAGTCTCCTCGCCGGAGGCATGGCGCAGGCCGACGATCCGCGCACCTTCGCCGCCCTCGCCGGGGTCCGCCGCCGTGGCGAGGAGGCCCAGCGCGCCGCGACGGCCGGCGACCTGAACATCCTCATCGGCTACGACCTGCGCTTCTGGCGCGAGCTGAGCGCCCTCTTCGGCAACGCCTACCTCGCCGACTTCCTGCACCGCCTGCGCGTCCAGTCCTGGGTGTGCACGGTGCAGCACCTGCGCCGGGTGGAGGATCTGAAGGGCCACCTGTGGGCGGCCCACACGGAGCTCGTGGACGCGCTGGGCCGCCGCGACCCGGGCGCGGCGCACGCGATCGTCGCCGCGTACAACGAGCACTCCCTCGCCCTGCTCGAGCGTCTGACCGCCGGATGAGCTCGACGTGAGGTCGTGGCGGGAGGCATGTGCGCCGGTGCGACAGGTGGGCGCACGGGGTGTGGGTACGGGATCCGCACGAGGGGGACTGAGGACGGGTCCCACCCATTACGCTTCCCTGACCACCGTGCTTCCCAAGGAGCTAGAGGAGCCGTCTGTTGGCCTGTGACCTGTGGCTGGTCCCGCTCGTCGACGTGTTGTGCCACACCCCCGACAATCCCTTCGCCGAGGAGCTGGCGCTGTACGACAAAGCGCTGGGCGAGGCCGGACTTCCGCCGGTCCCGGTGTACGCGTACATGCCGGGGCTCTCCGGCGACGTGGCCCCGGTCGCCGGTTTCGACTACGACGCGCTGCACTTCCTGCGCCGGGCGTATCTGCTCCAGATGTGCGGCCTCGCGGTGACCCCGGTGGATGAACTGGGCGGTGACTACGAGCAGTTGCTGGAGATGTTCGAGACGAACGCCCAGCAGTCGCACCTGGTGTGGCACTACGACCACGCGGGCGCGTACGTCCCGGTCGACTTCCCGCATCCGCTCGCCAACGACGAACTCCTCGCCGGGGGCGGCCCCCTGGGCTCCTCCCAGACGCTGCTGCGCGAGCTGGAGTTCGTGGCCCAGTCGATCGGTATCGACCCGGCGAACCCCCCGGCCGCCCCGCAGCCGCCCATGGCTCCCACGGAGCTGGAGGAACCGGCCGCGCCCGCCCCGTACGACGCGAGCCCGTTCGCGCGCGAGCGGCATGTGTGGCTCGGCCTGCACGCGGCGGCGACCCGCAGCCTCGCCCAAGGGTCGATGATCATCTTCAGCTGAGGCGCACCCCGGCCGGACAAGGCCTGGGGCGGGACCGCCGGCCGGGTGATCCGGTCGGCGGCCCCGGCCTCGGAAGATGAGCGGGCCGCGGCTCAGAACACCGGCGTCCCGTCCTGTGTCAGCTTCCAGTTGGTGACCGCGAAGTCGGCGGGGTCGAGGGTGCCCTTGGACGTGACGTAGTCGATCATCAGCTGGCGGATCTCGTTGGTGGAGCTGTACGCGATGTCGGCGGCCGCGATGTGCGGGTAGCCGCTGCCGCCGTTGGCGCGGTAGTTGTTGACGGCGACGACGAAGACCTGGTCGTCGGCGACCGCCGCGCCCTTGTAGGTGAGGTTCTTGATGCGGGAGCCCTCGGCCTGCGCGATGTCGATGTCGTACTCGACCCCGGCGGCGGTGTCGTACATGTAGTCCCAGAAGTTGTTGGCGTTGGTGAGGGTGGCCGTGTCCACCTTCGTACCGGACGCGAACTGGTGGTAGTACTTCGCCGCGTACTCCAGGTAGTCCTTGAGCTGGGCGCCTGTGAGCTTCTTGCCGTACAGGGTGTTGTCGTAGATGTAGAGCCCGGCCACGTCGCGGATGGTGACGTTGCCCGCCGGGATGTCGGCGGTGCGGCTGAAGGGCGCGGCGACGGAGATCAGGGGCAGGGCGGCGTCGGCGGTGGACAGGCCGGAGGCCACCGTCGCCATCTGGACCTGGTGGATGAAGTCCATCACCGGGACGTCCTTCCAGCAGGCCTCGGCCGCGGAGAGGTCCGCGGTGCAGGTGCCCACCGGAGTGTTGACGTACTTCACGACCAGGTCGTGGTCGGCCTTGAGGAGCCTGGTGATCTCCGGGTCCTCCTCGACCGTGTTGCTGTTGAGGGTCTGCGCCTTGGTGCTCGTCACCTTCCACTGGCCGTGGTGGAGTTCGAGCTCGAAGTCGAAGACGGTCAGGCGCATGCCCCAGCAGTACGGCTCGGAGAGGACGACGTCCTTGCCGGTCTCCTCGTTCTTCACCGTGTACGACGAGACCTCGACGTGCGTGTGACCGACGAGGATCGCGTCGATGCCGGGTACCTGCTGGGCGACGAGGTTCGAGGCGTTCTCGATGTACGGCAGCTCACTGCCGTACGACGAACTGCCGTCCAGGCCCGAGTGGTCGGTGAGGAACACGACGTCGCAGCCGAGTGCGCGCATCCGCGGGACGTACTTCTTCGCCTGCTCGACGAGCCCGGTGAACGCCATCTTCCCGGAGACGTTGTCCTTGTCCCACAGGGCGATGCCCGGGTTGGTGAGGCCGAGGATGCCGACCTTGATGTCCGGGGCGCCGGGGACGCGGATGCGCTTCACGGTGTACGGCTGGAAGGCCGGGCGCAGCGTCTTGGCGTCCAGCGCGTTGGCGCCGAGCAGCGGGAAGTGACACTGCTGCTCGAACTTGCGCAGGGTCTCGATGCCGTAGTTGAACTCGTGGTTGCCGAGGGCGGCGGCGTCGTAGCGCATGTGGTTCATGGCGACGGCCATGGGGTGCACGGGGGCGCGCTTGCCCTTGGCGGCGACGATCGGGTCGACGCGGGCGTAGTAGTACGCCAGCGAGGTGCCCTGGATGATGTCACCGGCGTCGACGAGCAGGACATGCTTCTCGCCCTTGGCGGCGCGCTGCTGCTTGATGAGGGTGGCGACGCGGGCGACGCCCACGGAGTTGCCCTTGCTGTCCTTGTACGCCGCGTCCGTGTAGTAGTCCCAGTCGAAGACGTGGCTGTGCAGGTCGGTGGTGCCCAGGATGGAGAAGGACCAGGTACGGGGCGCCTTTTCGGGCTTGTGATCCGCGGCCTGGGCCGGGGTCGCGGCGACGGCCCCCGCGACCGTGACGGCCGCCCCGGTGACGGCCGACTTCTTCACGAACTCCCGGCGGTTCATGGGATTGACGGGCATACGTGTCTCCTGGGACTGGCTGGGACTTGGCTGACGGGAGCAACTGCGCGAGTCGTGCGGGGACTTCGGGCACTGCATGTGCGCTAGGTGTGCCAGGTGCGTCACGTGCGCCACACGCACCCAGTGCACTACACGCGTAGATCGTCGTCGGGTCCCGGCCGGTCGGGAACCAGGAACAGACCATGTCCAGGTCAATTAACGGTCAGCTTGCCCTGCCGGACGGTCACTCCGTGCCATGACGGCGCCTTCAGTTCATGAGGCCGTTGGCGGGAGGACGGCGCGGAGCCGAGCCCCACGGCGAGTGCGGCACATCCCACGGTGAACGCGGAGGCCGCCGCCCCCGGTTGGGGACGACGGCCTCTCACTGCATCAGGGCGACGGAACGCCCGCCTTCGCCGAACGATCTGAACGGTCCGAACGGTCCGAACCATCTGAACGGTCCGAACGGATCAGATGAAGGAGTTGATCTCGATCGTCTCGTCGCGGCCCGGGCCGACGCCGATCGCGGAGATCTGGGCGCCGGACATGTCCTCCAGCGCCTTGACGTACGCCTGGGCGTTCTTCGGGAGGTCGGAGAAGGACTTCGCCTTGGTGATGTCCTCGGACCAGCCCGGGAGGTTCTCGTAGATCGGCTTCGCGTGGTGGAAGTCGGTCTGGGAGTACGGGAGTTCCTCGACGCGCTTGCCGTCGATCTCGTACGCCGCGCAGACCGGGATCTCCTCCCAGCCGGTCAGGACGTCCAGCTTGGTGAGGAAGAAGTCGGTCAGGCCGTTGACACGGGTCGCGTAGCGGGCGATGACCGCGTCGAACCAACCGCAGCGGCGGTCACGACCGGTGGTGACACCGCGCTCGCCACCGATGCGGCGCAGCGCTTCGCCGTCCTCGTCCAAGAGCTCGGTCGGGAACGGGCCCGAGCCGACACGGGTCGTGTACGCCTTGAGGATGCCGATGACCCGGCTGATCTTCGTCGGGCCGACACCCGAACCGGTGCAGGCACCGCCGGCCGTCGGGTTCGACGACGTCACGAAGGGGTACGTGCCGTGGTCGATGTCGAGGAGCGTGCCCTGGCCGCCCTCGAAGAGCACGACCTTGTCCTGCTCCAGCGCCTGGTTCAGGATCAGGACCGTGTCAGCGACGTACGGCTTGAGCCGGTCCGCGTAGCCCAGCAGCTCCTCGACGACCTGCCCGGCCTCGATGGCACGGCGGTTGTAGAGCTTGGTCAGCAACTGGTTCTTGACCTCGAGGGCCGCCTCGACCTTCTGGGTCAGGATCGACTCGTCGTAGAGGTCCTGGATACGGATGCCGACGCGGTTGATCTTGTCCGCGTAGGTGGGCCCGATGCCACGCCCGGTCGTGCCGATCTTCCGCTTCCCGAGGAAGCGTTCCGTCACCTTGTCGACGGTGACGTTGTACGGCGTGATGATGTGAGCGTTTCCGCTGATCAGGAGCTTGGAGGTGTCGACGCCGCGCTCGTTCAGTCCGTTCAGCTCGGAGAACAGGACCGACGGGTCGACGACGACTCCGTTTCCGATCACCGGAGTGCACTCCGGCGTGAGGATTCCGGAAGGGAGGAGGTGGAGGGCGTACTTCTGATCGCCCACGACTACCGTGTGGCCGGCGTTGTTGCCGCCCTGGTAGCGCACCACATAGTCCACGGATCCACCGAGCAGGTCGGTGGCCTTTCCCTTGCCTTCGTCACCCCACTGAGCACCGAGCAGCACAAGTGCGGGCACAGGCGTACACCCCTTCCGGGCGGGGCATGTCCAAGGTCGGGGACGTACGCGGCTGGTTTTCGATACGGCTGCGTACGCCGGCGACCTCCTTTGGCCGCGACCGTCGGACCGGATGCCCCGGAATAGACGAAGCCCCTGGCGCAATAGCGCAAGGGGCTCTTGCACAAAGATGCTACCCGAGGAAGCGAGGCATGACCGAGGTGGCGGCTTCCGACCAGCTCCTTGTGGTCATCGACCCGGTCGCCCGTTGGACGGACGGCGAGTCTGTACGGATCGCAAAAGACGTGCTCAGCGCGGGTGCGACGACGAAAGTATGCCTTCCGGAAGGGCCCGAGGAATTTGCCCGGGCGCTGGCCCGCAGGGGTTCCCGGCGGCCGGTCGTGGTGGGCGACGACCGCGCCCTGTTGCGCGCTGTGTCCCTTTTGCACCGACAGCGGGAACTGGCCGGATGTGGGGTGTCGTTGGTGCCGGTGGGGGGCGTGCTGTCGCTGGCGCGGGCGCTCGGGGTGCCTGTCGGTGCCGTCGCGGCGGCCCGGGCCGTGCTCGACGGGGTCGAGCGGCGGCTCGATCTGCTGGTCGACGAGAGTGACGGGGTGGTGTTGGGGGCGTTGCGGATTCCGCCGGTGGGGGCGGGTGGGGGGATGAGGGGTGCCGAGGAGGTCGACGAGGCCGACGTGGGGGGTGTCGGTGGAGTCGGCGGTTTCGGGCGCTCTGGAGGATCTGGGGGCTTCGGGGGCTCTGGAGGATCTGGGGGCTTCGGGGGCTTCGGGGGTGGTGCTTCCGGGCTCGGGGGGCATGCGTGGCTGCGGACCTGCCAGTCGCTGGTCCGTACGCTCGCGGCGCGGCCCGCGCGCGTGGCGTCCGTGCCGGGGCCCGGGCCTTCGCGGCTGCGGGTCGAGGTCGACGGGGTCATCCTGGTCGATCTGGACCAGCCGGTGGAGGCGGTGTCCGTGACGCCTGGCGTTGCCGGGGGTGCGGAGGTGGAGGTTCGGCCGGTTTCTGTGGGGGCGGAGGCTTCGCCGTTGCGGGTGGTGGGGCGGCGGGTGACCGTGTCCGGGGCGGACTTTCGGTACCGGGCGGATTCTGTGGTGTCCGGGCCTGTGCGGACGCGGACGTGGACGGTTCGGGAAGGGGGGTGGGGGCTTACGCTGCCGAGCTGAGCCCCCAGGGGTTTCCCGCCCCCGCCGCCCCTACCCGTCCCGTCCCACGGGCTCTGCCCCTTCGACCCCGGGGTGTGATGGTCGACTGCCGGTGGGTGGGGGCTGGTCGCGCAGTTCCCCGCGCCCCTCAGGCGGGGGCTTCGCCCCGCCTCTTCAGCGCGTCCGGCACGCTATGGCCGGGGCAGTGCGGAAGTGGACTCGTCCTTCAGGGATACGCCGGTGCGGCCGAGGTCGCGTGCTCTGCGCATCAGTGTCGCCAGCTTCGTCGCCGCGGCGGTGTGGGACAGGCCGAGGGGCGGGCGGATGTTGGAGAGGCAGTTGCGGTCGGCGTCGGTGGTGTGACCCGGGCGCGGGTCGTACGTGAGATACGCGCCGAGCGAGTCCGCGGCGGACATCCCGGGCCGCTCCCCGATGAGGACGACGGCCATCCCGGCCCCCAGCGCGTGCGCGATGTCGTCGCCGAGAGCCACCCGCGCCTGCTCGGCGAGCACGACGGGAGCGACGCGCCAGTCGGAGGGCAGCCGCTGTGCCGTCGCGCGCACGACGGCCGCCGCGTGCTCGTGCACCGCCCGGCTGGACAGCCCGTCGGCGACGACGAACACCACGTCCCAGCCGTCGCGGGGCAGGTGCGCCCGGTCCACGTCGTGGAGCCTGCGTCCGAGGTCGGGGCGCTGGAGATAGGTGAGCCGGTCGGGGGCGGCGCTGCGCACCCGTATCGTCGCCGCACCCGTCAGCGCGGACGCCACCACGTCCGGGTCGAACGGCGAGTGCACCGCGTCCCGCGCGGCGGCGTGCGCGGCCTGCAGTTCGAGCCGGTGCCGCGTGGGCAACGCCGAGCCGGCCCGTCCGAGCCCGATCCGGGCCTGGGTGTGCCGGCGCAGGGAGGTCCAGAGGGCGGTGTCCGACTCCCGGTCCGCGAACGGAGCGGTCGAGGCGGCCGGGACAGCCGAAGTGGCCCCGGCGGTCGGGGCGGTCGGGTTGCTTTCCAAGTCGCCCGTCAGAGACATGAATTGACGTTCCGTCATGCCGCCAGCCCCCGTCCGATCGCCGTCAGTGGATGGCCCGTACCCGCCACGTCCCGTATCCCGCCGCCGTCGTCCAGCAGACCGATCCGCTCCAGCCACGTCTCGAACTCCGGTGCCGGGCGCAGCCCGAGCACCTCGCGCAGGTACAACGCGTCGTGGTACGAGGCCGATTGGTAGTTGAGCATGATGTCGTCGCCTCCGGGAGTGCAGATCACGAAGGAGGCGCCGGCGACACCGAGCATGGTGAGCATCGTGGCGATGTCGTCGTCATCGGCGTCGGCGTGGTTGGTGTAGCAGATGTCGAGGCCCATGGGCAGGCCGAGCAGTTTGCCGCAGAAGTGGTCCTCCAGGGCAGCGCGGAGGATCTGGCGGCCGTCGTAGAGGTACTCCGGGCCGATGAAGCCGACCACCGTGTTCACGAGCAGCGGGTCATAGCGGCGGGCGACCGCGTACGCCCGCGCCTCCACCGTCTGCTGGTCCACCCCGTGGTGCGCGTCGGCGGAGAGCGCGCTGCCCTGCCCCGTCTCGAAGTACAGGGCGTTGGAGCCGACCGTGCCCCTGCCCAGCGAGCGCGCCGCCTCGTACGCCTCGTCCAGAAGCCCCAGCGTGACCCCGAACGAGGCGTTCGCGGCCTGTGTACCGGCGATGGACTGGAAGACGAGGTCCACCGGGGCGCCGCGTTCCATCAGGTCGATGCTGGTGGTGACGTGGCACAGGACGCAGGACTGGGTGGGGATGGAGTAGCGGTCGATCACCCCGTCCAGGAGGTCCAGCAGGTCCCGTACCGCCTTGGGGCTGTCCGTGGCCGGGTTGATGCCGATCACCGCGTCGCCGGAGCCGAGGAGCAGGCCGTCCAGCAGGGCCGCCGCCACGCCCGCGGGGTCGTCGGTGGGGTGGTTGGGCTGGAGGCGGGTGGCCAGGCGGCCCGGGAGCCCGATCGTGGAGCGGAACGCGGTGACGACCTGAACCCTGCGGGCAACTGCCACCAGGTCCGCGTTGCCCATCAGTTTCGACACCGCGGCGACCATCTCCGGGGTCAGGCCGGGGGCGAGTGCGGCGAGTGTCGGCGCGTCCGCCGCGTCCGACAGCAGCCATTCGCGGAACTCTCCCACCGTGAGGCCCGAGACGGGGGCGAAGGCCGCCGCGTCGTGGCTGTCCATGATGAGGCGGGTCACGTCGTCGGTCTCGTACGGGATCACCGGCTCGGCGAGGAACCGCGCGAGGGGGACCTCGGCCAGCGCCCACCGCGCGGCGACGCGCGCCTGCGCGGAGTCGGCGGCGAGCCCGGCGAGGCGGTCGCCGGAACGTTCGGGGCTCGCGGCGGCGAGCAGCTGCGCAAGACCGGCGAAGGAATGCGTCCGGCCGCCGAGGGTGGCGGAGTAGGTGCTCATGCCAGGGACCGTACGGAGGGGCGTCGGGCGCGGTCCACGATCCGGCGGAGAGTTAACAAGGACGTTCGCTCCACCCGGACTCCTAAAGGTCTAGTTGACGCACATTTAACGCCCCGCCCCGTGACAGGACTCATTTCTCGTGCAGCATTCCGGTCGTAATCCACTCCGCCGCACCCAGGGTGCGGACGGCGGACGACCATGGGAAGGGGCCACTCGATGGCAGTGCAAGAGGGCGTGGTCCCTGAGGCGGCGGGCGCACCGGAGGCCCCCGGAGGCACAGTTCACCGGCTCAAGCCGAACGCGATCGGGCTGCTGGGCGTGGTCTTCATGGCCGTCGCCACCGCCGCCCCGATCACCGCCATGACGGGCAACGTGCCCTTCATGGTCTCCGCCGGCAACGGCATCGGCGCCCCGGCGAGCTACCTCGTCGCAATGGTCGTCCTGGCCATCTTTGCGGTCGGCTTCACCTCGATGGCGAAGCACATCACCTCCACCGGAGCCTTCTACGGCTTCATCTCCTACGGCCTCGGCCGCACCGCGGGACTCGCCTCGGGACTCCTCGCGACCTTCGCGTACGTCGTCTTCGAGCCGGCCCTGATCGGTATCTTCTCGACCTTCGCCACCGGAACCCTCAAGGACCAGACGGGACTTGACGTGCCCTGGTGGGCGTTCGCGGTCCTGATGCTCGCCGTCAACGCGACGGGCACGTGGTTCGGGGTGTCCGTCGCCGAGAAGCTGCTCGTCGTACTGCTGGCCACCGAGGTGACGATCCTGGCCGCCATGGCGATCTCCGTCGCCCTGCACGGCGGCGGCCCGCACGGCTTCACCTTCGGCCCGGTCAACCCGGTCAACGCCTTCAAGGGGACCTCGGCGGGCCTCGGCCTCTTCTTCGCCTTCTGGTCGTGGGTCGGCTTCGAGTCGACGGCGATGTACGGCGAGGAGTCCCGCGACCCCAAGAAGATCATCCCCAAAGCGACGATGATCTCCGTCCTGGGCGTCGGCGTCTTCTACGTCTTCGTCTCCTGGATGGCCATCATCGGCAACGGCGAGAGCGAGGCCGTCACGGCCGCCTCCTCCACGAACCCGCTCGCCCTGTTCTTCAACCCCACCGAGCACTACGTCGGTCACTGGGCCGTCGACGTGATGCAGTGGCTGATGATCACCGGCTCGCTGGCCTGCGGCATGGCCTTCCACAACTGCGCCGCCCGTTACATGTACGCGCTGGGCCGCGAGGGCGTCCTCCCCTCGCTCCAGCGCACGGTCGGCCGCACCCACCCCCGGCACGGCTCCCCTCACATCGCGGGCCTCGTCCAGACGGTCGTCAGCGCCGTCCTCATCGCCGCGTTCTGGCTCGCCGGCAAGGACCCGTACACCGGTACGTACGTCCTGCTCGCCATCCTCGGCACGATGGCCATCCTGGTGGTGCAGGCGGTCTGCTCCTTCGCGGTGCTGGCGTACTTCCGCAAGAACCACCCCGAGAGCAAGCACTGGTTCAGGACCTTCACCGCCCCGCTCATCGGCGGTCTCGCGATGCTCGGCGTGGTCGTCCTGCTGGTGTCCAACATGGGCGCCGCGGCCGGTACGGAGTCCGGCTCCCTCGTGCTGAAGGCGACCCCCTGGATCGTCGCCCTGATCGCGGTGGGCGGCGTGGCGTACGCGACGTATCTCAAGCGCCGCGCACCGGAGCGGTACGCCCTGCTCGGGCGGACGGTCCTGGAGGAGACCAAGGAGCGGTAGAACCAAGAAGCGGTGGGAAACACTTCTTCGGCGAGGGCTCTCAGCCCTCGCCGAAGTGCCGCTCCCGGTGGACCCGCCAGCGGTCCATCATCGACTCCAGCTCGCCCTCCATGAACTCGAAGAAGGCAAGGGTCTCCGCGAGCCGGCCGCCCGCCGGGGTGTCCGCGCCCAGGCTGGCGACGCCTTCGCGCAGCGCGTCCTCCCAGCGCTTGATGATCGCCTCACGACTGGTGAGCGCCTCGTACCACTGGTCGCTGTGCACGCGGTACCGCTCCCGGCGCGAACCGGGTTCCCGCTCGCGCGACACCATGTGCACCTGCGCCAGATAGCGCACCGCGCCGGAGACCGCCGCGGGGCTGATCCGCAGTTGCTCGCCCAGTTCGACCGAGGTCAGAGCACCGGTGTCCGAGGCGAGCAGCGCCCCGAAGACCCGGGACGGCATCCGGGGCATCCCTGCCTCCACGAGTTGCGCCGCGAAGTGCTCGACGAACCGCGAGACCGCCTCCGCGTCCCGACCCACGGCTCCCACCGCCTCCGGTCCCCCTGCCTCCGGCTCTGCCATCCCTCGATTGTAACCGATGGTTCATACAATTCGTTAACTTCACAAATTTCTGAAAGAAGCGTACGTTCTGAAGCATGACGAAGGGCAGGGCCAAGGGAATGACGAAGGCCACGACGAAGGCGATCACCGTCTCCGGGCTGCACAAGTCGTTCGGCGCGACACACGCGCTGGACGGTCTCGACCTGGACGTCGAGGCCGGTGAGGTGCACGGCTTCCTCGGTCCCAACGGCGCCGGGAAGTCCACCACCATCCGGGTCCTGCTGGGCCTGCTGCGCGGCGACGCTGGCGCGGCACAGGTGCTGGGCCAAGACCCCTGGGCGGACGCGGTGGAACTGCACCGCCGGGTCGCCTACGTACCCGGTGACGTCACCCTGTGGCGCAACCTCTCCGGCGGCGAGGTCATCGACCTGTACGGGCGGCTGCGCGGGGGGCTCGACCGGGCGCGCCGGGCGGAACTGATCGAACGCTTCGAACTCGACCCCACCAAGAAGGGACGCACCTATTCCAAGGGCAACCGGCAGAAGGTCGCCCTCGTCGCCGCCTTCGCCTCGGACGTCGACCTGCTGATCCTCGACGAGCCCACGTCGGGTCTCGACCCGCTGATGGAGGAGGTCTTCCAGCGGTGCGTCGAGGAGGAACGCGACCGCGGCCGGACCGTCCTGCTCTCCTCGCACATCCTCAGCGAGGTGGAGGAGCTGTGCGACCGCGTCAGCATCATCCGCAAGGGCCGCACCGTCGAGAGCGGCACCCTCGCCGACCTGCGCCATCTGACCCGTACCAGCGTGACCGCCGAACTCGCGGGACCGCCCAACGGACTGGCACACCTGCCCGGCGTGCACGACCTGGACATCCAGGGCCACCGGGTCAGGCTCCAGGTCGAGACCGACAAGATCGACGCCGTACTGCGCTCGCTCACCGACTCGGGCGTACGGTCGCTGACCTCGACGCCGCCGACCCTGGAGGAACTGTTCCTGCGGCACTACCAGGACGACGTCCAGGACGACGTCCGGGTGAACGGCGACGGGGCGATGGCGCGATGACCGCCGCGACCACCGCCGTACGGGGCGGCACACGGCTCCGGAGTTCCCGCCAACTCGCCGGGACCGGCACGCTGTTGAGGTTCTCCCTGCGCCGCGACCGGCTGATGATGCCGCTGTGGGTCGGCGTGATCGGCCTGCTGGTGCTGTCCATGCCGAACTCCCTGAAGTCCGTCTACGGCACCGCCGCCGAACGCGCCTACCTCGCCCGCCAGATGCTCACCAACACCTCCCTGCGCGCCACGTACGGGCCGGTGTTCGACGACTCGCTCGGCGGACTCACCGCCTGGCGCATCGGCGGCTACGCCGGTCTGTTCGCCGGGATCATGAGCCTGCTCGTTGTCGTGCGGCACACCCGCGAGGAGGAGGAGAGCGGGCGCCAGGAACTCCTCTCGTCGGCGATGGTGGGGCGCCGGGCCCCGCTGACGGCGGCGCTGCTGGCCGCCCTTGTCGCCAACGGCGTGCTCGCGCTGCTCATCGCGGGCGGGCTGGCAGGCCAGGGCGGCGGCGGGGCGCTTGCCCTCGGGCTCGGCGTCGGGGGCGTCGGCATGGTCTTCGCCACCATGGCGGCGATCGTCGCCCAGCTCACCGAGAGCGCGCGGCTCGCCAGGGGGCTGACGGGCGGGCTGCTCGGCGCGGCGTTCGTGCTGCGGGCGGCGGGCGACTCGTCGACGAACGACGGTTCGTCCGTGCTGACCTGGGTGTCGCCGCTGGGATGGCTGGAGAACGAACGGCCCTTCGCGCAGGAACGGTGGTGGGTGCTGCCGCTGTTCGTCGCGGCCGTGGTGATCCAGGGCGCGGTCGCGTACGAGCTCGCCGGGCGGCGCGATGTCGGGATGAGTTTCCTGCCGACCCGGCCGGGGCCCGCGCAGGGGCGGCTCGGATCGGCCGGGGCGCTGGCCTGGCGGCTGCAGCGGGGGGCCGTGCTGGGGTGGAGCCTCGGGTTCCTCGCCGCGGGGGCCGCGTTCGGCGGGATCACGAAGGGGGCCACCGATCTGGTCGGGAGCAACGACAAGACCCGGCAGATCATCGAGCGGATGGGCGGGCAGTCCGGGATCACGGACGCGTTCCTCGCGGCGATGGTCGGCATGCTCGGGATGGTGGCCGCGCTGTATGTCGTCTCTTCGGTGCTGCGCCTGCACGGTGAGGAGACCTCCCAGCGGGCCGAACCGGTGCTGGCGAACGCGGTGGGGCGGCTGCGGTGGGCCTGCGGCCACCTGGTCGTCGCCTTCGGTGGCGCGGCGCTCATCCTGTCGCTGGGCGGCCTCGGACTCGGACTCGGGTACGGCCATGAGCTCGGGCCCGTGCTCGGCGCCTGCCTCGTCCAGGTCGCGGCGGTCTGGACGCTGGGCGGGCTTGCGGTCCTTCTCCACGGGGTCTCGCCCCGGCTGGCCCCCGGCGCCTGGGGCGCGGCCGGGGTGGCCCTCCTGCTGGGCTGGATCGGCCCCGCCCTGAACGTCCCCCAGGCCGCCATGGACCTCTCCCCCTTCGGCCACCTCCCCAAGCTGCCGGGCGGGGAAATGACGTGGACCCCGGTACTGATCCTGACGGCGATCGCTCTGGCCCTGACCGTCACGGGGCTGGCGGCGTTGCGGCGGCGGGACATGAGCACCTGACGGCGGACGCAGGCGTGCCTGGTGCGGCGACCCGGGACCTCCGGGCCCCCGCACCACGTCCATGACGGGCATGGGGCAAAGGATGCAGGCCGCGGGCGGATGCCTGATCGCTGTCGTCGGCGCGGGGGCGGGGCTGGCGGTCTGGGCCGTGGGCGGCCGCGACCGGTTCCAGCGGTTCGAGCAAGGCCCGACTGGAGCGTGCTCTATGCCGAACTGCCCCTGACGGTCCTCGGCGGGACGGCCGCCGCACTGGGACTCTGGGCCCTGGGCCGACGGGTCAGAGCACGACGCTGAGCCCCTCGAGCCCGCGGATCACGAAGTTCGGCTTGCGCCGCGGCTCCGCGGCGAGGGCGAGCGTCGGCGCCTTCTCCAACAAAGCGCCCAAGGACGCCGCCAGTTCGAGGCGGGCCAGCGGGGCGCCGATGCAGTAGTGGATGCCGGCGCTGAAGGAGATGTGGGGGTTGTCGGTGCGGGAGAGATCCAGACTCTCCGGGGACGCGAAGACCTCCGGGTCGTGGTTGGCGGAGCCGAAGAGCAGGGCGATCTCCGCGCCCCGGGGAACGGTCGTGCCGTCGATCTCGATGTCGTCCAGAACCCACCGTTCGAAGAGCTGGAGCGGGGTGTCGTAACGCATCAGCTCCTCCACCGCCGTGGGGATCAGCGAACGGTCGCCGCGCAGGGCCGCCAACTGGTCGGGGTTGCGGAACAGCGTCCACCACCCGTTCACCGTGGCGTTCACCGTCGCCTCGTGCCCCGCGTTCAGCAGCAGGACACAGGTGGAGATCATCTCCTGCTCGGTGAGGCGGTCGCCCTCGTCGTGCGCGGCGATGAGGCCCGAGATCAGGTCGTCGCCCGGCTCCTCGCGGCGCGCCGCGATCAGCTCCCGGAGGTACTCGGTGAACTCCACCGACGCCCGGACCGCCTTCGCCGCCGTCTCCTCGGAAGGGTTCAGCTCGTACATCCCGCAGATGTCCGCCGACCACGGCCTGAGCGGCGCCCGGTCCGACTCCGGGATGCCCAGCATCTCGGCGATCACGGCCACCGGGAGCGGCTCGGCGACATCGGTGAGCAGATCACCGCCGCCGGCCGCCACCAGGCCGGCGACCAGCTCGTTCGCCAGCCGGTCCACATACGGCCTGAGCCGCTCGACCGTGCGCGGCGTGAACGCCTTGGAGACCAGCCGTCGGATCCGCGTGTGGTCCGGCGGCTCCAGGTCCAGCATGCCGTGGTCGTTGAGGACGTGGAACGGCTCGTGCTCGGGCGGAGGTGCCGTCCGCCCGAAGTCCTCGTGCGTGTAGCGGTGCTGGTAGGTCCGGCCCAGGCGCCGCTCCCGCAGCAGCGCCGACACGTCCGCGTGGTGCGGGACCAGCCACTGGTCGGTGGGCTCGTAGTAGTGCACCCGGCCGCGCTCGCGCAGCTCCGCGTACGCGGGGTACGGGTCCGCCACGAACTCCGGGTTCCAGGGATCGAAGGCCGACGGTGTCTGCGGAGACTGCGAGGTGTGCGAGGTGTGCGAGGCTGCCATGGGCGGACGCTAGCCCGACTCGGCCGCGCTGAACAGGGGTGTCTCGGCGGCCGGGCCGACGGCGAGGACCCCCGTACCCCGCCGTCGGCCCGGCCGCCGCACTCCCCCGGTCAACGAGCCACCCGGGTCACCGGTGACCTCGGTGACCTCGGCCACCTGGGTCACCTGGGTCACCTGGGTGTGATCAGCCGCGCCTCGTACGCGAACACCGCCGCCTGTGTGCGGTCCCGCAGGCCCAGCTTCACCAGGATCCGGCTCACATGGGTCTTGATCGTGGACTCGGCGACGAACAGCCGCGAGGCGATCTCCGCGTTCGACAGGCCCTGGGCGATCAGGACCAGCACCTCCGTCTCCCGCTCGGTCAGCTCGCCGTAGGCCGCCTGCGCCGTGGCCGAGAGCCGCGGGGCGTCCGAGAGCTTGGAGAACTCGGTGATCAGCCGCTTGGTCACGGACGGGGCGAGCAACGCCTCCCCGGCCGCCACCACCCGCACCCCGTCGGCGAGTTGACGCGCCGAGGCGTCCTTGAGCAGAAAGCCGGAGGCTCCCGCGCGCAGCGCCTGGTACACGTACTCGTCGAGGTCGAAGGTGGTCAGCACCAGCACCTTCGCGGCGCTGTCCGCGGCGACGATCTCCCGGGTCGCCTCGATGCCGTTCATCTCCGGCATGCGGATGTCCATCAGCACGACGTCCGGACCCAGCTCACGGACCCGCTCGACCGCGTCCCGGCCGTTGACCGCCTCGCCGACCACCTCGATGTCCGGCATCGCGCCGAGCAGCACCGAGAAGCCCTCGCGGACCATCACCTGGTCGTCGGCTATCAGGACGCGGATGGTGCCGTTCGTCATCCTGATTCCTCCGCCGCCCGCAGCGGCACCGGCAGGAAGACCGTCACCTCGTATCCTCCGTCGTCCGTCTCGCCCGTCGTCATCTCGCCGTCCAGCATCGTGACCCGCTCGCGCATCCCGGTGATGCCGTGCCCCGCGCCGTGGGTGGACTTCACCAGGGTCGTGGTCCGCGCGGGGCCGTTGACTATGCGCAGGCCGAGCCCGCCGAGAACGTAGCCGATCTCGACGCGGGCCGTCGCGCCCGGTGCGTGCCGCAGGGTGTTGCTCAGCGCCTCCTGGACGATGCGGTACGCCGACAGCTCCACGCCCTGCGGGAGTTCGCGCACCGCGCCCGTGACCGTCTTCTCCACACCCAGGCCCGCCTCCCGCACATTGGCGAGGAGGGCGCCTATGTCGGCGAGGGTGGGCTGCGGGGCGTCCGGAGCCTCATAGTCCGCGGCCCGTACGACACCGAGGACACGGCGCAGCTCGGTGAGCGCCGCCACCGCGTTCTCCCGGATCGTGACGAATGCCTGCTCCAGCTCGGGCGGTGGGTTCTCCACCCGGTAGGGGGCGGCCTCCGCCTGGATGGCGACCACCGACATGTGGTGGGCGACCACGTCGTGCAGCTCGCGGGCGATCGTGGTGCGCTCCTCCAGGAGGGTGCGCCTGGAGCGCTCCTGCGCCGTCTCCGACTGGTGGGCGGTCACCTCCTGCTCGGCCGCGCGGCGTACGTGCAGGACGGTGACCACCAGAAGGACCAGGGCGGAGAGGAACAGCAGCGGCGCCGTGTTGCTCCCGATGTGACCGACGCCGAAGAGGGACTCGGACATGAATCCGTACCACGCGGTCAGCACCCACATCCAGGCGGCGGTGCGCGGCCTGGTCCGCAGCGCCACGATCGTCAGCACCACCAGGTGGGTGATGAAGGCACCCGGCGGCCAGGGCCAGTCGCCCCAGCTGCCGCTGAACACGGCCGCGAACGGTGTCGCCGCCATGGAGACCCAGAAGGCTCCGACCGGCCGGACGAGCGTCAGCAGGACCGGGAGCAGCGCGAGGAAGCTGGGCACCAGCCTTCCGATGCCGGGGCCGCCATCGTTCGCGGTGCTCGCGACGGCCATCGCGAGCAGTCCGCACGCCGCGATCACAGCGTGCGGAGTCCAGGCCGCGTACTCCCTGACGCGCTCGGGGAGGCGTCGGGCGAGCGGGCCGTCCACCCGCATCCGCGGCAGCGGGCGGTAGGCGAAGGCGTCGTGGAACAGGTCCTGCCGCAGCCCGCGCAGGGCGTCCGCGGCCAGCCGGAACTCCGGGCTGCGGGGCTTGGCCCCGCCCGGCGGCTTCATCTGCGTCTGGGTCGTCTCGGTCACGTTCAAAACGGTAGGCCGCCTGCCGGGTCGCGGTCGTCACCAGTGAGAAGGGTCCTGCGGGATCCGTCTCAGGTACTACGGGTATCCCCCGGGGAGGGACCAGGGGGACGGAGGTAGAGGGTATGGAGTTGGAGAGTAGGGACACACAAGGGCTCCGGAGACAGGGGCCACGGGAGGCGCGGAAGTCTGCGGCTCAGTAGCCGGACGGGCGCACCAGGCCCGACTCGTAGGCGAAGACCGCGGCCTGGGTGCGGTCGCGCAGGCCCAGCTTCACCAGGATGCGGCCCACATGGGTCTTCACGGTCTGCTCGGCGACGACCAGGCGCTCGGCGATCTCCGCGTTCGACAGGCCCTGCGCGATGAGGGACAGCACCTCCGTCTCCCGCTCGGTCAACTCGCCCACGCGCTGCTTGAGCGGGGCGCGGGGTGTGGAGTCCAGGCGGGAGAACTCGGCGATGAGACGGCGGGTGATCCCGGGGGCGAGCAGCGCGTCGCCCGCCGCCACCACCCGTACCGCCTCGGCGAGCTGGTCGGCGGACGCGTCCTTGAGCAGGAACCCGGAGGCGCCGGCCCGCAGCGCCTCGTACACGTACTCGTCGAGGTCGAAGGTGGTGAGCACCAGCACCTTGATGTGCGGGGTCTCGCCGGTGATGCGTCTGGTCGCGTCGATGCCGCCGAGTTCGGGCATACGGATGTCCATCAGCACGACGTCCGGGGCGAGTTCGGCGACCTTGGCGATCGCGTCCAGGCCGTCGACCGCCTGGCCGACCACCTCGATGTCGGGCTGGGTGTTGAGCAGCACGGTGAAGCCCTGGCGGACCATCTGCTGGTCATCGGCGATCAGTACGCGGATGGTGCTGCTCGTCATCGGCTCTCGTCTCCTGTGCGGCCTGGGCCGGGGCGATCGGCGTCGGGGGAAGGGGGAGGGGAAAGGTCGGTGGAGGGGACGTCGCCCGTGACCGCGCCGTCGCGGGGCAGGAAGGCCGCCACCACGAAACCGCCGTGCGCGGTCTCGGAGGTCACCAGGGTGCCGCCCAGCATCGCCGCGCGTTCCCGCATACCGAGCAGCCCGTGCCCCGCGCCCGGGGACGGCGGGGCGGGACGCTCGGGTCTGGAATTGATCACCCGCACCTGAAGCCCGCGCGGGAAGTGCCACAGCTCGACGCGGACCACCGAACCGGGCGCGTGCCGCAGGGCGTTGCTCAGTGCCTCCTGGACGATCCGGTACGCCGACAGCTCCACGCCGGGCGGCAGTGGGAGCTGCTCGCCGGTGATCTCCGTGGTGACCTGGAGACCGGCGGCGCGGGTGTTCTCGACGAGGGCGTCGAGGCGGTCGAGCGTGGGCTGCGGTGAGTTGGGGGCGGCACCGGTGCCGGCCCCGAGGCCGTACGGGTCCTCGGGGTTCTCGGAGCGCAGCACGCCGAGGACGCGGCGCAGTTCGGTGAGCGCCTCCAGGGCGTTCTGCCGGATGCCCTCGAGGTTCTCCTTCAGTTCGTCGGAGGGGTTCTCGACCAGGTGCGGGGCGACCTGGGCCTGGATGGAGATCACCGACATGTGGTGGGCGACCACGTCGTGCAGCTCGCGCGCGATCCGGCTGCGCTCCTCGAGGAGGGTGCGGCGGGCGCGCTCCTCCTCGGTCTGCGAGGCCTGTTCGACCAGCTGGGTGCGGGCCTCGCGGCGGCCGCGCAGAGCGATGCCGAGGAGGACCGCCGCGGCGAAGACGACGACCGCCAGGAACCCCGTCGAGTGGTACAGCTGTCCGCCGACCAGTCCCTGCATGACGTACGTCAGCAGGGCGGTCACGGACAGCGCGCCGATGGCCACCCGTGCGGGCAGCCGCAGCGCCAGCAGGAAGAGCACCAAGGCCTGCGCGACCAGCGCGGGCGAACTCCACGGCCAGTCGGGGCGCGACGCCGGTATGTCCGCCATCATGTGCGACCTGGCTCCGGCGGCGGCCAGGAGCGTGGCGCCCAGCGACAGCCACCACGCCGGCACGGGCCGCCACAGAGCGAGGGCGAGCGCCACGCCCTGCGCGGCCCCGGTCACCTCACTCAGCGGGAACCCGAGTTGATAGGTGTCGTTGAGCTCGGCCACGCCCGCGAGTGCGAGCCCGAGCGCGATCAGGTACAGCACCACGTGCGGCAGCCGGCGCAGCAGGCGGGGCCGGGACAGCGGGGGCAGCGGGGCCGCCGACGGTGACGCGAGGTCGGTGAGGACCTCGCGCAGGAGGGCGCGGATCGGCTCGCTGCTCGGAGGCCTCGGCTCGGCGCTGGTCACGTGAGCAACCCTAGGCACGGCGGGCCGTTCGCGACCCCGCCGGACCACCGCGACGGTGGACGCGGACGACCCGGGAGGGACGGCCGGACCGGCGGCGCGGACCCTGCTCGTAGGAGCGAAAGGCGACCCAGCAGACGCCGAGCGCGAAGGCGAAGACCGGAAGCCAGGCGAGGCGGGCAGCCACCCAGCCCAAACCGTCGGGAACCATGTGCAGACCGGGCAGGCTTCCCGCCGGCAGGCCCACGGCGGTGACCGCCATCATGGACGTCTGGTGCCAGAGGAATATCGTCATCGCTGACAGATTGACCAGGGCCACCGCGGCCCATGCCAGAGGCCGCCGCAACCACCGGCGCAACGGCTCGCGCAGCAGAAGAGCGAGGCCGCACTGGGCCAGGCCGAAGGTGACCGCGGCCAGCGTCGGCGGGTTCAGGTTCGAGACCGCCGCGCCCGGGACGCCGACCATCGACGCCGGGTAGTCGGCCCACGTCACCAGCGCCGCGGTCGCCGCCGCGCCGCACAGGAGCAGCACCCAGCCCGCACGCCGCCGGTCCAGCTCGCCGCGTGTCCAGGCCGCGCCCAGCGTGTACGGGACCATCCAGCCCGCCGCCACGTTCACCCAGCCGAGCCAGGACGGGCCGCCCAGTCCGAAGCGCATCAGGTCCACGTGGAGAACGACGGCCAGCGGCCACAGTGGGTTGAGCCGGGTGAGCAGGGGTGTCGCGGCCGTCAGTCCCGCGAAGACCAGGAGGAACCACAGCGGGGACAGGGCGAGTTTGACGAGGGTGTGGACTGTGCCGACTCCCGTGCCCGACGCGAGCAGGCCCACGGTGGCCACCGTCCACAGGGTCAGTACCGCGGCCACGGGTTTGAAGAGTCGCCTGAGGCGGGCGTGCAGCCACTGTCCGTACGTCGTGCCGCGCGCCCGCGCCGAGGCATAGCTCTTCGTCGCCACATGGCCGCC
Source organism: Streptomyces sp. NPDC090798 (assembly GCF_044768965.1). Classification (NCBI taxonomy): domain Bacteria; kingdom Bacillati; phylum Actinomycetota; class Actinomycetes; order Kitasatosporales; family Streptomycetaceae; genus Streptomyces; species Streptomyces sp. NPDC090798. The sequence goes on from NZ_JBIVXA010000016.1 coordinate 81,645, forward strand.
CACCAGGAAGAACACCGCGAGCGTCTGGAAGACCCAGGAGATGGGGGCCAGCCACGGCATGTGCTGCAACGGGCTCGCCGTGTGCAGCGCGCCGCCGTCCGCGACCAGGGCCGTCACCAGCCAGTGGCCCAGGACCACGCCGAGGATGGCGAAGGCGCGCAGGGCATCGACGGCACGGTCCCGCTCCGCGGGGGTGGCGGCGTCGATACGGCGGGCGCCGTCTCCTATGGCGTGGGTGGCGGTGCGCAGGGCGACCGTGCGCATGGGGGTGGAGGGGGGTGTCCGTCGCTTCGGTGGGGTCTGTGGGGTCTGTGGGGTCGTTCGGCGGGTGGCTGCCTCTTCATGAACCGTCGACTCACGCACGGGTTACCTCCGAGGTGTCTCCGAGGACGATCCGGGCGAGGTTGTCCAAGGACACGGAGCCCGGTTTGAAGTAGTCGCTGTGGCCGCCGGTGCCCGCCGCGAAGACGTGGGCGCCGAAGGCCGGGGACACCGGGTCGGCGCCGAAGCCGACGGTGGTGCCGAAGAGGTCGGCGTGGACATGCGGCACGTTCACGATCCAGTCGTCGGCGCCTCGGGCCGCCCAGATCCGGGCGGAGGCGCGCAGTGCCGCCGCGGAGTCCGCGCCGGTGCCCGGGCTGCCGATGAGGGCGAGGTCGTCCACGTCCAGCCCGCGTGCCGCGCGGCCGCAGACGACCGTGCCGTACGAATGGCACAGCAGGGAGACGTGCGCCTTCTCGCCGACGACGCCCCGCAGTTCGCGTATGAACCCCTTCAGTCGCGGGGCCGCGTTCTCAGCGCGGCCGGTCGTCAGGACCGTGGTACTGACCGTGCCCGGTGTCTCGTAGCCGAGCCAGGTGATGACCGCCGTATGCGGACGTGAGGTGGGTCCGTGGGTTCTGTGGGTTCCGTGGCGATGGTCGAGGCTGTTGAGGCGGTCTTGGAGGGCTGCCGCTCCTGCTCGAAAGCGGCCGTAGGTCTCCAAGGTCGTGTCGGAACCCGGGACCAGGACCGCGACGCGGTCGGCGTGGGCGAGGCCGCCGAGGACCTCGACGGCCAGGCCCTGGCCGCGGCCGTCGAAGGTGAGGAAGTGGCGGGAAGGGGCGGCCATGGCGCGGTCCGCTGCGGCGCGGGTGCGGTCGCCGTGGGCGGCGGCCATGCGGGACGCCTCCGCGGCGTTCGCCCGGTTCGCCGTGTACGCCTTGTCCAGCGTCGCTGTCGTCGGCGGGGCGAGGGCGGCGGGGGCCGGGGCCGGGATCCGGGGGCGGGCCGCGGCGGAGACGGGGACGACCACGGCGGCCGTGACCAGGGCGGCGAGCAGGGTGCGGCTCAGGCGTCGGAGGAACCGGCCGTGGGAGGTGGGGGGCGGGGGCTCCCGTGGGGGACTGGACGGTTCAAGAGGCGGTGCCGTCGGGGCGGCTTGTGTCGCCCTTCCCGCCGCGGTCGGCTTCCCCCGGAGCTCCATGGCGTCCTCCCCGTCCGGTCCGCCCGCTCATCGGGCGCCTCTGGATGGGAAGTTACGGATCGTGACGTGTCGTTCGCGTCCCGCCAGGGAGCTCATCTTGGAGGTAGCTCTCAGGTACTACGGGTATGACCGGGGGGCGCTACCAAGCCAGTTGGGCGATCTCCTCGGCCACCACCGCGCACGCGTCCGCCGCCGGGTCGATCAGCGGGAAGTGGCCGACATCCTCCAGGAGCGTCAGACCGACCACCTCGCCCGCCCTCGCCGCCGCCTCCGCGTACGACTCGGCGACCGCCTCCGGGACGACGACGTCGGTGCGGCCCTGCACGAGGGTCGTGGCGATGCCGGTGGGGAGCAGGAACGCCGGGTCGGCGTACGGCTGCCGCTCCGCGAACCTGGCCTCGCCGCCGAGGAGTTGGCGGGAGGCTCCGGAGCAGACGTTCAGTTTCTCGGCGAGCGCGAAGTCCGCGATCGGGGCGAGGGCGACGACACCGCGCAGCGGGGCGGGGCGGTCGGTGCGCCAGGGGGCGTCGGCGGGCAGGACGTGGCGGGCGGCGGCCCACAGGGCGAGGTGGCCGCCGGCCGAGTGGCCGGTGATCACCGTGCGGCGCAGGTCCGCCCTCGGCAGGTGCTCGCGGGCGAGCGCCGGCAGCGCGTCGAGTGCGGCCGCGATGTCGTCGAAGGTGTCCGGCCAGCGGCCCGCGACCGGGCCCTCGCCGCCCTGCGCGGGGATCGTCGCGCCCCGGCGGTACTCCACGTTGGCCACGGCGAAGCCCCGGCGGGCCAGGAAGTCCGCGAACGGGGTGATGTGGCGACGGTCGTACGGGGCGCGCCAGGCGCCGCCGTGCAGGACGATCACCAGCGGGGCGGGGACCTCGGGGTCCGGCTCGCGCGGGGTGTAGAAATCGATCACCTGGTCGGGATGGTCGCCGTACGTGGCGGTGACGTCGGGGTCGACCGGCGGGTGGGAGAAGGCCGAGGCCTCCTCGGCGGCGTCCCGTGCTGCGGCGTCGTCCGGCATGCTCCAACCTCTCAGCGGTGAAACGGATTTGGCGGACCAGGAGTGAATTCGGCCGTTGGCGGGGACGGTATCAGGCCGGTGACGTGGGTCTACACCCGGATGTCACGCTCGGTGAGGGGTAAACGGATCTGGTGTTTCGTTACGCTGGGTGGGGTCAGCGAACGGCATTGCTAAGGAGTCCGTCATGTCCGCCGAGTCCGGCACCGTGGGTCGTGGCGAGCGCGGCCTCGTGGGTCGTGGCGAGCCTGGCCTCGTGGGTCCTGGCGAGCCTGGCCTCGTGGGTCCTGGTGAACCCGGCACCGTACCTCCTGGTGTACCCGGCACCGTACGTCCTGGTGGGCGTACTGCCCGGGTTCGTGCGGCCGTGTTGCGTGCCGCGGGGGATGTACTCGCCGAGGAGGGGTTCGCGCATCTCGATCTCGCCGATGTGGCGCGGCGGGCGGAGGTCGGGAAGACGACGGTGTACCGGCGGTGGGGGTCGGTGACGGGGCTCGTCGCCGATCTGCTGGGTGACATGGCGGAGCAGTCGTCGCCGCGTACGGAGACCGGGTCCGTACGGGGTGATCTGCGGGCCAACGCCGCGTTGGTGCGGAGGACGTTGGCCGATCCTCGGCAGGGGGCGTTGTTTCGGGCCGTGATCGCCGCGGCGACGTGCGATGTGCGTACGGCGGAGGCGTTGCGGCGGTTCTATGACGTGCGGGTGCGTGAGTGGGTGCCGTGTGTCGAGGAGGGGGTGGCTCGGGGGGAGCTGCCTGTGGGGACCGACGCGGCGATGGTCGTACGGGCGGTGTCGGCGCCGCTCTATTACTCGTTGCTGACTGTTGGGGTGGTGCCGGACGAGGGGGCTGCCGTGCGGGCTGCGGAGGGGGCGTTTGCTGCGGCGGTGGCGGGGGTGTACGTCGTTGGAGAGTGAACCGGCGTGGGGGTCGGCCGGGGGTTGATCGCCCCCGCCGCCCCTACCCGTCCCATCCCCAGGGGCTCCGCCCCTTCAACCCCGCCGGGCGCTACCGCCCCCGAACCCCCCACGGGGCTCCGCCCCTGCACCCCACCGCGGGCTACCGCCCCCCTGCACCCCACCGCGGGCTACCGCCCCCCTGCACCCCCCACGGGGCTCCACCCCCGAACCCCCCACGGAGCTCCGCCCCTGCACCCCACCGCGGGCTACCGCCCCCCTGCACCCCCCACGGGGCTCCACCCCCGAACCCCCCACGGGGCTCCGCCCCTGCACCCCACCGCGGGCTACCGCGCCCCTGCACCCCACCGGGGCTACCGCCCCCTTGACCCCCACAAGGCTGCACCTCGGACCCGTGCGGGGCCGCACCCCCGGACACCCACGGGGCCACGCCCCTGCGCTCCACCGGGGGCTACCGCTCGCTGGACCTCCGCAGGGCGGGCCGGTGGGGGGTATGGCCTCGGACACCGGGGGATCCGAGGGTTTTGGGGGCGCGGGGAACTGCGCGATCGGCCCCCACCGGCCCGCAGCAGAACTACCGCGGCCGGGCGCAGCCCCGGGCCCAGGGCCCCCGCCCACCCGCAGGTGAACAGAACACCGGCTACGCCCCCTGGCGCACCGTCTCTCCCAGCACTCGCGCCGCCCGTTCCACGTCCCCGAAGCCCACGTACAGGGGGGTGAAGCCGAAGCGGAGGACGTCGGGGTGGCGGAAGTCGCCTACGACGCCCCGTTCGATCAGGCGCTTCATCACCTCGCCCGCGTCCGCGCAGCGCAGGGCGACCTGGCTGCCGCGTTCGGCGTGGGCGGAGGGCGTCAGGGACTCGACGCGACCCCGGGGGACGTACGCCTCGACGCATTCCAGGAAGAAGTCGCTCAGGGCGAGGGACTTGGTGCGGACGGAGTCGATCGAGACGCCCTCCCACACCTCCAGCGCGGCCTCCAGGGCCAGCATGGAGAGGATGTCCGGGGTGCCGACGCGGCCCCGCAGGGCGCCCGGGGCCGGTTCGTAGGCGGGGCTCATGCCGAAGGGGTCGGCGTGGGAGTTCCAGCCGGGGAGCGGGGAGTCGAAGCGGGACTGGAGGGAGGAACGGACGTAGAGGTACGCGGGAGAGCCCGGGCCTCCGTTCAGGTACTTGTACGTGCAGCCGACGGCCAGGTCGACCCCGTGGGTGTCGAGGTCCACCGGCAGGGCCCCGGCGCTGTGGCACAGGTCCCAGACCGCCAGGGCACCCGCGTCGTGGATCGCGGACGTGAGGGCCGGGAGGTCGTGCAGACGGCCGGTGCGGTAGTCGACGTGGTTCAGCAGCACCGCCGCCGTGCGGGGGCCCAGTGCGGACGGGACCTCCGTCGGCTCCAGGGGGCGCAGTTCGCAGCCTGTCAGGCGGGCCGCGGACGCCGCGATGTAGCCGTCCGTCGGGAACGTCGTCGCGTCGACGACGATCTCGTCACGCCCCTCGGAGGACAGGGCGGCCAGGCGGACCGCTCCGACCAGGGCCTTGAAGACGTTCACGCTCGTGGAGTCGCCCACCACGATCTGGCCGGGGGCCGCCCCGACCAGCGGCGCGATGCGGTCGCCGATCCGTTCCGGCGCCGTCCACCAGCCGCTCTCCTCCCAGGAGCGGATGCGCAGTTCGCCCCACTGGCGGCGTACGACGTCGTCGACCCGGCCGGGGACCGACGCCGGGAGCGCGCCGAGCGAGTTCCCGTCCAGGTACACCACGTCGTCCAGGACGAACTGCGCACGCAGTTTGGCGAGTTCGTCGGAGGTGTCCAGTTCAGCGGCCCTGACACCCAGGTCGGGCCGCTCGGAGACACCCAGTTCAGACCGCTCAGACATGAGACCTCGCCGTCCACAGCTCGGGGAACACGTTCTTCTGCGCCCGCTTCTCCAGCCAGGCCACCCCGGCGGAGCCGCCCGTGCCCGTCTTCGCGCCCATCGCACGGCGCGTCGCGACGAGATGGTCGTTGCGCCATCGCCACACCAGTTCGGCGACGTCCGTCAACGCCTCACCGAGTCGGGCGAGTTCGTCATGCTCGTCGCCCGCGTACAGGGCCGTCCACACCGCCTCCACCTCCGGCGAGGACTCGTAGCGCCGGGACACGTCCCGAACCAGTACGGACTTCGGGACCGCGTGGCCGCGTCGCGCGAGCAGCCTCAGGACCTCGTCGTAGAGGCTCGGTTCGTGCAGCGCCTTCTCCAGTTCCGCGTGCACGCGCGGCGCGCCCCGGTGCGGGACCAGCATGGACGCGGACTTCTCGCCGAGCAGGAACTCCATCCGGCGGTACATCGCGGACTGGAAGCCGGAGCCCTCGCCGAGGGCCGAGCGGTAGGAGTTGAACTGGGCGGGGGTGAGCTGGGCGAGGGGCCGCCAGGAGGCGTTCAGCGCCTCCAGCTCCCGTACGGACCGCTTCAGCGCGGCCACCGCGACCGGCACCCGGTCCTCGCGCAGCGCGTTCGCCGCGGTCTCCCACTCGTGGACGATGACCGTGAACCACAGCTCCATGACCTGGGTGGTGACCAGGAAGACCATCTCTCCGGGGTCGTCGGAGAGGGTGTGCTGGAGGTGGGTCAGAACGTCCGCCTGGACATAGTCCTCGTACGGGGTCGTTCCCTGGAAGTCGAGATGCGGGGTCTCGGGCTCCTGAGCCTCGACGGGCTGAGCCTGCTGGGACGACATCGCTGTCTCCTGATGCGTACTCCGGGTAGCGGTCCGCCCCTGCCGTTATCGACACGGGGGCCCCGGTCCCCACCGGGCATCCTCCACAATCGTCACCCGAAACCGCAAGGTCCGCCCGGTCACATCGACCAGGCGGACCCGTACGACCCGCGAGCACACCCGGCGGGCTGCACGACAGGTACACCCTGGGAGGGCTCGGCCGCCCCCAGGGGAGGACTCAGCCCAGCGTCTGCGCCGCCGTCGGCGAGGAGTCCTTCAGGAACTGGCTGCAGCGCTCGTACTCCTCCTGCTCGCCGATCGCCTGCGCGGCGCGGGCGAGGGCGTGCAGGGCGCGCAGGAAGCCGCGGTTCGGCTCGTGCTCCCAGGGCACCGGGCCGTGGCCCTTCCAGCCGTTGCGGCGCAGGGAGTCCAGGCCTCGGTGGTAGCCCGTACGGGCGTAGGCGTACGACTCGACGACACTGCCTCGCTCGAACGCGTCGTCGGCCAGCTGGGCCCAGGCGAGCGAGGAGGTGGGGTACTTGGCGGCGACATCCGCGGGCGCCGTGCCGTTCGCGAGGAGCTCGCGCGGCCCCGGGTCGTCGGGGAGGTGAGTCGGGGGCGGGCCCCCGAGAAGGTTCTCGTGAATGGTCATACGTTCCAGTCTGCGGCACCCTCCGGGGGTTGTGCCGTACGGGGTACCCGGCGCCCGAGCAGCCGCCCCGGGGCCGGCGGACCCGGGGCCGGCGGACCCGGGGCCGGCGGACCCGGGGCCCCCCCTTCCAGTCCCCCCAGGGCGGGCACGGGTCTCACTGGGGCGGTCGCGGGCGCGAAGGCTCCAGTGGTGGGGTCGTCACACAGCCATGCGTGCGGCACTGGGGGCGTCGGCAGTCGGGGGCCGGGCGGCGTACGGTCGTGAAGGCCAGCACCGCCCCGACGACCAGCACCCCCGCGCACAGTGGCATCGCACGCCGGAAGGCGGCGTTGAAGGCGTCCGCCGACCGGTAGGCCTCCGGGCCCATCCCGGTCAGCAGCGGCAGCGCGGCCACGGCGATCAGCCCGGCCGCCCGGGCGGCCGCGTTGTTGATCCCGCTGGCCAGGCCCGCCCGCCCGGCGTCCACGGAGGCGAGGACGGTCGCGGTCAGGGGCGCGACCAGGGTCACCATGCCCGCGCCCATCACCACCAGCGCGGGAAGCACATCGCCGAGGTACGAGGCGTGCGGGCCCACCCTCAGCATGAGCAGCATGCCCGTCGCGCACAGCAGCGGGCCGACGGTGAGCGGGATGCGCGGGCCGATGTGCTGGGCGAGCTCGCCGGAGCGGGCGGAGAAGAGCAACATCAGGACGGTCGTCGGCAGCAGTGCCGTACCGGCGCCCAGGGCCGAGTAGCCCGCCACGACCTGGAGCTGGAGCGCGGTCAGGAAGAAGAAGCCGCCGAAGGCCGCGTACACGCACAGCGTGACGAGGTTGACGGCCGTGAACTGCCGCGACGAGAAGATGTCCGGCGGCATCATCGGGTCGGGGCGGCGCCGCTCGACGTACACGAAGGCCACGCCGGCCGCCACGCCCGCGGCCGCCGACACCCAGACCAGTACGGCACCGCTCGTGGCCTCGATCAGGGCGTACGTCACCAGGGCGAGCGCCAGGGCGCCGAGGACGGCGCCGAGGACGTCGAAGCCCCGGCCGTGCGCACGGCCGTCGGACGACTCGGGGACGTGGCGCACGGCGATGGGGGCGCAGATCAGCGCCACCGGAACGTTGAGCAGGAAGACCCAGCGCCAGCCGGGGCCGTCCACCAGCCAGCCGCCCAGGAACGGTCCGACCGCCGCGCCGACGCCGCCGAAGCCCGACCACAGGCCGACGGCCCTGGCCCGGTCGTCCGGGTGGAAGGACGCCTGGATGATCGCGAGCGAACCGGGGGTGAGCAGGGCTCCGCCGATGCCCTGCAGGGCGCGGGCCGCGATCAGTACGCCCCCGGTCGGTGCGAGGCCGCACAGCAGCGAGGCGGAGGCGAACCACACCACACCGAGGACGAAGATCTTGCGCCGTCCGAAGCGGTCGCCGAGTGAGCCGCCGAGCAGGATCAGGCCCGCGAGGGTCAGCATGTACGCGTTCACGGTCCACTGGAGTGCCGCGAGGCCCGTGCCCAGGTCACGCCCGATCGTGGGCAGCGCGACGTTGACGACCGTCGAGTCCAGCATCGCCATGCTGGAGCCGAGGACGGTGGTCAGCAGGATCCACTTGCCGGTGGGGCTGGAGATCCGCACCTGGGGACCCGGCCCCGCTCCCTCGCCCGATGTCTTCTGCAGAGGCGCAGCCATACTTCGGAGCATACGGAAGGGCCCGGCACCGTGGGTGGTGCCGAGCCCTTTCTCGTACGGTCCGGACCGGGCGAACCCGGGTACCGACCTGGGAAACCCGGGTAACCGAGGAACCCGGTGACTACTTGAGCTTGTTGCCCGCGGAGCGCAGCATCTCGCACGCCTCGGTGACACGCCCGGCCATGCCCGCCTCGGCGAGCTTGCCCCAGGTGCGCGGGTCGTAGGTCTTCTTGGAGCCGACCTCGCCGTCGACCTTCAGGACACCGTCGTAGTTCTTGAACATGTGGTCCGCGACGGGGCGCGTGAAGGCGTACTGGGTGTCGGTGTCGAGGTTCATCTTCACGACGCCGTTCTCCAGCGCGGTGGCGATCTCCTCGGCCGTGGAGCCGGAGCCGCCGTGGAAGACGAAGTCGAACGGGGACGGCTTGCCGTACTTGGCGGCGACGCCGTCGTTCAGCTCCTTCAGGAGGTCGGGGCGCAGCACGACGTTGCCCGGCTTGTAGACGCCGTGCACGTTGCCGAAGGACGCGGCCAGCAGGTAGCGGCCCTTCTCGCCCAGGCCGAGGGCCTCGGCGGTGCGCAGCGCGTCGTCGACGGTGGTGTAGAGGGAGTCGTTGATCTCGTGGCTGACGCCGTCCTCCTCACCGCCGGTCGGGGTGATCTCGACCTCGAGGATGATCTTCGCGGCGGCGGCCTTGGCGAGCAGCTCCTGGGCGATGGCCAGGTTGTCGGCGAGGGTCTCGGCGGAGCCGTCCCACATGTGCGACTGGAACAGCGGGTTGTCGCCCTTGGCGACGCGCTCGGCGGAGATGTCGAGCAGCGGGCGTACGTACGTGTCCAGCTTGTCCTTGGGGCAGTGGTCCGTGTGCAGCGCGACGGTGATGTCGTACTTGGCGGCGACGATGTGCGCGAACTCGGCGAGCGCGACGGCGCCGGTCACCATGTCCTTCTTGTACTGGCCGCCGAGGAACTCCGCACCACCGGTGGACATCTGGATGATGCCGTCGCTCTCCGCCTCCGCGAAGCCGCGCAGCGCAGCGTGCAGGGTCTGGGAGGAGGTCACGTTGATGGCCGGGTAGGCGAACTTGCCTGCCTTCGCCCGGTCGAGCATCTCGTTGTAGACCTCGGGAGTTGCGATGGGCATCTGTCCGCTCCTTGTATGTGCGGGTCTGCGTACCGCTGCTGCGGCACGACGGGACTGGTGCTTACGGCCCTGACCTAGGGGGGCGACGTCATCGTCGTCCCCATCTTTCCAGACTTGACCGGATGCTCCAGACACCCTGTCCGGGATACGGGACCCCGAGTTCCGCGGGGTCCCGTGCCGGGGTCTAGTCCAGGCCGAGATCCGTCTTCGAGTAGGCGAAGAGGTACGGCACTGCGGCCTTCTCGGCGACGGCCTCGGCGGCACCGGTGTCCCGGTCCACGATCGTGGCCACGGCGACGACCTCGGCACCGGCTTCGCGCAGCGCCTCCACCGCGGTCAGCACCGAGCCACCGGTGGTGGAGGTGTCCTCGACCGCCAGGACACGGCGCCCCTTGACCTCGGCACCCTCGATGCGACGCTGGAGGCCGTGGGCCTTGCCGGCCTTGCGCACCACAAAGGCGTCCAGCGTCTTCCCGCGCGCGGCGGAGGCGTGCAGCATCGAGGTCGCGACCGGGTCCGCGCCGAGGGTCAGACCGCCGACGGCCTCGTAGTCGAGTTCGTCGGTCAGGTCGAGCATGACCTGACCGACCAACGGCGCGGCCACACCGTCGAGCGTGATCCGGCGAAGGTCGATGTAGTAGTCGGCTTCCTTGCCCGACGAGAGGGTCACCTTGCCGTGCACCACGGCCTTGTCCTTGATCTGCTGCAGCAGCGCGCCGCGTACGTCACTCATGTCCGCCAGCTTAGAGGCGCCGCCAGCTCCAGGTCATGGTCGCCTCCAGGGGGTCGATGGGGGTGACCAGGCGCGGGTGGGTGTTCAGCCCGTTGGGCGGGCCGGTCTGCGGCTCGACGCACACGGCGGCTTCCTGCTCGTCGTACACCACCACCCACTCCTCCCGGCTGGCGACCTTCAGCTCCAGCTGTCCCGGCCAGGTGAGCGTGACGTCGACGCCGTCGGGCATGCCGAAGCAGTCGTCCCAGGGGCTGGGCTTCGGCTCGATGCGGTGGCCGGTGGGCAGGTGGTCCTCGCCGCGTTCCTCCTGCCAGGCCGGGGTGAAGTCGACCTGGACGTCGTCCTGGCCCAGGTTCCTGTTGAACCACGGGTGCCAGCCGACCTGGGCGGGGAACGAGTCCTCGTACGTCTCCACGGACATCGTGACCGTGAAGGCGTCCTCGGTCAGGGTGAAGAGCTGGGTGACGCGGCCGGGGTGGGGCCAGGGGGCCACGAGGTCGTACGTGATCACCGCCTCGGACTTGCTGGTGCGGGCGGTGCGCCAGGCACCGTCCCGGGCGGTGCCGTGGATGGCGTGCGGTGGGGCGTTGAGCGGCATCTGCTGGACCGTGGCGCCGTCCAGGAAGCGGCCGTCGCGGATTCTTCCGCACCACGGGACCATCGGGAAGCAGCCGAACTTCTGGCCCTGTCGCAGTAGTTCGGTGTCGCCGATTCGTAGACTGCCGATCCGTCCGCCGTTGCCCGGTGTGACGGTCACTTCCGCGTCGCCCGCGGTCAGCGTGATGTCTTCGTTACTCACGGAGTTGACCCTACTGGGCCGGATTCTCTGTTCGCCCCCGCCGCCCCTGCCCGTCCCGTCCCGAACCCCGGGGCGGTTCGTCGGCTGCGGGCGGTTGGGTGCTGATCGCGCGGTCCCCCGCGCCCCTGGGCAGGCGCGGGCACGGGGGTGGTGTGGTCAGCGGCGTTTGCGCAGGGCTCGGGTGACGGCGATGGCCGAGGCCAGGGCGACGGCCGCGGCGGGGGCCGCCCAGCGGAGCGTGGCGCGGGCGGCGGCGGCCTCCGGCGCCGGGACGGGGGCGTAGCGGCCACGCGGCGGGGCGTGGTCCACCTCCTCCGCGCTGCGGCCGATCATCGTCCGTCGCGCGTGCGCCGCCTCGGCCACGGCATCCTCCCTGTTCACACGGCTCGGGGTGGGCGGGGCCGGTTCCTCGGGCGGGGCCGGTTCCTCCTCCTCGAAGAGGGCGGATGGCTCGGCCTCCGGGGCCGGCTCGATCTCCGCTTCCGGCTCGGCCTCCGGCTCCCGCTCAACCTCCGGCTCGGGCTCCGGCTTCGGCTCGCGTTCGGCCACGCTCGGTGGCGTCTCCGGCACCTCCGCCAGGTTCTCGACGAACCGGTTCAGCAGGCGGCCCGTGGTCGCGGACACCGCGTCCGGGGGGAGATCCGCCACGCGCCCGTCCGCCGTGGTGGTTCCGGTGATGGTGACGGTCGTGCCGCCGTCGGAGGGGGAGAGGGTGAGAGTGAGGGCGAGTTTCACGGTGCCGGGCCCGCGCGCCTCGCTGGCGTCGCCCTCGACGGTGTACGAACCGTCGTCCCGGGCGGTGACCCGGACCGCCCCCCGGTAGGTGATGGTGTGGCCGCCGACGCGGACTTTCAGGCGCCCGGAGACGGGCGGCGTCCCGGCGTCCTGCTGGAGTCCGGGGACCGCCCGGGCCACCCGTACGGGATCGGCCAGCGCCTCCCTCAGCCGCTCGGCCTGAACCGGAACGAACACCTCATGCTCCATGTCGGCCGAGCCTACCCAGGACGGCCCGCACCGCACCCTCGTATCCGGGGATTCGCCCGTCCGCCGTCTCGGTCGGGTCTCAGTCGGCGTAGCGCGGATGGACCAGTGTGGAGGGCGCCAGGCCGGGGACGCGGGTACGCCACGCGGCGTGCGCGTCGGCGGTGAGGGACGGCTGTGTGAGCGTACGAAGGCGCGGGCCGTGCGGGTCGAGGCGCAGGGGCGCGCCCGTGACGGAGGCCAGGATGAAGCCCCAGTCGCGGGGGGCGCGCGACGCGCCCGCCGTGCGGTCGGGGCCGGCCGCGAAACTGGAGTCCCGGCCGCCGACACAGTAGGGGGTGGTGCGCAGGCCGGCCGCCCGGAGTGTGGACTCGACCGTCCAGAAGACGCGGGGTCGGGAGGAGACGGGTCCCGCGTGGACGGCCAGGCGGCCACCGGGGGCGAGGACGCGGCGCGCCAGACCGTAGAACTCCTGCGAGTACAGCTTGGTGCTCGCCGTGATCCCGGGGTCCGGCAGGTCCGAGATGACCACGTCGTACGTCGACTCGGCTCCGCGCAGCCAGCCGAAGGCGTCGGCGGTGAACACGTGCACGCGCCGGTCGCCGAACGCGTGGGCGTTGAGCGCCGACAGGGCCGGGTCGGTGCGTGCCAACCGCACCACGCCCGGGTCGAGTTCGACCACGTCGACGCGGCGCACACCCGGGTCGCGCAGCACCTCGCGGGTGGCGAGTCCGTCACCGCCGCCGAGGACGAGCACGCGCGCGTGGGGGCCGTTCATCGCGGGGTGGACCAGCGCCTCGTGGTAGCGGTGCTCGTCGCGGCCGCTGACCCGCAGGCGTCCGTCGAGGAAGAGGTCGAGCGGGCGGCCGTGCGTGCCGCCGGTGAGCACGACCTCCTGGACGCCGGTCTGCAGGGCGACCCGTACGTCCTTGCCGTACACGGCGCGCCGGGCCGCGCGTTCGAAGTCGTCGACGTGGGCGGCGGCCGCGGCGAGCAGGGCGAGGACCAGGACGTTGGCGATCAGCAGGAACCAGCGCCCGCGTCGGCTCAAGTCCCTGCGGAACAGGCCCAGTACGAGGGCTCCGCCGGCCAGCGCGTTCACGGTTCCGGTGAGCAGCGCGCCCTCCAGTTGCCCGAGGAGGGGGAGCAGAAGGAAGGGGAAGGCGAGGCCGCCGACGAGGGCGCCGACGTAGTCCGCCGCGAAGAGGTCCGCCACCGCACCGCCCGGGTCCTGGCGGCGGATGCGCTGTATCAGCTCCATGAGGAGGGGGACTTCGGCGCCGATGAGGAGGCCGATGGCGAGGGAGAAGGCCGCCAGGAGGTAGCGCGAGCCGCTCGTCCAGACCCCGCCCCAGTCGCCGGTCCACGCGAACACCGCGTACAGGGCCATCGCGCTGCAGCCGCCGACCAGGGCGAGCGCCGCCTCGACCGCGCCGAAGCCGGCCGCGGCGCGGGGGCGCAGGCGTTTCGCGGCGAGGGAGCCGATGCCCATGGCGAAGACCATCACGGAGAGGACCACGGAGGCCTGGGTGACCGAGTCGCCGATCAGGTACGAGGCGAGGGCGACGAGTTCGAGTTCGTACACGAGTCCACAGGCAGCGCAGACGAATACGCCCGCGAGGACCAGGAACCGCCCGGTGCCCGGGCGGACGGGCAGCCGCGCCTGGCCCTGGACGCCCCAGGGCGGCGGCGCGCCGGGGGGAGCAGGCGCGTGCGGTTCGATCACGCGTGGAACGCTACGTCACGCCACCACGACGCTTCGTCACCCACACGTGTGGAAGTGCCGTCCCGATGTGTGGCGTCCGGCGCTGACGACGAGTTCATCGGCAGCCGGCCCGCCACCCCCGCACCACCCCCTCAAAGCACCCCCGCCGTCACCCGTACCCCCACCCTCGTGCGCGTCGCCACCAGCTGCCCGTCCTGCGGGTAGGCGTGCCACGTACGCCAGTGGACCTGCCCCTCATGGCGCTGGGCGAGCAGCGCGGTGAAGGCGTGCGGGCTGCCGGGGAAGACTCCGGCGAGTCCGTTGGGGTGGTCGGAGACCAGGGCCAGTAACTCCTGCGCCCGCCCCGCGAAGGACCCTCGGGAGAGCGTCTCGACGCGCGCCGCGAACTCGTACTCCCAGTCGCCGACGCGCTTGGCCACCCCGAGCGGAAGCGGTGTGCTGCTGCCGGCGATGCACGCGACGGTTTCCGAGCAGCTGCCCCGCTCCTCCTCCAGGAGGACCTGGTGGGACGCGCCGAGGAGTCGCAACTGCAGTCTCGCCCCTTCGAGTTCGAGGTCGAGGGTGGCGAGCGCGGGGAGCGGTTCGCGCCCCAGGGCCCAGGCGAGGTCGGCCGCGCGCGTGTCGGTGTACGAGGTGTTCAGGGTCGTGAGCATGGGTCGGCTCCGCTAGCACGCAAAAAGGGAGGTGGGGATCCGGCGCACCCGGTCGGTACCTCAGTACCGGGGGATCGGCCCGGTCAGCCCGGTCTGCCCTGTGGGGAAGGGACGATCCGAGGGCTGCTTTGGTGGTTTAGAGGGAATCATGAACTGTGGCGCCGTCACAGCGTTTTTACCCAACTTCGTAGGGTTTCCATCCCCCCGAGGGCTCCACAGTTCAACTGTTCAACCACGGCGTGCGCCGGGGCGCGCGGAATTGAGCGCCCCGGCACAGCCCGTAAGGGGCGCGGGGCGCCGGCATCCGCGGCTCCGCCGCGCGGGCGCGAACAGCCCCCACCGGCCCCGCAGCCGAATCCCCCCGGCCCCACGCCCCTGCTCCCGCCCCTGCCCTTGCCCCTGTCCTTGTTCTTGCCCCCGGCGAGGCTCAGCTGCCCCCGCCGCACCCCCCGCCGCCGCAGGACGACCCGCCTCCGCAGGACGAGCCGCCCCCGCACGACGAGTGCCCGCCGCACGAGTGACCCCCGTGGTGACCCCCGTGGTGACCTCCGGACGAACCGCTGCCGCAGGACGACACGGCTCCCCCGGCCCCGCCGGCCCACCAGCTGCCGGAGCTGTCCGAGGACCCGCCCCGCGAGCGGCGGCCCCGCGCCGAACCCGACGAGCTCTTCGAGAGCCCGACCTTCTTCCGGCTGCGGGCGGCGGCACGCAACGACACGACGAACAGGATGCAGACGACCGCCAGGATGAAGCCGATGAACATGGCGTCACCCTCCTTTCGTTCCCCCGAAGCGACCCCCCGTGGGCGCCTCGCTTCTTGCGTGCCAGGGGGATGCCCTCGCGTCTCACCAGCCAAAGCAGAGTTGAGGAAGTCCAGAGCTTCGGCGCAGGATGACCGGCATGACCTCCAACGGCCGCCGCCCCCTCCTCAACTGCCGACTCGCCGAGTTCGGCACAACGATCTTCGCCGAGATGTCGGCCCTGGCCCTGAGTACCGGGTCGATCAACCTGGGCCAGGGCTTCCCCGACACGGACGGGCCCGAGGAGATCAGGGAGGCGGCCGTGCGGGCGCTGCGCGACGGACGCGGCAACCAGTACCCGCCGGGCCCCGGCGTGCCCGAGCTGCGTACGGCGATCGCCGCGCACCAGAAGCACCGGTACGGACTGGCGTACGACCCGGACCGCGAGGTGCTCGTCACGGCCGGTGCCACGGAGGCCATCGCGGCGTCGCTGCTCGCGCTGGTCGAGCCCGGTGACGAGGTCATCGCCCTGGAGCCGTACTACGACTCGTACGCGGCCAGCATCGCGATGGCGGGCGGGACCAGGATCCCGGTCACCCTGCGCCCGCACGAGGAGACCCGCGACGGAGTCACCCACCGGCGCTTCCGGCTCGACCTCGGCGAGCTGCGCGACGCGGTCACCGACAACACCCGGCTGCTGCTCGTCAACACCCCGCACAACCCGACCGGCACCGTCCTGACCCGCGAGGAGCTCGGGGAGATCGCGAAGCTCGCCGTCGAGCGGGATCTCCTCGTCATCACGGACGAGGTGTACGAGCACCTGGTGTTCGACGAGGCCGAGCATCTGCCGCTGGCCTCCTTCCCGGGGATGCGGGAGCGGACGGTCACCATCGGCAGCGCGGGGAAGACCTTCTCCTTCACGGGGTGGAAGGTGGGCTGGGTGACGGGCACGCCGGACCTCGTCACCGCCGTACGGTCGGCCAAGCAGTTCCTGACGTACGTGGCGTCGGGGCCGTTCCAGTACGCCGTGGCCGAGGCGCTGGCGCTGCCGGACACGTACTTCGAGGCGTTCCGCGCGGACATGCTGGCCAAGCGGGACGTGCTGGCGGCCGGGCTCACGGAGGCGGGGTTCAAGGTCTTCCAGCCGGCGGGCACGTACTTCATCACCACCGACATCCGGCCGCTCGGCGAGTCCGACGGCTTCGCCTTCTGCCGCGCGCTCCCGGAGCGCGCCGGGGTCGTCGCCATCCCGAACGCGGTCTTCTACGACCACCGGGAGGCGGGCGCGCCCTTCGTGCGGTTCGCGTTCTGCAAGCGGACCGAGGTGCTGGAGGAGGCGGCTAAGCGGCTCAAGGCGGCCTGGTAGCACGGGGGCCCGGGACGGTGGGGACGGCGCGCCGAAGTGGGGGAAACCGTACCCACCCAGGCGTGTAAAGCTCGCACATGGCCCGTAAGGGACGCACAGTTCGGGTGTGACCCACGCCAGTACCCTTCCGGCCCCCGCCGCCCCGAAGCCCGGTGACGCGGGGCACGGCCGCCCGGCGCGCCCCGCGCACCGCCTGCCCCCTGTCGCGCACGCGCTGGCGCTGTTCGCGACGGCGCGGCTCGTCGGCGTTCTCGTGCTCGCCGGAACCGCCTGGGCGGGCGGCAAGCGCCCCCTCGCCCTGCTCGGGCGGTCCTGGGACTCTCTCTGGTACCTGGGGATCGCGGCGCACGGCTATGGACGCACTCAGTACTTCAGGCCCACCGTCGTCCACAGCGACCTGGCCTTCTTCCCGCTGTATCCGGGGCTGATCCGCGCCGTCACCACGCTGACCGCGCTGAGCGGCGGCGCGGCGGGGCTGCTGGTCGCCTGGACCGCCGCCGCGGTCGCCGCCTGCGGGATCTACGCGATCGGGGCCCGGCTGCACGGCCGCGCCGTCGCCACCATGCTGGTCCTGCTGTGGGGCCTGCTCCCGCACTCGATCGTGCTCTCGCTGGCATACACCGAGCCCGTCCTCACCGCCTTCGCCGCCTGGTCGCTGTACGCGGTGCTCACCGGGCGCTGGCTGTGGGCGGGCGCACTGGCCGCGCTCGCGGGCATGTCGCGGCCGAACGGGCTCGCGGTGGCCGCGGCGGTGCTGGCCGCGGCGGTGTGCGAGGTCTGGCGGCGGCGCGGACGGGTTTCCCACAGGCTGTGGACGGGCGCCGCGCTCGCGCCGGTCGGCTGGGGCGGCTATGTGCTGTGGGTGGGCCGGCGCAAGGGCGATCCGTTCGGCGGCTATTTCGAGGTGCAGCGGCTGTGGGGCTCGCGCTTCGACCTCGGCGCCGGTTCGCTGCGCTTCGTCCGGCATCTGCTGACGCACGGGGACCGTTTCGTGTTCCCCATGACGATGGTGGTCGTGGCGGCGGCCGTGCTGCTGTACGGGCTGCTGATCGCGGACCGTGCCCCGCTGCCCCTGCTCGTGCACAGCGGGGTACTGCTGCTGATCGCGCTCGGCGGCTCCGGGTTCTTCGAGTGCAAGCCGCGCTTCCTGCTGCCCGCGTTCCCGCTGCTGCTGCCGCTCGCCCGGGCGCTGGTCCGCACGGCAAGAGCCCGGCCCTGGCACGCCGTCCTGGTGGTCGGCGCCCTGGCCGGGCTCTCGTTCGCCTACGGCGCGTATCTGGTCGTCATCGCGCACACGCCGCTGTAAATCCTGGTGGGAGGACTACTCCTCGTCGTCCTCGGGCTTCTCCGCCTCGTTGACTTCCTCCTCGAGGCCGAGCTGCTCGACGAGCCACTTGTCGAACTCGATGGCGGCCCGCACCCAGCTGACCGTCGACGAAACGAAGTGCTCGAGGGCGACGCCGGTGCCGATCAGCATCTGTGCCTCGCCGATCAGGCGGACGGTGCCGTCGTCGTGCGTGTGGCTGTAGACCTTGGGCCACAGCGTGCGGCGGTTCCAGTCGTCGATGGACTCCAGCAGAGTCGGCTTCTCGTCGATCTGGTGCGGCCGGTCGTAGAACGTCCGCACCGAGAAGACCTGCTGGTCCCCCTCGCCGCGGAACATGAAGTACGTACGGAACTCCTCCCACGGCGCCGCGAGGTCACCCTCGTCGTCGACGACGTACTTCAGCTCCATCTGGTCCAGGAGCTGCTTCACGAGGTCCTGATCCGGGACGACGGGGCCCGCCGGTCCGCCGGGCTGCGGCTCGGGCTGGCCCCCGAAATTCGGAATCGAGGACGGGTCGATGCTCACCGTGTATTTCCCTTCGTACGGATGCTGCCATCCTCCCCCATCACGGGCGGTCAGTGGCAACCCCACAGGGCAAAGGCACGGACACCGCCACCGGGAGTGTGCGTCCGATGCGGCCAGTGACGACGGCGCCGCCGGGGTCGGCGCCGTCGACCGCTGAGGATCGGTCCGCCGGGACTACTGCGCGGCCCCCACGATCAGGCCGTCCCCGAATGCGTCCACCCGGACCGTGTCGCCGTCCTTGACCTCGCCCGCCAGGATCTCCTTGGCGAGCCGGTCGCCGATCGCGGTCTGGACGAGGCGGCGCAACGGCCGGGCCCCGTACGCCGGATCGTTGCCCTCGTCCGCGAGCCAGGCCAGGGCCACGTCGGTGACCTCCAGGCCGATCCGGCGCTCGGCCAGCCGCTTGGCGAGGCGGCCGATCTGGAGCCCGGCGATGCGCTCCAGCTCCTCCTTGTTGAGGGCCGAGAAGACCACGAGGTCGTCGAGGCGGTTGAGGAATTCTGGCTTGAAGGAGGCCCGTACGACCTCCAGGACCTGCTGCTTCTTCTCCTCCTCGGAGGTCAGCGGCTCGTCCAGGCTGTGCCCGCTCAGGAATTGGCTTCCCAGGTTCGAGGTCAGGACGAGGATGGTGTTGCGGAAGTCGACCGTGCGGCCCTGTCCGTCGGTGAGCCGTCCGTCGTCCAGCACCTGGAGCAGGATGTCGAAGACCTCCGGGTGCGCCTTCTCGACCTCGTCCAGAAGGACGACGCTGTACGGGCGCCGGCGCACGGCCTCCGTGAGCTGGCCGCCCTCCTCGTAGCCGATGTACCCGGGAGGGGCACCGACCAGCCGGGCGACGCTGTGCTTCTCGCCGTACTCGCTCATGTCGATGCGGATCATGGCCCGCTCGTCGTCGAAGAGGAAGTCCGCGAGGGCCTTGGCGAGTTCGGTCTTGCCGACGCCGGTCGGGCCGAGGAAGAGGAACGACCCAGTGGGGCGGTCCGGGTCGGCGATTCCGGCGCGGGTGCGGCGTACGGCGTCGGAGACGGCCTGGACGGCCTCGCTCTGGCCGATGAGGCGGCGGCCCAGCTCCTCCTCCATGCGCAGGAGCTTCTGGGTCTCGCCCTCCAGGAGGCGCCCGGCCGGGATGCCCGTCCAGGAGCCGACCACGTCCGCGATGTCGTCGGGGCCGACCTCCTCCTTGACCATGGTGTCCCTGGCGGCCTCCTCCTCCGCCTCGGAGGCCTCCTCCAGGTCCCGCTCCAGGGTGGGGATCTCGCCGTAGAGCAGCTTGGAGGCGGTGTCGAAGTCGCCGTCGCGCTGGGCGCGTTCGGCCTGGCCGCGCAGCTCGTCGAGCTTCTCCTTCAGCTCGCCGACGCGGTTGAGGGACTGCTTCTCCTTCTCCCAGCGGGCGGTCAGGCCCCGCAGCTCCTCCTCCTTGTCGGCGAGGTCGCGGCGCAGCTTCTCCAGACGCTGCCGGGAGGCGGGGTCGGTCTCCTTGTCGAGGGCCAGCTCCTCCATGCGCAGGCGGTCCACCGCGCGCTGGAGTTCGTCGATCTCCACGGGGGACGAGTCGATCTCCATGCGCAGCCGGGAGGCGGCCTCGTCGACGAGGTCGATGGCCTTGTCGGGCAGGAAGCGGGAGGTGATGTACCGGTCGGAGAGGGTGGCCGCGGCGACCAGCGCGCTGTCCGCGATCACGACCTTGTGGTGGGCCTCGTAGCGGCCCTTGAGTCCGCGCAGGATCGCGATGGTGTCCTCGACGGACGGCTCGGCGACCAGGACCTGCTGGAAGCGGCGCTCCAGGGCGGGGTCCTTCTCGATCCGCTCGCGGTACTCGTCGAGGGTGGTGGCACCGACCATCCGCAGCTCACCGCGGGCGAGCATCGGCTTGAGCATGTTGCCGGCGTCCATGGCGGAGTCGCCGCCCGCGCCCGCGCCGACGACCGTGTGCAGCTCGTCGATGAAGGTGATGATCTGCCCGTCGGAGTCCTTGATCTCGGCGAGGACGGTCTTCAGCCGCTCCTCGAACTCACCCCGGTACTTCGCCCCGGCCACCATGGCGCCGAGGTCGAGCGCGACCAGCCGCTTGTTCTTGAGCGACTCGGGCACGTCGCCCTTCACGATCCGCTGGGCGAGCCCTTCCACGACGGCGGTCTTGCCGACGCCGGGCTCACCGATGAGGACGGGGTTGTTCTTGGTGCGCCGGGACAGCACCTGCACGACCCGGCGGATCTCCTGGTCCCGGCCGATGACCGGGTCGAGCTTCCCGTCGCGCGCGGCGGCGGTGAAGTCCGTACCGAACTTTTCGAGCGCCTTGTACTGGCCCTCGGGATCCGGGGTCGTCACCCGGCGTCCTCCCCTGCTCTTCTGAAACGCCTCAAGCAGCTTCTTCGCACTGGCGCCCTGCTGGCAGAGTACGTCGCCGCTCGGGCCGCCCTTCGCGGCGATCCCGATGAGGAGGTGCTCGGTGGAGAGGTACTCGTCCCCGAGTTGCTTGGCCTTGTCGGCCGCCTCGGCGATGACGGCGAGCAGTTCGCGGTTGGGCTGCGGGGGCGCGACGGTGGATCCGGTCACGCTGGGCAGGCCGGCGAGGACGCGCTCGGCCGCGGCCCGTACGGCGGCCTGGTCGGCGTCGACCGCGGCCAGCAGGTCGGTGATGTTCTCGTTCTCCTGACCACCGAGCAGCGCGAGCAGCAGGTGGGCAGGGGTGAGGTCGGGGTGCCCCTCGGACACGGCCCGGCTGGTGGCCGCGTTGATCGCGTCCCGGCTCCTGTTGGTCAGCTCGGCGTCCACGTTCGCGTTCTCCTCCTCAGTACGGCCCTGATGTAAGCACTGACTCAACCAACGTACACAAAGTTGAGTCTATTTCACTCAAGTAAGGCCGGGGAAGCCATGACACTCACGGGTGGGGATACATTTCCGACATGAGCGCATACCCGGTGGACCCGTACGATCCCGACCCCGCGTACCTCGCCTTCTGGCGGGAACGCCATCTGTGCACCCTCACCACCCTCCGGGCGGACGGCAGCCCGCACGTCGTGCCCGTCGGGGTTACATACGATCCGGAGGCGGGCCTGGCTCGGGTGATCACCAACAAGTCCAGCGCGAAGGTGGGGCACGTACTGGCCGCGGGGGCGCAGGGGGCGCGCGTCTCGGTCTGCCAGGTGGACGGGCGCCGGTGGGCGACGCTGGAGGGGCGCGCGAGGATCGCCGCGGAGCCCGCGCGTGTCGCGGACGCGGAGCGGCGGTACGCGGAGCGGTACGGGAGGGTGCCCTCGCCGAACCCCGACCGGGTGGCGATCGAGATCACCCTGACCTCAGCGATGGGCCACGGCTGACCGGCCTCGACGGGGGAGGGGGCACGGATACCCCGTCCAGGCCCGGAGGCGCGGCCGACCGGCCTCGGCGGGGAGAGAGGGCACGGGTGACCCGTCCGGCCCGGGGGCGCGGTCGATCGGACCCGGGCGTGGGGGTCCGGCTGGTTTCGGCCGTTGTGGAGATGGCATGAAGTTGGGCGGATATCTGGATCTTTCGCCCAAAACTGCAGCGGCGTCACCGTGTTCAGGTCACGGTGACGCCGCTGCGGGGGGAAGTACCTGCGCGATCTACTGCGACGGGGGAATCGCGTCAGGCACTGCGGGGGGTGGCTGAGATGGTCCTTACGTCCGGGACTTCCGGCTCGGCCAGCTGGTGGTCACGCTGGTCGAGGTTCACAAAGATCATTCCGTACCGAATGGCACATCGCACGGGCTGCGGCGCGCCGCGCGGGCGTCGCAGACACCGGTACGCCCGGACGTCCTCGTCATCGTCCCGGGTGACGACGACCGGCTCTCCGAACACCGTCACCATCAACGAGTCGCCAGTGTGGGGAATGGCGGTCGCCAGGTCGATGAAGTGCCATCCAGAGCGGTAGGCGGTGGCCATTTCTCGACGGAAGGAGCGGTCGTCGGGTGGAGTGGTCACGTCAGCCTCCAGCTCCCTCTGCCGTGTCCACGGGCGTGGTGGACACGGCTACCGCCGGCCACTTGCTGTCCGCTCGCATGTCGCTCTTCGTACCGGATAGGCCACTCAGAGCTCCGATGGCCACAACGGCAGAGAAGGCAGCGACAAGCACCGAGCGAAGCATTCTGTTACGCATAGTCGGCTTCGTCCTCACTTGAAGGTCCCCTCTTCCCCCGTCGGATACGACGATGGCTCATTCGGGCACGTCATGGCCACACAATCGGTGCATCATGTTCCTGCACGTTCAGGACCCTGGGGGGTGGAGATTTGACAACGAATCGGACTAAAGCGACACATCCCCATGCGGTGACCGAACTGTGTGAGGAAGGTGGCCGACTTTATGCGCATGCCCTGCGCACCGGACGTATCGCCCGCGAAGACGTAAAGTCCGCTTCCTGTCTGATGGAATTGTCCCTTCTTCACCCTGATCCCGACGACCCGGACTGGCTGCGACCCGTACCCCCGGCAGTCGCCCTCGCTCAGCGGCTCAACCCCCTGGAGCAGGAGATAGCCGAGCGCAGGCGATGGTCAATCGAACTGTCCGATGCTTTCGAGCCGTTCATGGCGCTCAGCACGCAGACGACGGCGACCACGCACTCGATCACGGTGCTGGAGGGCGGCGACCGGATCAACGCGGCGCTCAACCTGGCCACGGCCCAGTGCCAGACCGAGATGCTCACGGTCCAGCCGAGCAACCGGTTCTCCGAACGCAGCATCCTCCAGGGGATGGAGCGCGACCGGCCGCTGACCGAGCGCGGGGTGCGCATCCGGACGCTCTATCAGCACACGGTCCGCTACGACCTGGAGCGGCTGGCCTACGTGGAGCAGCTCTCGAACGGCAAGGTGGAGTACCGCACCATCGACGAGCTGGTCGAGCGCCTGATCATCTGCGACGAGACCGTCGCCTTCATCCCCACCCGCGACGACCAGCAAGTCGCCCTGGAACTCCGCAACCCGGGACTCGTCCGCTATCTCATCAAGGTCTTCGAGTTCATGTGGGGCCGGTCCGTCCCGCTGAGCGCCGGCGCGCCCTACGAAACGGCCCCGGACGGCATCACGGAGATCCAGCACTCCATCGCCAAACTCCTTGTGGAGGGGCACGTCGACGAGGCCATCGCCCGCCGCCTCGGCATGAACGTGCGCACCTGCCGCGCCCACATAGCCAAGCTGGCCACCGCCCTCGGCAGCGGCAGCAGAGCCCAACTCGGCTATCTCATAGCGCAGTCGGGGATCCTGGATCAGGAACAGGTGCCGAGCCGGGAGCGGTGAGCGTCTGGAGTTCCGGGGAGCGCGGCGGCCCGTCGAGCCCCGCCTGCGCGATCCGCACACCCAACTGCGTACGGCTCGCCGCGCCCAGGGTCTCCGAGAGGCGGGCGATGTGCGCCCGGCAGGTACGGACGCTGATCCCCAGCCGCTCCGCGACCACCGCGTCCTGGTGTCCCTCGGCGAGCAGCGCGGCGATGGAGCGCTCGCGGTGGGTGATGCCGTCGATGCCGGTCTCCGGGAGCGGCGCGGCGAGCGGGATCGCGAGGCGCCACAGCCGCTCGAAGACCGTGACCAGGTAGTCGACGAGGGCGGGGTGGCGCAGTTCCAGGGCGATCGTGCGGTCCGTGTTCGCCGGGATGAAGGCCACCTTGCGGTCGAAGAGGATGAGGCGCTCGACGACTTCGTCGAGGGTGCGGGCCTCGGCCGCGTCGCCCATCAGCTCCATGTAGTTGTGCAGGCCCTGGCCGTGCCGGGCCACGTGCGTGTACAGGTCGCGCATCCGCACGCCGCGCCGGCGCATCTCCAGCGCCCGGTGCAGTCCCTCGGAGAGTTCGTCCTCGCGGCGGATGCCGCCGGGCTGCACGGTGAGCACCTCGGTCGCGCACGCCTCGGTCGCCTCGTCCATCGCGGCCCGGATCCGCGGCAGTCCGTCGAGCACGCGGATCGCCACGCCCTCCGTGGGCGTCTGGACGCGACCGCCGAGACCGGCGTACCACTCGAAGGCGGCCACCGCGTCGCCCACGCGCGCCTGGCTGGCGCTGACCTCCTCGTACACCCCGCGCAGCAGCCGTGTCATGACCTCCTGCGGCGAGGTCGGCACCAGCCACCCCATGTCGTCAGGGTCCGGATGCAGCAGCGCCAACTCGACAAGACAGGGCACCGTCTCGGCGTCCTCGCGCGGCACGCGTCCGCGCCGCACCGCCCGGGAGTACACCCGGTCTCCGGCCTCGCACAGTCGGTCAGCGCCGTGCGGATGCCCGTCCCTCCTGTGCCCGGCCATCTCCCACCCCTGGCTCCAGCATCGTCGCGATGCGACGCCTCCGCGCCGTCCGCAGCGCAACTATGCGCGGCCCCGACCGCCATCGCAACACGGCTGCGCCCCTCGCGCGCCCCCTCTCGCCCGCATACGTCCGGAAATATCCCCACCTCCGCACGGCGCTCTGCAACAACATGACGGTGGTGGCGGTGTCCTGCCCGGTACATCGTGGACCCGCTTCCCCCAGGGCGACACGGCGTGGCCCGCGCGTTCACCGACCGGGGCCCGAGGACGACGGGGCGGCCTCAGCTCCGCTTGGGCCCGGTGATGGCCTCGCCGATCACGAAAGCGCAAGAGCGGTCATGGCGACACGTCCTCGGAACGATCCGCCTACGCGAGAGCGCCGAACCCCGCACCGTACTCGCCACCACTCCGGAGGGCCTCGCCGCCCTCCTCCAGCGCCTCAGGCCGCGGCCCAGCTCGTGAGCAGTGCCTCGCGGGCCGCTCGCCAGGGCGTCACGCCGTCGCCCTCGGCGCTCCCCCACTCCAGCAGCCGCGCCACGTCCGCCGTACCGTCCACGAACCGGTCCAGCAGCGCCACCGACAGCTCGTACTCGGACTGGACGTAGCCCCCGACGGCCGCGGTGTACACCGTCAGCTCGGCCTTCTCCTCGTCCGTCCGTACGTGGAGTTCGAACGCGGGCGGCGCCTCGCCGCCGCCCGTCGCCATGTCGAGGACCGTGTCCATCACGTTGTTCACCAGCCACCGCGTGCTGGAGCGCACCTGCACGTCGTGGACGGTGACCGCACGGACGTCCGCCCAGGACCAGAACCCCTGCTGACCGGTACCCACGGCCTGAAGCCCCTCGGGGGTGAGCCGCACCCCGCGCCCGTGCCCCTCGGGCTCGGCGCCCACGTACACGCTCTCCTTGGTGATCCAGAACAGGCCGATCATGGCCACGGACGCCTCCAGCACGACGAGCACATCAAGTACGACAAACACGGTCCCCCTCTGAGACACCGGCGGGCCCGGAATGGTTCACACATCCCCCTCGCCGCGATCGAGACCGTCCGTACAGGCGGAGGATCGAGGCGGCGCGTCATCGAGATCGCCCTGACCTCCGCCGGCGCCACCCCCGTCGTCCACACGCCGAGCCCACCGAATGCCACCGCCGCGACCGCGTTCGCCGACACGGTCAACGCCGCGCTGCCCGTCCGGGACGCCGTCGAACCGCGCGCGGACGGGGCGACGTTGGTGACCACCGTGCCCGTGCCGCCGCGGACGGAACGCAAGGACCGCTGGACGACATCCCGCGAGCGGAGGGTGCAATGGACGTTCGGCGCGCTGTTCGCGCCGGGGACGGCCCTCGCCGCGAGTGGACGCCACCAGTCCACCGGGGCCCGGTACACGATGTGCGTGAGGCGACCGATCCGGAGCGGATCGAGGTGACCGCGCTCTAGGTCCTGTCCGGTGGCATGTCGTCGTTGTCCTCGTCCTCGCCCTCCCGTAACCGCCGTAAGCGCGGCCGGTGCGGCATGAGGTCGCGTATGCGGGACTCGCCCGCGCCCACCACGGGCAGCCGTAACTCTTCGGTCTTGTGGTGTTCCTGGGGGCCCTCGGCACAGCGGGAGTGCCGCTCGTCCTGGTGGTCGTGGTGCTCCGGCTGCCGCTCGGGGAAGTGGAGCAGCCGTGCCGGCGGCACGGGGAAGCCCTCGCTGTCCGGGTGCTGGCCGGGGCCGTTGGAGGGCTCGGGGCCGTCGGGCCGGTCGGGGGACATCGCTCGGGCGTGCTCGGTCCAGCCCGCGCGGAACCAGGCCAACTGGTCCCGCTGCACCTCCTCATCGGTGAGGATGCGTACGCCGTCCGTACCGGCCCGCCGGATCTTCTCCCCCAGCTCGATCAGCAGGCCGCCCACGGTGTACGCCACGGCGTCCGGATCCGGCGCGGTGGCCGGTCGGTCCGCCGCTTCCTCCTCCGGTGGACGTCGATCATGTGCGTGCGAGTCGTGCGAACCACGCGCACGCGGGTCGCGCGCATGCGGGTCTCCCCCCTCGTGCCCCACCTGCACACCCCTCTTCACCGCTGCTCCGAATCCCCCTGCCGAAGCGTCACTCTCGTCTGCGTTCCTCCGGCAGGAACTGGCCAACCACCTTTACGAAAAGATCTTGCAGCTCCGACGGCACCCCGAGCAGCCGTGCCGCCTCCGCCGGGCTGAGTGACGCAGCCGGGCCCCCGGCGGTTTCGCCGATCCGCGGGTCGAGCGGAAGATCGTCCTCCGACAGCCGACCGGACCGGATCAGCATGTCCCGCAAGGGAACGGCCAGAACCGTCGCCAACCGGCGCATCGTCTCGAGGTCCGGCATGCTTTGCCGCTGCAACAGCCGGCTGACCGCGGCCCGGTGGACGCCCGCGTCGTCGGCGAGCTTGGACTTGCCACCGCCTCGCGGGCTGTCGATGTCGTAGCCACGCCTGCGCATCAGCCCTTCTATCCAGGCCGCGAACTCCTCCAGGCCGTCGGCCCTGGGCGTTCGGCCACTGTCGGCGCGATGGCCCTGGTCGTTGTAGGCGTTGGCCCACGAGCTTGCACCCATGTGGTGGCTCTCCCCTCGTCGCGAGGGAAGAGTACCGAGCGCGCGCGCACCTCTGGGAGTGCGCGCTCGCACGCATTCGTAAAGTTCTGACATGCGCGGTCGCTCTTGTCGCGGCATATGCGGCTGGTACAGGCGCTGTTGACACCTCCCGGACGAGTCCCGACCCCGGCCCCGGCCCTGGTTCCGATCCCGGTTCCGGCCGAGCGCGACTCCGGAGCGTAGTCACTTGCGCACGCGCTCGCACCATGCGACTCTGATCGCGCGTTCGCAACTGTCGAACATATGTTCCCACACCTGGGGAGGGGTTGCACGTGCCCAACCACTCGACCACATCCGCCACCGCCACGACCTGGCGCTTTCCCTCGACAAGCGAAGAACTGGACTGGCGCCGCGCCGCAGCCTGCGCCGATCTTCCCGAGCACTCCGTGTTCACCCGCACCCTCTCCGAGGCCGAGCCGGTATTGCGCGCCTGCAATCAGTGCCCGATCCATCACGAATGCGAGGCGGTCGTCGACCCCTCGCACACCTGGTTCGACGGAGTGAGCGGGGGACGGCTGTGGCGCAACGGGCGTGAGGTGTCCCATGGAATGTCGCAGGGCGCCCCGGCGGGAGCCGCGCGATGAACCGCGAACTGCCCGGTGCCGTCTGGATCGCCTCGCTCGTCCGCCGCTTCCCCGACCTCGTCGACGAGTTGGCGCCCGCCGCGCACGGGGGGATGCGGGAGCGCCGCGGGGGCGGCCCCGTCGCGGGGACGACACTGCCCGTACGGCTGCACGTCTCGGACGCCGTACGGGACATCACCGACGGAGTGGTCGAACTGGAGGAGGCCGCACGGGAACGGCTCGGGCTGCGGGCCGTGCCGCCCGCCCCCGTCCCGGTGCGGCTGCGCCGGATCGCCGGCCTGCTGGAGCGCGTCGCCGCGGACTCCGTCCTCGCCTCGCACGTGGAGGACGAGACCCGGCGCATGGCCGCCCGCTGCGCACGGGCGCTCGGCGACCCCGAACAACTGGTACGGCTCCCGGGCCGCTGCCCCGCCTGCGACTCCGTCTCCCTGCGGGCCTTCCCGGAACGCGCCGAGGTGCGCTGCGTCAATCCCGTGTGCGGACAGGTACTCGAACCGGAGGACACATGAACTCCCCCTTGATCACCACCGAGTTGGCGGCGAACGAGGCCGGGGTCTCCACGGCCACGATCCGCAAATGGGTCCAGCGAGGCCACCTGCGCCCGGCGGACACCCGGGGCCGACGCCGGCTGTACCGCCTGGAGGACGTGTTCGCGGCGGAACGCGCGACGCACCGGGCGGGCGCCGACCGCTGACCTTCCGCACGCCCGAGGGCCCCGCCGCGCGATGCGGCGGGGCCCTTGTGGTCCACCCCGGTCGGCGGCGCACGCTGCCGGCCGGGCGCATGCCGCATGGTGCATGGCGACCATGCCGAGCGAATACCCCACACGAATAGACCAGTTGCACGATCCGAGCGGTCGCGTCACACTCGATGCAGCGGCAGAGCTGCGCCCACCCTCAGCGGGGGCGACGGACCTGCCGCTTTGTGTTGCCCGGAAACGGGCCCCCGCCCGGCACGAAGCCGGGCCCCGAAGGGAGCGTCCATGTGGCCATCCTGACCTTTCCCGACGCCGAGCAGCTCGTCGTCGACTTCCTCAAGAACCGGGCCGAACTGACCGGTGTCGTCGTCGACAGCCGGCCGCCCGCCGGATTCGACGGCACCCAGAAGGTCGTCCTCGTCTCGCACATGGGCGGCGCCTGGGTCGACGACCAGCATCTCGACCAGCCGCTGCTCGACCTGGAGGTGTACGGCCCGGACAAGCCCACGGCACACACCGTGGCGCTGTCCGCCCGCGCCTGTGTGCTGGAGCTGGCCGACACCGTGTACGGCTCCGCGGCCGTCGTCGACGTCTCCGAGGCCGACGGGCCGCGCTGGCTGCCCGACTACACCCGCTCGGCCGCCAACCGCTACCGCTCCACGATCCGGCTCCTGCTGCGCCTCGGCTGAGCCCGCCCCACCTCGAACCAAGGCCTCACGTCCCTTACGTACACAAGGAGTTCGCATGGCTACGAACAACGGCAAGGAAATCCGTGTCGCCGGTACCGGCCGGGTCCTCGTCGCGCCCGCCGGTACCACCGCGCCGGTCAAGTCCGACGACGCCTGGCCGGCCGGCTGGGTGGAGCTGGGGTACACCTCCACCGACGGCATCAAGCTCAACAAGAAGGACAAGATCGACCCGGTCGACACCTGGCAGTCGGCGAGCCCGGCTCGCTTCATCTACTCCGACCGCGATCTGACCGTGAAGTTCCAGCTGCTCCAGATGAACAAGAGCACGCTCTCCTTCTTCATGGGCATCCCGGCCACCAACATCGCGCAGACCTCGGTCGGCGGCACCGCGGTCGTGGACACGTACGAGTTCCTGGTCCCGAGCACCCCGGCCAAGGACGAGCGGGCGCTCGGCATCGAGTTCACGGACGGAACGGACGCCGTGTACCGCTTCATCCTGCCGCGCGGCCAGGTCACCGAGACCGAGGAGATGGGCTTCACGCGGACCGGGTCGGTGAAGCTCGGCGTCACCTTCACCGCGCTGGAGGCGGAGACCGCCAACCGCGAACTGGCCAAGTGGATCATGAAGGACAAGGCGTACGCCGCCCTGTGACGGACCTTCCGATCCACCTTCCGTGACGGGCGCCCCGTAGGGCTCGTCACCCGGGGCGGCGGGCTCCCCCACCCGCCGCCCCGGCCCCCGTCCACATACATCTGACAAGGGAGAACCCCGATGGCCGGATTCAACGTCAACGCGGCCCGCGCCCAGCGCCTGGAGGCGCTCGGCCGCAGCTGGACCTTCGAACTCGACGACGACAGCTTCGAGCTGCCGACCGAGCTGACCCGTACGACCGCGCGCGAGCTGCGCGGCCTCGACGACAACGACGTGGACGGGCTGCTGCACCTGCTGCTCGGGAAGCGGCAGTTCGCGCGCTTCGAGAAGCACGACGTCACGATGCAGGACATCGCGGCCATCCTGGAGGCCTACGGCAAGGAGACGGGGCTGGGCCTGGGGGAAGACTGAGCCTCGGCGAGCTCGTCGAAGAGCACGCCGAGGCCCTGGAGGCGGATCTGCTCCGCCACTACGGGGTCGACCTGCTGGACTGGCACCGCGGCCACCTCTCCTCGCGCCGGCTGTCGGCCCTGCTCCGGCATCTCCCGCGGGACAGCGCACTGCTGAAGGAACTCCACGGCGAAGCCGCCGAGTGGACGGCGACCGACTACCTGCTCGCGACCGTGATCGACCAACTCGCTGAGGCGAACTGGATGTTCGCCACCGTCAACCGTGACGACGACAGCGAACCACTGGACTTCCCGGAACCGATTCCGCGGCCGGGAAACGAGTCGGCCGACACGGAGCGCGGAGCATCGGGGGACACAGCCGGTGAAAAGGGCGCTCCAACGACGGACCAGCTTCTCCAGTTCTTCCTCTGACCGAGGTCAGTAGCTCAGATAGAGCAGGAATCCCGCACCGAAGAGGGTCTGCAGAGCGATCAGCACCCACAGCGAGAACCAGGCCTCCGAACGCGCATCGAGCTCGCGCCGGCTGCGCGCTCTGCGCCACGGAGCGCTCGGGTCGTACACGATGGGCGCCTCTTCGCCGGGAGTTCCCCAGACGGTGCCGCTCAGCGGCGAGATGTAGATGATCTCCTCTCCGGATTCCGTAACGAATTCAAAACTCGTGGAATACCGGTCTTCAGAGACGGAGACATTTCTACATCGGCCCATCACCTCTATCCCGACTCTTTTCAGTCGTCGATTCACCCATAGGGGGATCACTCCGAACCAGAGCAGGAAGGGCAGCGGGAAGAGAAACAAACAGAGGAAGACCCAGGCCAGCGCATCCATTCGGCAATGATGGCATGCGCCACCATCGGCCACAAGTGCCTTCGGCAGCTTGGAGATTGACGTGGCAGGAACACCGGCAAACAACAACGACAGCGTCTGGTATTTCTGGACGAAGGACGAAGCGGACAAATTCAAGCACAAGCTGAACGGCCTGAGCACCTCGGTGGACGTCCTGAAGGTGGCAGCCGGATTCGCCGCGGTCGGATTCAACCCGCTCAAGATCGATGCCTCCGCGTTCAAGGTGGACGAGAAGGGCATCGTCATCGGCGGAGTTCAGAAGTGGACCTGGCCGTACGCGCGGGACGAGAAGGCCAAGCTCGAGGCTCAGGACAAGAAGCTGCTCAGGTTGAGCGAGCGCGCCGAAGCGGCCGGCCGCAAGGCCAAGAACGCCGCGGACACAGCGCAGCGACTCCTGGCGAGGACGAGAGGCAACGCCAACTGGGCGACCGAGGCGGAACGCCGGCGCGCCGGCGATGCGGAGAAGGAAGCGACGAAGGCCCTCAAGAAGGCCAACGACGCCTATACGAAGGTCAAGCAAATGGTCGAGAAGGCGGAAGAGAAGACGGAACAAGTGAAGACCCAGCGGGCAACCATCAAACGCTCGATGGACGGCATGGGTGCGGACCTGGAACGAGTGCGGACCAAGTTGGATTCCATGGCCTCGGTGGCGGCCTGACCCACTCCGGCAAGAATCTAGATCAGTAAGGGATTCTCGTGACCGTTCAAAGCTCTTTCAAAAAGGCCGCAGAAAGCATCCGCGCTTTTCGCAACGAGCTGATCCTGACCGGTTCCGGCACGGACAAGACCAGTTCCGCGCTCGGCAAGCTGCGTACCGGTGCGAACAACGGCAGCACCGCCATGGGAAAGCTCAAGGGTGGGCTGGGTGATGTCGGCGGTTCCCTCGACAAGTCCAAATCCGCCACCGACAAGTTCAAGACCTCCCTCGACAAGCTCAAGTCCTCCGCCGACAAGACCAAGGCCGCCCTCAAGGACGTGAAGAACCAGGCCGACGCGGTCGAGAAGTCCGTGGGGAAGGCCGGGAAGAACGCCGACAAGGGCGGGAAGTCCATGGGCGGCCTGGGGAAGGGACTCAAGGGGGCGTCCACCGCGCAGAAGGGGCTCAACCTCGCGATGCGTGCCAACCCGTTCGGGCTGGTCATGACGCTGCTCACCCCGCTCATCACCCAGTTCGTCAACATGGACAAGGTCACCGCCCTCGTCCGCAAGAGCCTCACCGCCGCCTGGAGTCACATCAAGTCCTCCTCGCAGTCCGCCGCGAAGATCCTCGGGCCGCTGTTCAAGGGCGTGGTGAACGGGTTCCTGACCCCGACCCGGATGCTGGTGCGCGGCCTCAACGTCCTCATCGGCGGCCTGAATCACGTGAAGTTCAAGGTCCCTGACTGGGTGCCCGTCATCGGCGGCAAGGGCTTCGCCTTCAATCTGTCCCCGATCCCGGTGCCGCAGCTCGCCCAGGGCGGCATCGTGCGCGCCCGCACCGGCGGCACCCTCGCCCTCGTCGGCGAGGGCGGCGAGCACGAAGCCGTCATCCCGCTGTCCCGGCTGGAGCGGATGCTCGGCTCCGGCGGCGGCCTGCGCCGGCTCGCCGCCGCCGTCGAGGCACTCGCCGACCGGCCCGTCCAGATCGACGTGGACTCCCAGACCATCGCACGCGCCGTCCAGCTCGGGCAGCGCAAGCTCGCCCGGAGGTGAGGCAGGGACATGGCAAGGAATCTCTGGATCGGCAAGCCCGGACTTCTCCGGGAGATCGACCAGGCGGCCAAGAGCTGGGACCGGTCGGCGGAACTCAACGTCACGGAGTTCAAGTCCCTTGAGGGGCGAATCACCACCGTGGCCCCGGCCCGTACCGTCCGCCGGCTCAAGTTCTCCTGGGACTCCCTCGCGCCCGACGACGCCCAGCACCTCTCCCGGCTCGCCCGCCGGATCAACGGGCCCGGTCTGCTGGGCAGCGCGCAGCCGTCGTACGGTCCGCTCGCGGTGCTCGACCCGGCCTCGGTGAACCTGCTCGACCCCTACCAGGCCGCCGCGCAGAGCGACAGCAACGGCACCGACCACTGGTTCGCCATCACCGGCACCATGGTCGTCAGCCCCCTGACCGGGGACACCGTCGTCGCCGACTTCCAGGAGAACACCCGGATCGGCTGGCGGCACGGCGTGTGGACCGGCTGGCCGGTGATGCCCGGCATGCAGGTGTCCTGGCTGGTCCCGGCCGACTGGAACCCGGCACTGGCCACCGCCCAGCTCGACTGGAAGGCCGCCGACGGGTCATATCTCAGCACCTCGTCCGCGAACGGACCGGCCGTCTCCGGCGTCGCCCCGGCCGGGGCCGCCTTCGTCACCCCGGTCGGCGGACCCGGCGCGGCCGGCCCCGCCGGGCTGGCCGGAGCCTGCCTGACCATCGGCGAGGCCCCGGCCGCCCACGCGCTCGGCGACGGCTGCCCGGCGATGTCCGTGACCGCGTACAGCGACGTCCCGTCCGCCCGGCTGCCGTACCGCAACGTCAGCGTCGACCTGGTGGAGGTGCGCGGTGCAGAACTCTGACGACACACTCGCCGCCGCGCTCGCCGCCACCGAGCGGATCCCGGCCCACTCCACCCGGCTCGGCGGCCGGGAGATGGGCGACCAGGTGCAGTCCTGGAAGGTGGAGCGGGCCTACAGCACCGATCTGCCCGAGGCGCTGCGCGCCTTCTCCGGAAGTGCCTCGGCCCAGCTGGAGCTGTCGCTCGGCGGCAGCGGTGCGCCCGCGCCCCGGCTGTACTCGGCCTGGTCGGCCCGCGGCAGCGGCGACGTCGTACGGCCCGGGCAGTCCGTGGTCCACGCGGCGGGCGCGAACGACCGTACCGTCCCCGCCTTCCGCGGCGCCGTCCGCTCCCGCACGGCCGCGTCCGGCAGCGACACCGTCACCGTCCAGGCGCTCGACGGCGCGGAACGGCTGCGCGGACCCGCGCAGCTGCCACGGCCCTACCACGGGCTGCGCTACGGGCAGCCTGTGGCGACCGCCACCTGGTGCGTGGACGAGATCCTGCGCCAGGGCGGCATCCACAGCTGCCCGCCGCCCCGCGCCCCCGGCGCGGCCGACGACACCACCCGGCCGTTCACCGCGCTCTACGCCTCACTGCACGGCGGCTTCAACGCCACATACGGCCAGCCCGAGACCTTCCCTGCCCCGTCCGCGTACTCCTGGGTGCGGGACGGCGCGCCGTACGAGATGGCGCTGATGCCGAAGGCGGCCGGGCTCACGGCGTCCTGGATGCCGCGCTCCCGCTTCGTCGTCGCGGGGAAGGTGTTCCAGGCGGAGCTGCACGTGAACACCGCCCTCGCGGTGGGCAACGAACTGGAACTCAAGCTGATCTTCGACCGCAGCGCGGGCGCGTACGGGAACTACGCCCTGAACGTCTACTTCGCCACCGGCGTCGTGAAGATCACCTCGGGCACGGTCGGCGGCGGCGGTGTGGTCGCCGGCTGGACCATCCCCAAGCTCGCCTCGCTCAAGGGCGTGTGGCACCTCGGGTTCACCGTGGACACCCGGGCCGGTGCCGTCGGCGGAAACACCCCGGCGACCGTGTACCCGCGGCTCACCGCACCCGACGGGGAGTACGTCACCCCGCCGATGGCCCCCTACACCTTCTCCGACGCCGCCTCGGTGCAGCCCCCTTCCGAGCTGTACCAGATCAGCCTGAAGACCGACGTGGCCGTCGAATGCCTCCAGGTCACCGACCGCTCCTGGCCGGACCTCGACTCGTACACCGCCGAGGAGTGGGAGCAGAAGGGCCGCTGGGCCAGGGGCGCGGTGCTCGACGACGCGACGGTGCCGCTCTACGACGTGCCGAAGATCTCCGGCTCCCAGTGGGACGCCCTCACCGAGATCGCCCGCGCCACCATGTCCACCGCCGAGTTCGACGAGCAGGGCGTCTTCCGCTGGCGCGGGCCCGGCCGGTTCCGGACGGTGCCCGCCAAGCCCGATCTGACGGTGACCACCCGGCGCGACATCGCCGCCCTCACCGTCTCCGAGGAGATCGACGCCTGCCGCAACCACTGCGAACAGCCTTACCAGGACTGGACCGGCATCAGCCACACCTACAGCGACACTGTCACCGACACCGTCGTACGGGAGGTCAGGCCGGGCGGCTGGGTAGAGGTCGCGTACGCCATCGCCGAGGAGGAACTCGACGTCGGCCCGCTCCAGATCGAGGACGACGTGGCACCCGTCGGCGGCCACCGGGTCCGTTTCGGCAGCGCGGCGGCCGGCGGCACCTCGGTGAAGGGCGCGGTGACGGTCAGCTCGCGGCGCGACGGCCCGAACTACCTCGTGCGGTTCGCCAACCACGGCACGGCGAGCGTCTGGACGGTCACCAAGGACGGCAAGCCCTCCGTGCAGATCGTCCCGCAGAAGCGGACCGGCGATCCCCGCCAGCGGTCGTTCGCCTGGTACAACACCACCAGCCAGGCCGCCTACGGCAGGCAGGTCTACCAGGCGCCCGCGACCGACTGGGTGCAACAGCAGCAGGTCGCCTCGGACCTCTCGCACGCCATGCTCGACGCCGGCCGCTATCCGGTCCCGGTGCTCGGCGAGGTGGAGGTGCTGCACGATCCACGCATCCAACTCGGGGACGTGGTGCGGGTGGTGGACACCAGCGGGGCCGCGCTCGACACCCTCGCCTGGGTCGTGGGCATCCGCACCACCTGCCAGGCAGGGGCCGCCCCACAGCAGACGCTGACCCTGCGCGGTACCTCCTACAACGGCGTTCCGACCGACTCCGGGCTCACCCCGGACCCGCCGGTCGATCCGGAGTACGGCAACCAGCGGACGTACGCCCTGATCGACGCGCAGAACGCCACACTCGACGCTCTGACCACCAGCAGGATCACCTACCGCGAACTGCTCAGGGCTCCGGGAGGTGCGGCATGAGCGAACTGCCCCCGGAAGAAGCACGGGTGGAGGAACCACTGCCGCAGACCGCCGACGACGACGCGAACGTGGCGCATCCGGTCCCGGTCGACAGCGCCGCGGCACGCGACGGCGACGGCGGCACACCGGCCGGCTCACTCCCGCCGTCCCTGGGCGACTGACCGCCCCCTCGTCCCGTACGCACTCCAGGATCCAGGAGGAAGCCGTCATGGCCCTGCTCACCCCGCTCGGCAGCCTGCCCTACCCGCAGCCGGCCGACGCCGCGAACATCCCCGTGCACATCCAGTCGCTCGCGGAGGCCGTCGACGGCCGCACCGTGCTGCGCTTCGCGGACGCCGCGACCCGCGACGCCAAGGTGACCGCCCCGGTGGCGGGCATGCTCTGCTGGCTCGGCACGCCCAAGCAGTACTGGTACTACACCGGCAGCGCCTGGACGCAGCTGGCGCCCGGCCCGGTCCACAAGGCCAACACCACGGCCGGTACGACGACGTCGACGGCGTACGTGGAGACCCTCACCGGCTCCACCGGCGACCCGACCGCCGTCACCTTCACCGCTCCGGCCTCCGGCGCCGTGCTCGTCTCGGTGGGCGCGCGCATCAGCAGCAGCGCGGCCACGGCCTGCCACATGTCGGCGAACATCCGCCTGAACACGACGGTCGCGCTCGCCGCCGCCGACACCCGCGCGGCACTCGTCGTCGGCACCAACCAGTGCTCCGCCACGACCCAGTTCCAGGTCACCGGGCTCACCGTGAACGGCGTTCACACCGCGACCGCCGCCTACAAGTCGGCCGCGACCACCAGCACCGCGACCTTCGCCAACCGATTCATCACCGTAACTCCCGTGATGTGAGGCACACATGGCCACACCACTGACCGCCGACGCCCTCGCCCGCGCCCTGCGCGACGAGGGCGTCGCCCTTTCCGAGGGCGGCAACTGGCGCACCCACAACCGCAACAGCCGAGGCGCCTGGGGCCCGGTCCACGGCGTCATGCTCCACCACACGGCGGGCACCGACAGCCTCCGCCTGTGCCGCGAGGGCACCGCGGACCTGCCGGGCCCGCTCTGCATCGGCCTGATCACCAAGGACGGCACCGTCCACCTGGTCGGCTACGGCCGCACCAACCACGCCGGTTCGGGCTCGACCGCGGTCCTGGACGCCGTACGGGCCGAACGGGCCGCGCTGCCCGCCCCCGGACCGGACGCCGTGGACGGCAACGCCCGCTTCTACGGCTTCGAGATCGAGAACCTGGGCAACGGGCGGGACCCCTACCCGGCCGCCCAACTCGCCGCCGTGG
The DNA here is from genome assembly GCF_044768965.1 of Streptomyces sp. NPDC090798. Taxonomy (NCBI): domain Bacteria; kingdom Bacillati; phylum Actinomycetota; class Actinomycetes; order Kitasatosporales; family Streptomycetaceae; genus Streptomyces; species Streptomyces sp. NPDC090798. The sequence goes on from NZ_JBIVXA010000016.1 coordinate 118,986, forward strand.
AACGGCTGGCCGCCGCGGTCTGCCGCGCCCACGGCTGGTCCGCGTCCAGCGTGATCGCGCACAAGGAGTGGACCCGCCGCAAGATCGACCCGTCGTTCTCGATGTCCGGGATGCGGCAACGGGTGGCGGTCCGGCTCGGCTCCCGACTGGTCTCCTACGAACCCTTCCCCGGCGCCGCGTTCTTCGCGCCCGGCCGCCGCAGTCCCCTGATCACAGCCGTCGGCGAGCGGCTGGTCGCGGAGGGGTGCGGGCGCTACTCGACCGGCCCCGGCCCCGTGTGGACGCGAGCCGACGTCCTGTCGTACGCGGCCTGGCAGCGCGGGCTCGGCTACGTCGGCAAGGACGCCGACGGCACCCCGGGCCGCACCAGCTGGGACAAGCTGCGCGTCCCGCGTGCGTAAGCGGACCGGACGTATCTGAGAAGCACTGGAGCACCCGAAAGGAGCCCGGAGATGAGCGACGCCGGCCGCAGAACCCTGCGTACGACACTCCAGACCCTGTTCGCCCTGATCACCGTCCTGCCGCTGGTCGCAGACGACCCGCTGATCCGGGACGTACCCGCGCTCGCGGCCGTGGTGGGCGGCGCCGCGCTGCTCAGCCGGGTGATGTCGATGCCCGCGGTGGACCGGCTGCTGCCGGGGTGGCTGCGCGGGCCCTCCCGCGGAGAATCCGCCGATGCCGACGACTGAGGCCGAGAGCGTCGCCCTGGAACTGGAGCGGCTGCGCCGTTCGGTCGACGTCGGGTTCGCCACCACCCGCGGCGACCTCGCCCTCCTGCTGCAACGCGCGGACCAGACCGACAAGACCCTCGACGAGCACGAGTCCCGCCTCGACGCCCTGGAACGCACCCGCTGGCCCCTGCCCTCCCTCGCGGCCGCCACCTCGTGCACGGCGCTGGCGCTGACGGTCTGGCAGTCGATGGGACGCTGAACCCCGATGCGCCGAACGCGCGGGAGCCCTTTGCCCAGGGCTCCCGCGCGTTCGGCAGGGAAGGTCGTCAGTGCGGGAGAACGGCTACTTGAGGCCGATCGCCGCGCAGTCCGCCTTGTTCGCGACCGTGCAGATCTGCTTGACGGTGTAGATGCCGTCCTGGATCACCGTCTCCTTGATGTTCGCCTTGGTCAGGGCGACCACGGGCATCAGCTGGGAGGGGATCTTCTTGTTCGTGGGGCTGTCGACCTTGTCGCGGGTGAGCGCGTCGAACTCGATGCCGCGCCCCTGGACCTTCGCCACCGCCATCTCGGCGGCCGCGGAGGCCTCGTCGGGGTAGGACTTGTAGACGCTCATGTACTGCTCGCCCCGGACGATCCGCTGCACCGCGTCCAGCTCGGCGTCCTGGCCGGTGACCGGCGGCACCTTGTTGACGCCCATGGTCTTCAGGGCGTCGATGACGGCGCCCGCGAGACCGTCGTTGGCGGAGTAGACACCGGCGATGTTGTTGAGGCCGATGGCCGTGATGGCCTTCTCCATGTTGACCTTGCCGACGGCCGGGTCCCAGTCCTTGGTGTCGTACGACTTGGAGATGACGACCTTGCCGTTGAGCTCACCCAGGGCGCCCGCCTTGAACTGCGCCGCGTTCGGGTCGGTGGGCGAGCCGTTCATCATGACGATCTTCTTCGAGGCGGCGCTGGTACCCAGCGCCTCCAGGAGGGCCTTGCCCTGCACCTGGCCGACCAGCTCGTTGTCGAAGGAGATGTACGCGTCGATCGGGCCCTGCGCCAGACGGTCGTAGGCGATGACGGGGATGCCCGCGTCCTTGGCCTTCTGCACCTCGCTCGCGATGGCCTTGGAGTCCACCGCGTCGACGAGGATCACGTCGACCTTGTCGTCCACCATCTGCTGGAACTGCTGGCTCTGCTTGGACGCGCTCTGGCCCGCGTTGGCGTAGTCGACCTTGCCCTTGTTGTTGGTGAGCTTGGCGACCTGCTGCTCGATGATCGGGTAGTCGAACTTCTCGTAACGGGTGTTGGCCTTCTCCGGGAGGAGCAGACCAACCGTGATGTCGTCACCCTTGGTCGGGCTCGCCTTGGTGTTGCTGCCCCCGATTCCGTCCACGACGCCGCAGGCGGCGAGGGAGACGGTCATCGCGGAGCAGGCCAGGGCTATGGCGGTACGACGAAGCCGGGTGTTACGAGTGTTCACATCAGGTGCCTTCCGGGCGAGGTAGCTGCTTTGCGACCCAGGTGGCTGAAAGCCAACGCGGCGATCACCTCAGCGTCAAGGAGTAACCACTTAACGAGATGGCAACAGCATTCTGTGTTCCCCAAGTGAACACGATGGGAAGGGGGTGCGCTGTCACTTCCACAGAACCCCTCTGATTGACTTGCGTCACTCGCTCCCCGGCGGCATGCAACCCGCCCCCGCGCCCGGGAGTCCCGAAGGCGACCGCGCACACCAGGGCACGGATCAGGGGAAGCATGAGACCAGTTGGAGGGGGTGGACCGGCGTACAAGCGGCAGTTCTACGCGAACACCGCCTTCTCCGGCACACCGAAGAAAACGGACCGCGACGCCGCGGTCGGCGAGAACTGGGGCACGAAGGCCCCCGCCTCCGGCCTCCCGAAGGACAACTTCGGCGTCCGCTGGACCGTGACGAGGGACGTGTACGGGCGCGTCGGCCCGTCCGCCCCTCTGACCTTCAAGGCCGCCTGACCTTCAAAAGGCGGCAAAGATCCGTACAACCAATCCCCTTCGGGTGACCGGTGTGAAGGCCGACGGCACCGAGACGCTGCCCGCCGGCGACTGGACGGTCACCGCGCCCGCCAAGTGACGCGCGGGGGCCCGGAGGCTCAGCCTCCGGGCCCCCGCGACAGATGGGCGTCGGACGTCAGTCCGAGGACTGCTGCCGCTTCGGGCGCCAGACCACCAGCGCGCTCGTCTGCTGGACCTCCTGGTACGGGACCAGGTCGCGGCGGTACGAGGCGTGCACCGCCGCCTCGCGCTGCTGCATCGCGGCAGCGGCGCCGTCCAGGGCCGACTCCAGTTCCGCGACGCGGGACTGGAGGGCGGCGACCTGGTTCTCCAGCTCGATGATGCGTTTGATGCCGGCCAGGTTGATGCCCTCGTCCTGGGAGAGCGCCTGCACCGTGCGGAGCAGTTCGATGTCGCGGGCCGAGTAGCGCCGGCCGCGCCCGGCCGTGCGGTCCGGGGAGACCAGGCCGAGGCGGTCGTACTGGCGCAGGGTCTGCGGGTGCAGGCCGGAGAGTTGGGCCGCCACCGAGATGACGTAGACCGGGGTCTCCTCGGTCAGTTCATAGGGGTTCCGACGACGGCCGTCCATCTGCTCATGCTCCCTTCGCGGCCTGGAACAGCTCCGCCCGTGGGTCCTCGCCCACGGTTGCCTCGCGGTACGCCTCCAGGGCGTCACGAGCCTTGCCCGACACGTCCGTGGGGACCGCGACCTCGACGGTGACGAGGAGGTCGCCGCGCGTACCGTCCTTGCGGACGGCACCCTTGCCGCGGGCCCGCATCGTACGGCCGTTGGGCGTGCCCGGGGGCAGTTTCAGGGTGACCGGGGGGCCGCCGAGCGTCGGTACACGCACCTCGCCGCCGAGTGCCGCCTCCGCGAAGGTGACGGGCACGGTGACGGTGAGGTTGTCGCCCTTGCGGCCGAAGACCGGGTGGGCGTCCACGTGGACCGTGACGTACAAGTCGCCTGCCGGGCCGCCCCGTTCGCCGGGTGCGCCCTTGCCGCGGAGGCGGATGCGCTGGCTGTCGCTGACTCCCGCCGGGATGCGGACCTGCATCGTGCGTGAGGACTTGGCGCGACCGCTGCCGTGGCAGATCTCGCAGGGGTTCTCCGCGATGAGACCGCGGCCCTTGCAGTCGGGGCAGGGGTCCGTGAGCGAGAAGCCGCCGCCGGAGCCGCGCGCGACCTGGCCGGTGCCGACACACGTCGGGCACACGCGCGGTGTGCCGTTCGCGTCGCCGGTGCCCGAACAGGCCTTGCAGGGCGCCTGGGACGTCATCCGCAGCGGGACCGTCGCGCCGTCCACCGCCTCGGTGAAGCTGAGCGTCACCTCGGTGTCGATGTCCTGGCCGCGCCGGGGCTGGGTCCGCGTACCCGTGCCCGCGCCGCCGCGGTTGAACAGGCCCCCGAAGACGTCTCCGATGCCGCCGCCGAAGCCGCCGGCACCGCCCGCTCCGCCCTGGGCGCCGCCTCCGAAGAGGTCGCCCAGGTCGAAGTTGAAGTTGCCGCCGCCCGCGCCCGGACCCGGACGGAAGCCGCCGTTGCCGAAGAGGGCGCGTGCCTCGTCGTACTCCTTGCGCTTCTTGGGGTCTCCGAGCACGTCGTTCGCCTCGGAGATCTCCTTGAAGCGCTCCTCGGCCTTGGCGTTGCCCTTGTTGGCGTCCGGGTGGAACTCGCGGGCGAGCTTCCGGTACGCCTTCTTGATCTCTGCCTCGGTGGCGTCCTTGGGGACGCCGAGGACCTTGTAGAAGTCCTTCTCGATGAAGTCCTTGGTGCTCATCCTCGACGCCCCTCCTCTCTCATGCGTTCAACGTCAGCCCTCGTCCGGGCCACCGCTCTCCTTGTCGTCGGCCGCCTCGGCGGAATCCGGGGAGTCCGCCTTGCCGGTCTGCGCCCCCGGCTGGGGTTCGGCGACCGCCACCCGCGCGGGGCGGATGGTGCGCTCGCCGATGCGATACCCCGGCTGCAGAATCGCCACGCACGTCGTCTCCGTGACGTCCGGCGCGTACGAGTGCATCAGGGCCTCGTGGATCATCGGGTCGAAGGGCTCGCCCTCCTTGCCGAACTGCTGGAGGCCCATCTTCGCCGCGACGGTCTCCAGCGACTCGGCCACCGACTTGAAGCCGCCCACCAGTTCGCCGTGGTCCCGCGCGCGGGCGATGTTGTCGAGCACGGGCAGGAGTTCGGTCAGGAGGTTCGCGATGGCGATCTCCTTGACCGCGATCCGGTCGCGCTCGACCCGGCGGCGGTAGTTCTGGTACTCGGCCTGGAGCCGCTGGAGGTCCATCGTGCGCTCGCCGAGCGCCGTACGGACCTGGTCCAGCTGTGCGGTCAGACCGGCCAGCTGTGCTGCTGATGCGTCCCCGGCCGGGGCCGCCGCCTCCTCCGTGGAGGGGGTGGCGGCCTGCGGCTCGGCGTCGTCAGGGGTGGCGCCGGAGGGGACGTCAGGCTTCTCGTCGAAGCCCGGGGTCTCCTCCGTCACGCGGCACCGTCCTTGCGGTCCTCGTCGACGATCTCGGCGTCGACGACGTCGTCATCGGCCTTGGCCTGCTCGGCGCCGGGGGCACCCTCGGCGCCACCGGCGGCCTGCGCGGCCTGGGCGTCGGCGTACATGGCCTGGCCGAGCTTCTGCGAGACCGCGGCGACCTTCTCCGTGGCGGTGCGGATCTCGGCGGTGTCCTCGCCCTTGAGCTTCTCCTTCAGCTCGGCGATGGAGGCCTCGACCTCGGTCTTGACGTCACCCGGGACCTTGTCCTCGTTGTCCTTGAGGAACTTCTCGGTCTGGTAGACGAGCTGCTCGCCCTGGTTGCGGGTCTCGGCGGCCTCGCGGCGCTTGTGGTCCTCGTCCGCGTACTGCTCGGCCTCCTGGCGCATCCGGTCGACCTCGTCCTTCGGCAGCGAGGAGCCGCCGGTGACGGTCATCTTCTGCTCCTTGCCCGTGCCCAGGTCCTTCGCGGTCACGTGCATGATGCCGTTGGCGTCGATGTCGAAGGCGACCTCGATCTGCGGGACACCGCGCGGGGCCGGCGGCAGACCGGTCAGCTCGAACATCCCGAGCTTCTTGTTGTACGCCGCGATCTCGCGCTCGCCCTGGTAGACCTGGATCTGGACGGACGGCTGGTTGTCCTCGGCGGTGGTGAAGATCTCGGACCGCTTGGTCGGGATCGTCGTGTTCCGCTCGATGAGCTTCGTCATGATGCCGCCCTTGGTCTCGATGCCGAGGGACAGCGGGGTGACGTCGAGGAGCAGGACGTCCTTGACCTCACCCTTGAGGACACCGGCCTGCAGGGCGGCGCCGATGGCGACGACCTCGTCCGGGTTGACGCCCTTGTTGGCGTCCTGGCCGCCGGTCAGCTCCTTGACGAGCTCGGCGACGGCGGGCATACGGGTGGAGCCACCGACGAGAACGACGTGGTCGATCTCGGAGAGGTTGATGCCCGCGTCCTTGATGACGTTGTGGAACGGCGTCTTGCAGCGCTCCAGAAGGTCGGCGGTGAGCTGCTGGAACTGGGCGCGCGTGAGCTTCTCGTCCAGGTGCAGCGGGCCCTCGGCGGAGGCCGTGATGTAGGGCAGGTTGATCGAGGTCTCGGTGGACGAGGACAGCTCGATCTTCGCCTTCTCGGCGGCTTCCCGCAGACGCTGGAGCGCCATCTTGTCCTTGGCGAGGTCCACGCCGTGACCGGAGCGGAACTGCTGCACCAGGTAGTCGACGACGCGCTGGTCCCAGTCGTCACCACCGAGGTGGTTGTCGCCGTTGGTGGCCTTCACCTCGACGACGCCGTCACCGATCTCCAGGAGGGACACGTCGAAGGTGCCGCCACCGAGGTCGAAGACGAGGATCGTCTGGTCGTCCTTGTCCAGGCCGTACGCGAGAGCGGCGGCCGTGGGCTCGTTCACGATGCGCAGGACGTTCAGGCCCGCGATCTCGCCGGCCTCCTTCGTCGCCTGGCGCTCGGAGTCGTTGAAGTACGCCGGGACGGTGATGACCGCGTCCGTGACCTTCTCGCCCAGGTAGGCCTCGGCGTCACGCTTCAGCTTCTGCAGGATGAAGGCGCTCATCTGCTGCGGGTTGAAGTTCTTCCCGTCGAGCTCGATCTTCCAGTCCGTGCCCATGTGGCGCTTCACGGAGCGGATGGTCCGGTCCACGTTCGTGACCGCCTGGCGCTTGGCGACCTCGCCGACGAGCACCTCACCGTTCTTGGCGAAGGCGACGACGGACGGCGTGGTCCTGGCGCCCTCGGCGTTGGTGATGACGGTGGGCTCGCCGCCCTCCAGAACGCTGACGACGGAGTTAGTCGTGCCCAGGTCGATGCCGACCGCACGTGCCATTTCAATTCCTCCAGCAATGACTTGAGTGGAACGGACTCAAGTGTGCACGACACTCACCGCTGGGTCAACAGACATGAGTCATGGGGGCTCAAGTCTTATCTCTTGCTTACACGCAGGTGTGCTTGTAGACCCGGTTCGACCTGCGGTTTCTCGGTCAACCGACTCCCGCGCGCGGGGACATGCCGTCCCCCGTAGGTGGGGATCCGAAGCAGCGCGAGTACGCCGACAAAGGCGCCGCCCGCCACCCACAACGCCGCCGTCGCGCTCACCCATCCCATGTCGATCAGCATCCCGACGAGTGCACCCGCGAAGCCGGTGACCCCCACGACGACCGTGGCGCCCTGGGGCGTGACACCGAGGAGCCGCAGCCGGTGGACCAGATGATCGGGGGCGCCGCGCAGCAGCGGACGCCCGGCCCGCCGCCGCGACACCAGCACCAGTACGGCGTCGGCGGTCGCCACGGCCGTCAGCGCGAACCCGGCGCCCACGCTCGACCCGGCCGCCCGCCCGGCGTGCACCAGTACCGCCGCCGAGGTCAGCACGAACCCGGCGAACAGCGCGCCGCAGCGCCCCGGCACGATCCGGGCCGGGGGCCAGTTGTGCATCAGGAACCCGGTCAGCGCGGCGGCCAGCACGCTCAGCAGCGCCGCGACCCCGTCCATGACCTCGGCGGCCGCACACCCGCTCAGCGCGAAGGCGGTCACCACCGCGACGGTCCCCATCACGCCGTCGCCGTGATCGAGCGAGGTGAAGGCATGGGTGGCGAGGGCGATCCAGCCGACGGCCACCGTCCCGACCACCGGGCCGAGTTCGTCGTACGGCACGGTCAGCGCGGCGGCGCCGGTCACGACGGCCGCCTGGAGCGGAAGCCGCAGAAGAGCCGGCGGGGGCCACAGGTCGGCGACGAGCCCAAGGACACCGACCCCGATCCCGGCGACCAGCAGCCGCCCGGCCGCCGGCCCCAGCGGCGCCACGTCCGTCCAGTCCCCGACCCCGGCGACGAACGCCGTGACCGCCACCACCGCCACGCCGCCGAGCAGCGGCACCGCACGCGCCCGCCGCCGTTCGACCACGCCGAGGCGCAGGGCGAGGAGCCGCAGCAGGGCGGCGAGCGCGGCGGCGAGGAGCAGGGCGGAGGTGGCGGCGACGGTTCCGTACAGCACGCCGCCAATTTAGTGTTAAATGTCGGAAATACGCCGCAGATAACACGATCGGGTTTACGTGTCGGTCGCTGACCCCCGCGACGGCGGGTAGGTGACTTCCGCGACTGCCGGTCGGTGACTTCGGCGACTCAGGTGGACCTCAGCGACGCAGATCACCGCACCGCTGGCTACAGTGCGGCGGAAGATATGGGTAGTCTCAGACGGACTGCATAAGTTACCGCTTAGTAATCAGCTGAAGGTCGGCCTTCAGCTCCCCCTCGCAGGCCCGAGGAGCCCCCAATGCAACTCGCCGCGATCATTGTGTCGCTGACGCTGACCGTGGTCGGCGTTGCGCTCATCGCACGAGCCGTCGCACAGATCTACCGGTTCATCAAGCTGGGCCAGCCGGTCCCGGCCGGTTCCCGAACCGACGACTGGAAGGCCCGCAGCATCACGCTGGCCAAGGAGTTCGTCGGCCACACCCGGATGAACCGGTGGGGGATCATCGGCGTCGCGCACTGGTTCGTCGCCGTCGGCTTCCTGACTCTCGGCCTGACGATCGTCACGGCGTACGGTCAGCTGTTCAAGGCCGACTGGACGCTGCCGATCCTGGGCGGCTGGCTGCCCTACGAGCTGTACACCGAGTTCATCGCGCTGTTCACGACGCTCGGCATCCTCGTACTGATCGCGATCCGGCAGCTGAACCGGCCGTCGAAGCCGGGCCGCAAGTCGCGCTTCGCGGGCTCCAAGACGGGCCAGGCGTACTTCGTCGAGGCCGTGATCCTCGTCATCGGCCTCGCGATCATGACCCTGCGCGGCCTGGAGGGCGCGATCCACGGCGTGCACCACTACGAGGCCGCGTACTGGGCCTCGTACCCCCTGGTCGCAGCCTTCAAGGGCCTGAGCCTCGGCACCCTGCAGAACCTGGTCTACCTGACCGCCATGATCAAGCTCGGCGTCACCATGACCTGGGCGATCACGGTCGGCCTCAACACCAACATGGGTGTCGCCTGGCACCGCTTCCTCGCCTTCCCGAACATCTGGTTCAAGCGGAACGCGAAGGGTGAGACGGCGCTCGGCGGCCTGCTGCCCATGACCTCCGGCGGCAAGCCGATCGACTTCACCGACCCCGGCGAGGACGACGTCTTCGGTGTCAGCCAGGTCGAGCAGTTCTCCTGGAAGGGCCTGCTGGACTTCTCCACGTGCACCGAGTGCGGCCGCTGCCAGTCGCAGTGCCCCGCCTGGAACACGGGCAAGCCGCTCTCCCCCAAGCTCCTCATCATGTCGCTGCGCGACCACGCGCACGCCAAGGCGCCCTACCTGCTCGCGGGCGGCGGCAAGAACATGGAGGGCGAGGAGAAGGCGAGTGAGGAACAGCTCGCCGGTGTGCCCGCAGCCGCGCTCGCCGAGGCCGAGCGCCCCCTCATCGGCACGTTCGAGGAGAACGGCGTCATCGACCCCGACGTGCTGTGGTCCTGCACCACGTGCGGCGCGTGCGTCGAGCAGTGCCCGGTCGACATCGAGCACATCGACCACATCGTCGACATGCGCCGCTACCAGGTGATGATCGAGAGCGCGTTCCCGTCCGAGGCGGGCACGATGCTCAAGAACCTGGAGAAGAAGGGCAACCCCTGGGGTCTGGCCAAGAAGCAGCGCCTCGAGTGGACGAAGGAAGTCGACTTCGAGATCCCGGTCGTCGGACGCGACATCGAGGACCTGTCCGAGGTCGAGTACCTGTACTGGGTCGGCTGCGCCGGCGCCCTCGAGGACCGCGCCAAGAAGACCACGAAGGCCTTCGCGGAGCTCCTCCACATGGCGGGCGTCAAGTTCGCCATCATGGGCGGCGACGAGAAGTGCACCGGTGACTCCGCGCGCCGTCTCGGCAACGAGCCCCTGTTCCAGGAGCTCGGCATGGAGAACGTCGCCGCGCTGAACATGGCCTTCGGTGAGGATGACGAGGACGAGTCGACGAAGAAGCCGAAGTCGGCGAAGAAGATCGTCGCGACCTGCCCGCACTGCCTCAACACGATCGGCAACGAGTACCCGCAGCTCGGCGGCGACTACGAGGTCATCCACCACACCCAGCTGCTCCAGCATCTCATCGACGAGGGCAAGCTGCTGCCGGTCACCCCGGTGGACGGTCTCATCACCTACCACGACCCCTGCTACCTGGGCCGTCACAACAAGATCTACACGCCGCCGCGCGAGATCATGTCGGCCGTCCCGGGCCTGCGTCAGCAGGAGATGCACCGCCACAAGGAACGCGGCTTCTGCTGCGGTGCCGGTGGTGCGCGGATGTGGATGGAGGAGCGGATCGGCAAGCGCATCAACAACGAGCGCGTCGATGAAGCTCTTTCGTTGAACCCGGACATCGTGTCCACGGCCTGCCCGTTCTGCCTCGTGATGCTGACCGACTCGGTCAACGGCAAGAAGAACGACGGCCAGGCCAAGGAGTCCGTCCAGGTCGTGGACGTGGCCCAGCTTCTCCTCGACTCCGTCAGGACGCCGGTTGATCCGGCGGGGGCGGCGGAGGCGGAGAGCGAGCCGGAGCCTGAGCCGGTGAAGTAACCGGCGCGATCGTCCGGACGCCGGTGGGCCGAGATTCTCGCCCACCGGCGTCCGCGTTTCCTCGCCCCCGCCGCCCCTACCCAACCCATCCCCGGGGCTGCGCCCCGGACCCCCGCCCACCGGGACTTCTACGACTGCGGCCGGGTGGGGGCTGGGCGCGCAGTTCCCCGCGCCCCTAAAAGCCTTCGGGCATCCGGCGTTCGGCGGCGCGGTCTGCGTCCCGGCCGGCCTCATACAGCCCGTCCGGCGATGGAGGGCGACGCCGTTGAGGCCGAAGCGGGGGCCACGGGGCGGCAGCCCCCTGTGGGGTGCGGGGGCGTAGCCCCGCAGGGGTGCGGGGGCGCAGCCCCGCAGGGGTGCAGGGGCGCAGCCCCGCAGGGGTGCAGGGGCGCAGCCCCGCAGGGGTGCAGGGGCGTAGCCCCGCAGGGGTGCAGCCCCGCAGCCCCGGTGGGGTGGAAGGGGCGGAGCCCCTGGGGATGGGTGGGGGCGGCGGGGGCGAGGATTCCTTCGGACGGCGCGACGCCGAGCCCGATGACGTGCGGACTCGGCGTCGTGGCGGGACGGTGCTACTTCGCGGAGCGACGCCGCTTCGCGTCGCCAGTCACCTTCCCGATCCACGTGAGGAAGTCACCCGGGTCGACGTTCGCGCCGTGGCCCTCGTCCCAGTAGTAGAGGTGATCGACGTCGTCGCCCAGGTTGTCCAGCGCCGCAGCGAGATTGGCGGAGACCGTCAGCGAGGTGTCGGAGTCCTTGGTGCCGAGGCGTATCCACCAGTGCCTCGACCGGCCGGGGTTCTCCTCCCCGATGTGGTGCATGGGGTTCATCAGGTCGAGCTTCTCGGGGATGTCGCTCGCGACCCGCTTGGTGCTGAGGCCGGTGGTGTCGTTCTTCGCGCCGTACGCCGTGAAGTGCCGCGCCTCGGTGGTGCCGACACCGAACTCGTTGTTCTCGCCCGCGGACAGGTCGAACGCGTCGAAGGCCGGTGTCGTCTTCTTCCGCGCGCCGACGTGGGTGAGGAAGCCGGCCCAGGTGAAGGTCGCCTTGTCGCCGGACCACGTGATGAACGTGTTCGCGGCCAGGTACGTCGCACGATCGGCCTCCGACAGCGCCGTCAGGTACTTCGTGGCGGACGGCTGGAGGTAGGTCTCCACCATGTAGTCGTCGTAGTTGCGGGCCGTGAGCGGGCCGAAGCCGTTCAGCCCCCGCAGCCTGAGAGAGGCCTGGTACTCCGCGAACTGGGCCCGCAGCGCCTTCGACACCGTCTGGTCGACGACCTTGCCGGTGCTCGCCGTGACGTTGGTGCCCCAGTTGAACTCGTACGCGCCGTCGGCGTGCTCGAGGTCGGTGATGGGGCACCAGGCGCCGACGGCGAAGATCGCGTCGGACGCGTCGGCGGCGCCGAGCTCCTCGAGATACCTGTCGTAGATCGGGCTGTCGCCGGACGCGCCGAGCAGCGAGGACAGGGCGCCACCCGCACTCGTACCGGTGGAGACGATCCGGTCGGTGTCGCCCGGGATGACGCCCTTGTTGGCGCGGACGTAGCGGACCGCGGCCTTCAGGTCGACGATGGCGGCCGGGGCGGTGCCGTAGTACGTGCCGGCGGAGTCGGTGAGGGTCCGGCCGCGCGCGCCCGGCTCCACGACGACGTAACCCGCCGCCAGGCCCAGCTTCCCGAGGTTGACCATCCCGCCCTGGGCGTTCACCATCGCGTTGCCGCCGGACTGCACCTCGCCCGTGCCGCCGCTGCTGGAGGCCGAGGGGCTGGGGGACGCGCTGGGGGACGTGCTGCCACCCGCGCCGCCCGTGGGCATGCCGCCGGTCATCTCGGCGCCGCCCACGCCGGTGGCGTCCGCCACGGACGACGGCATGTAGCCGCCCACCGAGTTGGCGAGGACGATCGGAGCGTTCGTCGCGTCCACGGCGCTGCCGTCGATCTTGACGGGGACACTGACGTTCAGGCTCTGGTACTTCGCGTCCACCGGACTGGCGACGTAGGTGATGGCCTTCCAGAAGTGGTACACCACCGTGTGGTCGGTGCCGTCGGCGTCCGTGATGGTCGTCGTCAGCTCGTTGTAGGCGTCCTTGTCGAAGACCAGGGAATCCGACGCACCCGAGGACTTCGAGCCCGTGCTCGACGCGTTCGCGCTCAAGGCGAAGCCACCGGCTACGGCGACTCCGGCGGTCGCTCCGATACCCATGACGACGGTCCTGCGCTTCACTGCCCTGTGCTTCACGGAAAGCCTTCTCCCTGTTCACGGCGGCCATACGGCGGCCGAAACGGCTGGTCAGGGGCGTCCGGGCCCTTCTTCGCGCCGGGCGCCGCCCCATTCGTCCGGTCCTTGCGAACGTAAATTGAGCCGCTCAATATTGTCAACAATTCTGTAAAACTCATCGCTGACACACAGCCCTTTCCGAGATGGCGATACCGCTCCGGCACCGCCCTGGCACCGCTCCCATACCGCTCCCACCGAATCCGGAGCATCATGACGAGGTTGTTGCCATGGGGCGGATGAGGTGAACGGTGGGCAAGCGAAGAGCCGGTATACGGGCCGGAGCGATCAGCTGTGTACTGCTGCTCGGGGGATGCGCCGGCGCCGGGAACACCGGTTCCGCGCGACACGAACCCGTGACCATCGCCAAGGCCCCCGCCCAACTCCCCGTCCCCCGCGGCAAGGGCAGCAGGGCCGCCGACGACTTCAACGGCGACGGCCATCGCGACCTGGTCCTCAACGACCTCGTCAAGGGCCCGGACGACGCCCACGGCGACGACGCGGGCATCGGGATCGTCTACGGAACCGGAACCGCACACGGACTCGCACCCGGCGCACGGCAGTTGCTGAACCCCGCACGCCAGGCGGCCCGTACGAAGGGCCAGTTGCCCGCCGTCTTCGACGCGGAGGCGAGCTGCGACCTGGACAGGGACGGCTTCACCGATCTCGTCGTGTCGACGGACCCGCCGTACGACGGCCAGGGCCGGCCCCCCGTCCCCCTCCAGATCCTCTTCGGCTCCCCGTCAGGCCTCACCGGCAGGGCGGTCGAGCTGGTCATCCCGGCGGCGGCCCGCGCCGGCGACGACTGGCCCGACCAGCCCGTGTGCGGCGACTTCGACGGCGACGGCGCCGAGGACCTGGTCGTGCACGCCTCGGACAGCCGACTCAGCTATCTGCGCGGCCCGTTCACCAGGAAGGGCGCCCCGCGCGCGGCGGGCAAGCCCCTCCCCTCACCCGGCACCGTGCCCACCGGCCCCGCCCTCGACGTGAACCGCGACGGCTACGACGACCTTCTCGTCCGTACGGCGGAAGGCCCCGGCACGTCCGCGCTCGTCCTCGGCGGCCCGGCCGGCCCCACCCGCACCGGCACCGCCCTGCCGAGCGGCATCGACGTCGCCCTCGGCCGCTTCGGCAGGGGCCGCGCCCTCGACGCGGCGGTCGGCTCGATGGACGGAACGTATCTGCGCTACGACCTGCCCACCGCCGTACGCGACAGCATCAGCACCCCCGGGTCGGTGCTGGACGCCGGGGACTTCGACGGGGACGGCGTGAGCGAACTCGTCTCCAGCGGAGCGGAGTTGCGGATCCTGCGAGGTCGTACGACCGGGCTGTCCGCGACGGGGATGGTGACCGTGCCGCCACCGGCCCGGGGCACCACCCGGGTCCTGACCGTCGCCGACTTCACGGGGGACGGGCGGGCGGACCTGGTCGTGCGGACGTACGACGGGGAGACGAAGGACACGGTCGCGGTGTACGCGGGCAGCAAGGAGGCGCTGGTGACGGCGGAGCCGACGGTCACGTTCTCCACGTCCGAGTTCCTGGGAACGGACTCCTGAACCACGAGTCACCTCACCAACCGCGGCACTCACCACAGGCGTTACGGGAATTGATCAAACTCACGTACAACCCTTGCCCCCCTTTCAAGGTCTTCTGTTCGCCGACCAGTCTCCGAACCCCGGGACAACTCCCGGTGAACGCGGGCGGTCCGCACCCCATTGACTGGGAATGCCCGCCAGGCATCCCCGCATGCCGCAGGAGACCCCCGCATGCACAAGCAGTACCCGCAGCACCGCACACACGCCCTCAGACTCGCCCTCGCGACGGCCACCGCGGCCGCGCTGACGGGCGGTCTGCTCACCTTCTCGGCCGCGACCGCGACGGCCGCGGACTCCACGAAGGTCCCGCAGGCCGACTTCAACGGCGACGGAATCGGCGACGTGGCCTTCTCGGCCCAGGGCGCCTATGTCAGCGGCCAGAAGGCCGCCGGCCAGCTCGTCGTCCTCTACGGCACCCACACCGGCGTGTCCGCCGCCAAGCGCTCCACGCTCAGCCAGAACACCGCCGGTGTCCCCGGCACCGCCGAGGCCGGGGACGCCTTCGGCGCGGAGACGGCGTACGCCGACTTCAACGGCGACGGTTACGACGACCTCGCCGTGTCCTCTCCGCACGAGAAGTTCGGCAACGACGCCGACGCCGGTGGCCTCGCGGTCCTCTGGGGCTCCCCGAGCGGCCTCACCGGCAAGGGCGTGGCCATCGCCGACCCGGCCGGCTCCTCGCACGACCTGTGGGGCAAGAACCTGGCCGCGGGCGACTTCGACGGCGACGGCAAGGCGGACCTGGCCGTCGGAAACACGTCGAGCACGATCTACGTCTACAAGGGCGGCATCACCTCCAGCGGCGCGGCCGGCCTCGCCCGGACCACGATCAAGCCCCCGATCCAGTCCGGCGGCAACGCCCGCGGCCCGATGAACCTCACCGCCGGTGACATCAACGGCGACGGCCGCACCGACCTGGTGGTCGACGGCTTCGAGACCAAGACCGACTACGGCTGGAACACGAACTACTACGTGCCCGGCACGGCGAACGGCCTGAGCGTCTCCGCCGCGAAGACCCTCAAGACCGGCATCATCACGGCCATCGGGGACATCAACGGCGACGGCTTCGGCGACATCGTCAGCGGCGCGCCCTGGGACAACACCAAGCTCAGCGACGGCACGACCCCGCCGGACTCCGCGTACGGCGGGAAGGTGAACATCACCTACGGCTCCGCGTCCGGCCCCGCCTCGACCGCCGGGATCAGCCAGAACACCGGAAGCGTGCCCGGCACCTCGGAGAAGAACGACAGCTTCGGCTACGAGCTGGACCTCGGCGACATCAACGGCGACGGCTACCAGGACCTCGTCGTCAGCACCGCCTACGAGGACCTCGACGGCCACGCGGACGCCGGCATGGTCACCGTCCTGTACGGCTCCGCGCACGGGGTCAACACCTCCTCCGGCGCGCAGGCCTTCGCCCAGAGCACGCCGGGCGTCCCCGGCAACGACGAGAAGGGCGACCTCTTCGGCCTGGACGTGAAGCTCGACGACGTGAGCGGCGACGGCAGGGCCGACCTCCTGGTGGGCTCCGACGAGAACGCCGGCGACGGCACGGTCACCTACCTGCCCTCCAACGGCTCCAAGATCACCACGACCGGCTCGCGCGCCATCTGGCCGGGCGACGCGGGCGTCTCGACGACGGGCACACCGTCGTTCGGCTCCAACTTCGCGGACTGATTCCAGCGGTCCTCCGGCCGGGCCCGTACCCGCGGGCCCGGCTTCCCCCCTCGCACGGAACCCGAGGGCTGTGCCCCCGTAAGGGACACCCGTACCCTGCCCTTAGGGGATGTCACAGCTCGGACCCAAACCCCCCTCCAACGGCCCGCACCCGGCACGCCACTGTGCGGGACCAGGTACGTTCGATTACGTGGCTGGATTCAGGATCGGACGCGGCCGGGACGACCGGGCCCCGCAAGCGCGACCGCAACAACACCGACCGTCGTACGGACAGCAGGCTCCGCAGGGAGGCCGGCAGCCGTACGGCTACCCGCCCGCGCCCTCGCAGCAGCAGCCGTACGGGGGTCAGCAGTACGGCGGACAGCAGGGCGGCGGCCAGCAGTACGGCGGCGGACAGCAGGGCGGGCAGCCGGGCTGGCCCCAGGCGAACGGCGGCGGCGCCGGCGGCCACGGCGAGCCGGAGTACTTCGGCGACGGTCACCCGCAGCAGGGCCCTGACCCGTACGCCGCGAACAGCCCCGGTCACACCCAGGCCTTCTCGGTCGGCGAGGACCCCTACACCCAGGGCGGGACCTACCGCGCCGGCCAGGCGGCGGCCCCGCCGGTCGGCCCCCGTCTGCACTGGAAGGACCTGCTGAGGGGCATCGTCACGGCCCCCAACCAGACCTTCCTGCAGATGCGCGACTACACGATGTGGGCCCCGGCCCTGATCGTGACGTTCCTCTACGGCCTGCTGGCCGTCTTCGGCTTCGACGGAGCCCGCCAGGACGCCATAAACGCCACCCTCTCCAACGCCGTCCCGATCGTCCTGACGACGGCCGTGGCGATCGTCATCAGCACGTTCATCCTGGGCGTGGTCACCCACACCCTGGCCCGCCAGCTCGGCGGCGACGGGGCCTGGCAGCCCACGGTCGGCCTCTCCATGCTGATCATGTCCATCACGGACGCCCCGCGCCTGATCGTCGCCATGTTCTTCGGCGGCAACGCGTCCTTCGTGCAGCTCCTCGGCTGGGCGACCTGGGTCGCGGCGGGCGCCCTGCTGACCCTCATGGTCAGCAAGTCCCACGACCTCCCGTGGCCGAAGGCTCTGGCCGCGTCGGCGATCCAGCTGATCGCGATCCTGTCGATCATCAAGCTGGGCACGTTCTAGCGAGGACGCGCGGTACGCCGCGTACGGTCGAGTACGCAGGAGAGGGCCCCCGGCACCGCACCACTGCCGGGGGCCTTTTCCATCCCTTGCCGGGGCCTTCTTCTCCGTGGGGCTCCGTGGGGCTCCGTGGGGCTCCGTTCGGCCTACCCCGAGTCGCCGTTCGGGGACGGGCAGCGGCTGGTCGGTGGATCGCGGTGCGGTATGACGGTGTGTCTGTAGGGCCGCGCAGGGCGAGTGTGGCTTGATCGTCGGGCGGTCCCAGCAGGGGCCTGAGCATCAACCGACGTCCGTGGCACGTCCTGAGTGCCGCGCTCTTTGTCGAGGAGTCCCCCATCGTGAGACCGACCCTGCACCATGCCGTTTTCCAACGACGTGGCGCCGGAGCCGCGGGTGAGCGGCTGCGGCACCCGGCCCGGCGTGCTGCCGTCCTGCTCGCCACGGTGGCGCTGCCGGCGGCCCTGGTGGTGCCCACGGCCACGCCCGCCGCTGCGGCGGTGCCCGTGACCGTCACCTTCAACGCGGGCGCCAACCAGCCCTTCACCGTCCCGGCCGGCGTCACCCAACTGACCGTCACCGCCACCGGCGCCGCGGGCCAGAACGGGTCCAACGGCGGCGCAGGCGGGAGCGGCGCCACCGTCACCGGCAACGTCACCGTGCCGCCGAGCACCACCACCCTCTATGTCAACGTCGGCACGGGCGGGGGCGCCGGCGGCGGAGTGGTGGGTTTCCCGGGCGGTGCCGGCGGCGGTTCCAGCGATGTCCGCACCTGCAGCTCGGCCGTCCCCGGCTGCACCCTGACCGGCGTCCCCGGCACCGACCCCCGCCTCATCGTCGCGGGCGGAGGAGGCGGCGGCGGAACCGGCGTCCCCGGAGGCCAGGTCCCGGAGGCCACCGGCGGAAACGCCGGAAACACCGGCGGAGCCGGCGGCGCGAGAACGAACAGTGGCCAGGGCGGCGGCGGCGGAACCCAGACAGCCGGCGGCGCGGGCGGAGCCGCATGCCCCTCCATCGGTACATCCGGCACTCCGGGCACAGGCGGTGCGGGCGGCAACGGCGGAGGCGGCTTCGGGGCCGGCGGAGGCGGGGGCGGCTGGTTCGGTGGAGGCGGCGGCGGAGGCTGCAACATCATCACGAGTGGCGCCTCTCCCAGTGGCGGTCCCGGTGGTGGCGGTGGTGCGTCGAACCTCGTCCCCACGGGTGGCACCTTCGGACCTTCCACGGGGCCGGCCAAGGTGACGATCACCTACGAGCCGGTCCCCCCCACCTGCGCGACCGCCACGCCGACCATCACCGGCACCAACGGCAACGACTTCCTGGTCGGCACTCCCGGCGACGATGTGATCTTCGCTCTCGCCGGCAACGACGTGGTCGACGGCCGCGGTGGCAACGACCTCATCTGCGGTGGCGACGGCAACGACTCGCTGTCCGGCGGTGACGGCAACGACCGCATCGAGGGTGGCAACGGCACCGACAGCCTGAGCGGCGGCAACGGTGACGACGCCCTCTTCGGCGGTCCCGGCAACGACGCCCTCTTCGGCGGCCCCGGTACCAACACCAATGACGGCGGCTCCGGTACCAACGCCTGTTTCAACCCCTCCACCGGACCCGGCTGCTTCTGACCCGCCCGACAGCGCGGACCCACGGACATCGGACAGCCGAACGGCCCCCGACCGATTCACCTGGTCAGGGGCCATTCGGCCTGGCGATGGGCGTGGGATTCGAACCCACGGTTACGGAACCGCAGGTCAGAGCGCTTCCTTGTTCGCCTTGGGTGCCTCTCCCGACTTGTGCACTGGGGGCAGAACACTCCAGGGGAAGTTGATCCAGTCGTCGGTCCGCTTCCACACGTACTCGCACTTCACCAGCGAGTGCGACTTCTCATAGATCACGGCACTGCGGACCTCGGCGACGGTGTCGACGCAGAAGTCGTGCACGAGCTTGAGCGTCTTGCCGGTGTCGGCGACGTCGTCGGTGATCAGGATCTTCTTGTCGGAGAAGTCGATGACGTTCGGGACGGGAGCGAGCATGACGGGCATTTCGAGCGTCGTACCCACACCGGTGTAGAACTCCACGTTGACCAGGTGAATGTTCTTGCAGTCGAGGGCGTACGCCAGTCCACCCGCGACGAAGACACCCCCGCGGGCGATGCTGAGCACTATGTCGGGCTGGTACCCGTCGTCGGCGATGGTCTGGGCGAGTTCACGGACCGCGACCCCGAACCGCTCGTAGGTGAGGTTCTCCCGCACGTCGGACACGCTCACGCCCTCGCCCTCCCCGCTCCCGCTCACACCTGGGTCCGATGGAAGTTGAGGAAGGACCGGGAGGCGGTCGGCCCGCGCTGGCCCTGGTAGCGGGAGCCGTACCGGTCGCTGCCGTACGGGAACTCGGCCGGCGAGCTCAGCCGGAACATGCACAGCTGCCCGATCTTCATGCCCGGCCAGAGCTTGATCGGAAGCGTCGCGAGATTGGACAGCTCCAGGGTCACGTGCCCGGAGAAGCCGGGGTCGATGAACCCGGCGGTGGAGTGCGTGACGAGCCCCAGCCGCCCGAGCGAACTCTTGCCCTCCAGCCGTGAGGCGAGATCCACGGGAAGCGAGATCACCTCGTACGTGCTGGCGAGCACGAACTCCCCGGGGTGCAGGATGAACGGCTCGTCCCCCTCGGGCTCGACGAGCCGGGTCAGATCGGCCTGCTCGACGGAGGGGTCGATGTGTGGGTAACGGTGATTCTCGAACACCCGGAAGTAGCGGTCGAGCCGCACGTCGATGCTCGAGGGCTGCACCATGGATTCGTCGTACGGGTCGATGCGCACCCGACCGGCGTCGATCTCGGCCCGGATGTCCTTGTCTGAGAGAAGCACGCCCCGAGGATACGCGGGGACTGTCAGCATTTCGCACAGTCCCCGCGCCCCAGGTCCTCCCGCTGGTCCTGCTGCTGGTCCTACCGCTTCTCGAGCATGACCGGAACAACGCTCCGGAGCCGCGCACACCGCGGACACCGGACCAATCGGCCGGGGCCGAGTCGCTCGGCCTGCTGCATCGGGAACGAAGCGGTGCTGAACACGTGCCCCTCGGCACAACGGACGACGGTGCGCTCCATCAAGTCCTCAGAGTCCCTTCCCCAAGAGCCGCGTCTGACTGACGACGAAAGCCACATTACGGGATCAAAGGGATGGCCCTCCAGGCGGCACTCCGGCCCCGCCCGGGCCCTCTTCCACCCCTCCACCGTACGCCCCAACTCCGGTCCCCCGCACCCGTGTCCACCCCCCGAAACGCGCACCGGCCCCACGGCGTCAGCGCCGGGGACCGCGCATGAGGTAGAGTGAGCGAGCATTCGACACCGGGTAACCGGCGTCTTACGCGGGTGTAGTTTAGTGGTAGAACATCAGCTTCCCAAGCTGAGAGTGCGAGTTCGATTCTCGTCACCCGCTCTTTTGAAGCCCCAGGTCATCGGCCTGGGGCTTATCCATTGGCGGGGACTTTTCGCCGGAGACCTTTCCCACCAACTTGCGGTTTCGCCATGTCAGCCCCATCAGCCACGCCTGTGAGCCCTCAGCTTGCCCGTCCCCTCTGAGGGCAGATGGCGTTCACGGACGCGGCAGCACTACCGATTGCGCAACTCCTGCCCAGCAGGCAGGACTTCGACGAGCAGGGTCCGCCACCCTCGCCTGACGCAAGCACGGTGGAAACCTCTCAGACGATGTCGTGGATGTTGTGCTCGGTCAGGTCGGATGCAAGCCGGGCAATGGCGCGGTGGTCGGCATCGTTGTGCAGGACAGCCAGTCCGTGATGGGCTGCGGTCGCGGCGATGACGAGGTCCACCGCCGAGGCACTGCGATGCTCTCCGACCCGGGCCATACGGTGCTGCACCGCGCCGATCCGGCGCCCTGCGTTCTTCGGCTCGGCCGCATCGGGGCAGAGGTCGGTGAACATCTCCGTGATAGGGAAGCGGTCAATGTCGCCCTGCACCGTCTGAGCGCCGGCACCGGTATGTGCGGCCGGAATGGCCAACGCATGACACATGACGGGCAGCGGCCTCGGCGATCGCTGGTGAGGGCCGGTGAAAGATCAGTGGGGGGCGGTGACGGTGACGGCTGCCCCGCACGCTACGGTGTCGTGTTCATGTCGCGCACCTATGGGGGGTTTGATGCGGCGAACCACGGCAGCCGCGAGTGTCGTCACCATGCTCGTGCCGCTTCTCCTGGCCGGCGCTTCCACGGCGTCGGCCGCAGCCAATGGCTCACTCACCGTCACGACGTTGGACCGGAGCGGCAAACCGGTCTACGCCCAGGTGGCGGTCTACAACACGAGGACGAACGACTTCCGCTACATCGACGGCAACAAGAAGACGTCGCTGCCCAACGGCAGTTACGAGCTCGCCACCTCCTTCACCGGCGGCAACGGCGAGGTCGGCATCGTCGGCGGCCACAGTGTGAAGGTCTCCGGGGCCACGACGACCACGTTCGACGCCCGGAAGGGCCGTCCGGTCAAGGTCTCGATCAGTCCCGCCCCGGACAGCGGATACGACCGCACGGTCAGCGCGGCCGTCTGCGCGACCGACAACAGCCCGGCGACCATGAGCATGTCGGCCGCGCCGGGCGACCTGTACGTCATCCCGAACAGCAGCAAGGCGTACGAGCTGGCCTACGGCACCACGTACGAACCGCGGTCGACGACCGGCGGCGACTTCTGGCTGGCCTCCGCCACGCACAGCGGCGGCGTGCCGTCCGGGGTGTCCGCGACACTCAGGAAGTCGGGGCTGACCACCCTCAAGGTGTACGCGCGTTCCGGTCCCGACAGCGGACAGGCGCGGTTCTCGTTCAACGGCGAGCCGACGGGCGGCTCCGACTGCTCGTCGTCCATGGACATCCTCGACGTCCAGCGCGACCTGCCCAACTCCTTCAGCGTCCACGTCCCGGCCGGCCAGTGGACAGTGAGCCAGCAGGGCAACGACTTCATCTACGGCGGGTCCCACAAGTACGCGGCCGGCAAGACCGCCACGCTGGCCCTCGGCCACGCGGTCTGGGGGCCCGGCGGGCAGTTGCCGTACACCTGGTACCACCAGCTGTACTTCGGGAACGACAACCCGTTCGCCGACCCCGTGCTCACGGCGGGCGGGGTCCTGGCCTCCGGCACCGTGACGCTGGCGCACGCGGGCAAGACGCTCTACTCGCACAAGTACAGCCCCTCGCAGGAGATCGGCGCGCAGCCGCGGATCCCGGGGTCGGGCTGGTACACGATCACCGAAACCGGTCACCGCGACCATCTGCCGGCCGGCTCTCTGTCGACCTCCTCCAGCCTCTCCCTGCACTTCTACGCCGACGCCGGCAAGAACCAGCAGATCCGTGCCTACATCACCCGGTTCTCGCCCGAGGCACTGAACTCCAGGAACCAGGCGGCTGCCGGGTCGACCACGACCGTCGACCTGGGCATGCAACGCAACGGCACGGGCGACAGCACGATCGGCCGGCTGTCGGACAGCGTGAAGTCCGTACGTGCCTGGTACACCACCGACAACGGTTCCACCTGGCACGCCATCACCGCGAAGCTGTCCGGCGGCAAGTGGACCACCGCCGTCCACAACCCGGCCTCCGGCCGCGTCGGCCTGCGCTCGACCGTCACCGACACCCACGGCGACAGTTCGACGACCACGGTGTACAACGCGTACGCCGTGGGCTGAGGACTGAGGGCCGACCGTGCCGTCGCGACGGCACGGTCGGTGGGGTCGACACCAAGGGAGGCCAACACGCGGAGGGCCATGTTGCCCGCCCTCCTGGGCGGCCTGCCGGCGCTGACCCTGGCGGCACCGTCGGCCGCGACACCGCCGCCGGTCCTGGCGCCGGCGGCGAACACGGCGGCGCGGACGACCCCACCTGCCCCAGTCACCACGGAGCCGGACACCCGCCCCCTGTGCGCGAGCGAGCCCGCCCGGCGAGGTGTCCTGCTTCGCACTCGCCCATAACGACGTACGGCAGGCCAAGGGCCTGCAACCCCTCGCGGCCCCGGCGGGACTGAGCCCCGCCGGCCTCCAGAGCGCCTACGACCTGCCCTCCGGCACAGCCGGGTCCGGCGCCACGCCGGCCCTCGTCGACGCCTACGACGCCCCGAACGCCGAGGCCGATCCGGCCGTCTACCGCAGCCAGTTCGGCCTGCCGCCCTGCACCACCGACAACGGCTGCTTCCCCAGGACCGACCCCGGCGTCTTCCGATCCGCCGAGGAACAGGCTCCGGTGCCTGTGCGTCCGGTGCCGCGCGGGCGCGGGAGTGGTCTGCCCGCCTCCGCGTCGGCACTGGTGGAGAGCGGTCGGAGCGAGCGGAGTGAAGCAAAAACCCGTCCGCTGACACGAACCGCGACCCCGCGGTGAACACTCTCCTGGGCGGGATCCGGCATATGCCCTCGCAACGGCGCACACAGGCGCCATGTCAACGCGCAGCGGGCCGAGCACGATGAGGGCGCGCGGACACCGTGTCCCTCGCCCCCCACTGCACTGTGCCCTTCGCGTGCCCATAAGAGTGGACAACCTCGGTCGACACACGAGCGATACGACGGCACGGTTCCTGCAAGGACACTGCATCCGCGCAGCTCAGAGCCACAGAGCTCGCCCAGGCGCCATCGCTTCCCAAGCTGAGAGTGCGAGTTCGATTCTCGTCACCCGCTCCATGATCGAGGCCCAGGTCCGAGACCTGGGCCTTGTTTGTTGTCCAGTCCATGGGTGGCACACCACGACCGCATCATGGGACGGCTTTCTTCGGCGGACGGCCTGCCCGAGGAGCGTGCGAGTAGCGGGACCGCTCGGGCTCGAGGGCGGCAACCTCTCTCACCTGGCGCGCAGGCCTCGGTCGGCGAAGGCGATCAGCCACTCGAAGCTCTCGTCGATGTCGGCGCTCCACTGGAAGCCGTTGTCCGCCTGCAACGTCGCGAAACCGTGGCAGAGGCTGCGGAGCGTGCGCAGGGCGTGGTCCACGTCGGACTCCGGGATCTCGTAGCCGCGTAGGACCGCCATGAACGCGCCGAGCAGCCGCTGACCCGCGGTGGCGATCGGATCGTCCGGGCCGGACGGTTCCGCGCCGATCGTCGCGGCGTACCGGCCGGGGTGTTCCAGGACGAGACGCGGAAGGCTCGGGCCGCGGCCGCCAGGGCGTCACGGCCCGCGTACCCCTGGACCGCGCCTCCGACGGCGTCGGCGGCCTCGTTCAACGCCAGGGCCGCGATGCGTCGGTTGAGGTCTTCCTGGCCGCCCACGTGTTTGTACGGGGCGCTGCGGCCCATGCCCTGCAGGGCCTTCATCCGGCCCGGCTCGCGCAGCAGGGCGTCGATGCGGCCGAGCCGCTCGGTCCAGTCGGCCGGGCGCACGCCGGGGTAGGCGACGTCGAGGTACGAACGCCAGACCGGCACGCTGCCGAACACGCCCGCGCCGAGCAGTCGCAGCATGCCCCGCCGGAAGCGCTTGACCCGCAGGTCGCCGAGGCGGATCGACTGCTTGCGGGTGAACGGCGCCAGCTCGACGACCGCGGTGATCAGCGAGGGCTCCTGTGCCGCGGCGCCAAACCTGTCAATGAGCGGTCAGGTCACTGCGCAGGCCGTCGCGCGAGTGCGCCCGCCGGTCGGCGAGCAGACCTCGGATCACCGCGAGCAGGCGCGGGGGA
This sequence comes from Streptomyces sp. NPDC090798, assembly GCF_044768965.1. Taxonomy (NCBI): domain Bacteria; kingdom Bacillati; phylum Actinomycetota; class Actinomycetes; order Kitasatosporales; family Streptomycetaceae; genus Streptomyces; species Streptomyces sp. NPDC090798. The sequence goes on from NZ_JBIVXA010000016.1 coordinate 144,051, forward strand.
CAGAAGCCCTCGATGACGGACTGGTTCTGCGCGTCGGCAGGTGTCAACGTGCCGTCCGGCGCTGCCCTCTCATCGCGTCATCGCGTCATCGCGTCATCGCGTCATCGCGCTGGTCAGCGCGGTCCGTGCCAGATCGCGTAGCCAGATGTGTGCGGGGTCGGTGTCATAGCGCTGATGCCATGACAGGTACACCGGGGCCGGCGGGAGGTCGAGTGGGAGCGGGAGCAGGACCAGGCCGAGATCCGCGGCGGCCGAACGCGCCGTGGATTCGGGGGCTGTGACGAGGAGGTCGGAGCCTCGCACGAAGTCGAACGCGGCTCTTTCGGTGGGCGCGGTCGCCACCACACGTCGGGTGAGGTCCAGCCGCGCGAGAGCGTCGTCGAGAATGTTGCCGAGCCTTCCGCGCCGCGAGACGGTGATGTGCTCGGCCGCGGCGTACCGCGCGGCGGTGACGTCCTGGACACGGGTGAGCGGGTGTCCCCGCCGTACGACGATGACGTGCTGGGTCTCGGCCACCCGGTCGGCGCGGATCTCGGGTGCGGTCGGGCGGTCCGCGTTCGCGGCGAGGTCGACCTCGCCGCGGCGCAACTCGGGTGTGTCGATGCTCGATTCCGCGATGAATCGCAGCCGCACACCCGGCGCCTGCTCACGCACGGCATCGAGAAGCGCGGGGCCGCTGAGGGCGACGAGTGCGTCGTGCCAGCGGAGGGTGAAGGTGCGCTCGAGCGTCGCGAGGTCGAGTTCACGGCTCGGCGCCAGCACGCCGCGGACCTGCTGGAGCAGGTCGTGCACCTGTTCCCGGACGGCGATCGCGTACGGCGTCGGGGTCATCGTGCGCCCTGTGCGCACCAGGATCTGATCCCCCGTCGTACGGCGGATCCGGCCGAGGCTGCGGCTCATCGCGGGGGCGGTGACGTGCAGGCGGTCGGCGGCGCCGGCCACGCTGCCTTCTTCCAGGAGAGCGTCGAGCGCGGCGAGCAGATTCAGATCCAATTGCATAGGACTCATCCTAGCCGTGCTTTACATGCACTTGAAGTTAACGATGGTCGCTCCTACCTTCGAGATGCGGGCGCAGAAGAACCGGTTCTCGCCCGGTTGGCCTCGCCTCAATCGCCCTTGCTCAGACGGGAGTACCGCCATGCCCGAGTCGATTCAGAACACCGGTAGTACCGCAGCCGCCGGCTCCGCGGCCACCTCCGACGCCGACCTGCTCGCACAGACCGCGATCGCCGTACGCGCTGCGGGCTCGGCGCTGCGGGAGCGCTTCGGTGACGTGGTCCGCTACCAGAGCCGCGAAGAGCTGATGCGCGCGCTCGCCGCCAACGACGACACGGCTCTCGGCATCCTGCGCCCCCGCCTCACAGCCCTGCGCCCGGACGCCCGCTGGGTGGAGGACGAGCTGGCGGGCGGTGCTCTGCCGTCCGGCGAATGGTGGGTCGTGGACCCGGCTGAAGGCAACGTCAACCACCTGCATGCCCTGCCGGAGTGGGCGGTGACCGCCACCCTTGTGCGCGAGAACCAGCCGGTGCTCACCGCGGTCCACCTGCCGTTGACCGGCGAGACCTACACCGCGCTCACCGGCGCCGGCGCCCACCTCGACGATCGGCCGCTGCACGTGTCCCGGACCACGGACCTCGGCCTGGGCATCGTGGCCACGAGCCAGGCAAGGCCGGACGAGGACGAGAAGGTCGTACGGCGCGTCGGCTCCTCGATCACCGAGATGCTCCTCGACGCGCTCGTGGTGCGGACATCCGTGCCCGCCACCCTGCACCTGCTGAACGTGGCCGCAGGCCGGATCGACGCCTTTTGGCAGTTCGCCGGGGCCCGCGCGGACCTGCTTCCCGGGGCGCTGCTCGTCGCGGAGGCCGGCGGACGGATCTCCGACGCCGAGGGCCGCCCCTGGACCCCGGAAAGCGAGAGCTTCCTGGCCGCGGCATCCGGCGTGCACGCCGATGCGGTCGCCACGCTCTCCCGCTGACCCCTCACCCCTGACCACTCGCGAGAACCAGAAAGACCAGGAGGACCGGTTCAGCATGAGCAACATCACCGTTCTCGGCGGCGGCCGCGTCGGCGGCGGTCTGGCCACCGCCCTCACCCGGGCCGGGCACGAGGTGACCGTGGCGGACCGCTCGCCGGGCGCTGCCGCCGATGCCGTCCGCACAGCGCAGATCGTCATCAACGCCACGCCGGGCGCGGGCTCTCTGGAGCGGCTCGTCGCACTGCGCACGGAGCTGCGGGGCAAGATCCTCGTGGACGTCTCCAACGCCACCGTGGACGGACCGGACGGACTGCCCGCCGACCTGCTCTACCCCGGCTCAAGCCTCGCGGAGCAACTCCAGGAGGCGCTCCCCGAGACGCGCGTCGTCAAGACGCTCAACACGATGCTTCACTCGGTGATGATCGCGCCCGCCACGCTCACCCAGACGCCGACCGCGTTCCTCTCCGGCAAGGACCCGGAGGCCAAGCAGATCGTCCGCGGGCTTCTCGTGGACCTGGGCTGGCACCAGGAGTGGATCACGGACCTGGGCGGGATCGAGACCGCGCGGGCTGCCGAGGCCGCGATCCTGTTCGTACCGCACGTGATCAGGTCCAGCGGATTCGCACCGTTCGCGATCTCGATCGCCCGCTGATCCGCACACGGAAAGGCCAGGGCCCCTGCACCGCGAACGTCACCACATCGCCCTACGTGACAAGCGCGAATTCAAGGCCATCGCCGAGGACGGCGGTGATGGCCGACGCGGTCGAGACGGGTTCGTCCCGGCCTTGCCGGCTTCCGCGAGGGGCTCCCGCCGGCACCAAACGAGCGGCGTGCCCATAGCGTGCCCATAAGACCGGTAAACCACGGTCGACAGCGGTGCGATCCGCGCGCCCGGATGCCATACCAGCGCGCGTATGACCAGGTCAGAAGCCATTCGGCTCCCCAAGCGCCGTCGCTTCCCAAGCTGAGAGTGCGAGTTCGATTCTCGTCACCCGCTCCATGAAGAACCCAGAAACCCCAGGTCAGCGACCTGGGGTTTGTGTTTTACCGGGTCCCCGGTGGACCAGCATGATCAGCAGGGGATCCCCGTCAGGAGGCCTCAGCCCGCTGTTCCTCCGCAAGTCTGAATGTCGTTGTGTGCGCAGCGGAGGTGATGCCGGCCGAAGTCTCTTTCAGCTGCTGGGGCTTCGGTGCCGGAAGCCCGTCACGGCGGCAACACGTCACGGACCTCGGCCTTCGGCGGCGCACGTCCCGGCCCCGAAGGCGCGCGAGAACCGTCTGCGCGCCGCGGCGGAACCAGGACGATGACGGAAGTACCTGTGCCGTACGCAGAGTGCACGGCGTCTGCCCCACGCAGGCGGGTTCAGTGCGTCGGTGCCCGTTCCTGACGTTTCTTCATCTCATTTGACCCGCTATTGCACAGCTGTGACAGCGAGCGCACAGCTCTGTCACCCCTTGTTGGAAGACTTTTCTCATCGCAGCGTCATTCACATCCCTGGGGGAACCTCGATGTCCGCTCGTAACCGTCGGACCACCGCAGCCGTCACCACCGCAGGTGCCGCCGCACTGCTCACCCTGTGCGGCACGGCCGCAACCGCGTCCGCCCACACGGTCACCGTGCCCAGGGGGCTCACCATCAGCGACGGCACCCGCCACGTCGTGATCAACGGTAAGTCGATCGACTTCGGCACGACCGTCCGCGACCTGGCCTGGAACCCCACCGGCAGCAAGGCCGCCTTCGTCGACGGGCACGGCGACCTCGTCGTCTCCAACCCCGACGGCAGCCACCGCGTCACCGTCGCCGCCAACCCGGGCGGGCAGACCTGGTCCCACCCCACCTGGCAGGTGACCGCCGCCGACCGGACGAACCAGATCCCCGCGAAGAACAACCTCATCTTCTCGGCCAAGATCCACGGCAGCACAGTCCTGGAGGGCGTCAAGGCCACCAGCAACCACGGCAAGCCGACCAAGATCAGCCTGAACGGCGAGCCGGGAGACGGCAACGTCCCTCAGACCAACAACACCTGGCCGAATGTCGGCGGCAGCTACGGCTCGGCCGTCTACGAGAACACCCACACCGGCGAGGTCTACATCCGTGACGACTACCTGCGCCAGCAGGGCGGCGCGCTGACCAAGGGTTCCGAGCCCGCCCTCTCCCCCGACAACGAGGAGGTCGTCTTCGTCCGCTCCGTCCACGGGCACGACCACCTCTTCGTCGAGGACTTCGGCGGCTCCACCAACGTCGTCAAGGACGTCACCCCCAACGCCACCACCGACTACACCGAACCCACCTGGTCGCCCAACGGCAAGACCATCGCCTTCCGTGCCCCCACCGGTACGTACACCATCACGAAGACCGCCCACGGCTTCGGCAAGCCCGTCAAGGTCTCCAAGCACACCGGCCTGCCCGCCTACCGCGGCTGACCGCCACCCAACCGGCCGCCGGAGCGGGCGAGTTCAGCCTGGAGTTCGGGCAGGTGCTGGTCGGCCGTGTCATGCGGCAGGTACTCGACCACATCGAGAAATCGGAACAGAACCTGGGTCTTGGTGACGGCGAACTCGTAGTCGCCGTACCCCACCACGGCACCCATATCGCCGCGAACAGCGCCCCGGACGACATGCGCGGTCATGTCGTCCGGGCTTTGTGCCGTCAGCCCCCGCCGCGCGTTGGGGCGCGCCAGATACGGGCAGACCATCGAGGCGTAGAGCATGCACGCGCGGTGCCCCGGCGCCTCCAGCGTCGCCGCCATGTTGCGGTACGGCCGCCCGGCAGCAAGCGCCTCGCCGATCGCGGAACTCTCGGCGGCGCCCACCACCCGCCACACCGGACCCTTGGGGATCAGGGTGTTGCAGACGGAACACAGCCGCTGTCGTGCGCACTCGGCGCTGCGCCCGTAGTCGGTGAGCGCGAACTGCGGCTCGTCGCCCTCCCACGGGGTGATGGCGGGTACGGGATAGCCACGGCTGTCACGAGGTCTGGCCTCGACGGTCGCCGGCATGGGAACGGAATCGAATCGCACACCCCATGGTGAACCAGATGGCCTCGCCACCGCGACGGTTGTCGGGCATGTACGAGCCCTGTGTCCACCTCGCACCGGATGAGGGACCCGTCGGTACCGGTGCTGTCGGCGACGTACGACGAGCTCCAGCGAGGTCTACCAGGGGATCGGCCATGTCAACATCGTTCGCGGACATGCTTCTGCCGCTGATTGTCCTGGTGGGTGTGCTCTGGATTGCTTGTGCTGTTCTCGGCCTCCACGCCTGCTCCTTGGACGCATGCCGGGCAGATGGCTACAGCGCCATGTTCGGCAGCCAAGACTCTGGGGAGCGGGTGCCCTGCTCGTTGCGGGCGGCGGGTTTGAGCATCCGTCGTTCCTCGTGATCGGAATCGGCCTCATCGCCTTGGCGCACGTCGTGAAGGCAACCTCTTGATCAACCGTTAGCGGCAGTGGTGCGGGTGACGACCGAGGGGGCCTTCTTGGTCGGTCCTGTCTTGGTTGTGCTGCGTGTGGTGTGCGTCGGCGCGCCTGAAGTGCGCGCCATGAACGCGGAGTTGAACGGGTCCGGTCACCGTGTCCGGCGAGGCGCCGCGTTCTCAGGGGCACAGGGACACCGGTGCGTGGTAGGCGCGGCTCCGTTTCCGGGGCGGCAGGCCCTACTCTGATCCCCGTGAGGCAGGCAGGCGCTCTGATCCCCGTGAGGCAGGCAGGCGCTGGGAAGGATGATCGGCGATGACGCCCCTGAGCACCGGGGACCCGGAGTCCATAGGCGGGTACACCCTTCTCGGTCGGCTCGGGGCGGGCGGCATGGGAGTCGTCTATCTGGGAGTCTCCGCCTCGGGACGGCAGGTCGCGGTCAAGCTCGTGCGCGGGCCGTACGCCCAGGAGGAGGAGTTCCGGACGCGCTTCCGGCAGGAGATCGGGGCAGCGCGCAGAGTGAGCGGCGCCTTCACCGCGCCTGTCGTGGACGCCGACCCCGACGCCGACCAGCCGTGGATGGCGACACTCTACGTGCCGGGACTCAGCCTTGCCGAAGTCGTGAAGAGGGACGGCCCGCTGAGCCAGCGGGAACTGCGCGCGCTGGGGCTGGGGCTCACCGAGGCGCTGCGCGACATCCAGCGGGCGGGCCTGGTGCACCGGGACCTCAAACCGGGCAACGTCCTGATGACCGAGGACGGGCCGCGCGTCATCGACTTCGGCATATCGCGGGCTTCTGACCACCAGAGCCTCACCACGACCGGGCGGATGATCGGCACTCCGCCCTTCATGTCACCGGAGCAACTGGCCTCTCCCCGGGACGTCACCCCGGCCTCGGACGTGTTCTCGCTGGGGTCGCTGCTGGTGTTCGCGGCCGTCGGCACGGGACCGTTCGACGCCGACAGCCCGTATATAACCGGCTATCAGGTGGTGTTCGGGACCCCGGACCTCGGCGGCGTGCCCGAAGCGCTCCTGGGCATCGTCGAGCGCTGCCTGGACAAGGACCCGGCCGCACGGCCGGAACTGACGGACATCCACCGCATGCTCCAGGCGCTGCCGGAATCCGACGCCACCGGGTCCCCGAAGACCGGACAGTCCGCGAAACCCCGGCGCCACCCCACTTCTCGGAGCGCGGCCACCGCCTCCGCGGGCGCCGCGACCGGCATCGGTACCGGCAAGCGACGCCGAGCCCGGACGCTGCTCACCGGCCTCGGTGCGGTGCTGGCCGTCACGGGGCTGTGTATCGGGGTGGGTGTCCTCGTATCCAATTCGGACACCGCCACGGCCACCGCCCATGCCGCGTCACTGCCCGACGGCTGGCGGCCGTGGCAGACGAAGCTGCGGTACGACGTGAAGGGTGTCCCTCTCGACTACGACAGCCCCGGATGCGTGGCAGAGGGAAACGCCCTGTTCTGCGGCGGTACGGGTTTCACGGCGGCCAGGATCGACGCTGCCTCGGGCCGCACCCTGTGGCGGACCGGTACCCGCCCTCAGGGGGCGCAGCCGATCGGCGTTCGCGACGGGCTGGTCTATGTGTACGAGGATCCGGACGACAGGACCAGGCGCGTGGTGGCCCTCGACGCCACTACCGGGCACCGGCGGTGGCAACGCGACATCAACAAGTCCGAGGCCGCGGTCCTGTACGACGGCGGGCTGCTGACCCTGTCCCCCGACTACGCGTCGTTCGTGGCCTACGGGCCTTCCGGCAAGGAACTGTGGCGGGCGCCCTCGCTGGACGAGTACTGCACTCCGTCGGCACTGGGAGGCGTCCCCTACGCCCTGTGCTCGGAGGGCAACGAGCCCGGCCGGGCCCCGGTCAAGCTGATGAAGCTCGGACCCGGCAGCCTGACCGAAACGGCCACACTGCCCAGGAAGGCGGAAGCGCTCGGCGCTGTCGGCGGGCAGCCCCTGTTCCTCGCCCCCCAGACCGCGAAGGACGTGTACGAAGCCGGGTACGAACGGCCCTACAATGCGCTGCTGCGGGTGGCCTCGGAAACCGGGCAGGTCAGACGGATACCGCTGGCACATCCGCTGACCGGCGCGGCCACCCTTGTGGACGGCGTCGTCTACTTCGTCCGGTCCGACGGGTCGGTCACCGCGGTGTCGGCGGACAGCGGCAGACAACTCTGGCAGAAGATGACGGACATGGAGAGTCTGTCCGCGCCCGCGGTGTCGGCGACGTACAAGCGGGTCTATTTCTCCAACCGCTTCGGCCGTCTGCTGGCACTGGACAGCCGCACCGGAGCGGTGGTTCGGCGCACCTCCGCGCTGGACGACCCCGGGGACAAAGTGCAGAGCTACCCGCCGCGAGTGCTGCTCGTCAAGGACGCGATCGTGGCGACGGCCGGCGACACGGCCTTCTCCCGGAGCCCTGACGGGCCCACCTGACCGGCCGAGGCCATCACCGCGCACCGTGCGGATCACCCCTCAGACCGCCTGCGCTGCCCTGTTCCGTCCCCGGCGTCGCACTGCCGTCGACGCGGAGAAGGCGGCCGGCTACGGCGAGTCCGGTCACCGCATTCAGGTCCGCGGGCACCAGGCGCGGTACCTCGGGGCCGCCGTACCGCCGTACCGCCGGTGGACGATCGCACGCATCTCACGTTCCCGGCAGGACCAGGGGCTGGTCGGCACCCCGGCCGGCCGCGGTCAGCGCCGCGATCACCCCCGCCGCCGGCTGAGTGACGTACTTGGCCCGGACGGCGGGTCCGGGTTCCTGGTGTGGCCCTTCCCAGGCTGGGGAGGATGCGACGCCGGCCGCCGGCACCGCGGCCCACGTCTGTGCGGGACCGAGGTGGTAGGCGGTCCGGGCCCCCGGATCGGTCCGGGGGCCCGGCAGGGTGAGCGAGAGGTGAGCGAGGTCAGCGGACGTCGACGAAGTCGCCGCCGGAGGTGGCGGCCGCTGTGGTGGACGTGGCGGTGAAGGCGTACCGCCAGTCGCCGTCCGTCGATGCCTTCACCGTGGTCTTCAGGCTCCCCGTGCTGCTGGTGGAGACCGTCTTCACCGTCGTGTACGCGGACGTCCCCTTCTTCCTGAACTGGAGCTTCACCTTCTGCCCGGCGTAGCCGTGGTACCCGCCGAGCGTCTCCCAGTCCGCTCGGGAGAGCTTGCCCGTGATGGTGAGCGTCTTGCCCTTGGTCACCGGCTCGGGGGACGCGTTGCCCGTCACCGTCGCGTCGCGCACCACGGACAGCGACGTGGCGGCGTGCAGATCGACGTGCCCCGCGCCGTCCGCGGACTCGGCCCAGGCGGCGACCTTCCAGGCACCGGCGAGGGAGTTGCGGCCGAGGGTCCAGCGCGGCTGGATGTAGGCGAACTGCGCCTGGCAGGTGGACGTGGTCGCGTTGGCCTTGGTGCAGGTCGCCGGCCACGTGCCGTAGAGGACGGCGTCAGGGGTGGCGTACGACCCCCGGTAGAAGTACATGTCGCCGCTCGCGATCCCCGACGGGTCGGTCGCGGTGAACTTCGCCGTGAACTCCTGCAGCGGCGCGTCGGTCAGCTCGACCGGCTTTCCGCCGTTCACCACGACGTTCGAGACCCGGGTCGCACCCACCGTCTCGTCGCTCTGCGGGGCCGGGCCCGCGAACGCCCGCACGATGGTGCGGCGGAGGCTGCCGCCCTTGTCGTCGGCGGCGGTGACGCGCAGGGTGACGAAGGAGGCGGTGGCGGGCACGTCAAGGGTGGCGGAGCCGTCGGCCGCGACGGGCAGGTCGGTCCAGCTCGTGCCGTCGTCCGTGGAGTACGCGAGGCCCGTGACCCTGGTGTTCGCCTCCTCCGCCGCTGAGTTGCGGGTGCTCGCGCTCGCGTCGATCCGTACCGTCCCGGCGGCCGCACGGCCCAGGCTGTCGAGCCCCGAGACCTTCAACCGGGCGTCGATCAGCGGAAGTTCCTTGCCTTCCGCGTAATCCGAGCGGAACGTCCACTCGTTGTGCACGTCCGTGGACAACCGGGAGTACGGGACGCGGCGGTGCACGGTCTGGTCGAGGGCGTACGTCTTCTCGAGCGACGGCAGGCTCGACGACATCAGGCCGTGGGAGCTGTCGAGTCCCGAGGCCTGGGCGTAGGTGACGCCGTCGGACGTCAGCTTGTAGGCATAGGTCGCGCGGTAGTCGAGACCCGTGTGGCCCGCGGTGTCGCCGAAGGCGCTCCCCTCGTACAGCGAGATCTTCCCGAAGTACCGCTGTGAGCCGATCGACTGACCGCGCACCGGCTGGAGCGGGGCCGCGCCCAGGACCTCGCCCGCACTGGTCCCGGCGGGCAGGGTGCGGTCGGGGAGGTTCAGGTTCAGCTCACCGGTGCCGTAGTTCAGCAGGCGGCTGTAGGTGACGCCCGGGGTGGCGTACTCGGTGACCGAACTGGCGGCCGGCACCGAGGCGCCGATGAACACGCCCGTCCACTCGCCGAAGGAAGGGGAGCTCTGCAGGTACGCGGTGGTGCGGGTGCCCGGGGCGTCGACCTTCGTGACGGTCTTCGCCAGGGCGGAGGTACGGACCGTGGTGACGGGCGAGGTGGGCAGCGTGGTGGTGTAGCTGTGCGTGAGGTCGTAGCGGTACGGGCTCGGGACGCTCGCGGAGGCGCCCTTCTTGCCGAGCACCTCGTGCAGGCGCAGCGAGACACCGGGCACCGAGAACGGGGTGACGTACACCTTGTCGGGCCCCCCACCGGCGAAGCCCGCCAGGTCGCCGCCCGGGACGCTGATCCACACGGCCGAGGAGTCCCGGGTGGCGGTGGTGTCGTCGGTACGGATCGCGGTCTCCTTGGCCGCGCGCTGGTCGAAGGTGACCGTGGTGGCGGCCGAACCGACGGTGAAGGTACGAGTGAGCAGGTAGCTCGGCTCCAGCCAGTCGTTGTGCAACGCCACCGAGAAGTAGTCGCCCGGCGGCAGCTTCACGCTCGCCGTGCCGTCCGCGGTGTCGCTGTTGACGGCGTACGACGTCCAGGTCCTGCGGTTCCAGACGTAGAAGAGCTTCGACCTGACGTCGGCGTGCGTGATGCTCAGTTTCACCGTGTACGTCGACGCGGTGGCGCTCACCGTCTTGAGACCGCTGCGCACGGTGCCCGTGCCCGTCTCCGTCAGCGGAAGCTTCGCAGCCGTACGGTCTGCCGGGGACTTCCCTGTCGGCCGTACGGAAAGCATGCCGTTCATGGCGGCGACCGCGTAGCGGGCCGGGTGGCCCCCGGAGCCTTCCGGGTCCGCCGTGACCCGGACGTCCTGTCCGTCGACGAGTTCGACGCGGCCACCGTTCCCCAACTCGGCACTCGGCGCACTGCGGTGTGCCGGGCCCTGTGCCGCGGAGACCACACCTACCGTGGCGGGTTCACCCTCCGTGGCACTCGCCATGGGCGCGAGCAGCACCGAGGCCGTCACCAACGCCCCGCTCACGCCCACCGCAGCGGGTCTTCGGAGCCGCCCACCCCAAAATCCGGACATCAATTGCCCCCCTGTCCCTTCCCCTTGAGAACCAACTCCCGGCTCATCCACCACAGGAGTCGATCAGCTCACTCTAAGGTGAAGTGCTGAAGTGCTGAAGTGCTGAAGCTCCGGGCTCCGGGCTCCGGGCTCCGGGCGCGAGCATCGCCACGTCAGCCGAACCGCTCTCCACCAGGAGCCGCCTCGGACGCGGTCGCAGCCCGGCGTGCCAGTCCCGCTCGAGATCGCCCGGGTCGAATACGCTGCGAAGACGTCCAACCTGGCGTCCTCGACAACGCGTACGCACAAGGGAATGCCGCCCGGTGGCGGCTCTTCACATCGGTCCGGATGGCGCGGCTGCCGGATGCGGAAGGGGTGTGGCATGAGGTCCCCAGGCGTGCACCTACGGGAGATCACCGACGCAAACCGGGATGCCGTTCGTGCCCTCCGGGTCCGGCGTGACCAGAAGCAGTTCGTCGCCTCCGTGTCCCACTCGCTCAAGGAGGCGGCGAAGAAACCGGAGGCCAATCCCTGGTACCGCGCCGTGTACCGCGGCGACGAGCCAGTCGGCTTCGTGATGCTGTCATGGAAGCCGCCGGCCGGTCCTTTCGAAGGGCGGCACTTCCTGTGGCGCCTCCTCGTGGACAAGCGGTACCAGCGACGAGGGATCGGCCGGGAGGCGCTCACGCAGATCGCCGCCCTGGTGCGCGCGGACGGCGCCACCGAGCTGCTGACCAGCTACGAGCCCGGCGACGGCGAACCGTGGCCCTTCTACCAGGGGTTCGGGTTCGAGCCCACCGGGGAGATGGACGACGGTGAGATCGTTCTGCGGCTCACCTTCCCCGCTCGGTGAGCTCATACGGGAAACCGCGGACGGTTTCGGGTCCGGCTCTCTGCCGTGCTCCCGCACCGCCGCGGGATCCCAGTCCTCGTCCTCGATCCGGGTGGCGAAGACATGGGACCCCGCGGCCGTCCGCTCGGTCGGCTCAGGCGTTGGGACGCTTGCCGTGATTGGCCTTCTTCTTCTTACGGCCGCGTCGCTTGTTCCCTCGTTTGGCCATGGTGCATATCTCCCTAATCCGGTACTTTCTACGCCTTCGCCAGTCTAGATTTGCACCGGGGTGTCCGCATCAGCGGTGCCGCGGGAGCAGCCGCCCAGGCCGAGTGAGCGTTCCGCTACCGTACGTAGTGGCGCTCAGCCCGTGAAAAACTGCTTGTCGAGCACAATGTTCAGCAGTTCGTCCGTGCTCAGCGCGGGCTGAGGGCGCGTCACCGGACCCGCTTCGGCGTACGAGTTGACCTCCCGCGCCACCACTCGGCGGCCGTCCGGACGCAGGGTGTCGACCAGCCATACCAGGGCCGAGCCGCCCTTCTCCGAACGTCCCTTGACCTTTTTGACCTTGGTGCCGTCGGCCAGCGTCATGGCCTGGCACTCACCGGTGACATCGGCGCAGCCCATGTGCCCGGCCAGGAGGGCGGTCCTGTCGTACTGCGCGTCGACCTCCACCATGTTCTTCCCATGGCTGTCGTCGTAGACCAGTTGGACCATCCCGTCGCCGGCGTTCAGGTCGGAGAGGGTCCCGCCCTGGGGCAGGTGTGACTTCAGCACCCGGGTCATACGTGCGCCGGGTACGCGCTTCGTGCCGGTGGAGGCACTGGTGGAGGGGGGTTCTTCCGGCGCCGGCACCGCGGCGATCGCCTTGCTCCACACCGGGCTGCGCACGATGGAGGTCAGCTGGGCGATCGACAACAGCGGGTCGGCTCCACTGGACGAGCCCTTCTCGCCGCCGCCGCCGAACTGCTGCACTGTCAGCTGAACCCCGTCAGCGGTGGTGAACACCACGTACCAGCGCTTTTGCCCGGTGTCGCTGGTGGGGTAGGTGAACGACTTGGTGGTGTTGAGTACCGCACCGCCGGGGAGCTTCTCGGTGGTGCACTTGTCGTACGGGCGCACCTCCACCGGAAGACATCCGGCCTGGCCCTGCTGCTGGTCGGCGGGGATGTCGGACTCCAGCCGCGCGATGGCGAGGTCGATGCCGGCGGACCCGTTCGCGGTGGAATAGGTGAGCTTGGCGGTCGGCCAGACGACGGGGCCGTCCGACTGGGAACCCCTGCCCGAGGCCGCGGAGACGGTGCCGCCGGGCGGCAACAGGCTCTCCAGCGTACGGACCATCTCGTCCTCGCTGATGGACGATGGCTCCCGGGAGGGTGGCTGCCCGGTGGAGCGGGCTGGGGCGTCGGCCCTCAGCTGATCGGGCGTGCCGTCGCCGCCCCGGCTGCCGAAGGCGTCCGTGGCCATCAGGGTGCCGCCCGCGGTGACCAGCGCGAGGGCCGTGACGGCGGCGACTCGGGTGGCGCCGAACAGCCGCATCCGCCGGCCCTGGGCGATGGAGCGCTGTACCAGGTCGGCGGAGTGGGGCGGGAACTCGCCGGTGGCGGGGTTCATGGCGCGCAGCTGTACCTCGAGGTCCTCGTTGAGTGACATGGTGGATCTCCGTTCGTCTGGGGCGTTGGTCGGGACCCGGGGCGCCAAGCGCCGCCAAGCCGTGCTCGTCATGCGGTCAGATCGGCCAGCTGATTGCCGAGCAGGGCGCGCAGCCGTTGCAGGGCGCGCATGCTCTGGGTCCGGACGGCTCCCGGCGACAGATGCAGCACCCGTGAGGTCTCCTCCACCGAGCGGTCCTCCCAGTAGCGGAGCACCAGCACGGCACGGTCCTTGGCCGTCATCCGGGCCAAGCCGTCCAGCAGGGCCATCCGTAGTTCCGCGTCCTGCGCCGGGCCGGCCGTGTCGGGAAGCCGGTCGATGGGGCGCTCGGTGGAGCTACGGCGGCGGCGCTGGGAGAGGAAGGTCCGCACCAGCACGGTGTCGGCATAGGCCACCGGGGATTCCGCACGGCTGATCCGCCGCCAGGAGCGATACATCTTGGCGAGGGTTTCCTGAACCAGGTCCTCGGCGAGGTGCCAGTCGCCTGTGAGCAGACAGGCGGTCCGGAACAGAGGCCCGCTGCGGGCGACTGCGAACTCCAGGTAGTCCGCGGGTGCTTCCCTCACCGTGTGTCCTTTCGTGGTCGAACGTCACCCCTTACACGCGGTGGGAACGCCTCCGCGTTACACCCCGACGACAGGTAACGGTGCCGACGGAGCTCCCGGTGAAAGGGGGCGCGGCCGGCCAGGGAGTCCCTCGCGGGCCGGGCCGTCGTCTCCGGTCTTCGGCTGTCCGAGGAATTGTGCTCATCGGTTCGGGTGACTATCTGCGGCGCCTTCGCCCCTCGTGCGTGTGCCGCGCATGAACTGAGCCCTGCAACACGATGAGGCGGCCGGCCGGTCACCGGGACCGGCCGGCCGCCCTCACGCGGCGCCTGGTGGGCGCCGGAAGAGAAGGGACACCGAATGCGCGTACTGCGTGCCTTCGTGGGGAGCGCCCTCGCGTCGCTCCTCCTGCTGATCGGCATCTCACCGGCAACGGCCCAAGCCGACCATGCCCGTGCGGGGAACGCCGCGTACTGCCCGACCACGCACCACAACCGCGGATCCAACACCGCACCGCAAACGGCATACCAGCGCTACTTCCTCAACGACTGGCGGCTGGGACCGGCCTACCTCACCCAGACAGGCGCCCTCGGCAGGATGCTGAGGGGCTATCACCGCACGGACCACACCTCCGCATACTGGTTCCTCGGGTGCTACTGGCAGACGGATCCGCAGACGGGGAAGTCGGGCTGGTGGTATCCCGACAACAACGGCTTCGTACTGAAGAACGGCAAGCCGGTCGAGCGTGCCGTGACGCTCCGCAAGGGCCAGTTGGTCGACCTCTTCGGCAGCGGTTTCGGCAACTTCCTCGCCCCCGCGGGCACGCCGTACGCCAAGCGCGCGATTCCGCCGAGCAATCTCGACACCTACGTCAAGGACTATCCGTACAGCTACCACCTCTACCGGGTCCTCAAGCCGTTCACCGTCGAGGCCGGCCCGATCAGGCCCTGGTTCGGCCAGCCCGGCCTGGGTCTCCAGTACGTCACGAAACCGTCGGTCGCGGACCTCGTCACGACGAAGTTCCTGGACGCGCTGCCGGTAGCCTGACCTCACAACGGCCGGGGTGGCCTCGGCCCACACGTCGGGGGCCACCTTGAACCGGGCGACGGGACGGACCTGATGGACAGCGCGGAACTCGTCGAAAGACTTCGCGAGGCGGACGTTCCCGAGGCGTTCTACGAGATTGCCGGTGTCCACGACGTCCCCGTCCAACCGGACGCCTACTACTTCCTGCGCCGTGAGAGGGATGCCTGGACCGTTGGCTTGCGCCAACGTTCCCAGGACAGTGTCATGCGGCGCTTCGGCACCGAAGCCGAAGCCTGCGATTACCTCTACGACACGCTCACGCGGATGCCCCCTCCTCCTTCAGGGGCCGCGGAGCCCCTGGACAAGCTCCTCGCGAACGCCGAGGACATCCAGCGGCAGGCATGGGAAGACTTCCATGGTCGCCGTGGTGCCGCCGACGACGGTTGACCACGGGGACCGGCCCTTGAGTCAACTGAACTTCCCAAGCCGGAGCGCGAGTTCGAGTCTCGTCACCCTCTCCTCTTGAAGCCCCAGGTCCGTGGCCTGGGGCTTTTGCATGGCCGGGCCTCTCCCGCGCCTTCTGTCGTGGTTCCGCGCTTATGGATAGTCCAGTCTCGTCGTGAGAGTTCACTTGCATAAGGAGAGCGAACCTCCTAGATTCATGAGAGTCGGCTCTCACCACGCGATGACAAGGACCTCACCATGACCGCCTCCGCCTCCACCTCCACCTCCACCTCCCGCACCATCGACCTGACCGGCGGACTGTCCGTCACGATCGAGGAGTACGGCGAGAACACCGAGGGCACCGGCGTGCTGATCCTGCACGGCGGTGCCGGCCCGCGCACGGTGTCCGGGATCTCGTCCGCACTGTCCGAGCACGTGTACGTCGTCACACCGACCCACCCCGGCTTCGACGGCACTGCCCGCCCGGAGCGGTTCGACACCGTCGCCGACCTGGCCGTCGCGTACCTGGATCTGCTCGACACACTGGACCTGAAGGGCGTCATGGTGGTCGGCAACTCCATCGGCGGCTGGATCGCCGCCGAGATGGCCCTGCGCGACAACCACGGCCGGATCGGCGCGCTGACCCTGCTGAACGCGGTGGGCATCCACGCCCACATGAAGGAGAACCGGGTCGTCGACCCGCGCACCCTGGCGCCGGCCGAGGTGAGCCGGTTGTCCTTCGCCAACGCGCGGTTCCGCCCCGACTTCGCCTCGTTCAGCGATGCGCAGCGGGCCGCGGCCGGCGCCAACCAGAAGACCCTCGCCGTGTACGGGGGCGAGGGGTTCACGTACGACCCGAAGCTGCGCGGCCGACTGCACCGGGTGACCGTGCCGGTGCTGGTCGTCTGGGGCGAGGAGGACGGCATAGCGCCCCTGAAGTACGGGCGCGGCTACGCCGACTCGTTCCCCAACGGGCACTTCGCACCGATCCCCGACGCCGGGCACTTCCCGCAGATCGAGCAGATGGGACGCACCCTCGGAGCCATCGGCGACTTCGTCGGCACGATCGTCAAGCCCGACGCCCCGGCCTGACCACGTCGTACCCCCGGCGGCGTTCTCGACCATGGTCCCGAAGCCTGCCGGGGTGCGGTCGAGCCGTGGCCGGGCCGCCGGCTCGCTGCCGTGCCAGGCCCGGCCCGTCCAGCACCTCCGGTGACGCGGTGAGCGAGGTGAGCCTCAAGGGCACGGTCCGGTGGAGGACTTCGGACCCCTTTCCGCCCCCAGAGAGACGTCGCACACGCGGACTTCGTGGCCAACGCCGTCGCTTCCCGAGCGTTTTCCCGAGCGTTTCAGGGGCGATGCCACTTCTGGTGATCCGGCCCTTCCGGGCGGGAAGACGGCCACTGATCGAGCGTCTCGCCCGGCGCGAGCCGGGACAGCGCCTCCCTCAGGCGCTCACAGGCCCCTTCGATCTCCCGGAGGGTGCGGCTCTGCTCGGTGATGACCGCCGAGAGCAGAAGGGCCGTCAGTGACACGGTGCCGTTGAAGGCCTGCAGGATGACCATCTTGGCGAGGAGATCGCGACCGGAGAACGGCCCCGCCCCGGCGGCACCCGCGTCGATCGCGATCACGGAGGCGATCAGCGCACAGGGCGCGGCGCCCACCAGCTGGAAGCGGAAGGCGGCCCAGATCAGGAAGGGGACGACCAGAAAGAGAAGGTCGACCGAGCTGTGAGTGGCCACCATGCCGACCGCGACCGTGCCGCCCAGCAGGGCTACCGCCTCGACCCACCGGAGGACAGGTACGCCGTGTGGCCATCGGGCGGTGCGCGCGGCCAGCAGCAGCGGCGCGATGACCAGGACCCCCATCGCGTCGCCCGTCCACCACACCGACCAGGTCGGCCAGAAAGCATGGGCCGCCAGCGCGCCGGAGGCCACCAGGACTCCGGTACCGAGCGTCGCGCTGATCAGCATCCCGCTCAGGGCCCCGAGGAAGACCAGCGCCAGAGCGTCCCGCAGCCGGTCGAGTTCGGTACGGAATCCCACACGCCGCAGGAGGAGGTAGGCGCAGACCGGGGCGAGCGTGTTGCCGACCGCGATGGCGAGCACGGGGAGGATCGACGGCCCGAGCATCACGTTCACCAGGAACGCCCCGAGAGCGATTCCCGGCCACATGCGAAGGCCCCAGAGCATCAGGACGACGACAGCGACGCCGGTGGGCGGCCACAGCGGCGTGACCTGCCCTCGCACCAGTTGCTGCTGCAGCCCGATCCTGGCACTGACGTAGTAAGCGGCCGCGACGGCAGCCAGCTGCAGGCCCTTGACGGTGTACCGCCGGAGCCGCTCATCGCGCGCCGCATTGCTCATGTTCGCCCACCCCAGCGGTCACACCGGGCGAGGCGTACCCCGCCGGGGTCGCACATACTTCGCATACCACTCATTTTTCGCCCTGCCGCTGTTCCTGGAGCCCTCCGTAACGAAGGACAAGGACCGCGGCGTCGTCGCTGTGACCGGTGAGATCCGCCACCTTGATCACCTGCGCGGCCAGCTCGTCGGGGTCGGTGCGACAGGCGCCGACGAGCAGGTCGGCCACCTGCTCGAGCCCTTCCTCGATCGGATAGCTGGGGCCTTCCACCACGCCGTCGGTGAGCAGCACGAACGCACCCACGCCGGTGAGCGGTCGGCGGGTCGACCGGTAGCTCTCGCCCGCTTGGATGCCCAACGGCAGACCGCCGTCGTTCTGGACGATGTCGCAGCAGCCGTCGGCCGTGGCCCAGACGGCGGGGACGTGTCCGGCGCGGGCGTCGGCAAGCTCTCTGGTGACCGGGTCGAAGCGCAGGAACGAACAGGTCACGAACAGCCCGCAGTCCATGGCGACGAGCAGGTCGTTGGTGCGCCGGAGTACCTCCGCCGGGTCCGTGGTGGCGGTGGCGACGGCGCGCAGACAGGTGCGCACCTGCCCCATGAGAGCCGCGGCCTCGACATCATGGCCCTGCACGTCTCCGATCACGAATCCCACCGAGCCGTCCGGCATGAGGAAGCCGTCGTACCAGTCGCCTCCGATGTCCAGCCCGGCCCGCGCAGGTGCGTACCGTCCCGCCACCCGCAGGTATGGCAGGACCGGCAGCTCCGCGGCGAGGACCTGGCGCTGCAGCGCGGCAGCGAGTTCCACGCGGGCCTGCTGGACCTTGATCAGGTCCAGGATCCGGCCGGTGAGATCACCGAGCGTGTCCAGCAGCTCTGCGGTCCCACTGGACGAATCGGTGCGACGGCGAGGCATGGCATCACATTTCAGGTTTTTTCGCATTTGCGCCGTAAGTCACGAGTTCACGGTACCCCTGTTACAGGCAGCCCATCCTGTCCGGCGCACACGGCGCTGCCACCGCTACGACCAGCGAAAACAGAACCTGAGGGGAGGGCGCAGGCGGTCGTCAGGGGCTTCGCGGTTGCGGAGTCGTCCGCTGCCTCCGTGCCGCGGGAACGGCGCGTACACCGCGAGTGGCGATCACGCGGTCGTACGAGGCCCGGCCGGGGCGTCCTGCTCAAGGGCACGGTCACCACGAACTGCGCCGGGCCATCAACTCCCGCTGGGACACGAGGCGGCCGGGCACGGCTCCGGCCCCACGGTCCGCCCTCCTGCAACTTCCGTGACCATGTGGGGAATTGGGTTGCCGTAGGCCACTGGCGTGGCGGATGATCTGCTGCGGCGGTGTGTCATGGTCGGGGGGATCCAATGCACTGGACTGACGTTTCCTACGGCGTATCGCGTATCGCGTACCGTCGTCGCGGGCCTTCCCGAAAGGGCTTGCCCCCTGTGCCTCGTTCCCACCGGCTGAGACCGGCTGCCGCCGTCACCGTCCTCGCCTCGGCGTGCGGCCTGCTCACCGCCGTTCCCGCCGCCGCGGCCGTCACCTGCGCCTCACCCGCCTGGCAGGCCCAGTTCTACGCCAACACGTCCTTCAGCGGCACGCCCAGGCGCACGGCCTGCGCCACCACGATCAACGAGAACTGGGGTACTGGTGATCCGCCGAACGTCACCCTGCCCAAGGACAACTTCTCCGTCCGCTGGAGCGTCACCCGGGACTTCGGTTCCGGCGGCCCCTTCACGCTGACCGCCGAGGCCCGCGACGGCATCCGCGTCTACCTCGACGGCGCCCGGAAGATCAGCCTCTGGAAGGACGTCTCCACCACCCAGAAGAAGACGGTCAACCTCGCCGTCCCCGCCGGGAAACACACCCTCCGCGTCGACTTCGTCGCCTGGACCGGCTCGGCGAACGTCAAGTTCGGTTACGCCCCCCGCACGGACGCCGTCGTCGACAAGGTCAAACCCCTCGCCCCGGCCGGGGCCGCCGTGTCCTACTCCGCCGCCGGCGACAAGGCCACCCTGTCCTGGACGAGGAACAAGGAGATGGACCTCGCCGGATACCGTCTCTACCGGCGGCTCAAGGGCAGCACGGCCTGGAGCAGGGTCGCCACCACCACGGCCCTCTCCGCCACCGACACCCCGCCCGCCTCCGGCGCCACCTACTACTACGAGGTCCGCGCCTACGACAAGGCGGGCAACGAGTCCACCGGCACCGCCGACCAGGCCGTCGCGACCGTCGACAGGACCGCCCCCGCCGCGCCGCGGTCCGTCACCGCCACGGTGAACGCGGCGACCGTGCGGGTCGGCTGGCAGGCCACGGCCGACGCACAGGACTACCGCGTGCTCCGCTCGGCCACCGTGGACGGCGCCTACACCGCGGTGTCCGACTGGCTGTCCGGGACCACGTACGCGGACTCCGCGGCCGACATCAAGCAGGAGTGGTTCTACAAGGTCACCGCGCGGGACGCGGCGGGCAACGTGTCCGCCGCCTCGGCCGCCGGCACCACCGGCGCCCCCGACACCACCCCGCCGGCCGCCGTCACCGGCCTGACGGGGGTCGGCGGCAGCTGGGGCAACCTCATCAGCTGGAACGCCTCCGCCTCCCCCGACGTCGATCACTACGAGATCACCGCGTCGGTCGTCGGCGAGCCGGACGAGGACGGCCCGGAGATCGTCACCGGGACCTCCTTCAACGACTGGAACGCCCCGGCCGGCTACCAGTTCGGGTACCGCGTACAGGCCGTGGACGCGTACGGGAACCTGTCCCCGGTCACCGGCGTGCTCGTCACCCGGCCCCGCCCGGCCGATGTGCCGGTCCCGCAGGTCACCACGGGCGCCCCGCGCGACGACGGCAACGTGGTGTCCTTCGCCCTCCCGGACGGGAGCAGCGAGAGGTACGTCTACGGATACCGCCTCTACCGCAGCGCGGACCCCCGCACCGGCTGGACGGGCGTGGCGTTCACACAGGCGTACGCCAGGGGCATCGTCGACCCGTCCGCCCCGGCCGGACGCTCGTACTACTACGTCGTGGCGGAGAGCGTCCAGGGGCCCCTCCCCGGCGAGGGAGCATCCTCCGGGACGATCAGCGTCGACCGGGACGTCGCGGCCTACGCGTCCGCCGGCCCGCCGCAGCTCACCGTCGTCCATGAGGGCAGCCCGGGCACCGGCGACTTCGTGGTGGACGTGAAACCCGCCGAGGCCGACAGGGACCACCGGCTCAGTGGCTACCAGTGGCGGTTCTACGGTGCCTGCGGCTCCACCGTCTGGCGTCACATCGACGGCGAGACCGGCACCCTCACCTGGCGTCCGGCCTCCACGGGTTCCTGCACCCTCCAGGTGTACGCACTCGGCCACTACGGCAGGGGCGACAGCACCACCGCCGCCGTCCTGAACTTCACCGTCTCCTGACCCCGTGGGCTCACCGGGGCGCAAGACACCGGCCCCGGCGGCTCTCAGTGGGAGAGGAGCTGCTGGCCACCGTCGATGTCGTACGTCGCCCCGGTGAGCGCGCCGTTGCACGTGATGTGTACGGCGAGAGCGGCGACGTCGGCCGGGCCGACCACCCGTCGGATGGGAAGCGTGGTGCGCAGTTTTTCGCGCCGGGCGTCGAGCCCTTCCCCCAGCAGCGAGGCCGACAGGGGTGTGTCGACGAATCCGGCGGCGATGAGATTCACCCGGACCGGCGCCATTTCGAGCGCCAGGTTGGCGACGAGGGCGGGCAGGGCCGCGGTGGCGGCCGACGCCACGGCCATGCCGACACCGGGGCGTCGGCCGCCGGTGCCGCCGATGAACAACAGGGTGCCACCGGCGCGGATCTTCTCACGGCTGTAGAGGGCGATCCCGAGTGTCAGGCCGAGGCGCTCGTCGAAGGCGCGGCGCGCGTCGGCGAGGTCCATGCTCTCCAACGGCATGTAGGAGGGGCCGCCGGCTGTGACCAGTACGTGGTCGACCGGTCCGGGCAGATCCTGGAAGAACTGCTGGAGGCGGTCGGTGTCGGTGGCGTCGAACGCGGCCGTGCCGACGGGGTCCAGCTCCAGCGCGGCCTGCCGCAGCCGTTCGGGGTTGCGGCCGACCAGGACCAGCCGGCCGCCGTCCGCACGTACCTGGCGGGCGGTCTCGAGTCCGATGCCCGCGCTGGCGCCGATGACCACGACCGTCCGGCCGGCGAGGCCGTAGCCGTGGTCCGGTTCGCTGTCCGTCATCCCTGCCTCCGGGTATCGGCCTGGTCGTGGAACACCTCACTCCGGCGTGCGGAACGGGGACTCAGTTTCCTGAAGGGCCGTCAACGGTGATGTGGAAGGTGAGGTTCCGAACCGTCTTCCCGGCGGGGACGGTGTGGACGTAGCCCCGGGCCGAACTGAAGGCGCCCGTACCGCCGGTGACGGCGATGTCGATGGAAGGGGCGGGCGGCAGGTGGAGCAGCGCCTGCGAGGTGATCTGCCCCTGCGGCAGAGCGAAGGTGCCCACGCACTGGAGCTCGCTCGGACCGAGGTGGACGTGAACGCAGACCACGCTGTGGTCGCCGATCTTCCGGCCGTCGCGGTACAGGTCCTCGGCGATGACGAGCTCGTCACCCCGGCTGAGCCCCTTCTTGCCCAGGTCGAGGGATTCGGACTGGGTCTGTCTGGCGACCAACTGGAATGTTTCCGTGCGCTGTTGGGTGTTCGGCCGGCTGTGCGGGGCTGATGTCGCGGCCGACGCCGGCGGGGCGAGGACGAGGGCGGCGGCCAGGGCCGCGACCACACTCGGGCAGCGCTGACTGATCCTGCGCATGGCGGGACTCCCACGGGGGGCGGAGATGTGCCCTTCATTCCCAACGTACCGGTTTGTACGGCCCCTCGCGCGACGTCGTCCGCGGCCTCGCACGCAGCGGGGCGGCGTTCGCTACGTGGCTCGCCAGCCGGGTTCGAGGCGGTCGAGGAGAAGGCTGAAGGCCGCGTCCGCCTCGTTCCAGTCACCCTTGATCAGGGGTCCGACGACCATGCCGAAGGACGCGTCGACCAGGAGGACGGCCTCCGTGCGGGCTCGCGCGTCGGACAGGCCCATGTCGCGGAAGACGGAGGTGAGCAGGTCCTTCCACTCGGTGAGCGCGTCGCGCACGACGGGCGCGTACCGGTCGGGACGGAGCAGACCGGTGACCGTGATCTCGAGATAGAGGGGGAGCGCGGCGCGCAGGTCGGGGGCGCTGAACCGCTGCCAGACCTCCTGCATGAACCCGCGGAGCCACGCCGGGTCCCTGTCGGCGTCGCCGCCGCCGAGCAGACTCCTGGCACGCAGGAGCGGTCGCCGCTCGTCCAGGGCGAGCGCCTCGGTGACCATGCGTTCCTTGCTGCCGAAGTAGTACAGGAGCATGCGGTCACTGGTGCCCAGGGCCCGGGCCAGCGGGCGCAGGGACAGGTCCGTCAGGCCATTGCGGATCATGTACTCGCGGACCTGGTCCAGCAGGTCGCGTCGTTTGGCCGGGTCGGGCGGGCGCGGCATGGAGGCTCCCAGTGCGGTCAGGGTTGAGACATGTCCGATTTATTGCTTTCGCCAAGGTATTTACTGTAGCGCCCGCTACGCGTATATTTGAAATGTAGCGACTGCTACGCAAATGCGGGACCCGACATGCCGGCGCCCCAGAAGGAGCTGATTCCCCATGGCCTTCCAGGCCATCGGCCTCACCGCGACCTCGCACAGGGGATTCATCGCCCGGCTTTGCCGCCGCCGGCAGGAGGAGTCGGGGCGGAAGACCGCGCTCACCTCATGGATCGCCCGGCACCAGGCCCTCTGGTCGCGCACGCTGGCACCCGTACGCCCCTTCGACGCACCCAGGGGCCGCGCCACCGACTGGGACGCCTCCTGGCCCCTGCCGCGGGAGCTGACCTCGGTCCGCCGGGGCCGGCGCCTGGTGACCGCGCAACTGGGCGACTGGGGTCTGGAGGACCTGACCGAGACGGCCGAACTCCTGGTCAGCGAACTGGTCACCAATGCCCTGCGCCACACGCGCGGCCCGCTGCGGCTCAACCTGCAGGTGCGCGACTCCCGTCTGCGGTGCGAGGTCGAGGACACGGACCCCGCCGGGCCCGTACGGCGCGTCGTCGACGCCGACGCGGAAGGCGGGCGCGGCATCGACCTGCTCGATCTGCTCACCGAGGCCTGGGGCAGCACCAGTACGGCCACCGGCAAGACCATGTGGTTCCAACTGCCGGCGAAGGCATCCTCGCCGGAGGCGTCACCCGCCTCCGACTGATCCGGTGCGCGCGCCGACCGTCGATCAGGCGGTCGCGGCCACCCGCGTTTCCCTCTTACGGGCACGGTAGGCCGCGGCCTTGATCTTGTTCCCGCAGGACTCCATGCCGCACCACTGCCGGCGCATGCCTCGCGAGCGGTCGATATAGACCCGGGTGCACTCCGGGTTTCCGCACTCCTTGAGCAGCGGCACATCCGGTCCGCCCAGAAGCTCGACGGCGAGCCGCGCCACGGTCGACAGCGCTTCTTCCGCGGTCGCCGCCGTCCACCGGCCCGCCGGGGTGAGCTGTGGTGTCGCCGCGGGCTTCCGGGCCGCGGCGTTCAGGACGGCCAGGGCCTCGTCGTCGTACGCGTCGCCCAGCCGGCGGGCGGTGACCAGCGCGTAGACGGCCTCCCGCACCGCCGTCGCCCGCCCGACGTCGGAGTCCTGGCTCCCGGCGACGGAGTCGACGACTCCTGACTCCAGGTACCAGGCGTCGAGGCGGTCCGGCGAGGCGAACATCTCGAACCGTAGCGAGCGGCGAGCGCGGAGTGTCGCGGCGAAGTCGAGCGCCGGGTTCCCGCAGACGAAGACGTGATCCAGATCCACATCACCATCTTGACAGGTGATGCACGAGGCCGGAACATCTGGGCATCATCACCAGTTGGACTGGTGACTGCTCGACGGCGCCGACCCGGGCGCCCGTACCGAAGCGAGGTAGGCGAGATGCCACAGACGGAGCGGACGGAGAAGGCCCCCGACGCCGCGGAGGCGGCACGCCGGGCGCGGTTCGGCACGCTGCCGGAGCGCGTTCGGGTCGAGGACACCGTCGAGGAGCGGCCCGCCACGGTGCCCGACCCGGCGCGCGACGCGTACAACGAGGACGAGTGGCTCGTCCGCAACTGCCTGTGACAGAAAGGAGTCCGGGATGACGACGAGAACACCACAAGTCCTCAGGGCCCTGACGGCGCTCGTGGCCGTGCTCGTGATCGGCTTCGGCTGTTTCACGCAGGTCTTCTGACAGCGCAAGGTCTCCCATGCTCTGCCGAGCGCCGCGTGTCCGGTGATCCGTTACGCTGACCGCCGCTGACCTCAGGGGGAGACATGTTCGGCAAGCGGCTGCTGGTGGCCGGGGCGACCGCGGTTCTCATAGCCGGGCTGGGCGCATGCGGCGGTGGGGGCGGCTCAGGCGGCGTGGACCCGGCAGCCGTGACCGATGTCGGCCAGGACGATGCGGGCACCGTCCCGAAGGCCCCGCCGAGCCCGGACACCGTCTCCGGGCTCAGGGACTCGGTCCGCCACCTCGCCCGGAAGACCACCAGGGCCACCCGCCCGCACCTGGTCAAGCAGTGCACGTCCGCCACCAGGCAGGTCAGACACACACAACGCACGGGCACGGGCACGCACAGGACGACCCGCACCTGGTACACCACGGAGCGATACCAGACGTGCAAGAAGGTCCGCAGGGGCACCGAGACGTACACACGAACCGTTCGGCCGCAACGGTGGTGCGTGAGCCTGGACAACGTCGACGGCGACCCCGCCAAGGACGACGTCTGGTACCAGGTCACCCCGGCCACCTACGACGAAGCCCGCGGCACGGACGAGCACGCGCGCATGGAGTTCACCCCGAGCGGGACCGGCTGCTGAACACCTGCTGACAGGACCGCCGCGTCCGCCGCCCCGGTGGGGCCACCCCACTGCTGGACCCGACCGGGGCGCGGCTCATTCGCCAACCGCCCCATGCCCGCCTCCACCCGGCCGAACGGCCCGGTTCCGCGGGCGGCGGCGCCATGTTCTGAACAGTTAACTGTAAAGAACCTTGACAGACAATTGGTCTAGTCCAACCATGGTCCCTGTTCGCCCTTGGTCATGGAGAGCTCTCCGGCGTGTACCGACCGGTGGACATCGCACGCTTCTTTCCGGATTCCCGCTGTCCCACCTGCTCTTCCTTCACCATGGGGGCTTCAATGAGACGATCTGGGCCATTCCGCGCGCTGCTGTCCGGCGCCACCGCGACCGCTCTCGCAGCCGGGCTGGTCGCGCTCGGCGGAGGGGGCGCGCTCGCCGCGGAGCGGGCGCCCGCGCATGCCGCGCGGCACATGCCCGCGCATGTGGCGGCGCCGTACTTCGAGGCGTGGACGGGCGAGAGCCCCGCCGCGCTCGCGGCCGAGTCGGGCAACAAGTACCTCACGATGGCCTTCCTCCAGACGGCGGCGGCCGGCTCGTGCACCGCGTACTGGAACGGCGCCTCCACCCAGCCGATCGCCAAGGCGACCTTCGGCAGGGACATCGCCGCGATCCAGGCGCGCGGCGGCAACGTCATCCCGTCCTTCGGCGGCTACAGCGCCGACACCACCGGCACCGAACTGGCCGACAGCTGCACCGATGTCGACTCCATCGCCTCGGTCTACGAAAGCCTCGTCACGACCTACGGCGTCACCCGGATCGACCTCGACATCGAGGCCGACTCCATCAACAACGCCGCCGGGATCGACCGCCGCAACAAGGCCATCGCCAAAGTGGAGCGCTGGGCCGAACGGACCGGCCGCAGCGTGCAGTTCTCCTACACCCTGCCGACCACCACCACCGGCCTCGCACCCAACGGCGTGGCGCTGCTGCGGAACGCCGTCGACAACGGCGCGCGCGTGGACGTCGTCAACATCATGACCTTCGACTACTGGGACGGCGCCACCCACGACATGGCGGCCGACACCAGGACCGCCGCATCCGGGCTGCACGACCAACTCGCCGCGCTCTACCCGAGGAAGAACCCGGCGAAGCTCTGGCACATGATCGGCGTCACCGAGATGCCCGGCATCGACGACTACGGCCCGCAGGAGACCTTCACCCCGCAGGACGCGGTGAAGGTGGAGAACTGGGCGGTCGCCAAGGGCATCGACACGCTCTCCTTCTGGGCCCTCCAGCGCGACAACGGCGGTTGCGTGGGCACGGCCGGCGCCAACTCCTGTTCCGGCATCGCCCAGGACACCTGGTCCTTCAGCCACACCTTCGAGCCGTTCACGCGCGGCATCCGCGTCGGCGTCGGCACCGACTAGGGGCCCGTCCTCCATGGCGTCTCGCCCCGTGCGAAACCCCCAGGTCGGGGACCTGGGGGTACGTCGGTTCGCAGCCAGTGGGCTGACGGTGCGCCAGAACCGCGCGGTGCGCGGAGACCACAGTGGTTGACCTTGGCGCAGGTGAGCGTCGTCTTTCCGTGGGCCGTCCTGACGACGAACCTGCTTCCGCTCGGACCGTCGACGTCGAACCTTCCCCTGCGGTCCGTCGAGACGGTGCCCTTGCCGGACGGCCCAGCGCGAGTGCGGGGACGACCACGAAGGTGCCCCGATCCCCCACGCCGTGCGCGCATCACCCCATCTGGGCAGCGCGCCCCGCTCGTTCACCAGGGCGCTCCGTGAGATGCGAGGCCGTTTTTCATCGTATCGTCCCCTTTGTCGCACGGCAGCTCGTGAAGAACCGTCCCGGAATGGCGCGATGATGGTCGGCATGCGCATCCGTATCAACGCCGTCGACCTGCCCGGCCGCACCTGTCCGGCCCCCGCCGGCAGCGGCGCGCCGACATACGACAACATCCACGTGGCCGTACAACGCCGGGACCGGCCGGCCGAACTCCTCGAACCGCAGCCAGGGGACGCAGCGTCCGCGACCTGGACCCTGGAGTGCACCGCGCTCGCCTCACCGGCCGGCACGGACGTCAAAGGGCCTTACGTGCAGGACCGTCTGGGCCGCCGGTTCATCTACCTGTCATGGGGCACGGTCGACGAGTCGGGCGTCTTCAGCATGTTCCGGCGCGCCAAGCTCATGCTCGACGTCGTCCCCGCCGAGGTGCTCGCCGCCGCCGCGCGTGAGGGCCTGCTGGTCGGACGCCTCGGCCTGACCGACGCTCACGGCAACCCCCTGTGCGCGCGGGTCGAACCCCCGCACATCACATGGACCGCCGAGCCCGCCTCGTAGCCACCCAGCGTGCGGACCTCGGCCAACCAGGCCGGGAGGCACGCTTGTCGAGGACGCTCAGCGGGTCGCGGTGCCCTCGTCGACCGGACGGGCCGACGCGGTATCGCCGGGCGCGGGCTGAACGACGTGGGGCGCCGGTGCGGCGGACGCGTTCTCGGACTCGGCCTCGGGCGCGTTCTCGGACCGGGGTGCGGTGGAGGGCCCGGTGGAGGGCGCGGTGCCGTCGTGCTTCATGGCGTTGGTCTCGCTCTTGAGGATGCGCATCGACTTGCCCAGCGCGCGGGCGGTGTCGGGCAGCTTCTTCGAGCCGAACAGCACGATGATCACGATCGCCACGATCAGCAGGTGCCAGGGTTCCAGTCCGTTGCGGAGCATCCGGCCCACCTCTTCCCTTCACCGGACCCGGCGCCTCCGCGAACGCGCGGCAGCGCCCGTCACTATTGCCACATTGCGCAACTTTACAACCATCGGGCGGTGCCGAGCGTCCCCTACGTATGAGTCGGACGGATGAGAGCACACGTGTGACGACCAGCGACCAGGCGCGGCGCCCGCGCCGCAGACGGGGCCCCCTGCGGATCACCCTCGTCGTGGCCCTGACCGTGCTCCTGCTCGGCACGGCCGGACTCGGCTGGATCTATCTGAAGCTGAACGGCAACATCGACACCTTCGGCGCCGACGGCCTCTCCAAGGACCGGCCGGCCGGTTCGACGAAGGGCGAGAACGTCCTCGTCATCGGCTCGGACACGCGCACGGACGGAAACAGCGCGCTGGGCGGCGGCGACAAGGGCGACATCGGCCGCTCCGACACCGCGTTCCTGCTGCACGTCTACGCCGACCACCGGCACGCCGTCGCCGTCTCGATCCCCCGCGACACCCTGGTCACCCTCCCCCCGTGCAAGCTCCCGGACGGGAAGTGGACCAGGACGCGGCCGAACACGATGTTCAACGAGGCGTACTCCGTGGGGCAGACGGCCAAGGGCAACCCGGCCTGCACCCAGAACACGGTCGAGAAGCTGACCGGCCTGCGCGTCGACCACACCGTCGTCATCGACTTCAAGGGCTTCGCGGCACTGACGCGGGTCGTCGGCGGGGTGAAGGTGTGCCTCCCGCAGGACGTGTACGAGAAGGACCTCAACCCCAACCGCGCCACCCGGGGCGGACTGCTCTTCAAAAAGGGGGAGCAGAAACTCTCCGGGCAGCGGGCGCTGGACTACGTCCGCATCCGGCACGGCATCGGCGACGGCTCCGACATCGGCCGCATCAAACGCCAGCAGGCCTTCGTCGCCGGCCTGGTGAAGAAGGTGAAGAGCGACGGGCTCACCCCGACCGGACTGCTGCCGCTCGCCGACGCCGCGACGAAGTCGCTGACCGTCGACCCTGGGCTGGGAACGGCGAAGCGGCTGATCTCGTTCGCGATGTCCCTGAAGAACATCGACCTCCACGACACAAAGTTCGCCACCATCCCCTGGCGTTACCAGGGGGAGCGGGTCGCGATCGTCCAGCCGGACGCCGATCAGCTGTGGGCCGCGCTCAAGGCCGACCGCACCCTCGACGGCACCGACGCCGGCGGAAAGAAGGGCGGGCAGACCACCGCCGCGGCCACCGCGCCCAGCACCGCCGCGCAGGTCTCGGGGGACGGTATCGACGTCGCCGTCTACAACGGCACCACCACGCGCGGCCTGGCCTCGCGCGCCGCGACGGCTCTCACCGAGCACGGCTTCACCGTCACCCGTACCGCGAACGCGGTCGACCGGGACCGCGCCGGCACGGTGATCGAGTACGGCGCGGGCCTGCGGACCCGGGCCCAGACGGTCGCCCGGCTCTTTCCCGGCGCCGAACTGAAGTCCGTGCCGGGCGCGGGCCTCGACGTCGTCCTGGGCCGGACCTACACCACCACGGGCAGTACATCGGCCTCGCCCACGTCCACGCCCACCGCCCTGCCCACTTCGGTGGCGCGCGACGCGCGCTCCGCCGACGACGACGTGTGCTCCAACCTGTCCTACGGGTAGACCGCGTCCGCCGGAGACGGAGGGGTCCCGGGCGGCGTGGTGGCGGGCGAAGGAGTGGCACGCGGAGGGGTGACGTGCGTAGGGGTGGCCTGCGGGGTGTTGGCGGCCCGCACGATGACGTAGAGGGCCAGGGCGAGGACCAGCAGAGTGAGCCACCGCCACCGCGTCCAGGATGCGGCCATGTCCCGCCTTCTCTCTTCCGCCCGTTCACCGGTGCGCCGAGGCGAAGCGCTGGAGGGAAGAGTAAGCCCGCGTCACCCTCCGTCGTGGATGCGCTCGCCGCGCGGCCCTTGATCACTGTGGGAGATCCCGTGGCCGTACGCGTATTCGCACCCGTCTTCGCCTCCGCCTTCGCCTCCGCCTTCGCCTTCGCCTTCGCCTTCGTCCTCGGAGCGACGGCGTTCGTAGCGTGACCGCGTGGCCACCAGCCCCACCGCGTACAGGCCGAGGACGGCGGCGAGCAGCAGGTAGTACAGGGCGGGCAGTGCGGTCATGCCCAGCGGCGGGCCGAGCGGGGAGAGCGGGAGCGCGAGGCCGACGGCGGTGAGGGCGGTCGCGCCCCAGCCGACGGGACCCGGTTTCCGCCGGCCCCCCACGCCCCGGCGGCCCAGCCGCAGCAGGAGCATCACCAGGGCCTGGGTGAGCAGGTTCTCGGTGAACCAGCCGGAGTGGAACACGGACTCGTCGTTCGCCGTCCCGGGCCCGTGCACGGCGAGCGCGAGGACGCCGAAGGTCGCGAGGTCGGCGACGGCGTTCAGCAGGCCGAAGCCGGTGATGAAGCCGAGCAGGCCGCGGGAGCGCAGCACGGTGGGGCGCTTCAGGGTGCCCGGGGCGGGGCGGTCGTAGGCGAAGGCGAGCTGGGCCGCGTCGAAGCACATGTTCTGCACGAGGACCTGCGTCGGCAGCATCGGCAGGAAGGGCAGCAGGATGCCCGCCGCGAGCATCGCGATCACGTTGCCGAGGTTGGAGGAGAGGGTGACCCGCAGATAGGTGCCGATGTTGCCGCTGGAGTAGCGGCCCGCGGTGATCGCGTGGGAGATCGCGGTGAGGTCCTTGTCGGCGAGGACCACGTCGGCGCTCTCCCGGGCCAGGTCCGTGGCGTCGCGCGGGCAGATCCCGACGTCCGCGGCGTGCAGCGCGGGCAGGTCGTTGACGCCGTCGCCGAGGTAGCCGGTGGCATGTCCGCGATCGCGCAGTGCGACGGTGATACGCGCCTTGTGCTCGGGCGTGCAGCGGGCGAAGACGGTGGTGCGGTGGGCGAGCTCGCCGAGTTCGGTGTCCGTGAGACCGTCGAGGTCGGCGGCGGTGCGTACCTCCCCGGGGTCGAGGCCCAGGTCCCGGCAGGCGCGGGCGGCCGTGCCCGGGTGGTCCCCGGTCAGCACCCGTACGGCGACGCCCCGGTCGGCGAGCACCCGCAGCGCGTCGGCCGCGCTCGGTACCAGCGCGTCCCGCAGCGTGACGAACCCCTCGAAGGTCAGGCCGCGTTCGTCGGCCGGGGTGTAGTCGCGGTGGCGGGCGGGGCGTACGGCGGTGGCGACCGCCAGGACGCGCAGCCCGTCGTCCGTCAGCTCGTGGGCGCGGGCGAGCAGCCGTGTGCGCTCCTCCGGCTCCAGCGCACAGCGCTCCAGTACGGCTTCGACGGCGCCCTTGACCAGGAGGGTGTGGGAGCCGAGGGCGCCGGGGGTGCGCACGACGGCGGTGGTGAGGCGGCGTACGGGATCGAAGGGCAGCGCCGCGATCCCGTCGTACGCCATCAGGTCGTCCTCGGTGGCCGTGTGCAGGAGCGCCTCGTCGAGGGCGTCGGGTGCGGGCAGGTCGGCGAGTTGCAGCGTCCACCAGGCGGCCGCGGCGGCCCGGCGCAGTACCTCGGGCGCGTCCTCGCCGTCCGCGTCCAGCGCGCGGTCGACGACCGGCCGGTCCTGGGTGAGGGTGCCGGTCTTGTCCACGCAGAGCACGTCGATGGCGCCGAGGTCGTGGAGCGCGGGCAGCCGCTTCACGATCACTCCGTGCGTACGGGCCAGCAGTGACGCCCCGCGGGCCAGGCAGGTCGTGATGATGACCGGCAGCATCTCCGGGGTCATCCCGACCGCCACCGCGACGGCGAACGGCAGGGTCTCCAGGCCCCGCCCGCGCAGGGCCGCGTTCGCCATCAGGACCAGCGGCGGGGTGAGCAGCATGAACCGGATGAGGATCCAGGAGATGCCGTGCACGGACCGGTCGAAGGCGCTCGCCTCCCGCCGCCCCGGGTCCCGGTGTCCCTCGGCGAACCGCGTGTGCGCGCCGGTCGCCACGACCACGGCGGTGCCGCTGCCGGAGGCGACACTGCTGCCCTGGAAACACAGCTGCGGCTGCTCGAACAGCTCACCCGCCGTGGCACCCGGCGCGTCGACCGGGTACTTGGCGACCGGCGCCGACTCTCCGGTGAGCGCGGCCTGGTACACGGTCAGCCCGCCGGCCCGCAGCAGCCGTACGTCGGCGGGGACCAGGTCGCCCGGACCGAGGCGGATCACATCCCCCGGCACCAGCTGGTCGACCGGGAGGTCACGGTCGGTGGGTACCGCGTCCGTGTCGGTCCTGCGCAGCACGGTGGCGGTGCTGGCGACCAGGTCACGCAGCGCCGCCATCGAACGGTCCGCCCGGTGCTCACCGGACGACCGCAGCACACAACTGACCACCACCAGTACGGTGATCACGCTCGCGGTGCCCCAGGAGGCCACGAGCGCCGAGACCAGGCCGAGGCAGAGCAGTACGGCGGTGAACGGATCCCGCAGACTGCGCAGGAAGCGCCCGAACCACGGAAGGGGCCGCCGGGCGGGCAGGATGTTCTCCCCGAACCGGGCGAGGCGTTCGCCGGCCTGCGTCTCCGTCAGCCCCCGCGGACCGCTGTCCAGCCGCCGGAGCAGCTGGAGCGCGGTCGGCTCGCCGTGTTCCTGTCCGCCCGAAGTGACCTGGAAGACCCGGGGCTTCTCCGCCGCCGGGCCGTCCGCGGAGGCGGGGCGCTCGGCGCCCCCTCCCGCCGTCGCGGACGTCTCAGCCACCGATCCCGCGCAGCCTGCGTACGGGTGCCGATGCCTCCTCGGCACGTGCGGACAGCTGTCCGACCATCACGCGCACCACGGTCACGACATCGGAATCGTCGACGTAGTAGACCTGTCGGCGGCCTTCGCGCCGGGAGCGGACGAGACCCGCGAGCTTCAGCTTCGACAGGTGCTGGCTGACGGCGGGCAGGGCGCCGCCGACACGCTCCGCGAGGTGGGTCACGTCGCTCTCGCCCTGTGCGAGGGCCCACATGATGTGCAGCCGGGGCGAGGAGGCCAGCAGCCCGAACGCGGCGGCCGCGTCCGCCAGTACCTCGGCGGGCGGATCATCGAAGCCACCGGCGTATGCCGTCACAGTCTCTTCTCCCGTCCCGCCCCGGGCATCCGTGCCCGCGTCCGCGCCGACCCAGTTTAGGCGCAGCTACTCCGGCAGGTGGCTGCGCAGGTAGGGCAGCAGGCCCCGCTCCAGCAGGGCCTGCCGCCATCTCTCCCGGGCCCGGTCCACGTCGGTTCCGCCGGCGGGCTCCCGGCCGTCGGACGTGTCCTCGCGCTGACGCAGGGCCGTGCGCAACAGGGCCCAGAGCCCGATGCACGCGGTGAGCGCCGCGGTGAGTGCGAGCACCCAGCCCGCCGTGACGACCGACGTGGCGAACCCGGTGGCCACCCCGGTAAGACGCGCTCCGTACCCGATCAGCAGGAGCAGCGCCGCCGCGACGGCGGCCACCACGGGGGTGAGCACGGCGAGAACGGGCCACAGCCCGCCCTCGGTGGCCTCATGGGCGTCACGGGTCTCACGGGCGCAGAGGTAGTCGGCGTACTCGTCAGCCGCGGCGGAGGCGATCTCCTCCGTGGCTTCCAGCGCCAGGTCCCGCAGCCGTCTCGCGGCCCTGCCGGTGGGGTCGTGGCGCAGTGCGGAACGGATGTCGACGACGTCGAGTGCACACTGGAGCACTCGTTCGAATTCCACACGATCCTCCTGCCGGAGGCCGGGCGCGTGGGTCACACGTGGTCCCTGGTGTCGGCCTCGTCGAGGCGGTCGAGGAGGAACGGCATCATCCCGCGCTCCAGCAGGGCGAGTTGCCACGCTTCGCGCGCCCGCTTCACGTCCGCGTCCTCGTCGGCGGGCACCACGTCGTCCTCCGCGGAGCGGTTGTGGGCCGCCGCGACCAGCAGACAGGCGAGATCGGCGACCGCGCCGCCGACGGCCACGGCCGCCGCGACGAACCCCGCCGTGATCAGTCCCGCGCCGATGTAGGGGCGCCCGCCGAAGGCGCGCAGGGCGAGCCCGGACACCAGGAACACCGCCGCGGCGACGGCCGACAGGCTCGGCACGAACACCGCCAGCACGGGGAGCAGCCCGCTCCCGCCGCTGCCGCTGTTGCCGTTGCTGTCGCCGCTGCCGTTGCTGTCGCGTTCACCGGTCTGCCCGGCGGCAGAGGCCCTGGTCTCGGTGTACACGTGGTACTCGACGGCTGCCGCGGCGGCGATGGCGGCGCGCTCCCGCAGCGCGCGGGTGCGCAACTGTTCCCGGTTGAGCGTCCCGGCGGACCGCTCCAGCGCGTCGCTGATCCGTCGGGAGTTCAGGGCCTGGTCCAGGACCCGTTCGAAAGTGACGCCGATGTAGCCGATGTCCGCCCCTGAGGGCTCAGGTTCCGCCATGTCTCCCCCGTCGCCGCCCGCCAGTGTGATGGTTCCCGGATTGCGCAATCCCCAAAGGTTTCGAGCACCGGCTCACGGTGCCGAGTCCTTGGTGCCGGCGGCTGCTCGGTAGGCCTGGGTGGGGGTCATGGCGACCCCGTTGAGACTGACGGTCTTGTAGGGGCTGACCTTGGCGCAGGTTTTGGACTGGTCGGCGGTCTCGGCGTGGGCGTTGGCGGTGGCGGCCTTGGTGTCCGCGGGGGCGGCGGCGGGGTAGGCGGTGCCGCTGGTCCAGTCGGTGCCGATGACCAGGGTCAGGCCGGTGCCGCTGGCGGCGCTCGGCTTGAGACGGGAGGACGGCAGGCCCAGGGCCTTGGCGGCGGTCTGGGCCTCGGCCTTGTGCCCGCTGCCGTAGGTGAGGGTGGTCGTGGACGTGGTGCCGGCGGCGTTGCCGGTGGTGGTGCCGGAGCTGAAGCCCTTGTCGATGAGGGCGGTGGCGACGGCGGAGGCCCGGCCGGTGACGGTGGTGCCGTTCTCCACGGTGACCACGATCTGCGCGGCGGGGACCGCGGAGGCGGTGGCCGTGGCTTTGGCTGTCGCGGAGGCCGCGGCCGTCTTCTCGCCGGACGAACTGGTCAGGGACTGGTCGTTCGCGATGGTGTCGAACAGGCTCTGGGCCGTGGCGGCGGGCACGAGCCGGTTGCTGTCATGGGGGTCCGGCGCCGTCTGCATGGTGGTGAAGGTGATGCGCTTCGCCGGGACCTTGTCCACGTCGGCGGCGAGCCCGATCAGCTTCCCGACGGTGCCCAGGCCGGTGTCGACGGTGAGGGCCTTGGTCGCGGCGTCGGCCAGGCGGTAGACGGCGGTGGGGTCGGTGAGGGTGCCGGCGCTCTTGAACTTGCGGATCATCGAGCTGAGGAAGAGGTGCTGGGAGTAGGTGCGCCCCAGGTCGCTGCCGTCGCCGAAGCCGTGCCGGGAGCGGACGAACTCCAGGGCCGCGACGCCTTTGAGGGTGTGCGTGCCCTGAGCGAGTTTCAGGTGTGAGTAGGTGTCGTAGACGTCCTTGTCGACGCAGGCAGACACCCCGCCCACCGCGTCGGACATCTTCACCACGCCGGAGAAGTCGAGCTTGACGAAGTGGTCGATGGGGATGCCGGTGAGCCGGTGGACGGTGGCCACCTGGCAGGCGGGCCCGTACTGCAGGGCGCTGTTGACCATGCCGGTGTAGCCGTTCGTGGAGACGCCGGTCTCGGTGTCCTTGCAGGCGGGGACGGTGGTCACGGTGTCGCGGGGGATGCTCATCACGGTGGCGTTGGAGCGGTCGGCGGATATGTGCATCACCATCTCCACGTCCGCGTTGGACCCGGACTGCACACCGGTCCGTGAACAGCCGCCGCCGAGCTTGCAGTCGCTCGCGTTGGTACGGCCGTCGCTGCCCATCACCAGGAGGTTGATCGGGGTCCTGCCGAAGGAGTCGGCCTTCTCCTTGCCCGCGCTGTCCCCCGTGCCGTCGGTCAACGGGACGCTGTGGAGATTGCCGTTCAGATGCTCGTAGAACCACCACCCCCCACCCGCGGTAGCCAGGACCAGCACCGACAGCGATATCGCGGCCGTCCGCAGGATCCGCCTGCCCCGGCGCAGGGGCAGGGCCCGGCGCCCCGCGCCGGCCTTGGGACGCGCACGGGACCCCGTCCGGGAGGGCGCGGAACGGGAAGTCGCGGAACCGGACGTCGCGGAACCGGAGGTGTGGCGCTGCCGGGGCACCCCGCGTGCGTGGCTGCGTGTGGCGTTGCCGGCGGGGGCGTCCCCAAGGTCAGTCATGTTCGCACTCCCACGAAACGGTCGGGCCGTTCAGGCATACGTCAGGCGTTGCGGGGACGCCTCACTTGCATGGTTGCGCAATATAACAACCCGGCCCGAGACCCGGCACGGCTCCCACCCACCACCCCTTGAGAGGGCTCCGGACGCGAGGGCGTTCCGACGTCCGAAATCGCCGGTCGCCGCGGCGGTCCCGACTCATGACCGAGATGTGGTGAAGACGTGGTGATCGGTGGGGTCCAGGCCCGCTATGTTCGGTGCGATCATCCGACACTCGGAGCTGGCGTGCACAAGACAGATGAACGGGCCGTGGGGGCGGATGAACCGTCCACGGAGGCGGCGGCGGAAGCAGCCGTCGCGGTCCCCGCGGCGGCGGCGAGCGCCACGGGTCCCCGGCGTGACTGGCCCCGCCACTGGCCCCTTCTGCTCGGAGCGTGCGCACTGTCCGGGCCCGCGCTCTACGTCCTCAGCCGATGGATGGAGCAACCGGCCATGCAGGCCTGGCGGACCGTCGCTCTCGCCGTCACCGTGCAGGCGCTGCCCTTCCTGCTGCTCGGCACGGCACTGTCCGGCGCGATCAACGCGTTCGTGCCGGCCCGGGTGTTCACCCGGGTGCTGCCCCGGCGGCCCGTGCTCGCCGTCCCGGTCGCCGGAGTCGCCGGAGTCGTCCTGCCGGGCTGCGAATGCGCGTCGGTGCCGGTGGCCAACAGTCTGATCGGCCGGGGCGTCGCCCCGGCCGCCGCGTTCGCGTTCCTGCTCTCGGCACCCGCCATCAACCCGGTCGTGCTGACCGCCACCGCCATCGCCTTCCCCGGCCACCCCGAGATGGTCCTGGCCCGGCTGCTCGCCTCGCTCGCCACCGCCGCCGTGATGGGCTGGCTGTGGCTCTTCCTCGGCCGCGAGAAATGGCTCAAGCCTGTCGTACGGCACACCGGGCACCAGCCCGAGCAGAGCCGTCTGCGGGAGTTCCGGCGCGGCTTCCAGCACGACTTCCTGCACGCGGGCGGCTTCCTGGTCCTCGGGGCCATGGCGGCGGCCACGTTCAACGTGGCGGTCCCGCGCACCGTGCTCGACGCGTTCTCCGGTTCACCCTGGCTGTCGGTGCTGTTCCTGGCCGCGCTCGCCATCCTGCTCGCGGTGTGCTCCGAGGCGGACGCGTTCGTCGCGGCCTCGCTCACCGGCTTCTCGCCCGTCGCCCGGCTGGCGTTCATGGTCGTCGGGCCGATGGTCGACCTGAAACTGATCGCCCTTCAGGCGGGCACCTTCGGCCGGGCCTTCGCGGTCCGTTTCTCCGCGGCGACGACGGTCGTCGCGATCCTGTGCAGTGCCCTCATCGGAGGAGTCCTGCTGTGAAACGCCCCCTCCAGGTGACCCTGCTCGTCCTCAGCGGCCTCGGCCTGCTGCACGCCTCGCTCTTCACCGACCTGAGCCTCAGGTTCGTGAAGGAGGGGATGCGTCCGATGCTGGTCGCGTCGGGGGTGCTGCTGCTCGTGCTGGGCGTGGCGGAGGCATGGTCGCATCAGAAACCGGCCGGCGAGGATGGCCACGATCACGAGGGCGCGCACGCGGACCGGCATGGGGACGCACACGGTCACGACCACTCCACCGTGCCCCGTATCGCCTGGCTGCTGTTCCTGCCCGCGCTGAGTCTGCTCTTCTACGCCCCACCGGCCCTCGGCGCGTACACCGCCGCGCGCGAGGCACCCAAGGCCGTCACGGAGCAGAGGTACTTCGATCCGCTGCCGGCGACCTCGCCGGTCCCGCTGACGCTCACCCAGTTCACCAGCCGGGTGCAGCAGGACCACAAGCGGGACATCGACGGGCGTAGCGTCCGGATGACCGGTTTCGTCACGCCCGGCAAGGGGGCCGACGGCTGGTACCTGACCAGGATCATCTTCACCTGCTGCGCGGCGGACGCCCAGTCCGTGAAGGTGCGGATCCACGGGGCGGCGGCCCTGCCCGCCGACACCTGGGTGACCGTCACCGGAACGTGGCACCCCGGCGGAACGCTGGGCACGAGTTCCGCCCCGGCCGCGCTGGACGCCCGTACCGTCAAGAAGGTCGCCAAGCCGGTGAACGCGTACACGGACGCCCTCCCGCTGTTCTAGGCCCTGTCGTGCGGACAGGCCCCAGGCCCTCGCGCTACGCCGGCCGTACCAGCCCCACGTCATACGCGAAGATCACCGCCTGGACCCGGTCCCGTACGCCGATCTTGGCGAGGACGCGGCTGACGTGGGACTTGACGGTGGACTCCGCGAGGGAGAGGCGGTCGGCGATCTCGGCGTTGCTCCAGCCGGAGGCGATGGCGGTGAGGACCTCGCGTTCGCGGTCGGTGAGGGCGTCGAGCCGGCGCTCCTGCTCGGGGGTGTGCCCCGGGCGTCGCTCGGTGCAGGCGTGCGGTTCAGCTCGCGTCCGGCCATGATCTCGCCGTCACTGGTGGTGGCGATGTTCACGATCCCCAGGTCGAGACCGAGGAAGTCCACCGGACCGGTGTTGAGCGGCGCTTCAGGGACCTCACAGGTGGCGTTGAGGAACCACATGCCGTCCCGCTCCAGCAGGTCCGACTCGCCCTTGCGGTACAGCGCCAGCGTGGCCAGCTGCTCGGGTGAGGCGGTGAACGACACGTTCTTGACCCGGCCCGCCACGGTCCAGACCGACACCGTCCGGTCCGGGATCTGGCCATGCGTTCACACCACCCCCCGGCTCCGCCGGAGAAGGCATCCGGCCGCTCCGCGGCCGAACAGACACAGTGAGGGTGATACTGCGGCGCTCCGCGCCGCAGCCACGGGGATGCGATTCCTCCCGGGCGCAAACGCCCGGGGTTCCTCGCAAGAATTCGCTGAAAGCCGACGGGAGACGGCCGCAGGGCACGCCCGTACGGGACGGAACCGCCGCCCTGTTTCTCAGGAAGTTCCCAGAACCCCGGGTCCGCCGGGGTCCTCTCGGGTCCGCCGGGTCTTACGGACCCGTGACGTGGCGGGCGCGGTGCTGCCGTGCGCCACGGTCGCGGTCCTAGCGTTCGGCGTATGCGAGTACTGGTCACCGGCGGTGCCGGGTTCATCGGGTCCCATGTCGTCGAGGCGCTGACCGCGCGGGGGCACGAGGCGGTCGTGTTCGACCTGCGCGAGGGCCTGGACGTAAGAGACGCCGAGGCGGTCGGCGCGGCGCTGGCGGGTGTGGACGCCGTGTGCCATCAGGCGGCGATGGTGGGGCTGGGGAAGGGGTTCGACGACGCGGTCGAGTACGTGTCGCGCAACGACCTCGGCACGGCGGTGCTGCTCGCCGCGATGGCCGAGGCGGGGGTGCGCCGCCTCGTGCTCGCCGGGTCGATGGTCGTCTACGGCGAGGGCGCGTACGGCTGTGAGTGGCACGGACCGGTACGCCCCGGGCCCCGGACCGTCGCCGATCTCGACGCGGGGCGGTTCGAGCCCCGCTGTCCGCGGTGCGGTGAGGAACTGACACCCGGCCTGGTGCGCGAGGACGCTCCGGCCGACCCCCGGAACGTGTACGCGACGACCAAGCTGGCCCAGGAGCATCTGGCGGCGGCCTGGGCCCGCTCGACGGACGGTTCGGCGGTGTCACTGCGCTACCACAACGTGTACGGGCCCAGGATGCCGCGCGACACCCCGTATGCGGGGGTCGCCTCGTTCTTCCGGTCCGCGCTGGCCCGGGGCGAGGCGCCGCGGGTCTTCGAGGACGGCGGGCAGCGACGGGACTTCGTGCACGTACGGGATGTGGCCGCGGCCAATGCGGCGGCCCTGGAGGCGGGTTCGCGCGCCGGGGCCCTCACGGTCTACAACACCGGGAGCGGCGAGCCGCACACGGTCGGCGAGATGGCGAGGGCCCTGGCCACCGCGCACGGCGGGCCCGCGCCCGTGGTGACCGGGGAGTACCGCCTCGGCGACGTACGCCACATCACGGCCGACTCCGCACGGCTGCGCGCCGAACTGGGCTGGAAGCCCGAGACCGGCTTCGCGGAGGGGATGAGGGAGTTCGCTACGGCGAGGCTGCGCGGGGAGTAGCGGAGCAAGAGAGCAGGAGAGCAAGGGAGCAAGGGAGTAGGGGAGCGGGGAAGCAGCCGAGCAGGGGAGGGGCGGCCGGGGCCTGCGCCTCACGCCCCGGCCGTGGGCAGCGTGACCTCGAAGCGGCAGCCGCCGGGGACGTTGTGGACGGCGGCCCGGCCCTGGTGGGCCTCGACGATGCCCCGGACGATGGCCAGGCCCAGGCCCGCTCCGGCGGGGGGCGTGCGGGCGTGAGTGCCGCGCCAGCCGGTGTCGAAGACGCGCGGGAGGTCCTCCTCCGGGATGCCGCCGCAGCCGTCGGTGACGGACAGGACGACCCCCGCGTCCGAGCGCTCGGCGGCGACCGCGACCGTGCCGTCGGCCGGAGTCCGGCGGATCGCGTTGACGAGGAGATTGCCCAGCACCCGGCTCATCTCCTTGCCGTCCACCTCGACCGGCACCGGCTCGATACGGTCCCCGACCAGGCGTACGCCGTGCTCACGGGCGAGCGGGTCCGCGCCCGCGAGGGCGTCACCGACAAGGTCGTAGAGGGAGATGCGGGAGGGGGACAGGGCGAGGGTCCCGGCGTGTATGCGGGAGAGTTCGAAGAGGTCGCCGACCATGTCGTTGAGGCGTTCGACCTCGGTACGGATCTGCCGGAGATAGCGGTCCGGGTCGGCGGCCACCCCGTCCTCCAGCGCCTCCGACATCGCCCGCAGCCCGGCGAGCGGGGTGCGCAGGTCGTGCGAGATCCAGGCGACGAGTTCACGGCGGGAGGTCTCCAGCGCGCGTTCCCGGTCGCGGGACTCGGCGAGCCTCGCACTGGTCGCCTGCAACTCCCGGCTCAGCGCGGCGAGTTCGGCGGTCGCGGGGCCCTCGGGGGGCGCGAAGTCGCCGCCGTCGCCGAAGGAGCGCGCGGCCAGGGTGAGCGCCCTGCTGCGGGCCACCACCCAACGACCCAGCAACAGCGCCGTCGCCAGGGACACCACCGCCGCCATGGCCACCACGGTCGTGACCACACCCAGGTCGTGCGAGGACAGGAACATCGCCCAGGCGACGGCCAGCGTCCCCGCGAGCATCGCGGTGACCGCCACGGCGGCGACGACGGCGAGGGACACGGTCAGCGACCGCCGCCGGATCAGCCACAGCGCCCCCGCCCCGAGCAGCCCGGCCGCGGCGGCGCCGAGGAAGGCGTACAGGGCGATGAGCAGCATGTCGTGCGTGGAGTGCACGGTTTGCATGGCATGGACGGTGTGCGTGGCTTGCACGGCGTGTGTGAGAGGCATGGTTCGCATGGTCAGACCGCCTCCTCGCGGGACGTCAGGCCCTCCCGGGGCGTGGGCTCCTCGAAGCGGTATCCGACCCCCCACACCGTCTGGATCAGCCGCGGTCTGCCCGGATCCTCCTCGACCTTGCCCCGCAGCCGGCGCACATGCACCGTGACCGTCGACAGGTCACCGAAGTCCCAGCCCCACACCTCGCGCATCAGGTCCTCACGGCTGTACGCCCGGCCGGGATTGCGGAGGAAGAACGCGAGCAGGTCGAACTCCCGGATGGTGAGGGCGAGATCCTCGCCGTTCCTGGTGGCGCGGCGGGCGTCGGGGTCGACGGCGAGACCGGCCAGCCGAAGGGGGCGAGCGCCTGCGGCGGGGCGGCTGCGGCGCAGGACCGACTCCACCCTCAGGACCAGTTCGCGGGGGCTGAAGGGCTTGGTGACGTAGTCGTCGGCACCCACCTCCAGGCCGAGGATCCGGTCGTCCTCGTCACCGCGCGCGGTGAGCATGATGACCGGCACGGGCCCGTGGCCGCGCATCCTGCGGCACACCTCCAGGCCGTCCATCCCCGGCAGCATCAGGTCCAGCACCACCAGGTCGGGCCAGTGCGCGGCGGCCCGGGCGAGCGCGGCGGGCCCGTCCGCGGCACGGTCCACGACGTACCCGGCGCGGTCGAGGTAGCCGGAGACCACCTCGGCGACGGTGGGGTCGTCGTCGACGACGAGGACGCGGGCGCTCCGCCCGGGCCCGCCCGGGGCGGGTCCGTTACCTGCGGATTCGTACGGCTGCTGCATGAATCCAGCGTCCCACCGGCCGCACCCGCGTGCCGCGATCCCGCCGCGACGTCCGTGTTTCGTAAGGACCTGAAGTCCGATATCTCCCTTTCGTGTTCGTAGGGTGAAAGCCGTGACGACCTCCCCCGAACCCGACCCAGACCCCGACCCCGACAAGGCCCCGGACACGGACCCGGCACCCGTCGACGTGGTCCTCCCCCGTCCGGTCGACGAGATCCTCCCCTGTCCGGTCGACGTGATCCTCCCCTGTCTGAACGAGGCCGAGGCCCTCCCCTGGGTCCTCGCCCGCGTTCCCGCCGGCTGGCGCGCGCTGGTCGTGGACAACGGCTCCACGGACGGCTCGGCGGAACTGGCCCGCGGCCTCGGCGCGACCGTCGTGCGCGAGACGCGCCGCGGGTTCGGCGCCGCCTGCCACGCCGGTCTGCGAGCCGCCACCGCGGACATCGTGTGCTTCTGCGACTGCGACGCCTCACTGGACCCGGCCCGGCTCCTGCCCTTCGTCCGCGAGGTACGGGACGGCGAGGCCGACCTCGTGCTCGGGCGGCGCCGCCCACAGGGCCCGGGCGCCTGGCCCGCGCACGCCCGGGCGGGCAACCTCGCCCTCGCCCGGATGCTCCGCCGCCGCACCGGCCTGCGCCTGCACGACCTCGGCCCCCTGCGTGCCGCCCGCCGCGAACCGCTGCTCGCCCTCGGCCTCACCGACCGCCGCAGCGGCTACCCGCTCCAGATGGTCGTGCGCGCCGCCGACGCCGGCTGGCGCGTCACCGAGCACGACGTGCCCTATCTGCCGCGTACCGGTGCCTCCAAGGTCACCGGCACCTGGCGCGGCACCTGGCAGGCGGTACGGGACATGCGCCGCGTCCTCGCCGAGCCACCCGCTCCGTCGCGCCACGCCCACGCCGCCCTCCCCCCTTCACCCACCTCCACGGATTCCCGTTCCCAGGGAGGAACCAGCCAGTGACGACGCTCCTCGTCATCGCCAAGGAACCGCGACCCGGACGGGTCAAGACCCGCCTCACCCCGCCGTTCACGCCCCGGGAGGCGGCGCTGCTCGCCGGGGCGTCCCTCGTGGACACCCTGCGCGCGGTGGCGGCGACCCCGGCACGGCGCCGGGTGCTCGTGCTCGACGGGGCGGCCGGCGACTGGCTGCCGGCCGGCTTCGACGTCGTACCGCAGTGCGCGGGCGGCCTCGACGAACGGCTGGCCGCCGCCTTCGCGGGCTGCGACGGGCCCGCGCTGCTCATCGGCATGGACACCCCTCAGGTGACCCCCGCGCTCCTCACCGTGGACTTCGCCGGCTGCGACGCCTACTTCGGCCCAGCCGAGGACGGCGGCTTCTGGGCCCTCGGGCTCGCCGAACCCGATCCGGAGCTTCTGCGGGGCGTGCCGATGTCGACGCCCACGACGGGTGCGGTGCAGCGGGAGCGGCTCGTCGCCGCCGGGCTGCGCGTGCGCGACCTGCCCCGCCTCCGGGACGTCGACACGGCCGCCGACGCGGAGGCGGTCGCCGCGCTCGCGCCGCCCGGCAGCCGCTTCGCCGCCGAGCTCGGACGTCTGCGGACGGCCACCGGACGATGAGCACCGCGCACGGGACGACGACACCGCCGGGGCTGCCCGGCCCGCGCCCCTGGTCCGCCGACCCCTACGCGGACGCCCTGGTCACCGGCCGGGGCCCGCTCTTCCTCCGGCGCACCGACGGCTGGCTGCTGCCCCTGGAGGTGGAGCGCTGGTGCGCGCGGGCCGACGCGGTGGACCTGACCGTCCTGGGGCGCTGCGAGGGGACCGTGCTCGACGTGGGCTGCGGGCCGGGGCGGCTCGTCGCCGAACTCGCCGCCCGGGGGCGGCCCGCGCTCGGCATCGACGTCAGCGAGGCGGCCGTCGCGCACACCGCCCGACTCGGCGGACAGGCCCTGCGGCGCTCCGTCTTCGAGCCGCTCCCCGGTGAGGGCCGCTGGGACACCGCGCTCCTCCTCGACGGCAATGTCGGCATCGGCGGCGACCCGGCCGCCCTGCTCCGCCGGATGTCCCAACTCCTCACCCCCGGCGGGCTGTTGATCGTCGAGACCCTCGCGGACGTGGACGTCGACGAACGGGTCAGCGTCCACATCGTCCGGGCCCCCGACCCCCGGGGCACGGCCGGGCCGGCCTTCCCGTGGGCCCGCGTCGGCACCCCGGCGCTGCTCCGGCACGCGGCACGCGCGGGCTGGCGCCGGGACGGTCAGTGGTCGGCCGGGGGACGCTCCTTCGTCGCCCTGCGCAACCGCGACGGACGCGAAGACCGGGACGACCTTGACGATCGCGAC
The DNA here is from genome assembly GCF_044768965.1 of Streptomyces sp. NPDC090798. Classification (NCBI taxonomy): domain Bacteria; kingdom Bacillati; phylum Actinomycetota; class Actinomycetes; order Kitasatosporales; family Streptomycetaceae; genus Streptomyces; species Streptomyces sp. NPDC090798. The sequence goes on from NZ_JBIVXA010000016.1 coordinate 188,838, forward strand.
GATCGTGATGACCGGGATGACCGGGACGACCGGGACGACCGGGACGACCGGGACAGCCGCAGGATGAGCAGCGCCGCCGAGCCCCCGAACAGCACCGCCGTGATCAGCAGCCAGCGGGCCAGGAAGCCGTCGCCCGAGAGCCCGGTGGCCAACCGGTAGCGCTCCGCCATCTGCCCGCTGATCAGCGGAAACCACATCAGCAGCAGAAGCGCCGAGAACGCGGCCGGGAACCGGACGTAGACCGTCCACTCCCGGCGGCCGACCGCGCCGAGACCCCTCGCCACGGCCCGGTCCGCCCCCGCGTACAACGGAACGAGCACCAGGTCGTGGAGGACCGCCGCGCCCACGAACCACAGCGCCACCCCGAACCAGTCCCCCGAGAGCAGCCGCACCCCGGCGTACCCGGCGAGCGCGAACGAACAGGCCAGCAGCAGGATCTGCAGCGGACCGCCCAGGACAGGCTTCCCGAACGGCCGTCGCATCACAGGCCGTCGCATCACAGGCCGTCGCATCACAGTTCTCCGAACGTCATCCGGGCCACCCACTTGGTGTTGAGCACGCCGGGCGCCGCGGGGACGATGATCCGCGCGGGGTAGCCGTGGTCGGGGGTCAGGTCCTCGCCGTTGGCGAACAGGACCAGCAGGGAGCGCGGGTCGCGCACCTGGTTGGAGCGCAGGGCCGCGTGCCGGAACGCCCCGTGCCGCTGCAACGACTCCACCAGCACATCGGGCGCCACGCTCACCTCGTATCCGACGAGCGCCGCGAGGTCCCGCAACCGCACCCCCCGCCACCACTGGTCGGAGGTCGACCAGCCCTCCACGCAGGCGATGGGCAACGCGGCGCTGTGGAGCGGGAGTCGCAGCAGCTCCTCCCGGCTCAGCCGGACCGTGCGCCCGCGCCCCTCGACGACCAGCCGCCACGTCTCCCCGGTCGTCTCCCGCATGTCGATGCCGACCGCCTCGGCCGTCTTGTTGATCTGGAAGCCCCCGGGTCCGCTGCCCGGTTCGGGGCCGCCGTGCGGGGTGAGTACGGCCGTCTCCCGCAGCGGCTCGTCGAAGCTGCGGCCCGCCGTCGTGGCGAACAGCAGCAGTGATCCGCCGCCGACGACCCCGAGGGCGCCGCGCCGCGAGACGGTGGGCGGGGTGGGGTCCGGTGAGACCAACTCATCGCCCGGCTGTGGATGTTGATCCTCGTCCCGGAGATGACGCAGATTGCGCAGCGCCATGGGCACTCGCAGCACCGCGTGCGCCACGAACGCGGCGAAGAACACCCAGGCCCCGTAGAAGTGCAGCGGATAGAAGGAGCCGGGGAAGACGTAGTCGAGCTGGATGTTCAGCACGCCGGTGGTGAACTCGAACAGGGCGCCCCCGACCAGCAGGAGCAGCGAGATCCGCTCCAGCGCGTGCGCGAGCGACCGGGCGGGCGGCAGCGCGAACAGCTTCGGCACGACCGACCACAGCTTCGCCAGCAGTACGGGGATCAGCGTGATGCCGAGGGTGACGTGGACGCCCTGGGTGAGGCGGTACAGCCAGGACGGGTTCGTCGGCCAGGAGAAGAGGTAGAAGCCGAGCAGCCCCTTGTCCGGGGTCATGTCGTTCACCGGCGACAGGTTCGGGTTGTAGGCCGCGTAGGACACGAGACCCGTCAGGAACAGCACGGTGATGCCGCCGAGCAGGACGACGCCGAGCACCGAGGTGAACCAGGGGCCGCGCAATGGGCTGCGCCAGAACGCGGGGGAGGAGGGAGACCGTGGCATGCCCCGACCGTAGGACCGCGACACCCCCCGAACGGGTCCGCAAACCATGACGAAACTCTGACGTCCACCCCTGCGGCGGCTCCGGCGGCCGGTCCGCGGCCTAGCGTGCGGATGTGAACCGCGATCTTCCCCAGGGCCTTCCGCAGGACCATCCCCGCGATCTCCCCGGCGCTCCTGCGCACCGGCCTCGCGTTCGACGCCACGACCGGCGCCGGGATCCGCTCCTCGACCTGGCCGCCGTTCTGGCCGCCGCTCTGCTCGTCACGGCGGCCGCGCTGGTCGGCACGTCGATCCAACGCCGCCACCACACGCTCTTCGTCCGCTGGCCTCCCCTGTTCGCCCAGTGGGAGCCGCACCTCGGCCCCGGCACCCCGGCCGCGCTCGCCGTGGCCGTCGCCGTCGTCGCCTACGGGCCGCTCCTCGCCACACGTCTGCCGTGGCGGGCGCTGCTGTGGACGTCCTGGGGCACCGCCACCGCCTGGACGTTCTCCCTCGCGCTGGTCGACGGGTGGCAGCGGGGGATCGCCGGGCGGCTGACGGCCACGAACGAGTACCTCACGGTCATCGGCCGCTTCCACGACATCCCCGCCACCCTGCGGGACTTCACCCACCACATCGTGAGTCACTCCCCCGCCCCCTGGCCCGCGCACATCGCGGGCCACCCGCCGGGGGCCACCGTCACCTTCGTGCTCCTCGACCGGGTCGGGCTCGCCGGCGGCGGCTGGGCGGGTGTGTGGTGCATCGTGGCCGGGGCGGCGGCGCCGGCCGCGGTCCTGGTCGCCGTACGGGCGCTGGCCGCGGAGGAGCTCGCCCGCCGCGCCGCGCCCTTCCTTGTCCTCGCCCCGGCCGCCGTGTGGGTGGGCGCCTCCGCGGACGGGTACTTCGCCGCGGTCGCCGCCTGGGCCGTCGCCCTCCTCGCCCTCGCGGTCACCGGACCCCGGCCCCGGTCGACAGGCCTCGCCGCCGGGCTTCTCCTCGGCCTCACCGCGTACCTCTCCTACGGCCTGACGCTGTTCGCCGTGATCGCCGCCGCCGTCCTGCTGCTCGGCTCCCACCGGCTCCGCCCCCTCCCGTACGTCCTCGCCGGACTGGCCGTCGTCCCCCTCCTGTTCACGCTGCTCGGCTTCAACTGGTGGGAGGGCTACCGCCTGTTGGTCACCCGCTACTACGAAGGGGTCGGCGGCGTACGGCCGTACGGTTACTGGGTCTGGGCGAACCTCGCCTGTACGGCGCTGATCGTGGGCCCGGCGACGGTGGCGGGCCTGCGCCGAACGGTCGCGACGGCCGTACGCGAAGGCCCCCGCGCCCTCCGCCGCCCCCACGCCCTCTCCCCCGGGCCCCGCCTCGCCCTCCTCGCTCTCGCCGCCCTGCTCGCCCTCCTGGCCGCCGACCTCTCCGGCATGAGCAAGGCGGAGACGGAACGGATCTGGCTGCCGTTCGCGATGTGGTCCCTGCCGACCTGCGCGTTCCTGCCCCGCCCCCGCGCCTGGCTCACCGCCCAGGCCACTCTGGCCCTGCTCCTCAACCACCTCCTGCTGACCGGTTGGTGAGCGGACGCGCCAAGGCCGCGTCGACTCCCCTGACAGCCGAACGGCGGCGGGCCGGGGCGGTCGCGGCGCTTCGGGGGAAAGCTGCTGTTCAGCGCCGTAACGGGGCGGGAGCGGGGCGCACGGCGGGGGCGTGCGGCGGGTTGCGACGGGGGGTCGTGGATCTCACGGTGGGCCCATGGAGAAGCAGCCGACGAAAGGACCACGCATGCGTGCCCTCATATCCCGCGGCCCGGTCGGCACGGCCGCGGCCGCGGCCGCGGTGGACGTACGCCGGGAGGCCTTCGCCGAGCGGGACGCGGGGGTGAAACGGCTCGACGCCCTCGCCAGGGCCGACCACGACGCCGTGTTCCACCCACTGCTGGACGTGCTGTCCGCCGTCGCCGCACGGGGCGGCCGTCTCGACGCGGCCGAGGCCGCCGGTTACGTGCGCGCCCTGGAGACGGCGAACGCGTCCCTGGAACGGCGGCTGAAGGAGCGGGCCTCCGCCATCACCACTACCGCCACCACCGCCACTGCCGCCGCCTCCGGCGTCACCGACCGGGCCGGGATCGCGGTCGCCGATCCGGTCTCGGATCTCCTCACCCACCTCCAGTCGACGGTCGACGGACTGGTCAAGGCCCTGACGGGGGCACTGGGCACGGTGACCGGCCTGCTGTCGCCGGTGGTCGGGGTGGTCACGGGGCTCCTCGGCGGCGGACTGTCCGGGCTCCCGGCCCTGCCCACCGCGGGAAGCCCGGCGACACCCGCGCGCTGACGGGCGCCCCGGGGCCGGAGGGACGTCAGCGGGCGAGGGACTTGGCGTCGCCCATGACGATCACCGGGTGCCGGCCGGGATCCAGCGTGCGCAGCAGTTCCCGCATGTGCTCCTGGGCCAGGCTCACGCAGCCGTGCGTGGGGCCCCCGTGGTCGACGTGCAGCCAGATGCCGCCGCCCTTGCCCGCGCCGAGCGGGCGGGTCCAGTCGAGGGGTGAAGTGCCGGGCTCGTGGTTGTAGTTGATCGCGACGACGTAGTCGAAGGAGCCGGCCAGCGACTCCCCCTCGAAGCCCCTGCCTGCGATGGTGAAGCCGACCGACCGGTCGTAGGGCAGTTTGGCACCGGGGTCGGGCCGGAGTCCGCCCGCGTCGGTGAGGGTGAACACGCCGATGGGTGAGCGCAGATCACCGGCGTGATGGTCGTCCGTCCAGCCCTTGAGGGCGTTGTGGGCCGGCCAGGTCGCTCCCGGCTCCCAGCCCGCGCTCGTACGCCGGTACAGCACAACCTGTGACACCGGGGAGTCCTTGCCCCGGCCGGTGACCAGGACGACCTGCCGCGCGTTCCCGGGTATCCCGGCCAGCGTCGCGGGGCCGACACCCGGCAGCCGCGCCGGTACGACCGGCGCGGCGGACTCCGAACTGTCCGGCGCGGGCCGCCCGGGCCTGGCCTGCGTCGTACCGGGGGCGCCGACGGACCGTTCGGCGCCGGCGCCTCCGCATCCGGCGAGCGGGACGGACAGGACCAGAGCGCCGGCGGCGATCAACGCCGTACGACGGGTGAAGAGAGCCATGATCGTCAGCCTGGGGGTGACTTGTGAGGAACTGGTCAGCTCGGCTCCGCGGACCGTTTCCACTTCAGTGACTGAACCCGGCGCGAGTCTGCGGCGAGGAGGGCCTGCGGCGAGCACGGGTACGCCCGGAATGAGCCTTTTGGTAGGGCGAGAGCCCCTGCCCATATCCCCCGGGTAGGGTGGCGGAGATGGACATCGCCAAGCGACGGCCGGCGACACCGGGGGCCGCCCCTGCCTGCCGGAACCCGTACGGGACGCCGTGAACACACCGGCTCCACTGCCGCCGCCGGTCGAAGCCGGGACGCTGGGCGACGCCGACTGAACCGGCCGAAGGCCAGTCCCCCGAACAGCCCCGCACGCCCACTGCCGCGCGTCGCCCCCGTACCCCCGCCACAGGAAAGAACATGCCCCTTCCTCACCCCGCAGCCGCCACCGCCGCGACCACCCCCCTGACCGTCACCGCGCCCCAGCCCCCGGAGGGAGCCGCCGCCGACATCCGGCTCATCGTCACCGACATGGACGGCACGCTCCTGGACGACGCCAAGCGCATACCCGACGGCCTGTGGTCGCTCTTGGCCGAGCTGCGCCGAAGGGACGTGCTCTTCTGCCCGGCGAGCGGCCGTCAGTACGCGACCCTGGCCAAGGAGTTCGCCGACGCGGGGCAGGGCATGGTGTTCATCGCCGAGAACGGTACGTACGTCGTGCGGGACGGCGTGGAGCTCAGCTCCGACCCGCTGGACCCGTCCGTCGCCGCGCGGATCGTCACCACGACGCGGGAGCTGCGGGCCGAGGGCGTGGACGTCGGCGCGGTGGTCTGCGGCAAGCGGTCCGCGTATGTCGAACGGACCGACGAAGCGTTCCTGGCCGAGGCCCGGCAGTACTACACCCGGCTCCGGCCCGTCCCCGACGCGACCGCCGTCGACGACGAGATCCTCAAGGTCGCCCTCTACGACTTCGGACCGGTGGAGCGGACCACCGCCCCGGCCCTGCGCCCCTTCACCTCGACCCACCAGGTCGTCGTCTCCGGCGAACACTGGGTGGACATCATGAACGTCACCGCCGACAAGGGCGCGGCCGTACGCCGTCTCCAGGACGACCTGGGCATCACACCCGCCCAGACCATGGTGTTCGGCGACTACCTCAACGACCTCGAAATGCTCGACACCGCCGAGTGGTCCTTCGCCATGGCCAACGCCCACCCCGCCATCATCGACCGGGCCCGCCACCTCGCCCCGTCCAACAACGAGAACGGCGTCCTGCGCACGATCACCCGCCTGCTCCACCTGCCACCCATGTGACCCGCCCGATCACCCCTCCACCACCCGCCCCCAGACCAAGGCCACCCGGAAGACGTCTTTGCCGTCACGCCGAGGCCCCGTGCTCCTGCAGCCAGCGCCGGGCGCCGACCTCGCTGGGGTACTCGCGGACGGTGAGCCAGGCGACCAACCAGCCGACGGTGTACGCGGCGAACGCCGGCATGACGGGTGCCGCGAGGATCACGAGGCCCCGGCCCGCGGCTATCAGCCCGGGGGCGCGCCTGTCGTGGTCGCGCTTGGCCTGACGGGTCTGCTCGGGGGTGGGCGGGTGCAGTAGGCCTTCGCGGTGGCCCCGTCGCTGCTTCACCCACCCCCAGACCAGGGCCACGCAGGACGCGACCACCTGCGCCCAGTCGCACACGGTGCGCACGGTGGCCGGCATCTCACTGCGGAACCCTTGGTAGAGGCTGATCGAGAAGAAGCAGACCATGGCCATCACGATCAGCAGGAAGACCGTCGTACGGGCACGGCACAGCCAATAGAGCGCACCGCGCTTGTACCACGTGGTCCCGAGCTTGGGCAGGGCCGGAATATGGGCGGGGGTCCCGAGGGCGGGAACCTCAGAAGATGCTCTTGACGCCATGCCAGATGTCCTTCGCCATTCGTACGCCGTCGTCCCCGGTTTCCGTGAAGACGTGGCCCGTGCCGGTCAGCACACCACCGACTACGCCGTGGTCGTGGATGTCCTCGCTCCAGTGCTCATGGAAGGAGTGATCGAGGAGACTGGTCGCGGCCACCGCGGCCACGACCCCGACGCCGGCCAGCGCGACCGCGCCTTCGACGGGCAGCGCGGCCACAACACCCGCGCCGACGGCGACGCCGCCGAGTGCGGCACCGCCGTCGACAACGACGGAGTGCTGCCAGGACCAGCCCTTGTCATGGTCGTCCTTCGCCTCCACCAAACCGCACGCCGCAGCCGCGGCGACGTCCAGCACCGGGACCTCCTTGAGGAACTCCGGCAGCGCTTCGAGGCTTCGCCCGACGCGCAACGCCTCGGCTGCGTCGGCCAGTTTGATGTTGAGAGCCCGGTCGTAGGGCAGTTTGGTGCTGCCGTGGTCGGAGCGGGCGATGTCCTCTTCCAGCGAGTCGACCTTCGTCATCGCATCGCGGTAGGCGCTCTTGGCGGGGAGGTCCTTGGGCAGTGCGCGGCCGGCCTTCTGGAAGGCCTTGCGCTCGGCGCGGAGTTCCTTCTTGGCCGCCCGCTCCTCCTCCTTGGCACCGTCGATCAGTCTGCGGGCCTCCTTGCCGCCGGCTCGGGCGTCCTCGGCGTCGTACGCGTAAAGACCCCGCAGCATGTCGGCAAGGGTGATCTTGTCGCCCGGGGACACCGACGCGGTGACCTGTGCGTACAACCCCCGCAACTTGTCCGCCGCGACCAACCTCGCATGCTGCGCCGTACGCAGAATCTCCGTGCGCGCCTTGTCGTACTCGCCGGACGCCGAGATCGTCTTCTGTTCGTCGGCGCTCGGCGGGTCGGACGTGACGAACTGGAGCGGGGCGCCCTGGGCGCCCATGGGTACGCCCTTCTTCACTGCGATGTGCTCGGCGTTCTGCAGCGCCGTCTCGCAGGCGGACAGCGCGCCGACGAGGGTGTCGAGAATGTCGCCCGCGTCGTGGACGAGGCCCGCGAAGGCGCCCGCCGTGAGGGCGTCCTCGCTCCAGGCGGCGCGGAAGGTCTCGGCCGCGTCGCCCTTCCAACTCGCGTCGCCGACCAGCTCCTCGACCGCGCTGCTGAGCGGATGGACGACGTCCTCGAGCTTCTTCTTGGCGTTCTTGTACGTCTCGGCCATCGTGCGCAGTCCACCGATGTCGCCGCCGACCCAGCTGTCGCTCATCAGCCGTCCCCCGCCATCAGGTCCTCGAACAGACCGTGTACGTCGATGTCGTGCCGCTGGAACGAGTCGCGGGCGTACGCCACCTTGTCGCCGTGGTCGTCCAGCCGGTCGGCGAAGCCGGTGTGCAGGGCGACGATGAGGTCGGCGACCTCCTTGATGGCGTGGTCGAGGCCGCTGTCACCGCCGCTGACGACGGGCGGGGCGACCTGGTCGTGCAGGTTCCGGTAGTGGGTGGCCTCGTCGTGGAAGGTCTTGGACATCGAGGTGAGGTCGCTCAGGACCGCCTTGAAGTCGGCCGGCATCAGCGCACCTCCCGTGCGTAGGCGGCCAGGTCGGCCGGCTGCCAGTTGTGGTGTCCGGGCACGACGCGCGGGTCGACGCGGACGGTGACGCCGTGCTCGCGCACCCCCTCGGCCAGCGGCCCGATCGACGTGGCGACCCACGGCTGGGCCTCGCCGAGCGCGGCCACCAGCCGGGCCGGCGTGGTGAAGGCGAAGGCCACGGTCCCGTCCGTGGGGTGCTCGAACAGCTCGTAGGCGATGAAGGGCACGCGGGTGGGGCGGCCTGACGGGTCCAGCGCGTCGACGTAGCGCGGATGGGCGGGGACCAGCACGGGGGTGTGGTACGCGGGGACGCCGGGCTTCGGGCCCTGCCGCCCCTCCGCGTCCGGCCGTACGGGCGGCTGCGCATCGGCGTAGTCGAGCAGGCGCGAACGACGCGGCTCCGGGTTCGACGGACGAGGTTCCGGGTCCGACGGACGAGGTTCCAGGTCCGACGACTTGGCCGTGGCCGACGGCTCGGCCGGCCCGGTCTCGGCGTAGTCGGAGATGTGCGACCGTATCGGCGCCCCCACCGCCGTCACCTCTTCACTCTTCACCGTGGACGTTGTTCGACCTGGACGTTTTGGCGTGCTCACACTAACGAGCGGACCCGAGGGCAAATCCCGCTATGTCAGGCTGTCGGGCCGTGTACATGCCGAGTGCATGCCGACTGCATACCGACCGCATGCTCAACCGATACGGCCGCTTGGCCGGATCCTGGTCGCCCTTTGACGAAAAGCGGATCCCACCGTCGACCGGCCCCGTGTGACCCGGCTCTCAGCTCCGTCGTGCAGCAGATGAGGGGGCTTCCCCGTCGTGGAGGGGTGACAGGAAGGGAGGAGCGCGTGGATCTGGCAACCGAGTGGAAGCTGGGCGCCGAGCGTGGCGGTAGCGAGTCGCTGGACATGGACTTTCCCGCTTTCGTCGCCGCCCGGTCGGCCGCCCTGTTCCGTGGCGCCCTCGTCTTGACGGGAAGCCGCGAAGCCGCGGAGGACCTGCTCCAGGAAACCCTGGAACGGACCTGCCGCAAGTGGCGCACGATCGCCGCCAAGGACGCCCCCGACGCCTATGTGCGGCGGATCATGGTGAACCTGGCGAACGACCGTTGGCGAAGATTCCGCCGCACGACCCCGCACCCCGACAGCGGCGGCGACCGGGCCGCTCCGGGGGACGAGTACGGGCAGATAGACAGCAGGGACCAGCTCGTTCGCGCTCTTCAGCGGCTGCCGATGCGTATGCGCACGGTCGTGGTTCTGCGGTACTTCCACGATCTGTCGGATGCGGAGATCGCGGCCGATCTGAAGATCTCGGCGAGTACCGTACGGTCCCAGCTCGCTCGTGGGATCGAGAAGCTGAGAAGCCAGTTCCCCGCGCTCTCCGGCCCTTCACCGCAGCGGCCCACGGAAGGAATCCGATGACTTCGCACGATGCTCGGCCTTCCGGCCGCACCGGTTACACACCCTTCGAAGAGGAACTGGTGAACGCCATGAACGCATTCGCGAACTCCGCCGACGCGCCGTCCGTCGACACCGTCGGCATCGTGCGCAAGACCCGCCGCAAGCGCGCCACGGCCATCGCGGGTCTCGCCGCAGCCCTGATCGTGGCCGGCGGCGGCACCGCCCTGGCCACCGCCGTCACCAGCAATTCCACCACCGCGAAGCCCGCCGCCGCGACCACCGCGACCGGCGACGACGCCACCACCGTTCTGGTCGACGGCAGCAAAATAAAGCGCGAGTTCGCGGGCCTCGACCTGGACTTCGCCAAGCAGTTGCTGATGAAGTCCCGGCTCAAGCTCGGCACGGTCAGCAAGGTGGACTGCGGCAAGAACGGCAAGCCGGGCTCGGTCCACTCGGTCGACCCGCACAGCCCGAAGACCGTGTCCATCGGCGCCACCATCAACCTGACCCTCTGCGCCGGCTGATCCAGGACACCCCGGCCGGCAAGGACAGAGGTGTGTGCCGAAGTGTCATGAACGGTCGTGACCTCGTCAGGTGAACGCCAACACCCTGGCCCGCCGCCCTCCCCCCGCGTTCGATGGAACGCGGATACCCGTGTCGACGTACGCCGAGGGGTGAGCGAGCGATGGGCGAGGGAGAGCGGCGGCGGGTCGTCGTGGGGGTGAGCGGTTCGCCGGGGAGTCTGGCGGCGCTGCACCGGGGCGCGTTCGAGGCGCGCCGCACCGGCGCCGTGCTGCTGGCCGTGGGTGCCTGGGAACCGCCGCGCGGCGCGCTCGCCCACCCGAGTTCGATGCTCGCGCCGCCGATGACCGAGTTCCGGCAGATGGCGGACGACCGGCTGCTCACCGCGCTCGGCACGGCCTTCGGCGCCGACGGGCCCGGGGTGCCGTGCCGGGGGCTGGTCGTGTGGGACCGGCCGGGGCGCGCCCTGGTGCGGACCGCCGACCGGATCGGCGACCTCCTGGTGATCGGCGGCGGGCGGCGCGGCCGGATACACCGGGCGCTGTTCCCGTCCGTCGCGCGCTACTGCCTCGCGCACGCCGCCTGCCCGGTGCTGGCCGTACCGCGCTCACCGCTGCACCGCGAACTCGCCTCCGTACGCCGCCGGGTCAGCCTGCGCCTGCCGCTCGACGCCAGCGAACTGACGGACGGCAGGTCCTGAACCGGTGCCCCGACCCGCCGCTGCCCCGGCCCCGCCGTCCGGGCTCAGCCGACCCGGAAGCCCGCCGAGACCGTGTCGAAGACCGGACGGAAGGTGTCCCACTTGAGGTCCGGGGCCGAGAGGTAGATGTCGTACTCCCGGCCGCCCTCCTGCCCGAAGCCCAGGTCGATGGCGCGGAACTCCCGGACCCGGCCCTTGAAGGTGAACTCCCACACGGCCGCGGGCTTCTGCTGGAACGTGGTGCGCTGCATGCGCAGTTTCCGGTACGAGGGGTAGTTGAGCTTGGTGTTCGCCTCGATGTTCGTGAAGTGCGACTCGGGGTTCGCGCCCGCCGGCTCGACCATGCCGATCGTGAGGCCCGCGAGACCGGTCTCGTCGGCGTAGGTGACCTGTTCGGCGGACGCCTTGCCGCGCTTCCAGCCGTCCGGGACCGGGAAGGACACACCCAGCTTCTTCTCCGTGACCAGGTGGTAGCCCGCGGGGACGGCCGGGGGCGCGGAGGTGGAGGCGGCGGCTTTGTGGTGGGTGCCGCCGCTCTTTCCGTCCCGGGTCAGGGACCACCCGCCCGCCACCGTCGCGGCCGCCAGCACCACGGCCAGCGCGCTCCAGACGGCCGTCCGGCGCCCACGGGCCCGGGGCGGTGCGTCTTGCCGCGCCGGTGCCACCGTCGTCGCGGTCGCCGGAGACTGCGCCGGCGCTGGTATCGGTGCCGGTATCCGTACCGGGCGCGTGGGCGTCAGCTGTGTCGGTACCCCCGACACGACTTCCCTCAGGACCCGCTCGACCTCCTCCGCCGACGGCCGCTCCTGCGGTTCCTTCGCGAGCAGCGCGTCGATGAGGGGTTCCAGCGGCCCGGCCCGTTTCATGGGGTCGACCGGGTCGACGGCGATGGCGTACGCCGTCTCCACGGCCGTGGCCTTGCGGAACGGGGGCCGCCCCTCGACGGACTGGTAGAGGGTCGCCCCGAGCGCCCACAGGTCCGCGGCGGGTCCGGGCTTCTTGCCCCGCATCCGTTCGGGCGCGATGTAGTCGATCGAGCCGATGATCTCGCCGGTCTTGGTCAGCGTCGAGGTGCCGGTCGCCATGGCGATGCCGAAGTCGGTGAGGACGACACGGCCGTCGGCGCCGAGCAGGACGTTGCCCGGCTTGACGTCACGGTGCAGCACCCCGGCGGCGTGCGCGGCCCGCAGCGCGGCGACCATGCCGAGGCCGATCCGGGCGGCCTCGGTGGGCGCCACCGCGCCGCCGTCCGCGAGCAGTGCGGCGAGGGTGGTGGAGCGCACGTACTCCATGACGATGCAGGGCAGCCCCTCGTCGTCCACCACGTCGTGCACGACGACCACGTGGGGATGGGCGATACGGGCGGCGCTGCGTGCCTCGCGGCGGGTGCGTTCGTGGAGGGTGGCGAGCTCGTCGTCGGTCAGGTGCCGCTGGACATGCAGCCGCTTGAGCGCGACCTCACGGCTGAGGACCTCGTCCTCGGCACGCCACACCGTGCCCATGCCGCCACGGCCGATCTGTTCGATCAGCCGGTAGCGCCCGGCGACCAGCCGCCCCTCGTCCGCCACCGCGTGCCCCTTGCCGTTCTTTCCGGACCGCTCTCCGGACCGCTCTGTCCGGACCGGTTCGAACCATTTCGCGTTCGATTCGTGTCGACACCATAGTCGGCGCGGGTCGCGGGGGAATCTCAGCCGTCGTCGCGCTCGTGCGGGGCCGCGAGGACGAGTTGGGTCAGCGGAGTGGGGTCGCCCGTGTCCAGGGTGACCCGGTAGAGGCCGGGCGCGGGCACGGTGACGCGGGCCGCGAGGTGGTCGTCGTCGCCGTACAGCCGGGCGGGTCCGGCGAAGGCGCCGTCCACCTCCTCGACCGCGCAGTCCAGCCCCGCGGGACTGTCGACGCCCCGCACCCGGACCGTCCAGGGCGTGCCCGGGGCGACGAGGTCCGGGACCTCGATGCCGACCCGTGCCCCGGCCTGCGGAGGACCGAGGTGCTCGTCCTCCTCCAGGAACGAGGTCACCGCCTCCAACGCGGCCTCCCCCCGGGCCAGCGCGCCGTGCTGCAGCGCGAGGGGCACGGTGACGCGGTTCGACGGGGAGGCGGCGGACTCCTTGTGCACGGTGCCGTCGCCGCCCACGTCGAAGCGGCGCGGCGCACCGGTCTCGTCGCGCATCAGCTCGCCGTCGCTGTGCTCGCGGTAGCAGTGCTCGGAGGCGGTCACCACGCCCTGACGGAGGGTCAGGGACTGCAGGGTGGGCTGGCTGATGCCCACCAGCGCCCGGTGCCCGGGCAGCGCCCGCCCGCGCAGGGTGTCGTGCAGGGCCTGGGAGTCGGCGGCCAGATCCTTGTCGCCGCCCAGGTCGGCGATGTCCGTGGGGCTCAGCCGGCGGATGTTCAGGCCCTCGTCGAGACAGGGGAACGTCGGGAGCAGGTCGTGCAGGCCCGGCATGGTGTACGCGAGTCCTCTGAGCCTGGCGTGCGGCAGCGGGACCGGCGTGCCCTGCCCGGTGTTGAGGATCGCGGCGGCGGCCACTGCCCCCTGGAAGGGCGTACCGAGGGTGAGCACCCCCCGGGTGTCCGCCGCGAGGTCGGCGTCGGGGCCGTCGGTGAGAGCGGCGAGGGTGAGCAGTCCGCCCATGGAGTGCGCGACGAAGACGAGCCGCCCCTCCCGTTCGTCGACCCGGTGCTTGCGGGCGAGCGCGTGTGCGGGATGGAGCCGCCACCGCTCCAGGTGGGCGCGCGCCGCCTCGGCGAGGAACCGGGCGTTCGTGGCGACCGACAGCCGCCAGTCGTAGGCGAAGGGCAGCACGGCCTCCGGGTCGGCCACGCTCCGGGTGACCGTCGTGACCAGGTCGTTGTAGGGCTCGATGCCGCGCAGGAAGGGGCTCCAGGCCGGGGTGCGCAGCAGGCGCCGGGCCCGGACGCGGCCGAGGCGGCCCTCGCGTTCGTCGGGCGTGAGGTGCAGGGCGCGTAAGCCGCGGGGCGCCGTCCACGCCTTCAGCAGCCATCCGGCGTTCGCGAGACCCCAGACGACGTGGCCGGACTCGGTGTCGTACAACTCGCTCCCCATGATGCCGGGAACGACGACGACGGCGTCCTGCGTCGTGTTCGGGGAGAGGCCGGGGAGGCGGTAGGGCCGCTCGTCGGTACGGCGGCCTGCGGTATTGGGCTGCGACGGCTCGGTCATGGCGGGAAGAATAGAGAGCATGCGAGGGCGGGCGGGCGGGCTTGTCAGGATCGGGGAGCCGGGGGACGCCGACGGGACGGGGCGGCCGACGGCGGGCCGTGCGTCGGTGAACGCCTTGGACGAGGACTCCGACCGGCGCACCCTGTTGACCCTCGCCGTCCGTGACTACGGCGACGGGGACGCGGAGTTCACCGCCGGCATCGACGAACAGCTGTCCGTCGTGGCCGACTGGTGGTGCGCGCCGGGAGCACCGGAGCCCTTCACGCACGTCCCCGCGCCGGAGCTGCGCGAGCGCTACGACGTGGAGCGCTTCCTGCACGAGAGCAAGGTGCGCGAGATGCGCGGCCGCGCCCTGGTCGTCTTCATCACGGGCCACGGCCAACTGGGCGCCTCCCGCACCCACTTCCTCCAGCTGCCGAGGTCCGAACCCCGGCGCCAGCTGGCCACGGCCATCCGCACCAGCGAGATCGTCGCCGCCGCCCTCGACTCCCGCGCCGAACACGTCCTGGTCGTCATCAACACCTGCTACGCGGCCGGGATCGCCGAGGAGCTGGAGAAGCTGCACCAGGAGATCCTGCCGAGCCGGCGCACCGGCGGCAGCCTGGACGTCGTCGCCACCTGCGCCCACGACCAGCTGGTCCAGGTACGGCAGTTCCCCTCGGTGATGCGCCGCGTGCTGGAGCGGCTGCGCACCACCGCCCAGATCACCACACCCTGGCTGAGCGTCGCCCACTTGATGACGGAGTTCGAGACCGAACTCGGCACCGGCACCGAGCGGCGCAAGCACCGGCTCAAGCGAGTCCTGGACGGCGGCGGCCAGACCGCCCTGACGCCCTGTCTGCCGAACCCCGGCTACCGGCCCGTACGGGAACTGGTGGGGCCCGCGCGCCGCCAGGTCGCCACCCCCGCCGACGAGGTCGACCACTGGCTCGACCGCGCCAGCGGCCGCCCCCAGGAGACCGACCCCGGCTGGTACTTCAGCGGTCGCGAGGGACTGGGCCGTGCCATCACCGCGTTCCTCGGCCGTTCCCGCGGTGTCCTGCTGCTGACCGGAACCGCCGGGAGCGGCAAGTCGGCCGTGCTGGCGCGGGCCGTGACGCTCAGCGACCCGCTGTTCCGCGACGACCCGCGTTACGGCCGCGCGCTGCGCTCGGCCGCGCCCGAGACGGTCCCGCCCGAGGGCTCCGTCACCGCCGCCGTACTGGCCCGCCACCGCACCGCCTCCGACGTGCTCGGCGACCTGCTGCGCGCCCTGGAACTGCGACCGCGCCCGGCCGGGCCGACCGACGACCCGGTGGAACTGCGCCGCGCCCAGCTGATGGCCCACCTGGACGAGCCGGGCGACCCGGTCACGCTCGTCCTCGACGGCCTGGACGAGTCCGTCGAACCCCTCCGCGTGGTCAGGGACGTACTCGCCCCGCTCACCGCCCACTGCGGCGCCGCCCCCGCCCTGCCCGGCCAGCGCCGTCCGGAGCGGCAGCGGTCCCTGCGGCTGCTGATCGGCGTACGCAGCAGCCGTCCGCGTACCGACCGCACCGCCCCTCCCGGGCCCGCGGGGCGGGAGGCGGGGCTGCTCGGCGCGCTCCGGGAGGTGTTCCCCACGGCGTCCGTGCTGCGCACCGACGAGACGGACAGCGAGAGCGACATCGCCGACTACGTCCAGGCGCTGGTCGGCGAGGAGACGTCCGGCGGCGACAGCACCCGGCAGGCGGCCGAGACCGTCGCCAAGCGGGTCTGGCCCTCGTTCCTGGACGCCCGGCTGGCCGGCGAGCAGCTGCACCACGCGTCCGACCCGGGCGCGCTGGCGGACAACCCCGACTGGCTCGAGCTGCTGCAGGCGGGCACCATCGGTCTGCTCCGGCGCGATCTGGCCCTCGTCGAGGACGAGGGGCTGCCCGCGGAGGTCGCCCTCGCGCTGCTGCGGGCCGCCGCGTTCGCGCTGGGCGCGGGCATCCCCTGGTCGAACGTGTGGCCCGCCGTCGCCGGGGCACTGCTCGGCCGGCCGGTCGAGGAGCCGGACCGGATGATCGAGAACCTGCTGAAGAGCAGGCTCGCCGGATATCTGGCCCACGACGACGAGGACGACCGGCTGGTGTACCGGCCGGCCCACGAAGCCCTGGCCGAGCTCCTGCGGGATCCCCGCCAGAACCTGCTGGCCGGCGTCGGGGGCGACGCCGTATGAGCGACGCGGACAGCCCCTCCCGCGTGCCCCGTCCCGGCCGCTCCGACACGGGCGACGCGAAGACGTGGGCCGACACGAAGGACGCGCACCGGCTCATCGCCGAGGCGCTGTCCCGGCTCGTCGCCGCGGACCCGACGATCCCGCCCCACCCGTACCTCAGCCGCCACCTGGCCCACCACGCGGCGCGGGGCAACGTCCTCGACGACGCCCATGTGCCGCTCGCCGTACTGCCCTGGGAGTCCAGCGCGAACGTGCGCACACTGCTGCGGCAGAGCGGCGCGGTGAGCGCCGCGCGGCGGCAGGAGTGGCTGGAGGCGTGGGCCCGCATCGAGCCCTTCATCGGCGGCGCCGGTCCGGACTCCCGGCTGACGAGCCTGCACCTGGCCCATCACGCGGCGACCCGCCCCCGCACCCCGATCGACACGTCCGCCGCTCGGCTGTCCGGTTCGCGCGTCACCCCGCTGTGGAGCGACTGGACGGCGCAGGACAACGTACTGGCCGTCTCCGAGACCCGCCTCGAATCGCTGACCCGCACCACGACCGCCGACGGCCGCTCCCTGCTGGTCACCGGCGACAGCCACGGCACGATCCGCACCTGGGAGCCGCACGGCGTACCGGCGATGGCGCCGCTGCACACGTACGGCGGCGCGGTCCTGCATCTGCTGCCGCTCCCGGGCGGCCTGCTGCTCTCCGCGGGCACCGACGGTTCGGTGCGCGTCTGGCACCTCACCCGGGGCCAGCTGCTCGCCGAACCCGTCCACCGCCCCGGCACCTGGGTCAGCGCCCTCACGCTCTTCGCGGCGAAGGACGCCGAGGAGGTCGTTCTCGTCGCCCACAGCGACGGCCGTCTCGGCGCGCTGGATCCCGTCACCTTCCGGCCCGTCGACACCCCGCTGCCCTTCCTCGATCCCGCTCCGGCCCTGCTGGGCGGGGTCGGCCTGGGCGGGGCGGAGGGGATGGCGCTGGCCGTGGCCCAGGGCCGGCGGGTGCGCGTCTGGGATCCGCGGCGGCCCGACGGGTACACGCACGAGCACGAGCACGAGGGGGCGGTGCGGGCCCTGGTGGACCTCGCGGCGCCGGGACGGTACGCGCTGTGCGACGACTCTGGGTACATCGGTTTCCGGGACGCCTCGACGGGCCGCGAGACAGCCGTCGCCCCGGCTGCGCCCGCGGGTCCCGCCATCGCCCTGACCGCCCTGACCGTGGGGGGACGGGCGGCGGTGGCGTCCGGGGGCAGCGACCACACCCTGCGGGTCTGGGACGCGGAGACGGGCGCGGCGATCGGCGGCGCCCTGGAGGGGCACACCGCTCCTCCGGTGGCTCTGACCACGCTGCCGGGCGCCCCGCAGCTCCTCGTCTCGGCCGGCGCGGACCACACCCTGCGGCGCTGGAAGCCGGGCGGCCCGCGCGTCGGCGCCGGGCGCGCGGTCCGGCGGCCCGTCACCGCGGCGACGCTGTCCGGTCCGGGGTCCACCGCCGGGGCGCCGCTCATCGCCGTGGCCGACGAGTCCGGTACGGCGCTGTGGGACACCGGCACCGGCCGCTCGGTCGCCCTCCCGGCGGGCCACGCCACGGTGACCGCCTTCGCCTCGGCGCTCGTCCGGGGCGAGCCCCTGCTGGTGACCGCGCACAGCGACGCCGGAATCCAGCTGTGGTCCCTGGACCGGGGCGCCCACGCCGCTCCCGCACGGCTGGCCGGACTCCTCGGCCACAGCCTGCCGGTACGGTCGATGGCCGCCTTCCCGCATGACGGACGGACCCTGCTGGTCACCGGGGGCGCCGACGGCACCGTACGCCTCTGGGACCTCGACCGGGCGTGTGTGCTGGCCTGCCGGGAGGACCATCTGCTCAGCGTCCGGGACGTCGCCGTGCTCGACACGGCACGGGGTCCGCGGATCGTCTCGGCGGGCACCGACGGGACCGTACGGCTGTGGGATCCGGCCACGCTGCTGCCCTCGGGGCCGCCGCTCCACTGCGAGCAGCGCGTCGTCAACGCCGTCGCCGCCGTGCCCGTCGACGAGCCGGACCGTGCCGTCCTCGTCGCGTCCGGCGGGGAGGACGGCACGATCCGGCTCTGGGATCCCGGCACCGGGCTGCCGGTCGGGCGGCGGCTGGACATCGGCGACGGGCCGGTGGCCGCGCTGGCGTTCTTCCGGACCGCGACCGGCCGCCCCTGCCTCGCGGCGACGGGCCCCGGCGGAACCATCCATCTGTGGGACATCGACACCGGCTCGCACCTGCTGCGGATCGTGACGGGCAGTCCGCTCGGCACCCTCGACGCCCGGCAGCCGGGCGGCCCGCACCCCGAGCACCCCGTCCTCCTCGCGGCCGGAGTCGCGGGCGTATGCGTGTTCGACATCCGAGTGGAGGGTCGCTGATCCGGCGCTCATCGGGCCGCCGAATGTGCGCGTGCGCCTCCCGTATGCCCCAGCGCCCCCCTCTCGCGCGCCCGCCACGGCGTGGAAGCGGGCATCCTCGGGCGCGCGCTACGGGAGAATGATCGCCCGCATGTTCCGGCGGAACATGCGGGCGAGGGGAACGTACGAGCACGGGAACGTACGGGCACGGGAACCTGCGGGACACAGGGATCACGCGCCTCGTGCGGACCGCGCGGCACCTCCGCACGGCACGCGGGCCGCGCGGGCCACTCGAGCCCGGGCCCCTCGGGCCGCCGGGCGGCGCCCCGGCAGTGCGGCAGCGGCCGCAGACCATCGGCTCAGCAGCGAGGACCAGGATGAACAACAGCCCTTCGGCGGTGACCACAGCCCACTTACCGTCCCTCGTCCCCGCTCCGGAACGCGGAGTGTGGCGGCTGGGCAAGCGGGACCACCCCAAGGAGTACAACCGGCTCGAACCCGAGACCAGCCAGGGCTCCAGCGCGGGCCGCTTCAGCCTCGCCACCTACGGAATGCTGTACTGCGCCAGCGATCCGGCCGGCTGTTACGCCGAGGCGCTCGCGCCCTTCCGCGTCCATCCCAGGCTGCGCGGGCTCATCGGCGACGAATGGGACGAGCGGCCCAGCCACATGAGGCTCGGCCACCTGGCCTCGGGCTGGCGCGAGGACCACATCCTGGTCCGGCTCGAACCCGCCAAGGACGCCCAGTTCCTCGACGTCGACGCCGAGGCCACCCGGGCCGTCCTCGCGCGTGAACTCCGGGGCGAGCTGGCGGCGTGGGACATCGAGCCCCCGCTCACCGACCCGCACATCCACGGGCGCGACCGCAGGCTCGCCCGGCAGATCGCGGCCTGGACGGTCGCCCAGCGCAACGACGCCGGCCACCGGCTGGCCCAGGGCATCGCCTACCGCTCCGGATACGGCGGGCGCACCTGCTGGGCCATCTTCCACGACGTCGATCTCGTCGAGGCCGAGCGGCGCCCCATCCAGCCGGAGTCCCCCGAACTGCGCGCGGTCGCGGCGGAGTACGGCCTGCGCGTCTTCTGAAACGGGGCTGCGGTTCTTCCGAAACGGGGCGTTCGGCCGCACCCGCGTCGCCCGATCGAGCGGTGCTCCGTCCCGCACCCATCGGCGGCACCGGAGAAAACCCCTGGTCACACCCCTCAGGTCACTTTCGAGGTGGGATTTCGCAGGGGATTGAAGGGGGGAAAACGGTGGAGTGAGAGACCCTCGGACGGGTAGACTTCCCTCAACACAACTGAGGAGACGCCATGTTGACACCCTGTCTGTCACCCCTCGCGCCATCCCGCGTCTTACCCGTTTCATGACCGCCAGGAAGCGAGGAATCATGCAGCCACTGCGAGAGCCCGCGACCAAGACGGTCACCGCGAGCGTCACCGACGCGGTCACCGAGACCACCGCGCACGCCAACACGGTCCAGAAGTCGATCGCGGACATAGCGCGCTTCCTCCAGGACAACTTCGGGCAGAAACTCACCGCGTTCATCGCCGGTATCGAGGACCCGAAGCAGGTCGGCAAGTGGTCCAGCGCCCAGAACAGCCCGAGAATCGACTCCGAGCTGCGCCTGCGGGCGGCCTATCAGGTGTTCCAGATCATCGAGCTCCAGGAGAACTGCCACACGGCACGCGCCTGGATGATCGGCATGAATCCGCAGCTGGAGGACGACTCACCGCTGCAGGCCATCGCCGAGGACCGGCACAAGGACGTCATGGCGGCGGCCCGCTCGTACGTCAAGGGCGATCTCTGACGCGCCCCACGGGCTTGCTTGCATATGCAAGGATCTCGCGCCTATCTTGGCGCGCATGCAGTCCTACACCATCGGTCAGGCGGCCCGGCTGCTCGGCGTGAGCCCGGACACCGCACGGCGGTGGGCGGACGCCGGGCGGGTGGCGACGCACCGGGACGAGGGTGGGCGGCGGCTGATCGACGGGCGGGACCTGGCCGCGTTCTCCGTCGAGCTCGCCAAGGGCGGCAGCGGTGAGGAGGACGCCTCCTACACCTCTGTGCGCAACGCGTTCCCGGGCATCGTCACCGCCGTCAAGCTCGGCGACGTGGCGGCCCAGGTGGAGATCCAGGCCGGACCGCACCGGCTGGTCTCCCTGCTGACCCGGGAGGCCGTCGAGGAACTCGGCCTCGAGGTCGGCATGGAGGCCACCGCCCGCGTGAAGTCGACGAACGTGCACATCGACCGCGTCTAGTACCGCGGCAGGCAACGTTTGTCCGCCGGGCGTCGCGACAGGGCGAACGTGGCCTGTTGCGGCACTAGGTCCTGCCTTCGCATCAGGCCCGTCGGGCGGCGGCCTCGACGGCCGTCGGTCTACCCGCTCATCGGGTGACGGAGTACGAGTGCGCCCCCGTCCCCGCCAGCGCACCCCCGTCGACGATCAGGTACTCGTCCCGGATCGCGGTCCCGTCGAGCCACGACTCCAGGATCTCCCGGGTGCCCGCCGCGTAACGGGCCTGCGCGGACAGCGACGAACCCGAGATGTGCGGCGTCATTCCGTGGTGCGGCATGGTGCGCCAGGGGTGGTCGGCCGGCGCGGGCTGCGGATACCAGACATCACCCGCGTACCCCGCCAACTGCCCGCCGCGCAGCGCCCGGTCGACCGCGTCCCGGTCCACGATCCGGGCCCGCGCCGTGTTGATGAGATAGGCGCCGCGCTTCATCGTGGCGAGCAGCTCGTCGCCGAACAGGCCCTCCGTCTCCGGGTGCAGCGGCGCGTTGATGGTGACGACGTCGCAGTGCGGCGCCATCTCGGCGGCCGTGGCGTGGAAGGTCAGTCCGAGCTCCCGCTCCACCTCCGTCGGCAGCCGGTGCCGGTCCGTGTAGTGCAGCTTCACGTCGAAGGGCGCGAGGCGGCGCAGCACCGCGAGCCCGATGCGCCCGGCGGCGACCGTACCGACGTGCATGCCCTCCAGGTCGTACGAGCGGGCCACGCAGTCCGCGATGTTCCAGCCGCCGTCCAGGACGACCTGGTGGGAGGGGAGGTAGTTGCGGACGAGGGAGAGCGTCATCATCACCACGTGTTCGGCGACGCTGATGCTGTTGCAGTACGTCACCTCGGCGACCGTGACACCGTGCGCGATGGCCGCGTCGAGGTCGACGTGGTCGGAGCCGATGCCCGCCGTGATCGCCAGCTTCAGGTTCTTCGCGGCGGCGATCCGCTCGGGGGTCAGATAGGCGGGCCAGAACGGCTGCGAGATGACGACGTCCGCGTCCGGCAGCTCCCGGTCGAAGACGGAACGGTCACCGTCCTTGTCGGAGGTGACCACCAGGGTGTGCCCGCGCTCCTCCAGGAAGCGGCGCAGCCCGAGTTCGCCGCTCACGCTGCCGAGGAGGTGGCCGGGGGTGAAGTCGGTCGCCTTCGGGGTGGGCGTGGTCTGGCCGCCGGGATAGTAGTCGATGACGGGGAGGTCGTCCCGGGCGTACGTCGTGGGGTATCCGTCGGTCGGGTCGTCGTACAGCACGCAGAGCACCTTGGCCATGACGCGGCTCTCCTCAACTCCGTTGATCGTGGGCGCCGTTGAACGGACGGTGCTGTCACGATCCTCGGAGCCGATCGCGCTGGTCAAAGCGAACGTCGCTATGTCCGGATAGACGGCGGCTATCAACGCGCCCTCAGCCGCGCCCGCCCAGATAGGTGTGGAGCAGGGCGTCCAGCGCGTCCCGCACCCGCGCCTCCCGCGCCACCGTCAACAGCGCCTCCGCGAGGACGGACGGGGGATCGTCCCGCGCCACGACCAGCCCCACCCTCGGCCCGTGCGCGGGCCCCTCCAACGGCACCACCCGCATCCCCTCCGGCACCCCGAACATGTGCAGCCAGGCATGGGAGATCACACTGGACCAGTGGCCGCTGGGCAGATGCGCGTACAGCCCGGCGACACTGTCCGACTCGATCGCCGGGGTCGCCTCCGCGCCGTCCGCCGCGAAGCACTCGTCGATGATCCGCCGGTTGCGCATCCGGGGACTCAGCAGACACAGGGGCAGGGCCGCCGCGTGCGCCCAGCGGGCGGTCGTCGCCGCGCCGAGCGGGCCGGTCACCGGGGTGAGGAGCACATACCGCTCCTCGTACAGCGGGAAGCGGCGTACCTGACGCAGCTCCTCGTCGTCGAGATACGTCATCGCCGCGTCGAGCTCGAACTCGGCGAGCCCCTGGGTGATCTCGGCCGACGACAGGGACTCCAGGCCGACGCGGGCCCCCGGGTGGCGTTCACAGAACGGGGTGGTGAGGAGGGAGGCGGCGGGCAGCGCGGTGGGGACGATACCCAGGCGCAGGGTGCCGGTGAGGCCGCCGCGCAGCGCCGACAACTCCTGATGCAGGGCGTCGCGTTCGGCGAGGATGCGGTGCGCCCAGGCGAGTACCACCTCCCCCTCCGGGGTCAGCCCCTCGTACCGTCTGCCCCGGCGCACGATCGGCACGTCCAGCTCGTGTTCGAGACGGCGGATCGCGGCGGACAGCGAGGGCTGCGAGACGAAGCAGGCGGCAGCCGCCCGGGCGAAGTGCCGCTCCCTGGCCAGCGCGACCAGGTACTCCAGCTGACGCAGCAGCATCCGCGACCTCCCCGGCGGGTCAGGCTCGCAGACGCCCCCGCGTCACGTCCATGCTCTCGGCGGCTACGTCCATGACGCGTAACGCCCGTCCACCCGGATGGCGTTGATGCCGCTGATGTGCCGGGCACCGCAGCGGTCCTGGGGCAGCACGAGCTGGGGGCCCGCCCGGTCCAGCGGGGTGTCGTCGATGCCGACCGCGAGGAGGACCGGGGCGTGCGCGAAGTCCGGGTCGATCTCGGCCCAGGTGAGGAGCGCGTGATGGCCGTCCGCCCCGGCCACCGCGATGAGGAAGCGCAGCCGGTCCTTGCGGCGGGCCGGGTCGAAGCCCGGTCCGGCGTCGTGCAGGACGTCGTGCAGCAGGGGCCCCTCGAAGCGGTGGTGCTGTACGCCGCTGGTGGCGCACTCGAAGCTGACCCGGGCCCGGTGCTGGGGCCAGGCGAGCAGGTCGGGCACGGTCAGCCGGACCGGGCGGGCGAGGTCTCCGGTCAGGGCGACCGACGCGAGCGAGTGAGCGGGCGACTGCGTCAGGGACTGGCCCACTGGGCACCACCTCCCGAAGGTCCGTACCCAGGAGGCGGTCCCGTACAAACGCACATGCGCGGACCCAGGCGCGATCGTGCGGCTCATGCGATGCGACAGGAGACTTCCGGCTCGCATCTGCGGAAGTATGATCGGCGTAAGCATGCCTGAGGCTTCCGAGGGAGTAGACCCGTGATGACCCGATCCACGCGCCGGACCCGCACCCGCACTCTGCGCGTGGCCGGCGTCGGTGCCGCCGCGCTGCTGGCCCTGAGCGCCTGCTCGTCCTCCGACTCCGACTCCTCCTCCAGTTCCTCTCCGAAGTCGGACACCTCGGCTGCCTCCTCGCCGAAGCTCTCCGGCACGGTGACCGTGTTCGCCGCCGCCTCGCTCAAGGAGAGCTTCACGACCCTGGGCAAGGAGTTCGAGAAGGCCAACCCGGGTACGAAGGTCACCTTCAACTTCGGCGGCAGCGACACGCTCGCCGCCAGCATCACGGGGGGCGCCCCGGCCGATGTGTTCGCCGCGGCCAGCCCCAAGACGATGGCGATCGTGACGGACAAGAAGGACGCCGCGACCACGCCCGCGACCTTCGTGCGCAACCAGTTGGAGATCGCGACCCTGCCCGGCAACCCCGACAAGGTCGCCTCCCTGAAGGACCTCACCAAGTCCGGCCTCAAGGTCGTGCTCTGCGACAAGACGGTGCCGTGCGGTGCCGCCGCGCAGAAGGCGCTGGACGCGAGCAAGCTGAAGCTCACCCCGGCCTCCTACGAGCAGGACGTCAAGAGCGCCCTGACGAAGGTGGAGCTGAAGGAGGCCGACGCCGCCGTCGTCTACAAGACCGATGTGAAGGCGGCGGGTGACAAGGTGGAGGGCGTGGAGTTCCCCGAGTCGGCCAAGGCCATCAACGACTACCCGATCGCCCTGCTGAAGGACGCGCCCAACGCGGCGGCGGCGAAGGCGTTCATCGCGCTCGTGCAGTCCGCCGAGGGCCACAAGGTGCTCACCGCCGCGGGGTTCCTGCAGCCGTGACCGAGCCGGACGCCTCCGACGCCGCGGCCGGCACCCTCACCGGTGGGCCGCGGCGCCGGCGCGTCCGGACGGGACCCCGGCCGGCCGGGGTCCCGCTCCCCCTCCTCCTCCCCGCCCTGGTCGGCCTGGCCTTCCTCCTGCTTCCCCTGATCGCCCTGCTCGTACGGGCCCCCTGGCGGGACCTCCCGAACCAGCTGACCAGTACGGCCGTCTGGCAGGCGCTCCAGCTGTCCCTGGTCTGCGCCACGGCGGCGACCGGGGTGAGCCTGGTGCTGGGCGTGCCGCTGGCCTGGCTCCTCGCCCGTACGGACTTCCCCGGCCGGGGCTTCGTGCGGGCCCTGGTGACACTGCCCCTCGTCCTGCCCCCGGTGGTGGGCGGTGTGGCGCTGCTGCTGGCGCTCGGGCGCAACGGCGTCGTCGGGCAGTGGCTGGACTCGTGGTTCGGGATCACGCTGCCGTTCACCACGGCGGGCGTCGTGGTCGCGGAGGCGTTCGTGGCGATGCCGTTCCTGGTCATCAGCGTGGAGGGCACGCTCCGGGCGGCCGACCCGCGCTACGAGGAGGCCGCCGCGACGCTCGGCGCCTCCCGGTTCACCGCGTTCCGCCGGGTCACCCTGCCGTTGATCGCGCCCGGGATCGCCGCCGGTGCCGTACTGGCGTGGGCGCGCGCCCTGGGCGAGTTCGGGGCGACGATCACCTTCGCCGGCAACTTCCCCGGCCGCACCCAGACCATGCCGCTCGCCGTCTACCTGGCCCTCCAGAACGACCCGGCCGCCGCGATCGCCCTGAGCCTGGTCCTGCTGGCGGTGTCGATCGCGGTCCTGGCGGGCCTCAGGGACCGCTGGACGGCGGCGCCGTCATGACGGACCCGACGCTTCCCCCGGGCAAGCCCCCGGCCTCCGACAAGGGCCTCGACGCCCACCTGGTCGTCCACCGCGACGCCTTCCGTCTCGACATCGCCCTGGCCGCCGCGCCCGGTGACGTCGTCGCGCTGCTCGGGCCGAACGGGGCGGGCAAGAGCACCGCGCTGCGGGCACTGGCGGGGCTCACACCGCTGTCCGACGGCGGCCGGATCCGGCTGGACGGCGCGGACCTGGGGCGCACGCCGCCCGAGGCCCGCCCGGTCGGTGTCGTCTTCCAGGACTATCTGCTCTTCCCCCACCTGTCCGCCCTGGACAACGTGGCGTTCGGGCCGCGCTGCCAGGGCGTACCGAAGGCGGCGGCGCGGGAGCTGGCCGCGCGGTGGCTGGAGCGGATGGGGCTGGCCGAGCACGCGGCCGCCAAACCGCGCCGGCTGTCCGGCGGACAGGCACAGCGCGTCGCGCTCGCCCGCGCACTGGCCACCCACCCCCGGCTGCTCCTGCTCGACGAGCCGCTCGCCGCGCTCGACGCCCGCACCCGCCTCGACGTGCGCTCCCAACTCAGGCGCCACCTCAGCGACTTCGAGGCCGTCGCCGTACTCGTGACGCACGACCCACTGGACGCGATGGTGCTCGCCGACCGGCTGGTCGTCGTCGAACACGGCCGGGTGGTCCAGGAGGGGACGCCGTCGGACATCGCCCGCCACCCGCGCACGGACTACATCGCCCAGCTCGTCGGCCTCAACCTCTACCGGGGCGCGGCCGAGGGCCACACCGTACGCCTGGACACGGGTCCGGCGATCACCACGACCGAGGACCTGGCCGGTCCCGTCTTCGTGGCGTTCCCGCCCAGCGCCGTCACGCTGTACCGCGACCGTCCGACCGGCTCCAGCGCGCGCAACCTGTGGCGGTGCGAGGTCGCGGGCCTGGAGACGCACGGCGACCAGATCCGCGCGGACCTCACCGGAGAGCTCGCGCTCGCCGCGGACCTGACGACGGTCGCCGCGGCCGAGCTCGACCTGCACACCGGGGCCCCGGTCTGGGCGACGGTGAAGGCCGCCCAGACGCACGCGTATCCGGCCTGACGAGGCCTGAAGAGGGGGACGGGCCACTCCTCGCGGTCACTCCTCCTTGGGGACGGCGTCGGCGCGGACCATCACGCAGTCGAACTCGACGACCCGGCCGGTGCTCTCCTCACGCGTCACCGGGTACATCCCCGAGATCTCGAATCCGCTGCCCTCGTACGTGGCGATCGACTCGCTCATCCGGGGGCTGCCCTCGTAGAGCCGCAGGGCCGCGACCTCCGACTGCATGCCCACGAAGTCCGCGATCCTCTCCCCTGCCCCCGAGAACACCTCCAGGTCGTAGCCCTGGGTGTCCATCTTCAGATACGGCCGGGGGTCGGCGATGCCGTCGAGCGCCTTCTCCAGCATCCCGTCGAGGCGCCGGATCTCGATCTCCTCGGTGTTGGTCTTCGCGAACCTGAGGTAGCGGTCCTTGCCGTAGTCGCTGGGCGGGAGAAGGGAGTTCATGGTGTTCCAGCCCACGTGGATGGACTGTGCGGAGTCCTCGCGGCCGAGCCCGACGTTGTACACCCACCAGTCGTCGTCCTTCTTGGCGGCGCGCTCCAGCCTCTCGAAGGCGTCCTTGGTGGGTTCGAAGGAGACGATCCGGCCGGTGTAACCGAGCTTGCGCAGCCGCCGCCCGTACTGGCCGGAGTTGGCACCCACGTCGAACACGCAGTTGACCTGGTACTTCTCCAGCAGGGCAGTAACGTGCTGGGTACACAGATATTCGGCGGCGGCAAGCTGGAAACGGCGTTCGTCGGCCGCCGAGGCCGTCTCGTCGACCAGCAGCCGCCCACCGGACTCACCGAAGGAGACACTGCCCCACACGTCACCCGGCGACGAAGGCTCGCGGGCGACCACCCACATGTCCGCCTTCGCCTCCGCGCCCACCGGTGTGACCACGTACTGTCCGCTGCCGCGGGCGATCAGATCGGCGGCGCGCCCCAAGGGGACGCGAGTGCGTTTGCCGCGCCGGTAGACCACCGCCGCACCCGAACCGAGATCAAGAACCCGCACCCCGATCCGGGGCAGCAGACCGAGCATTCTTCTGTAAAGGGTCGGCATCCCCACACCCTTTCAGACTCCTGTGAGACACGGGAGTGGTCGGAGAACTTTCGAACGGAAGGACGGCGAGTGAACACGAGCACCGATCCGCAGAAGCCGGCGACGGCCGCCGCACTGGGCATGCAAAGGCATCCCGAGGGCGGCTGGTTCGTGGAGACATGGAGGGCGGCGCGGGACTTCCACCCCGACGGTTATCCGGGTCCCCGGGCCGCCGCCACCGCCATCTACTTCCTGCTGTCCCCCGGGGAGACCAGCGCCTGGCACACGGTCCGCTCCGACGAACTGTGGCTGTGGCACCGCGGCGGCCCCCTCGACCTCCTCCTCGGCGGCGACGGCGAAGCTCCTGACGCGCAGCCTGCGGTCCTGCGTCTGGGCCCCGCCCTGGAAAGCGGCGAGCGCCCGCAGGCCCTCGTCCCCGGCCACGTCTGGCAGTCCGCCCGCCCGGCCGGCGACCAAGAGGTCCTGGTCAGCTGCGTGGTCGCCCCCGGCTTCGACTACGCGGACTTCCGCCTCCTCGGCAACGGGCCGTGAACCACCGGCAACCCTGCCGTGAACCACCAGCAACTCTGTACATCCTTGGCGGCTTTGTGACCTCCGCCCCTGGTTGCCGATCTCCGGGGGCGGGCATCACCCGAGGGCAGGACCGGCCGCGCACCATTTCGCGCGGGTCCCGGCCGGCGGGGGTCCGGTCGCCGGGTACCGGTTGTCCTGGGAGGGGAAGTGAGGTTGTCATGCGTGCGCAGCAGCGCGCCGTCCGACTGGCCGCCCGCGTGGAGTACACACTGCCGCGCGCGGCCGTTTCGGCAGGCAGGGCCCGCAAGTTGACCTCGGCGTTCCTGACCCGCCCGCGTCCGCGGACGGCGGCGCCGACCGCCGACCAGGTCGACGACGCCACGCTCATCGCTTCAGAGCTCGTCGCCAACGCCGTCCGGCACGGCCGTACCGGCTGCCGGCTGCGGCTCCAGCTGGGACACGGCGGCGAGGTGACCGTCGAGGTCCACGACGACAGCCCGGGCCGCCCCCGGGTCGGCCTGGTGGACACCGACGCCGAAAGCGGCCGCGGCCTCGCGATGGTCCAGCAGCTCGCCCACCGCCTGGAAGTCGTCAACACGGGCATCGGCGGCAAGACGGTCCGGGCGATCCTGGCGGTGTAGCCCGCCCGCCTCACCCGGGAGAGTGACCCGGGGCGGACCATCCAGCGGAGTCGACCGGTGGAGAGCCCGCTCGCAGGTAGAGACAAGCATGCGCTTCTCTTCTGACGAGCCTCACGAGCTCCACGTGCCGCAACCGCCGTGCCAGCCGCACGGGCCGCACGGGCCGCACGGGCCGCGCAAGAAGATCTGGGTGACGGCGATCACGGCCACGACGGCGCTGGCGGGCGCCCTGACCGCCCTCCTGCTCCTGCTCCCCGGCAACGAAGACACGTCCCCGCACCCGGTCTCGGGGGACGAGGCCCTGCGCATCGCACTGGCCCGGTTCCGCGCGTACGAGGAGAGTCCTGCGGAGGTGACGGTCCGGCTGCCCGCGGCGGAGACGGGGGGCGGGACGATCACGGTGCGTGCGGTGGTCGACCACCATGTGCACCGGGCCGTGGGCGCGTACGAGATCGTCGACGACACCCGGACCGTGCAGGGCCTGCTCGCCTGGGATCTGGAGGGCCTCGCCGTGGCCCGGCCGCCGACTGCCGCGCCCGGCGCCGAGCCCGGCCGAACGACAGCCAGGCCCCCCGCCCCGGACATCGTGACGACCGCCGCGGGGGCCGTCCGCAGGGCCGGCACTCTCAAGCGCGAGGAGTGGACCCGCCGCCCCTACTCCTCGGCGCCCCTGGACCGAGCCCTGCGCCTGGTGCTGTCCGTGGCCGCGGACCGGCCCGACAACGCGGAACTCCTCGCCCGTTCGGGCCCGTTGTGGCTGCGCGACGAACGCCTGGACGGCCACCGTTACGGTGTCTTCTCCAGCCCGCGCCCCGGCCCGAGCGCTTCCGCGAGCCCGGCCGACGACTCCGCTCTCACCTACTGGATCGACACCGACGGCAACCTCCGCCGCGTCACGGACCGGATGTCGCCGGGCCACTACGCGACGGTGGACTTCGTGGCGACGAGGGTGCGGACGGACGTCCCCGGCGCTCCGTGGACGAAGGGGTGAGGAGACCTTCGCCGAAGGGCTGAGGAGACCTTCTCCGACTGCGCCGGTCCGGCCGGTCCGGAAAATGGGCGGGGGATGCTGGGCCGAACGGGTGTTACGCGGTCTCGGCCCAGCTGGGGACGGCGGAGCGGGCCGGGGTGACGGTCGGGCGGCAGACGAAGCCCAGACGGGTGAGGGCGCGGGCGACCTCGACCTCGGTGAAGTCGCGGCGGTCCTGCTTGGTGATGACCTCCCCGACCTGCTTGACGGGGTAGGTGTGCGGGCCGATGACCACGGACGCGCTCGTGACGGGTTCGGGCTCGCGGCCCGCCATCGAGTGCTCGACCTCACTCTTGATGAGGTCGAAGGGGAAACGGGCGATCACACAACGCATGGTGTCTCCGCGGGATGAAGTTTCACGGCGCCGGAAGGTGGGCACGGCAGACCGGAAAGTGGGCACAACGGCCAGAAAATTCGCCGGAAATTCAATCCGGAACGACCGGGAACGGCCGGGCTGAACCGGTGCCGACCCGGACGGAAGAAAAAAAGCAGGTGGCCGGGGCCCGCACCTCATGGTGCAGGTCCCGGCCACCTGTAAGCGTCGGCCGACTCAGAAGTCAGGCGTCAGCAGGTCCCGGACTAGGCGGGGACGATGTTCTCCGCCTGCGGGCCCTTCTGGCCCTGCGTGACGTCGAAGGTCACCTTCTGGCCTTCCTGGAGCTCACGGAAGCCCTGGGTGGCGATGTTCGAGTAGTGGGCGAAGACGTCGGCGCCGCCGCCGTCCTGCTCGATGAAGCCGAAGCCCTTTTCCGCGTTGAACCACTTCACGGTGCCAGTAGCCATGTCAAATCTCCTTCGGGGCAAAGCTCGAGGACCCACACTGTGCGGGTCCGCGTCGCCGCAATGATTGCCCCATCCGGAAAAACTCCGGATAATTCAGAAGCGACCGACCGGTACGGACCGGAAAGTGCGCTCCAAGACTTTGGGAACCACAACTGCAACTGATATCGACACTAGCACGTGCAGCTCCCGAAGGGCGGCGCACTATCTCACCCCACGCTGGGGAATAAAAAAACCCCCCGGACGGCGGCCCATTTTCTACCACGGCGATGACAGATATGTGCCCGCAGACCCTCGCCGGGGCGGTCCTGTGGGCAGTGGCGGGGTGACCGGCCGGGCCGCTCACCCGGACGGCCCGGTACGGCTGGTGGGTCGCCGGGCCCGGTGGTGGCGTGGGAGGGACACTCGCGCGTCCGCTCCCAGGAGGCCTCCGCCATGCAGGTTCCGAACGGTCCTACCGGTCCGTACCGTCTCCTCGCCCGCGCCTTGGCCGCGGGCGTCCTGGTGTCGGCGTCCGCGTGCTCGTTGCACGGCGTCGTGAGGCCCGCGGACGCGCCGGCCATCGTGCCGCCCGCCGGCTCCGCCACCCCCTCCCTCACCGACGCCCAGGCCTCGGCCGCGCTGATCACCCAGGGCGAGCTGGGCGGTCGCTGGTCCGCGACGCAGGGCGGGGCGACCTGGCGGGACGGGCTCCTCAAGACCCGGACGGACGCGCCGGACTGTCAGCGGCTGCTCGACGGTCTGTACGCCGAGGATCTGCTGGGCGAGCCGACGGGAGCCCGGGCCGTCGTGGGCCTCGACGAGAGCGGCAACGCGGCGCAACTGCGCTACCAGGTCGCCGCGTACGCCGCTTCCTCGGAGGTGGACGCCAAGCTGGCCTGGTTGCGGACGCTGCCCGCGAAGTGCGCGCAGTTCACATCCACGGACGTGCGGGGTGGGCGGCTCAACGTGACGGTCGTGCCGGCGGTGTTGCCCGGGGTGGGCGACGCGCGGGAGGGGCTGCGGCTGACGATGAGCGGTGCGTCGTCCGGCGACAGTGGTGACGGTTCCGGCGCGGCGCCGATGCTGACGCTGGACTTCGCCGCCGTGCGGGTCGGGGACCGGGCGGTCTCCCTCACCAACGGCGGGCTCGGCGGGGCGGCGCAGGACTCCACCCAGCAGGCGGTCCAAGTCGGTACGCAGCGGCTTCAGGACGTCCTGGCGGGCCGGCCCACCACCACCGCGCCGGCCACCCCCCTCACCAGCGCGCCGACCGTCCCCCGCGCTGACACGCCCGCCGTTCCCCGCGCCGACACGCCCGCCGTCCCCCGCGCCGACACACCCGCCGAACCCCGCGCCGAAAGTCCCGCCGACACCGACGAAGCCGACGACACCAGCGACGGCAACACCGCCGCCGACACCATCGACACCGCCGACGCCACCGACACCGCCCAGGAGGGCTGAGCCCGGGGTCCGACACCAGGACAGGGCTCCGCCCCGATCGCCCGCCCAACCGAAGTGCCTTGCCCGCGGGCCCGTGGGGCCTGATCGCGCAGTCCCCGCGCCCCCCAAGCGGGGGCTCCGCCCCCAACCCCCCACCACCCGAAATGCCCTGCCCGCGGGCCCGTGGGGCCTGATCGCGCAGTCCCCGCGCCCCCCAAGCGGGGGCTCCGCCCCCAACCCCCCGCCAACCGAAGTGCCCTGCCCGCGGGCCCGTGGGGCCTGATCGCGCAGTTCCCCGCGCCCCTAAGACCCGCGGCCCTGGAAGTCTCGCGGTGGTGGTCAGCTCCGGGTCGGCCTCCGCCTGGCCCAGGTGGTTGAGGGAGCGCGTAACGACGGCGCCTACCCGGCGGGTACCGCCACCACGGACGGCGCGGTGGGCACGGGCGTGGTGGCGGTCCGACCGGGATAGGTCGCCACGCCGCCGGTGCCGCCCGGCAGGGCCTTGCCCTCGGTCGCCGACGGCAACAGGTCCACCGCCGGGGTCGGGGTGGTCGCGCCCCCGATCTCGATCACCGCGCCCGGCGCCAACTCCTTGTACAGCCACTCCGCGTCGTCGCGGCGCAGGCCGATCCAGCCGGTCGTGACGTCGTAGTTCCCGGGGGCCTTCTCGTCGCCCACGAGGGTTCCGACGAAATTCGTCGTCCCGTCGGCGGCACGCAGACCGATCACCCAGGCCACTTTCTCCATGTACTTCCCCGTGTACATGGTCAGTGTCTTGACGTTGTCCTTCGTGACGACCGTCATCCGTCCCGTGGCCGTGGGGTACCGGGCGGAACCGGAGGAGATCGGCAGCTCGCGGCCCGCGACCGTCAGCACGCGCCGCGTGAGGTCGACGGTGGCGTCGGGCGCGGCCGGGGAGGGGGTGCTGGGCGGGGCGGTGGGGCTCGCGGCCGGGGAGGGGCGGTCCTCGCGGTCGCCGCCGGTCAGGTTCAGGGCCACGACCAGGGCCAGACTCGCGGCGGCGCAGGCACCGGCGACGGTCACGGCCGTCCGGCGGCGGCGCCTGCGGCGTACGGCCCGCAGCCGGATCTCGGCACCGGACACCGACGGAGGAATCTCGGCGTCCTGGGCCAACTCACGCAGGCCGGAGGCGAGTTCATCGGACACGGTCGTCCTCCCTCTTCCCCTCGTCCGTCGGATTCAGCGAGCGCGCGAAGCCCTGCGAGTCCGGGGAGCCCGCAGAACCCACTGAGCCCGCGGACGGCTTCCCCCTGTCCGCGCTCTTCCTGCCCCTGTCGGCGGTCTCCCACTCGTCCGCCGACGCCAGCGTCCGCGCCAGCGCCGCCCGGCCGCGGGACAGCCGGGCCTTGACCGTGCCCACCGGGGCACCGGTTTCGGAGGCTACCTGCTCGACACTGAGGTCGCACAGATGGTGCAGGACCAGCGCCATCCGCTGCGCCTCGGGCAGCGTGCGCAACGCGGCGACCAGCGCGGTGCGCTCGGGGTCGGGGCCCGGCGTGTGCTCGGGCGGCGGGGTGCGGCGGACAAGCTCCAGCCAGCGGCGCGCGCGGCGCCAGCGGCTCACCGCGAGCCGCATCGCCACGGTCCGTATCCACGCCTCCGGCGCCCCTTCGGCGAGGAAATCCCGCCGCCGGTCCCAGGCGCGGACGAACGCCTCCTGGACGACGTCCTGCGCCTCGCCGTGGTCCCCGGTGAACGCGTACAGCTGACCGGTCAGCCGGGGGAACGCGGCGGCGTAGAACGCGTCGAACTCTTCCTCGGTCATGCCCCCCGTCTCTTCCCCGGTCGTGCCCCCGCCGGAGACTTCGGAATTTCCGCCGCCCCGTGCAACCCGGCGGTCCGTGCCATGCGTACAGGTCCCGTACGCCGCACATCGAAACACACCGCAGGGGGAGCAGGATGACCAGGAGAGCCAGGAGCCGTCGTACAGCGGCCGGTTGGACGGTGGCCGCCTTGTGCGTGCTCGCGCTCGCGGGCTGCTCGAAGGGGGCGGCGACGGGGAGCGCGGGCACCGAGGTGGACACGGCGGCGCAGCCGAACACGGCGGCCGGTCAGAAGCCGACCACCCAGCCCGTCAAGGCCGAACCCCTCGCGAAGCTGACCGGCGCGCACATCAACATCGCCGACGGTCAGACCGTGGGCGTCGGCATGCCGATATCCGTCACCTTCGACCACGCGATACCGGCCGGTGAACGGGCCGAGGCGGAACGGCAGTTGAAGGTCGACGCCGATGTCGAGGGCTCCTGGAGCTGGGTGAAGGACCGCAATCTGGTGGAAGGGCAGCGGGTGGACTTCCGGCCCCGCGCGTACTGGAGCCCGGGGACCAAGGTCACCGTCCGGGCGGGCTCGGGCATCACCCGGCACTTCACCGTGGGCCGTTCGCTCGTCGCCACGGTCGACGTGCGCACGCACATGATGACGGTCGTCGAGGACGGGCGGACGCGGACCGTCCCGGTCACCGCGGGCGCCCCGGGCATGGACACCTGGAACGGCACGATGGTCGTCTCCGACAAGGCGACCAAGGTCTTCATGAACTCGCAGACCGTCGGCTACGGCGACGCCTACGCGGACTATTACTACTACGCCGTCCACCTCACCACCTCCGGGACCTACCTCCACCAGAACCCGAAGGCCAATACGTACGCCGGGCACCAGAACGTCACCCACGGGTGCGTCGGACTCGCGACGGACGGCACCGCGAAAAAGTTCTACGACGAGGTCATCCCCGGCGACGTCGTCACCGTCGTCGGCTCCAAGGACACGGTGGCCGTGGGCAACGGCTACGGCGACTGGAACGCGGACTGGGCCCAGTGGCGGGCCGGCAGCGCGCTGAAGTGAGCCCGGGGGGGGGGGGGGGGGGGGGGGGGGGGGGGGGGGGGGGGGGGGGGCGCCCCCCCCCCCCCGGCCCGGGCCTACGCGCTTCTCAACATGCCTGAAAGCACGGCGGGCTCCGACGAG
>NZ_JBIVXA010000017.1:0-207565 GCF_044768965.1 Streptomyces sp. NPDC090798
CGCATGTGTCACAGCCTCGGGGCCCCGGGGGGGGGGGGGGGGTGCGGGGGGGGGCGGGGGGGGGGGGGGGGGGGGGGTGGGGGGGGGGGGGGGGGGGGGGGGGGGCCGGGGGGGGGGGGGGGGGGGGGGGGGGGGGCGGCCCCGCCCCCCCCCCCCCCCACCCCGCAGCCGTCAGCGGTGCTCACCCACGCGGATCACCCACAGCCCGGGCGAGGACAGGATGTCCTTCTCGCAGAACCGGGAGGTGACCCACTTCCCCTCGGAGAACAGCCGCGTCTGGTCGCTGAAGTGCGGCGAGTTCGGGTTCGACGACTGGGAGTAGGTCAGCAGCGTACGGGCGACCGGACAGCGGCCGCCGTCCCACCCGACGGCCTGGATGTACGAGGACCCCGTGGTGACCTCGGTGTAGCCGCCGGCCGCCGCGTCCCACACCGGTTCGACCTTGTTCCACACGCCGAGCGACTCCGTGCCGCCCGGCACGGGGATGCGCTGACCGCCCCGGACGACGACCTGGTGCGAGCCGAGCGTCGCGTCCAACGCGATGCCCGCCGCCCGCAGCTCGCTCACCGCGTCGGCGAGGGCCGTGGCCACGCCGGGCGCTTGCGTGTTGAGCGTGTTCGGCGTGTGCACGGGGTCCGCCGCCGAGAACGGCACCTTCCAGAGCTGCGCGGGCGCGGTCACGGCGGTCAGCCGCCGCCAGAACCGGTCGAAGAGCAGCGCGCCCCGGCTGCCGGTCTTCATGGAGTGGTCCCACGCCCTCAGCACACCGCACGCCTCGCTCACGTCGACGGCCCTGCCGTCGCTGCCCGTCGCCGTCCCACCGGGGAGCGCGGCACAGGCGCGGGCCGTGTCGTCGGCGATGAGGTCACCCGAGGTCGCCCGGTTCGCGAACTGCTGCGCCTGCAGGTCCCGTACGGTCAGCTCCCCCTGGGCGGCCATCGCGGACACGGCCGCCTTCGCGCCGCGCGCGCGGGCCGACAGCGGCGAGCCGATCGGCCCGAAGACCCGTTCGTACCCGGTGAGCGGCCGGTCCGTGTTGGCCAGCCAGGCGCTGTCGTTGGAGTTCTCCGCGTACGGCGCGTCCTTGAGGACCGGCATCTTCGCGGGCCCGAAGATCCCGGGCTGTACGGCGTCGGGGTCGCTGCCCAGCGTGCAGTCGCCGCGGGAGCCGTCGAGGACCGCGACGCCGGACGACGGATAGAGGGCCTTGCCGAGCGCCGTCGAGCAGCGCTGGGCCAACTCGTCGGTGATACGCGGAAGCACCTGCGACTGCGTGAACAGCGAGTGCCCGTCCGAGTCGGCGGCGACCGTGTTGATCCAGGGCAGCCCCTGTGTGCGTCTGAGCGTCGTGAGGACGTCGGCCGTGCTGCGGGCCCGGCTGAAGCCGAGGGCGGTGTCGGGCGCGCGCAGGTTCCCGGCGTTGGGGTCGTTGAGGGCGTACGCCGTCGTGGACGTCCAGGGCAGCGGGAGTCCGGCGCCGAGCGAGGTGACGACCGGGCCGTAGCGGGTCCACCACTGGGTGCGGGTGACGGCCGGCCCGCCCCGCGCCTCGACGGTGACGGTCCGCCTCGTCATCCGCTCCGGCTTCCCGTCCACCAGGTACGTCGTCGGGTCGGCCGGATCCAGCGTCAGCTGGTGGAGGCTGAACGTGACGCCGGTGGCGACGGTATGGCTCCAGGCCATCCGCGCGTTGTGCCCGATGGAGACCGTGGTGGAGCCGAGCAGCGCGCCGCCCGCGACGTTCAGCTCGCCGGGGATCGTCTGCTGCGACTGCCAGAAACGACGGCCGCCCTGCCACGGGTAGTGCGGATTGCCGAGCAGCAGCCCGCGGCCGTTGGCCGTCGTGGCACCGCTGAAGGCGACCGCGTTGGACCCCATGTCGGCGGTGTCGAGGAGCTTTCGGGCGGCGCGCGCGGCACTCTGTGCGTCGGGTATGCCGACGGCCGTACGCGCGGCGGTCGTCGCGGGCGGCCGCGCGGCCGTGATGCCGTCGACCGCGCGGCCCTGACCGCCGAGCACCGCCAGCGCGAAGGTACGCGCGGCCACGTCCACCGCGGTCACGGGCCGGACCCAGGAGGCGCCCCGGCAGGCCGGATCGGTGATCCGGTTCTGGGCGAGCCAGGCGTTGTAGCCGGCCGCCCAGCCCCGCATCAGATCCTTGGAATCGCGGCTCGGACCCCGTGGCGCGGGCTCCGCGAGCAGTTTCTCCACGGTGCCCGTCGCCCGCACGCCGCGGAAGTAGAGGTCGCTGGAGAGGTTCTCGGCCGCCGAGGACAGCGAACCGTCCGGGGCCGCATCGGGGCCGAAGAAGCGGGAGCGTTCGCCGCGCAAGGTCACGAACCCGTCGGCGAGGGTGCACACCTGGTCGGCGGCCTGGGCCCAGCCGGTGCCGAAGCCGAGGTCCGCGTAGTTCTTCGCAAGGATGTGCGGAATGCCGTACTCGGTGTAGCGGATCACGGCGGACAGACCGCCGGAGGACGGGTGGGACGGAGAGTGCTGACGCTCCTGGCCGTTCGCGGCGGTCGCGGGCAGCGCGGCCGAGGCGGTGAGCAGGGCGACGGCCAGGGCGGCGAACCGTCCGGGGCGGATGCGCATCGTGCCTCCCGACATCATTGAGGGAAGGGGCGGTTGAGCGTAACAACAGCCACAGACGTGTGACCTGGTGTCAGTACGTTCCACGGCGGGGTTGATCCTCTTCGCGCCAAGGACGCGGGACGCTTGACCCCGCTCGCGGGCCGGAACGAGGATCACGGCAGAGCAGCCGGACGAAGGAGCAGGTCATGACGGCGGGTCAGAACCCCACGGTGGCGGCGGGACGGAGCGTCACGGTCGACGGGGTGCTGCGGCGCAGCGCCCGGCGGACCCCCGAACGCGTCGCGGTCCACTACCGCGACCGGTCCTGGACCTACGCCGAACTCGACGAGGCCGTCTCCCGCGCGGCCCAGGTGCTGCGCTCCTCGGGACTGGCACCGGGCGACCGTGTCGGTGCCTACGGCCACAACTCGGACGCGTACCTGATCGGCTTCCTCGCGTGTGCGCGCGGCGGGCTGGTGCACGTGCCGGTCAACCAGAACCTGACCGGTGACGACCTCGCGTACATCGTCGGACAGGCCGGCTGCGGACTGGTCCTGGCCGACCCGGACCTGGCCGGGAACCTCCCCGAGGGAACCCGCGTGCTGGCCCTGCGCGACAGCGACGACTCGCTGCTCGCGCGCCTCGACACGACCACGCCGTACGACGGACCGGAGCCCCGCGGCGAGGACCTGACGCAACTCCTCTACACCTCCGGCACCACCGCGCAGCCCAAGGGCGCCATGCTGACCCACCGTGCGCTGGTGCACGAATACCTCAGCGCGATCACCGCCCTCGATCTGCAGGCCGGCGATCTGCCCGTGCACGCGCTGCCTCTCTATCACTCGGCGCAGATGCACGTGTTCCTGCTGCCCTATCTCGCGGTCGGCGCCGTGAACGTCATCCTCGACGCGCCCGACGCCGAGCGGATCCTCGACCTGGTCGAGGCCGGACAGGCGGACAGCCTGTTCGCGCCGCCCACCGTCTGGATCGGACTCTCCAACCGCCCCGACTTCGCCACCCGTGACCTGAGCGGACTGCGCAAGGCGTACTACGGGGCGTCGATCATGCCGGTGCCGGTTCTGGAACGGCTGCGGGAACGCCTGCCGAAGCTGGCGTTCTACAACTGCTTCGGCCAGAGCGAGATCGGACCGCTGGCCATGGTCCTCGGACCCCACGAGCACAAGGGGCGGATGGACTCCTGCGGGCGGCCGGTGCTGTTCGTCGAGGCGCGGGTCGTCGACGAGTCCGGCAAGGACGTGCCCGACGGGGAGCGGGGCGAGATCGTCTACCGTTCACCGCAGTTGTGCGAGGGCTACTGGGACAAGCCGGAGGAGACCGCGGAGGCCTTCCGCGACGGCTGGTTCCACTCAGGGGACCTCGCCGTGTGCGACGAGGAGGGCTACTTCACCGTCGTCGACCGGGTGAAGGACGTCATCAACTCCGGTGGCGTGCTGGTCGCCTCACGGCAGGTCGAGGACGCGCTCTACACCCACGACGCCGTCGCCGAGGTGGCCGTGGTCGGGCTCCCCGACGAGCGGTGGATCGAGGCGGTCACGGCGGTCGTCGTCGCCCGCACC
The DNA here is from genome assembly GCF_044768965.1 of Streptomyces sp. NPDC090798. NCBI lineage: Bacteria > Bacillati > Actinomycetota > Actinomycetes > Kitasatosporales > Streptomycetaceae > Streptomyces > Streptomyces sp. NPDC090798. The sequence continues at coordinate 4,152 of NZ_JBIVXA010000017.1, forward strand.
GAGGTCACCGAGGCCGAACTCCTCGCCCACGCACGCGAGAAGCTCGCCGCCTTCAAGGCGCCCAAACAGGTCGTCTTCGTGGACGAACTGCCACGCAACGCCAGCGGAAAGATTCTCAAACGCGAGCTGAGGGACCGCTTCGCGGACGCACGGGCCGAAACCGCCCAGGGGTAGAGCGCCCCTGGCAAAAACGGCCGACGACCGTCGCGTTCGACCGTCACCGTTCGCCCCGGGACGGGCTCGGCGTGGGCGCTCTCCGCGGCCCGGGCTTCCACGGACCGCCGTTCCTCGCCCCGCTCCGCTTCGAGCGCGTCCGCACGTCGATCGCGGGCCACTTGGTGCCGGGGCCGCGGCTGTCGTTCGCGGTGGCCGCCGCTGGTTTCCCGACGGCGGCGGTCGCGCCGTATGCGTCAGCGGGCCGCCTCCGTCGCCACCGAGCGCGCCCAGCGGTAGTCCGCCTTGCCGCTGGGCGAGCGCTGGATGGTGTCGGTGATGACGAGCTGGCGGGGGACCTTGTAGCCGGCCAGGTGGCCCCGGCAGTGGGTCTGGATGTCGTCCAGAGAGGGCCTGCCCGCGCCCTCGCGGAGCTGGACGACCGCCGCCACGTGGTTGCCCCACTTCTCGTCCGGCACCCCGGCGACCAGCGCGTCGTACACGTCCGGATGGGACTTCAGGGCCTGCTCGACCTCCTCCGGATAGACCTTCTCGCCACCGGTGTTGATGCACTGGGAGCCGCGGCCGAGGACGGTGACGATGCCCTCCTCGTCGACCGTCGCCATGTCACCGAGCAGAACCCACCGCTCGCCGCCCTTCTGGAAGAAGGTCTCGGCGGTTTTCTTCGGGTCGTTGTAGTAGCCGAGAGGCACATGGCCGCGCTGTGCGACCCGGCCGGGCTCGCCGACGGCGACCGGCTCGTACGTGGCCGGATCCACCACCTGAGTGCGGGAGTTGACCCGTAGCCGGAAGCCCTTGCCGGCTCCCGAGTCCGCGGTCGCGGTGCCGTTGAAGCCGGACTCCGAGGAGCCGTAGTTGTTGAGCAGCATCACGTTCGGGACCAGTGACTGGAACTGCTCACGCACCGTCTCCGACATGATCGCGCCCGACGAGGACACGCTGAACATCGAGGAGCAGTCCGTGCCCTTCATCGGTCCCCGCAGCGCGTCGATCAGCGGGCGCAGCATCGCGTCGCCGACCAGCGACATGCTGGTGACCTTCTCCTTCTGCACCGTCCGCAGGACCTCCTCGGGCACGAACTTGCGGTGGATCACGACCCGTTGGCCGAAGTTGAACCCGATGAACGCCGTCAGTGTCGAGGTGCCGTGCATCAGCGGGGGAGTGGGGAAGAAGGTGATCCCCTCACTGCCGGCCGCCACCCGCTCAGCGAGCTCCTCCGGCTTCTTGACCGGCTCGCCCGTCGGGGCTCCGCCGCCCAACCCGGAGAAGAACAGGTCCTCCTGACGCCACATGACACCCTTGGGCATGCCGGTGGTGCCGCCGGTGTAGATGATGAACTGGTCGTCGGCCGAGCGTGGCGGGAAGCCCCGTTCGGGGGAGCCGGCGGCCTCGGCCTCGGCGAAGTCCAGGGCGGCCAAGGAGGCTCCGTCGGTCGCCGCGCTCCCCACCCGCAGGACATGCCGCAGCGCAGAGGCCCGCGGCAGTGCCGCCGCCACCCGGTCGGTGAACTCCGTGTCGAAGACCAGCGCCACCAGATCCGCGTCCCGGTAGAGGTAGACCAACTCCTCTTCTACGTAGCGGTAGTTGACGTTGACCGGCACGATCCGTGCCTTCAGGCAGCCCAGCACGGTCTGCACGTACTCGACGCCGTTGTAGAGGTGCAGTCCGAGGTGCTCGCCGGGGCGGATGCCGCTGTCGATCAGGTGATGGGCGATGCGATTCGCCGCCGAGTCGAGTTGCGCGTACGTCAGACGGCGCTCCGCGCCCGTGCCCGGATGGTCGACGTACACGAGCGCCTCGCGGCCCGGAACCACGTCGACGACCGACTCGAACAGGTCGGCAAGGTTGTACTCCACCGCTCCTCCTGACGTCGCGCGTCCGGGCCCGCCCCCAGGGCCTGTCGTTTGGATCAGGCCTGGGCCGCGGGGTCTGACCAAGCCCCGTCTCCTGGAACGGCCTGATCCAAACGACAGGCCCTGGGCTCGACGGCCATCAGAGCAAAGCCCGCCACAACAGGGAAGGGCCCGCGCAGAAGAAATCTGACTGCCTGTCAGAAAACCCTTGTACTGGTCCCACGCCTACTGCAACCTGTTCTCGTTCCAGAGAGCCTGTCTGACGGGAGGACGGCAATGGGTGGTACGGAACACCTCACCGTGCAGCGCGAAGGCGCCACACTGGTGCTCACGCTCAACAGGCCCGAGGCCAAGAACGCGCTCTCGCTGCCGATGCTCGTCGGTCTGTACGACGGCTGGATCGAGGCCGACGAGGACGACGCGATCCGCTCGATCGTGCTCACCGGTGCGGGGGACGCCTTCTGCGCCGGCATGGACCTCAAGGCGCTGGCGGGGCGGGGCATGGAGGGGCAGCGGTACCGGGACCGGCTGAAGGCCGACCCCGATCTGCACTGGAAGGCGATGCTGCGTCACCACCGGCCCCGCAAACCGGTGATCGCCGCCGTCGAGGGGCACTGTGTCGCGGGCGGTACCGAGATCCTCCAGGGCACCGACATCCGGGTCGCGGGCGAGTCGGCGACCTTCGGGCTCTTCGAGGTCAGGCGCGGGCTGTTCCCGATCGGCGGCTCCACGGTCCGTCTGCAACGCCAGATCCCACGCACGCACGCCCTGGAGATGCTCCTGACGGGGCGTCCGTACTCGGCCCGGGAGGCCGCCGGGATCGGCCTGGTCGGACATGTCGTGCCCGACGGGACGGCGCGCCAGAAGGCCCTCGAGATCGCCGACCAGATCAACGCCTGCGGTCCGCTGGCCGTCGAGGCGGTCAAGGCGTCCGTGTACGAGACCGCCGAGATGACGGAGACGGAGGGCCTCGCGGCCGAGCTGACCCGCGGCTGGCCGGTCTTCGACACCGCCGACGCGAAGGAAGGCTCCCGAGCCTTCACCGAGAAACGCCCACCCGTCTATCGGCGCGCGTGACGTCCGGGGGCGTAACGGCGCGCGGGGCAGGGACGGGCGTGACAGCGGCCTTCCGCGGCCGGCAGGGCGAGACCCGAGGGCCCGGGTTCTGCCTTCGGGGCGTGCTCGGCCCTCTCCTTCCGCCCGACGCAGTCACCACGTGCTCGATCCTCCCCCTCCCCCCGACGGAGTCGTGACGCGCACGATCCCCCTCCCCTAAGGAGACAACCGGGATGCCCGAAGTCCTCAAAGCCCCCCTCGTCGTCGAGTTCCCCTTCACCCGTTCGCTCGGTCCCGTCCAGAGCGCGTTTCTCACCGGGCTGCGTGAACGTGTCGTCCTCGGTGTGAAGACCGCCGACGGCCGGACGCTCGTCCCGCCCGTCGAGTACGACCCCGTCACCGCGGAGGACCTGGGCGAGCTCGTCGAGGTCGCCCCCACCGGCACCGTCACCACCTGGGCCTGGAACCACGAACCCCGTCGGGGCCAACCCCTCGACACCCCCTTCGCCTGGGTCCTGGTCCGGCTCGACGGCGCCGACACCGCCCTCCTGCACGCCCTGGACGCACCGGGTCCCGAGGCCGTACGCACCGGTATGCGCGTGCGAGTCCGCTGGACGGCGCGGCGCACCGGCGCCATCACCGACATCGCCTGCTTCGAGCCGTACGACGGAGACCGCCCAGAGATCGCGGGCCACGACGGGCGGTTCGAGGACATGGTCACCGGCATCGTCGCTCCCGCGCGCCTCGACTACGTCTACTCGCCCGGCCGCGCCCAGTCCGCCTACATCAACAGCCTCTCCTCGCGGCGCACCGTGGGCGAGCGCTGCCCGTCCTGCCGCAAGGTGTACGTCCCGCCGAGGGGCGCGTGCCCCACCTGCGGTGTCGTCACCTCGGAGCAGGTGGAGGTGGGCCCGCGCGGCACCGTGACCACGTACTGCATCGTCAACATCAAGGCCAGGAACCTCGACATCGAAGTGCCGTACGTCTACGCGCACATCGCCCTCGACGGCGCCGACCTCGCGCTGCACGGCCGGATCGGCGGCATCCCCTACGACCAGGTGCGCATGGGGCTGCGGGTGGAGCCGGTGTGGACGGAGGGCGGCCGCTATCCCGACCACTACCGGCCCACCGGCGAACCGGACGCCGAGTACGACACGTACAAGGAGCTGTTGTAGATGCCGCCGATCAGGGACATCGCCGTCGTCGCCTTCGCGCAGAGCGACCATCTGCGCAGCACCGACGAGCTCTCCGAGGTGGAGATGCTCACCCCGGTCCTGCACGCCGTCCTCGACCAGACCGGGCTGAAGACCAGCGACATCGGTTTCACCTGCTCCGGTTCGAGCGACTACCTCGCGGGCCGCGCCTTCTCCTTCACCATGGCCCTCGACGGGGTGGGCGCCTGGCCGCCGATCTCCGAGTCGCACGTGGAGATGGACGGGGCCTGGGCGCTGTACGAGGCGTGGACGAAACTGCTCACCGGCGACGCCGACACCGCGCTGGTGTACGGGTACGGGAAGTCGTCACCCGGATCCGTACGGGACGTTCTGACCCGGCAGCTCGACCCGTACTACGTCGCGCCCCTGTGGCCCGACTCCGTCGCCCTCGCGGCCCTCCAGGCGCAGGCGCTCATCGACGCCGGCGAGACCGACGAGCCCGCGCTGGCGGGGGTGGCGTCCCGCAGCCGCGCTTCGGCCGCCACCAACTCCCATGCCCAGCTGCGGGGTTCGGTGGCCCAGGGCGAGTACCTCGTACGGCCCCTGCGCGTCGGCGACTGCCCGCCCGTCGGCGACGGTGCCGCCGCCGTGATCCTCGCGGCGGGGGAACAGGCCCGCGAGCTGTGCGAGCGGCCCGCCTGGATCCGGGGCATCGACCACCGCATCGAGGCGCACGGCCTCGGCGTGCGCGACCTGACGGACTCGCCGTCCACCCGCCTCGCCGCCGAACGGGCCGGAGCCTTCGAACGGCCCGTCGACACCGCCGAGTTGCACGCGCCGTTCACCTCCCAGGAGGTGGTCCTGCGCAAGGCGCTGCGGCTCGGTGAGCAAGTGCGCGTCAACCCGTCCGGCGGCGCGCTCGCCGCCAACCCGATCATGGCCGCCGGGCTCATCCGCATCGGTGAGGCCGCCGCGCGCGTCCACCGGGGCGAGTCCGACCGGGCGCTCGCCCACGCCACCTCCGGGCCCTGCCTCCAACAGAACCTGGTCGCCGTACTCGAAGGGGATCCCCGATGAGCAAGGAGCCCGTGGCCGTCGTAGGCGTCGGCCAGACCAAGCACGTGGCGGCGCGACGGGACGTGTCCCTCGCGGGACTCGTCCGCGAGGCCGCCGGGCGGGCGCTCGCCGACGCCGAGTTGACGTGGGCCGACATCGACGCCGTGGTCATCGGCAAGGCGCCCGACTTCTTCGAGGGCGTCATGATGCCGGAGCTGTACCTCGCCGACGCGCTCGGCGCGGTCGGCAAGCCCATGCTGCGGGTGCACACGGCGGGTTCTGTCGGCGGATCCACGGCCCTGGTCGCAACGAACCTGATCGCGGGCCGCGTCCACGGCACGGTCCTGACCCTGGCCTACGAGAAGCAGTCCGAGTCGAACGCCATGTGGGGCCTGTCCCTGCCGATCCCCTTCCAGCAGCCGCTGCTGGCCGGGGCGGGCGGCTTCTTCGCGCCGCACGTACGGGCGTACATGCGGCGCACCGGCGCGCCCGACACCGTCGGCTCGCTGGTCGCGTACAAGGACCGGCGCAACGCGCTGAAGAACCCGTACGCCCATCTGCACGAGCACGACATCACGCTGGAGAAGGTGCAGGCCTCGCCCATGCTGTGGGACCCGATCCGCTACTCGGAGACCTGCCCGTCCTCGGACGGCGCCTGCGCGATGATCCTCACCGACCGGGCGGGGGCGGCCCGCTCGCCGAGGCCGCCCGCGTGGCTGCACGGCGGCGCGATGCGCAGCGAGCCGACGCTGTTCGCGGGCAAGGACTGTGTCTCGCCGCAGGCGGGCAAGGACTGCGCGGCCGACGTGTACCGGCAGGCGGGCATCGCGGACCCGCGCCGTGACATCGACGCCGTGGAGATGTACGTGCCCTTCTCCTGGTACGAGCCCATGTGGCTGGAGAACCTCGGTTTCGCCGAGGAGGGCGAGGGCTGGAAACTCACCGAATCCGGTGTGACCGAGCTTGACGGGGACCTGCCCGTCAACATGTCGGGCGGTGTCCTCTCCACCAATCCGATCGGCGCCTCCGGCATGATCCGCTTCGCGGAAGCGGCACTTCAGGTGCGCGGTCAGGCGGGAGAACACCAGGTGGAAGGGGCTCGCAGGGTGCTGGGACACGCCTATGGAGGAGGATCCCAGTTCTTCTCGATGTGGCTGGTCGGGGCCGAGCCGCCCGCCTCCTGAAACCGTCCCCCTCACGTGGCCTGTCCGCCGCCGGAACCGATCGCTAGGCTGGCGGCGGACGACGAACCGGGAGGAGCACGGACGTGGCCGAGAGCACCATCGAGCAGCACCCGCTGGCGGGGTGGGACAAGCCTGAGCTGGACCTCAGCAACGCCGAATGGCAGTCCAGCAGCCGAGGGCGGGGAGACGTCCAGATCGCTTTTGTCGAGGGCTTCATCGCGATGCGCAACAGTGGCCGTCCCGCGAGCCCTTCCTTGATCTTCACACCGGCCGAGTGGGGCGCGTTCGTGTCGGGCGCCCGCGAGGGAGAGTTCGACCTGACCTGAGCCGATCCGACCCGACCTGACGTCGAGACTTCGAGCCGACGCCCCGTACGAGGAGGCGATACGCGACGTGGGTCCCGTCCCGGGGCCGGTGCCCCAACCGGGGTCCGGTCCCAGGACGAGGCTTCTCTTCCGGGGGCGGGCGATCCGTGATCGGCACGGCGGCCCCGAGCGACTGAACGGCACGGCGACTCCGAGCGACTGAACGGCACGGCGGCCCCGTGGGGCTAATGGGTGTGCCTGTATCTATCATTAACGGCATGGCGGACTCGATCGACGCGGACACCCGGCTGGCCCTGGACCTCGCCCTCACCATCCGGCACGACGGACAGGGCGGAGTCGCCGACGACCTCACGGAACCCGGCGGACTCACCGCGTGGGTGCGGGAGCACGCCGACCTGCTGCCCGGAGCCGACGCTTTCAACGGTGACGCATTCATCGCCGACGCCGCCGCGCTCGCCGCCGTACGCGACCTGCGCGCCGCGGTACGCGCCCTGTTCGCCCGCGCCGTGCGCCCCGGCGACCCCAGCCCGGCCGACGCCGCGCGGCTGCCGCCCGTACCGCAGGCCGTGCTACGCCTCAACACCGCCGCCGCCCTCGCGCCGACCGTCCCCGTCCTCATCTGGGACGACGGCGCCGAGCCCGTCGTACGCCGACAAGCCGTGGGCGGCGCAGCTCCCCTCCCGGCGCTGCTCGCCCGCGCCGCCCTCGCCTTCCTCGCGAGCCCGGACCGGTCGCGGCTGCACGCCTGCCACGCGCCGCGCTGCGTGCGCTACTTCATCAAGGAACATCCGCGGCAGGAGTGGTGCAAACCCTCGTGCGGGAACCGCGCCCGCGTCGCCCGCCATCACGAACGGCACAGGAAATCCGCGCAGGCCGTGGGGGATTGACCGAAGAATCCGGTCGGTCGGCCGAAGCCCGCGCCGGTAGCGGCGGAAGGGCTCCCCACGAGGCGCTACGAGCGTACGCTGAGGTCCCTGGAGGTCACGGTACGCATCCGCTCCCCGCGTGGACCGCACCACCGTGGCCAGGGGGTGGATCATGGGACAGCGCGGTGCACGCAGCAGAAGGACACTCTTTGAACGGGAGGGTGAACTCGCCGCCGCCGACGATGCGTTGAACGAACTCACCGGCCTGCGCGAGGACGGGACCGAAGTATCCGAGCGGCCCCGCGGCGCACTCCTCGCCTTCGCCGGACGTGCCGGAATCGGCAAGACCACGCTCCTCGCCGAGGTACGACGGCGCGCCGCCGCCCAGGGCTGCACCGTCCTGTCCGCGCGCGGCGGCGACCAGGAACAGGGCGTCGCCTTCCACGTCGCCCGCCAGCTCCTGCAACCGCAGCTCGCCGGGATCGCGGAGGCGGAACTCCGCGCCCAGCTGGGGAGTTGGTACGCGATCGTCGGCCCCGCGCTCGGCCTGTGCGCCCCGTCCGAGGGCGCCCCGCCCGACCAGCAGGGCCTGCGCGACGGCCTCGACTGGGTGCTCACCCACCTCGCGGTGCAGCGGGCCCCGATGGTACTCGTCCTCGACGACGCGCACTGGGCCGACCCCGAGTCGCTGAGCTGGCTCGCCGCCTTCGCGCCGCGCGTCGAGGAACTTCCGCTGCTGCTCGCCGTCGCCTACCGGCCCGACGAACTCCCCGACCACGCCGAGGCGTTCAGGAGCCTTCCCGGACGCGCCGGCCAGCGCCCCCTCGACCTCGAACCGCTCAGCGCAGCCGCCGTCGCCGGACTCGTCCGCGAGGACCTCGGCATCCAGGCCGACGACGTGTTCTGCCGCGAGTGCTGGGCGGTCACCGCGGGCAACCCCTTCGAGGCGGTGGAGCTGACCGCGAAGGTCCGCGACCGCGGGCTGGTCCCGACCGAGGAAGGGGCGCACCTGCTGCGCGACCTCGCCGCCGCCGTCAAGGGCAGCGGGCTGATCGCCCGCCTCGAACGCCTCGGCACCTCCACCGTCCGCTTCGCCTGGGCCTGCGCCGTCCTCGGCACCGAGATCCCGCCGACCCTGGCCGCCGCCGTCGCAGGGCTCGGCTCCGAGGAGGCCGCCGACGCCGCGGACGCCCTGCGCGGCGCCCGCATCCTCGCCGGCGCCGACACCCTGGAGTTCGTCCACCCGCTCATCGCCACCGCCGTCTACCGCGCCATCCCCGGCGGCGTCCGCGTGGCCCTGCACGGCCAGGCGGCCTGGTGCGTCATCGACGAAGGGCTCGGCCCCTCCGCCGCCGCCCGCCACCTCATGGAGACCCACCCCGAGGGCGACAACTGGGTCGTCCAGCAGCTGCGCGCCGCCGCCCGCGAGACCCAGCGCGCCGGAGCCCCCGACGCCGCCCGCCGCTATCTCGCCCGGGCCCTGCGCGAACCGCCGCCCCCCAAGGAGCGCGCCGCGGTCCTCCACGAACTGGGCTGCGCCTCCCTGCTCACCGAACCGGCGACCACCGTCAACCACCTCCGGGCCGCCCTGGAAGAACCCATCACCGCCCCGGAGCTGCGCCACAACATCGTCTACCGGCTCTCCCAGGTCCTCGCCCACAGCGACCGGCTCGCCGAGGCCTCCGAGACGCTCGCCCGTGAGATCCGCGTGACCGGCGACGCCCGGGTGCGGCTGCGCATGCAGTCCGAACAGTTCATGTGGGACGCCTTCCGCGCCGACGAACCCGACTCCCCGGCCCGCTCCCGCCGCCTGGCCCGCCTCGCCGACCGACTCACCGGCCGCGACCTCACCGAGCGCTATGTCATCGGCCTGCGCGCCTGGGACGCCACCCTGCGCGGCGAGCCCGCCCATGTCGCGCTCCACCACGCCGAACGCGCCCTCGCCGGAGGGATCCGCTGGGCCGAGGCCGACCGCGGCTTCGAGGTGCCCGTCCTGGTCGCCCTCACCTTCATGTACGCCGACCGCCCGGGTCGCACCGAGGAACTGTTCGCCGCCGGGATCGCCGACTTCGAGTCCCAGGGCTGGCACGGCGCCCACCTCTCCTTCGGCTACACCCTCCTCGGATACGTCCGCTACCGCCGCGGCCGGCTCGCCGAGGCCGAGGACTTCGCCCGCGCGGGCCTCAGGCTCGCCGAACGCGTCGGCGCCCGCACCCCCGTCCACTGGTACGCCGTCGGCGTCATCATCGAGATCCTGCTCGCCCGCGGCCGCGTCACCGAGGCCGCCCGGATCGCCGAGGACCACGCGTTCGGCGCGCCCTTCCCGGCCGCCGTCACCTTCCCCGACGTCCAGACCGTGCACGGCGAACTGCTGCTCGCCCGCGGACTCACCAAGGACGCCGCCGCCGAGCTCGAAGCGGCCGGGCGCCGCCTGGACCCGCGCGGCATGCGCAACCCCTCCTGGTGCCCCTGGCAGCTCCACCTCGCCCGCGCCGAAAGCCACGACGCGCCGGAACGCGCCGTCGCCACGGCACTCGAAGCGGTGCACCGCGCCCGCCAGTTCGGCGCCCCCTCGGCCGTCGGACAGGCGCTGCGGGCCGCCGCCGACGTCTCCTCCGGCTCGACCCGCGTCAAGCTCCTCGAAGAGTCCGTCAGCCATCTGGAGCGCTCCCCGGCCGCCTACGAACTGGCCTGCGCGCTGGTCGCCCTGGGCACCGAACTGCGCCGCTCGGGCTCTCCCAAGGAAGCCGCCGAACACCTCTACCGAGGACTGGACGCGGCCATGCAGTGCGGCGCCGACGGCCTCGGTGACGAGGCCCGCGCCGAACTGGCCGCCGCCGGGCTGCGCCCACGCCGTCTGCACAGCACCGAGACGGACACCCTCACCGCACGTGAACGCACGGCCGCCGCGCTCACCGCCCGGGGCCGCACCACGACCGAGGTCGCCGAAGAGCTGGGAACCGACGAACCGACCGTCGTCCGCCTGCTCTCCGTGGTCTACCGGAAGGTGGGCACGGACCGTACGGGACTGGCGGCGGCGCTGGGCCAACAAACGGTCCGGTAGCACGCGCGACCGGTCCGGCAACCACGTACAACTGGGTCCGGCGACGATGCGCGACCGGATCCGGCAGCGATGCGCGACCCGGTCCGGCGACCACGCACGGGCGACGCCCCCAAGGCCCGGTTCGCGCCCGGGCACGTACCATTGCGGCATGTCCTTCCTCCGCCGCCGCAGCGCCACGCCCGCCGGGCCCGACTTCGACGTTCTGGCCATGGATCCGGGTGACTGGCCGGGCAATCTCGGCGCGGGTCTGCTGCCCGCCCCCGACGGCAGTTGCCAGGGTGTCTTCCTGCGCTACGACCTGTTCGGCGGCCGCGGCCCCGCGATGATCATCGGCAATCTGCCCGAGGGCTCCCCGGCCCGCGAGGTCGCCGAGGACGAGATCCCCTTCGAGGTGGCCCAGCTGCTGCTGGCGCTGGAGAACGACGAGGAGGTCACCGTCATCGGGACCGAGGACATCCCGGTGATGCAGGGTGACGGTCTCCTCATCGTGCGCCGTCTCAAGCTCTCCGAGACCCGCATCTCCTGCGTACAGTTCGACCGCAGCGACAACGTCCTGGTGACCATCGCCGCCTGGGACCGTCCCATCACCGACGACCTGTACGCCCTGCTCAAGCCCCTGCCCCCGGAGCTGTTCCAGCAGGGCTGAGGCCCCGGCGCCGCGTTCAGGCGCCCGGCTGCCACCCGATCGCCGGCCCGAGCCGGGTGGCGATGTCGGTGAGGATCTGCACGTAGTCCTCGTGCCCGAAGGTGAACGGCAGCGCGAACGCGACCTCGTCGACCTCCCGGAACGCGGCGTGGGCGTACAGCCGTTCCGCGATCTCCTCGGAGGTGCCGACGAGATCGGGCGCGAACATCATCCGGGCCGGGCCCTGCGGGGTCGCGGTACGAGGAGTGCGCTTCAGGGCGTACTCCTCGTACTTCTCGCGCTGCTCGGATGAGGCGCTGTCGGTGGGGATGACGACGAGGCCCTGGGAGACCCGGGCACGGTCGCCGTCGGGGTGGTGGGCGCGGAACGTCCGGATGTGCGACCGCTGGATCTCGGCGAAGTCCTCGGACTCCTCCGCCTTGACGACACTGCTGGTCAGCAGGTTCATCCCGTGCTCGCCCGCCCACCGCGCGGAGCGCAGGCTGCCGCCGCCGTACCACATGCGCCGGCCCAGACCCGCGGCGTGCGGCTGGACGAGGTCGGAGAACACCTCGAAGCCCTCGACGCCGCTGAAGTCGGTCGCCGGCTTGCCGCGCACGAAATCCAGCAGCCGTTCCACGCGGGCGTAGCTGAAGTCCTCGACGTCGCCGGTGTCGGGGTAGAGGGCCTGCTTGACCTGGCCGTAGTGCATGGGCGGCCCGACGCTGACGCCCGGGTTGAGGCGGCCCCCGGACAGGATGTCGACCGTCGCCAGATCCTCGGCCAGCCGCAGCGGGTTCTCCCAGCCCACCGGGATGACCGCCGTCCCCAGCTCGATCCGGCTGGTGCGCTGCGAGGCCGCCGCCAGCACGGCCACGGGGGAGGAGATCCCGTACTGGAGATGACGATGTCGCACCCACGCGCTGTCGAATCCCAGCCGCTCACCGAGCTCGATGATCTCCAGTGTCGACTCGTGACCCCGCCGCGGGTCGGCCTCGTCGAACAGCCCGATGGTCAAGAAGCCCAGCTTCCGCAAGGGGTGTGAGGGCAGTGGCACGAGGCTCCTCCAACGTTCGTGACGATCTCTGTTGATCAGTCGAACATCAGCGCCGCGCCGGCTATGCCCAGGGTGGTGCGGTTGCGACATGTCCCGTCCGCGCCACCGGGAAACGGTGACATCGCGTCCGGCGGCGGAGTCCGTGCGGCACCCGCACGAAGATCTCCTCGCGCGCACAACCATGCACGGAAAGGTGCTGATCAGAGGAGACGCTTCCGCCTCGCGGCGGGATGTCGGCCGGCCTGGCGCTGACCGCCGGCGGCGTGCCATCGGCGGCCGGCGCGGCTGGTGTGTCCAGTACGGCCGGGACGGCCACGACGACAACAACAGCCACGGCGACCACGACGGCTACGGCAGCCACGGCTGCCCCGGTGGGAGGTGCGCCCGGCGGCAGCGCCACCGTGCGGATGATCACGGGCGACGCTACTGGGACGACGCCGTCCCTCTTCACGTCGACGACACCGGGACGGTCAGCGGCACCGACGGGACATCCGGCGCCGACTCCCACCCCACCACGGACCGACGGCTGCTCTCCCTGCTCGTCGCGGGCGTGACGGAGAAGGCGATCGCTTCGCAACTGGGCCTGAGCAGACGTAGGGTCCAGCGTCACATCCAGCAACTGATGACGTTCGCCGGGGCCACCCGAATGCAACTGGCCTGGCAGGCCGCTCGCCGGGACTGGGTGCAGCGGGGACTTCCGGGTGCCGGGGCGCTGTCCGCGGCCCGGCACCCGGCACCCGGCACCTATGCGCGCGAGCGCGTCACGTCCACGTCCGCGGCCCGTACGAACGCCACCCGGTGACCGAACTGGATCTCGTAGTACATGTCCTTGCCGATCACGACCCTGTGCGGAGTCGTGTCGAACGTCGGCGCGTAGAAGTACTCGCCCGGCACCTTGTCACCGACCGCGTACTTCTGGCCGGCCAGGATCTTGTACGGCAACGGCGAGACGGCCTGGACGGGCACGCCCGCGGGGTACGCCGCCGCCTCTGGGTAGGCACGCCCGTACACGGGGATCTCCGTGACGCCGGCCTTGGGGGTCACGACCGGACCCGAGGCGTTCACCGCCGTCGGCCGGTCCTGCGGGTTCTTGAACCAGGCCTTCTGGCCCAGGTACCAGATCGCCGTCCAGTCGCCGTCACGGTCCGCGACCGCGTACCGCTGTCCGGTGGAGACCCGTGAACCCACGTCGTTCACGTCGATCGTCGAGTCGTCGCCCTTGGGACGCAGCCCGATGTCCTTGATCAGGGGCGAGGTCTCGTCAGGCCGGGAGTAGAGCCGCACCTCGCTGGAGCCGTGCGCCGCGCAGGGCTCGCCGCTGGTGACACAGCCCGTGTACCGGGGCTGGTTCTCCGCGAAGTCCGGCAGCACGGTGACCAGACCGCCATTCGTCCTTGTCCTGGTCGCACGCTGGAAGGGGTGGCCGAGCAGGGTGAAGTAGTGCTGCCAGTCCCAGTACGGGCCCGGGTCCGTGTGCATGCCGGGGATGGTCGACGTGGTCGGGCCCGGCACGTTGTCGTGGCCCAGGATGTGCTGCCGGTCCAGCGGAACGCGGTACTTCTCGGCGAGGTACTTCACCAGCCGCGCCGAGGCCCGGTACATCTCCTCCGTGTACCAGGCGTCCGGCGCGGCGAGGAATCCCTCGTGCTCCAGGCCGATCGACTTGGCGTTGATGTACCAGTTGCCCGCGTGCCAGGCCACGTCCTTCGCCTTCACATGCTGGGCGATGTGACCGTCGGTCGAGCGCAGGGTGTAGTTCCACGACACGTAGGTCGGGTCCTGGACCAGCTTCAGAACGCCGTCCCAGGTGCCCTCCGTGTCATGGATGACGATGTACTTGATGCTCTGCGACGCGGGCCGGTCACCGAGGTCGTGGTTCCCGTAGTCACCGTCGCCGAACTCCGCGTACGGGGCCGGGATCCACTCGCAGGACACGGTGCTGGGGCACTGAGTGTCCTTGGCGGAGACGGTACGCAGCCCGGCCCGCCGCAGCTGCGCGGTGTCGGGTTTCAGTCCGGGCCGGGCGGCGAGCGCGACCTGCTGACCGGCGTCCGTGGTGCGCTCCTCGCCCTCGCGGATCACTCCGTAGACGTCATCGGCGTACCTCGCCGCGGTCGCGCTGTCGTCCGCGCCGGAGAAGCGCGCCACCGCGCCGTACCAGGCGGCCGCGTCGTCGCTCAGCGGCTCGCCGAGGTCCTTCTGCGCGGCGGCCAGGAGCGCGGCCCCGCCCGCCACGTTCGCGGCGGCGTCGGTGCGCAGCCGCTCCTCGGGCAGGCCGGTGAGCCGGGCCGCCTTCGTCAACGTCGCGAGCCGGTCCGGCAGTTGGGAGTTCCGCGGCACCTTGGTGGTGGGCAGCAGGGCCGTGCGCGAGCTGTCGCCGCGGGCGTCCTCCGTGCCCTCGCTGTGGTGCGGTGCCTCCGCGATCGCCGTCCGCGCGTCGGTGAGATGCATGGGGCCGTAGCCGCCGCTGACGCTCGGCGCGCCGGCGTGCGTGTCCCAGCGGGACTGGAGGTAGGAGACACCGAGCAGGACGCTCAGCGGCACGTGGTACTCGGCGGCCGCGCCGGCGAAGGCCCTCTGGAGCCCCGCGGAGGACGCCTGCGCGGTGCCGCTCGACGGTGCCGCGCCGAGCAGCGGCAGCAACAGCGCCGCCGAGGCGACGGCGCCCGCGGTACGGCGCGCGCGTCTGTGCCCGGCGGTGGCCTCGGGGTCGGTGAAGGATCCTCGCAATGCAGCCTCCTGGGACGGTCGAGCGCGGCGGGGCGTGCGGGCCGAACGTGGGTCAGTGGTACCGGCTCTTCGACGATCCGTCAATCATGCCCAGGAGCAGGCGATTTCCCATGTCAGCGAGGGGCGAACAGGTTTTCGTGGCGGCAGTGGGACGGCCTGCAAGGCGTCAGTGGAGTGGACCGGTGGCGCGAACGGGTGAAGATGCTCCGGAGGGGATGCCGGTGGGCAAGCGCCGCTCGCCGTACATCGGTGCCGCACGGCGGTCCCCCGCATGACGAAGGCCCGCGGTGTGCCGCCGTTCAGGCGCACCGCGGGCCTTCGCCCCCGTCAACGAGTGCCGACCGCCGCTCGAACGGCCCGACGGGCCATCTGGCAGTCGTCGTGCAGCCGCCGCAGCAGCAGCCGCTGTTCCTCGCCGGACGGCGCAGCACCCGGATGGGCCGGTCCAGGTGCCGCCGGGGTCGCGTCGTGCATCGAACGCTGCACGGCTGTCTCGTACGTACGGATCTCCCGGGTCAGTACGAGCATGAGGTTCACCAGGAAGGCGTCGCGCGCCGCGGGACCGGCGGACTGCGCGAGCTGACTGATCTGGCGGCGTGCCACGGGAGCGTCACCGAGGACCGCCCACAGCGTCGCCAGGTCGTAACCCGGCAGGTACCAGCCCGCGTGCTCCCAGTCCACCAGCACTGGACCGGCCGGGGAGAGCAGGATGTTCGACAGCAACGCGTCCCCGTGACAGAACTGGCCCATGCCCTGACGGCCCGCCGAGTGCGCGATACCGTGCACCAGCTTCTGCAGGTCGCCCATGTCCCGGTCCGTGAGCAGACCCAGCTCATGGAAACGGGAGATCCGCTCCGCGTAGTCCAGCGGGGCGTCGAACGTCCCCGCCGGCGGCCGCCACGCGTTCAGCCGGCAGATCGCACCCAGTGCCGCCCGGATGTCCGCGCGGGGCGGTGCCTCCGCCGGGTGCCGCTGCAGCGCGGCCACCCGCCCCGGCATCCGCTCGATCACGAGGGTGCAGTTGTCCGGGTCCGCCGCGATCAGCCGGGGCACCCGGACCGGCGGCCGATGCCGCACGAACGATCGGTATGCCGCTATTTCGTGCCTGATCCGCTCGGCCCAGATCGAGGAGTGGTCGAGTAAACACTTGGCGACCGCCGTGCTGCGTCCCGTCGTGCCGACGAGGAGCACGGAGCGCCCGCTGCGGCGCAGTACCTGGACCGGAGCGAACTCCGGACAGATCCGGTGCACCGACGCGATCGCCGTGCGCAGCTGCGCGCCCTGAGGGCCGGACAAGTCGATTCTCCCGCTGAGCGGTTGGGTGCCGAGCCCCGGAACGCGCCGCGTCCTGCCGGCGCCGAGCACGGAGGCCGCCGGTCGAGCGGGGTCGAGGTAGGGGCCGCTGCCCGCCGCCGCCGGGCGGGGGTGAAGCGACCGGGGCGGAGCGGACACGGAGGACGATGCTGTGTACATGGGCGAAACAGATCCCTTCGTGTGCCTGCAAGTTGCTGCGCTACCCGCCCCGGCCGCCCTGGTCCATCCTGGGGAATGTCCCTCGGTAACCGGGTCGGGGTGGCGCATTCCTACCTGACACCGGATGCCCAGTGGCAGACCATCTGGCGCACCCTGGCGAACCCTGGCGAATAGTCGCTCAGCAACTGACAGAGGGTTACTGTCAACTCAGCCGAGAACCTGGGGGCTTGACGTGAACGGACAACCCAACCCTCGTCTGTCGGATCTGTTCGGCCTGGCCGGCTGGTCCAAGGGCGAACTCGCGAGGCTGGTCAACAAGCAGGCGGCGGCCATGGGCCACCCCCAGCTGGCGACCGACACCTCACGGGTGCGGCGTTGGATCGACATGGGAGAGATCCCGCGCGATCCGGTTCCGCGGGTGCTGGCGGCTCTTTTCACCGAGCGTCTCGGCCGTGTCGTGACCATCGAGGACCTCGGTCTGGTGCGGCACGGGCGTGTGGGGAAACGGCCGGGCGGCGGGAGTGTGGAACATCCCGACGGTGTGCCGTGGGCGCCCGAGCGAACCGCTGCGGTCCTCACCGAATTCACGGGAATGGACCTCATGCTCAACCGACGCGGCTTGGTGGGCGCGGGTGCCGCGCTCGCCGCGGGATCCGCACTCAGCAGTGCCATGCACGATTGGCTCCACACCGATCCGGCCCTGGCGGCCGACGCCCCTGTAGTCGACAATCCCCTGCACGCCGACCCCGCTGGGTTCGACCGTTACGAGGCCGCCCCCATCGGGTCGCAGGAGATCGAGGAACTGGAGCGCTCGGTCGAGGTGTTCCGGGCCTGGGACGCGGCCCGCGGCGGCGGGTTGCAACGCAAGGCCGTGGTGGGCCAGCTCAACGAAGTGGGAGGCATGCTCTCCTACCGACACCCCGACCATCTGCAGCGGCGCCTGTGGGGCGTCGCCGCCAATCTCGCCGTCCTCGCGGGCTGGATGTCGCACGACGTCGGCCTGGAGCCCACGGCCCAGAAGTACTTCGTCATCGCCGCGCACGCGGCCAGAGAAGGCGGCGACCGGCCGCGCGCCGGGGAGGCGCTCTCCCGCGCCGCCCGTCAGATGGTGCACCTGGGCCGGCCCGACGACGCCCTGGACCTGATGAAGCTCGCCAAGTCGGGCTCGGGTTCCGAGATGTTGCCGCGCACCCGGGCCATGCTCTACACGATCGAGGCCTGGGCTCAGGCGTCGATGGGCAAGGGCCAGGCCATGCGGCGCACCCTGGGGGAGGCGGAGGACCTCTTCGTCTCCGACAGGGGTGATGTGCCACCGCCGAGCTGGATGCAGATGTTCGACGAGGCGGACATGCACGGCATGCAGGCCCTGGCCTACCGGACGCTCGCGGAGCACGACCCGGCCGCGGCGACCACGGCGCAGCGCCACGCCAAGGAAGCGTTGCATCTGCGGGAGAACGGGCGGCAGCGGTCACAGATCTTCGACTGGCTGTCGCTGGCCTCGGCGTGCTTCATCGCGGACGACCCCGAGCAGGCGGACCGCTATGCCCGACTGGCCCTGGTGTCGATGGGGGCGAACTCCTCCCACCGCACCTGGGACCGACTGCGCGAGATGTACCGGCTCACCGCCGAGTACTCCGGCTACCCGAAGATCCACGAACTGCGTGAGGAGATCCAACTCGCCCTCCCCAAGGGCTCGCTCAGGCCGAAGCGCGGGGGCACCACCACACAGGCATGAGCACTCCTGCCTTTGTGCACGGAAAGGGTTCCAGGCGGGGTCCATGAGCCGGTCCTGGCGAGGTCTATGAGCCGATCCTGGCGATGAGCACGCAGGCGTCGTCCTCGCGCTCACTCTCGCCGAATTCCTCGACAACCGTCCGTACGCAGTCCTGGGTCGTGCGGGCTCCGTGGAAGCGCGGGGCCAGGTCGAGCAGCCTCTGGACGGCTTGTGCTCCATAGTGCCCGGGAACCAGTCCGTCGGTGTGCAGGAGCAGCAGGTCGCCGTCCTCGAGGGTCTCTTCGGCCTGCCCGTAGACGGCCCCTGAGGTCGCGCCGAGCAGCACGCCGTCCGGCGCTGCCAGCATGCGCCCCGTCCCGTTGCGGAACAGCAGCGGGGCGGGGTGTCCTGCCTGCGCCCAGGTGAGGGTGCGGGTCTCGGGCCGGTAGCGGCAGCAGACGGCGCTGCCGAGGGCCGGCTGCACCGAGGCGTCGAGCAACTGGTTGAGCCAGGACATGAGTTGCCCGGGCCGGGTGCCCGCGACGGCCATGCCGCGCAGGGCGCCGAGCAGCATCGCCATGCCCGAGGCGACGGTGACGCCCTGCCCGGTGAGGTCGCCGACGCTCAACAGCGTCGCTCCGTCGGGCAGTTCCATCGCGTCGTACCAGTCGCCGCCGATCAGCGCGCTGTTCGAGGAGGGCAGATGGCGGGCGGCGAGGTCCAGGGCCTCGGGGCCCCGCTGCGGGAACCGCAGGGAGCCGCGCCAAGGCGGCAGCACGGCCTCCTGCAGCTGGACCGCGAGCCGGCGCTCGCTCTGCGCGTGGTGCCGGTGCAGCTGAAGCGACTCCCGCGTCTCGCTCACCGTCCGCTGGCTGCGGCGCAGCTCGCTGACGTCGCGCAGCACGGCCCACATCGCGGCGGTGCTGCCGTCGGTGTCGAGCACGGGCTCGCCCATCATGTGCACGGTCCGCACCCCGCCGTCGGGGCGCACGATGCGGAACTCGCCGTCGATGGTCTTCGCGTCGATGAGGCAGTCGGTGACCATCGCCGTCAGCATCGGCCGGTCCTCGTCGAGCATCAGCGACGGCAGCTCGTCGAGCGTGAGCGGGGGAGCGGCGGGGTCGCGGCCCAGGATGTCGTAGAGCTCTCCGGACCAACTGGCCTCGTCCGTGAGCAGGTTCCACTCGGCACTGCCCACCCGGCTGAGCAGCGAGCCGCGCCGGGGTGCGGCCGGCACGACCGGTGCGGCGGGCGGGTCGGCCGGCTCCGCGGGTACGGGCGGGGGTCCGTCCCGCAACTGTGCCAAGTGATCGTCGAGGTCGTTGAGTTGGTGCATCGCCAGATCGCACAGCGCGCGCTGCCAGCGTCCCTGGGGGTCCGTGCCGTCGAAGGGAGCGTCCCGCCGTACGGCGTCCACCTCGCCGCGCAGCCGTCGCGTCTGCGAAATGAGAGCGTCGACCGAGCCGCGCTGGGGCGGCTGGGCGGCTGGGCGGTCCGCAGAGAGATGGGACGGCATGACGCACTCCGATGGGGGGACGGTACGACCAAGGCTGGGCGGAAGGACCGTTACGACTGTTGCACAGCCTGCGACGCTCTGTAAGGGATTTGGCAACACACGATCCGGTGGTGCTTCTGGCATATGCCGCAGTCCAGGCGGACGGGTCGACCGGCATGGATTCGGTATGCGGGTCGCGCGCCCAAGTCGTAGAAAGGGTACGTGACTTGAGGGGTTCCTGGGGTAGCCGGAACCCTCCTTCATTTCTTTGTTCGACGGTCATATGTACGCGGCGTGTCCATGCCAGGGAACGAGGCGCCGCACGTTCACAGTGAACGGACGAAATCCCGTACCTCCTCCTCGTAGAGGGGCGCGGGATCGATGCCCATCGAGGCGAAGTTCTGCTCGATCTCCAAACTCACCAGACCGTGCAGATGGGCCCAGAGCATCGTGGTCCGGGCGGCGACCGCCGGCGGGACGTCCTCGACTCCGTGGAGCTCCATCCACTCCCCGAACTGGCCCTCCGAGCCCTCCGGAGCCGTCGCGTCCGGCGCCACCAGGGCGCTCGTCACGTTCAGTACGACGTTCATGGCTGGCTGGGAGGCCTCGACCAGCCGCGTGGACTGGGCGTCGTACCCCGGCAGGGGGGCCCGGAACAGCAGCCGGTAGCGGTGCGGCTCGCCGCGCGCCCACTCGCGGTAGGCCCGGGCGACCGCGGCCAGGCGTGCGGTCGCGTCGCTCGCGGAGGCGTCGGCCGCGCGGGCGAGTGCGGCGGCCAGGTCGCCGTAGGCGTCGATGACCAGTTCGGTCAACAGGCTGTCCCGGTTGGCGAAGTAGCGGTAGAGGGCGGGCCCGGTCATGCCCAGCTGCTTGGCGATGGCGTTGAGGGACAGTGCCTCCGGACCGCCGTCGGCCAGTTGCCCCAGTGCCGCGGCTTTGACCTCCTGCCGTACCTGGGCGCGGAACCGATCGCGCGGTCCGGGTCCCGTCCGGCTCTCCGTGACCATGTCATCGCCCTCTTTGTCTGCCCGTGGGGATCGTTCCTCGACATATGCAGCATAGAGGAGCATGCTTTCGTGAGAGCCATTATAGAAAGTGTTAACCACTAACGACCTACTAACGACTGACGCCGATGGCGTTCGGCCGCTGTTCACCCGTCCCTCACCGCATCGGTATGGACCTCGGCAATCACCGCGTGCACGCTGGCGCGCGGTGTGCCGCAGGGGCACTCCGGCGAGGAGGGGGCGGGCGAATGACACCGATCAGCCGAAGAGGCTTCGTGGGACTCGGCGCATCCGTGACGGCGGGCGCCGCGTTGGGCGTCGGCTCGCGTCCGGCGGCGGCCGCCGCCACGGCGACCGGCACCATCTCGGACGTACGGCACGTCGTCGTCCTCATGCAGGAGAACCGCAGCTTCGACCACTACTTCGGCCGCCTCAAGGGCGTCCGCGGCTTCGACGACCGCAGCGGCATCACCCTGTCCGGCGGGTACTCCGTCTTCAGCCAGCCGAACGGCGGCGGAAGGCAGTACCCGTGGAAGCTCAGCTCCACGCCCGCGGCGGGCGGCAAGGACGGCGAGACCCTCGCACAGTGCAACGGCGACCTCCCGCACTCCTGGTCCTCGCAGCACTCCGCCTGGAACAAGGGGCGCCTCGACAACTGGGTCTCCGGCGTCGGCAACGTCCGCTCGCTCGGCTACCTCGACCGCTCCGACATCCCCTTCCACTACGCGCTCGCCGACAACTACACGATCTGCGACGCCTACTTCTGCTCCGCACTCAGCGCGACCGGCCCCAACCGCACCTACCTGTGGAGCGGCAAGGTCGACGGCTCCAGCTACGACGGCGGCGACGAGTCCGGACTGACCTGGCAGAACTACGCCGAGGCGCTCCAGACGGCCGGAGTGACCTGGAAGGTCTACCAGAACGCGCAGGACAACTACGGCGACAACGGCTGCGCCTACTTCAAGAAGTTCGCCTCCGCCAAGGCGGGCGACCCGCTGTACGACCGCGGCATGGCCTCCGTGCCCAAGGCCACCGGCTCCACCCCCGACGACATCGCCGCCGCCATCAGGGCCGACGTCCTCGCGGGCACCCTGCCCCAGGTCTCCTGGGTGGTCGCCAACCAGGCCTTCTCCGAGCACCCCTACGCCCCGCCCGGCGACGGCGCCCACTTCGTCGACCTGGTGTACAAGGCCCTCGCCGCCGACCCGGACGTCTTCGACTCCACCGTCCTGTTCCTCAACTACGACGAGAACGACGGCTTCTTCGACCACGTGCCGCCCCCGGCCCCGCCCGCGAACACGGCGGGGGAGTTCCTCAACGGCGCCCCGTACGGTCTCGGCTTCCGCGTCCCCATGCTCGTCATCTCGCCCTGGACACGGGGCGGCTGGGTCTCCTCGGAGGTCTTCGACCACACCTCGGTCCTGCGCTTCCTGGAGACGTGGACGACGGCGCTCGGCAAGGCCGCCCCCTGCCCCAACATCAGCGCCTGGCGCCGCAAGGTCACCGGCGACCTCACCGGAGTCTTCGACTTCGGCAACCCGGTCCACGGGACGGTCCCGCTGCCCGCCACGAGCGTGATCGGGATCGCCACCTGCGGCCCCCTGCCCAACCCGGTGCCCACCACCAACGCCCTGCCCGCCCAGGAGCCCGGCACCCGGCCCGCCCGCGCCCTGCCCTACCAGCCGAACGGCTACCTGGACCACCTGGAGTTCGGTTCGAGCGGCAAGATCCTCGCCTGGTTCACGATGGCCAACCAGGGCGCCCCGGCCAGGAGCGCCGCGCACTTCTCGATCCATCCGAACGCCTACCGCGACACCACGCCCTCGCAGTACACCGTCGACGCCGGCGCCGCCGCCTCCGACGCCTTCAGCATCGGCTCGGGGTACGGCAACGGCAAGTACGACCTCACCATGACCGGCCCCAACCGCTTCCTGCGCCGCTTCAGGGGCGACGCGACCCAGGCGGGCAAGTCGGCCGAGGTGAGCACCCGTTACGCCACCGAACCCGGCACCGGCAGGACCGCCCTCTACTTCAGGATGACCAACTCCTCCAGCGCCCCGGTAAAGTTCACGATCACCTCGAACCAGTACCGCGGCGACGGGCCGTGGACGTACAACGTCGCCGCGGGCGGTTCGACCGAGGACTACTTCAACGCCGTCGCGTACCAGAACGGCTGGTACGACTTCACGATCACCGTCGACTCCGACGCGAGCTGGTCGCGCCGGTTCACCGGGCACATCGAGACGGGCACGGCGAGCGTCAGCGGCTGATCACGCGTAGAGGTGCGGGCGCGGGGCGAGTTCGACGGTCACCCGGCCGCCGCTCTCCAGCGCCCGGACCCCGGCCTCGGCGACGGCCGAAGCCGCGTACCCGTCCCACGCGCTCGGCCCGGTCACCTTCCCCTCCCGGGTGGCGTCCACCCAGGCCTGCACCTCGCGGTCGTAGGCGTCGGCGAACCGTACGAGGTAGTCCTGTGCCACCTCCTCGCGGGCACCTCCCGCCGTCGTCACCACCATGGTGTGCTCGTCCCCGATCCGCGCGCTCCCGGACTCGCAGACCGCCTCGCAGCGCACCTGGTAGCCGAAGCCGGAGTTGACGAAGACCTCGACGTCGACGAGAGCGCCCTCGGCCGTCTCGAACACCACGAACTGGGGGTCGAGAAGGCCCTCGGGGGCATCCGCGGACGGCCGTGGGCGCAGTACGGTCACGGCGGTGAGTTCCTGGTCGAGCAGCCAGCGCGCCGCGTCGATCTCGTGCGAGACGGAGCTGTTGACCAGCATCGCCGAGGTGAAGCCGGGTGGGGAGGACACATTGCGGTGCGTGCAGTGCAGCATCAGCGGACGGCCCAGCCGCCGACTGTCCAGCAGGGACTTCAGGCGCTGGTACTCGGCGTCGTACCGGCGCATGAACCCGACCTGCACCAGCCTCCGGCCGAGCCGCGCCTCCGCCTCCACCACCCGCAGCGCCCCTGCCGACTCCGGCACCATCGGCTTCTCGCACAGCACCGGCAGACCGCGCTCGAAGGCCGCGAGCAGCGCCTCCTCGTGCGCGGGCCCGGGTGAGGCGACCAACACCGCCTGTACGCCGGGCGCGTCGAGGGCCGCCGCCGGCTCGGTGTGCACCGAGACACCGTCGATGCCGGCGACGGCGTCCTTGGCGCGCCCGGTGTCGGGATCGGCCACCGCCGCGACCCGGGCGCCGTTCACCACCCGATCGATCCGCCGTACATGGTCGGCCCCCATGTGGCCGGCACCCAGGACCGCGACACCCAACAGCTCACTCACGCGCTCACCTCTCCGGCAGACAGCTCTGGAGGCGATTGTCTGCCGGAATGATCAGTAGCGCAGCACCCCGGCGATGCCTTTCGCGTCACCGAGACTGCCGTCGGGGACGAAACGGACCTCCGCCCCGGTCTCCAGGCACTGTTCGACGATCTCGTCGACGATGTCCTCGCGGGCGTCCAGATCACCGCTCTCGGCCGGGACCAGATGGTCGCCGCCGTCGTCGCGTACCGTCACGCGGTAGTTCTCCTCGACGGCCAGCAGCCGGATCCGGGCCTGGGAGGCGTTCTGCCACACCTCGTCGACTCCGGCCGCGAACTCCTTGCGGCCACGGGCCGACTCGAGCTCCCGGGCCACCGCGTCGGTGTCCCTGCGCTCCTCGGCGCTGATCAGCGGACGCACCGCCTGCCACACGGCTTCGGGGGTGCCGTGCGCGAGTCCGCCGTGCGGGATGTGCGTGGCGTCCTTGGTGACCGTGCCGACCTCGTCGAGGAGGGAGAGCGCGGCGGTCTCGCCGGTGACGTACAGCGGACGCGGGTCCTCGCGCAGGACCGCGCTCATCGCGGTGTCGGCGTCCCGCACGAAGTGCTTGGTCCGCTCGTCGCGGAAGGTGCTGGGCAGGTCTCCGACGCGCTCCTTGCGCTCGGCGTTCGGGTCCTCGAGGCTGCGGGTCCGCGGGAAACCGCCGATGCGCTCCTCGGTGACCCGGTCGGCGCCGCCGTTCCACAGCGTCACCCGGTCGGCCGACACCGCGAGCACCCAGAACGGCCGCTCCGAGACCTGTGCGGCGACGAGGTTGCGGGTCAGGAAGGTGTCCGAGAGCACCACACGCTCGGGCACGGTGCGGGTCAGCGACCACACCTGGTGCTCGCCGGGCGCCGCGAAGATCGCGAGACCCTCCTCCGCGTGCACCAGGTCGACCTCCGCGAGGGCCTGGTCGAGCTGCTGGACGAGATCGGTGCGCCGTTCGCGGGTGACCGCCGGATCGGACTCGATCTGTCTCTTGGCCGCGGCCACGACATTGCGCAGCCGGACCGGATCCTGGGCGTTGTCGGGTTCGCGGCGGTGGGTGGGCGTCAGCACCGACACCGCGGGATAGGGCCGCGGCCTGCGCAGCTTGGTGAGGGTCGCTGGGCTGAGTGCGTGCTCCATAACAGCACGATAGAGCCGATTCAGTTATCGGGCATTTGGGGCAATTGATTGTCGATGTCGCGCGGGTCGCCCATGACGCAGGCCGACACCGAAAACCCATGGGGCCGGGGTCCGGGCGTGGTGGTCACCTGCGCCGGCGACACCCCGGCCAACACCCCGCCGCGCAAGGCCTGAAGCAGCGCCTCGCTGGACCCCGGCGGTTCAGAACGCGTCCGGATCCGCCGCCTTCCAGTCCGCCTCCCAGGACGCGGGCGGCTCCGCGAGCAGTACCCCGGGCTCCAGCCACTCGTAGAGCTGCGCGTACGACCGTACGGTCGCCGGGTCCGTACGCCGGAGCAGGTGATGCGGTCCGAGCTCGGCCGGATCGCGTACGCCCATGGCGGCCATGATCCGGCTCGCGCTGCGGACCGTGGCCCGCTGGTAGCGGTGCACGCGCGCCGACTTGTCGGCCACGTCCAGGGCGCGCACCCGGTGCGGGTCCTGGGTCGCGACCCCGACCGGGCAGGTGTTGGTGTGGCAGCGCCGGGCTTGGAGGCAGCCGAGCGCGAACATCATCGCGCGGGCCGCGTTCGTGTAGTCGGCGCCCTGCGCCAGCCGTTTGACGATGTCCGAGCCGGTGGCGACCTTGCCGCTCGCGCCGATCCGCACACGATCGCGCAGCCCGGCGCCGACCAGCGCGTTGTGCACCGTGATCAGCCCTTCGGTCAGGGGCGTTCCGAGGGAGCCGGCGAACTCCGGCGGCGCGGCCCCCGTACCGCCCTCGGCGCCGTCGACGACGATGAAGTCCGGCGAGACCCCCTCGGCGAGCATCGCCTTGCAGACGGCGAGGAACTGACGGCGCGAGCCGACGCAGAGCTTGAGGCCGGTCGGCTTGCCGCCCGCGAGTTCCCGCATCCGCGCGAGGAAGCGCACCAGCTCGCGGGGGGTCGAGAACACCCGGTGGTACGGCGGCGACACCACCGCCTCGCCCTCCGGGACGCCGCGGGCCCGTGCGATCTCGGCGCTCACCTTGGCACCGGGCAGCACCCCGCCGATGCCCGGCTGCGCCCCCTGGGAGAGCTTCAGCGACACGCACTTGACCTCCGGCAGCGCGGCCTTGTCCGCGAACTCCCGTGCCGCGAAGCCCCCTTCCGGGGTGCGGCAGCCGAAGTACCCGCTGCCGATCTCCCAGACCAGGTCCCCGCCGCCCCGCAGGTGGTGGTCCGAGAGACCGCCCTCGCCGGTGTCGTGCGCGAAACCGCCGAGCGCCGCGCCCCTGTTGAGCGCCAGGATCGCGTGCGAGGACAGCGCCCCGAAGCTCATCGCGGAGACGTTGAGCAGGGCCATGTCATACGGCTGGGTGCAGTCCGGGCCGCCGACACGCACCACGGGCGGCTCGTCCGGCATCTCGACCGGGCGCATCGACGGTTCCAGATACTCGTACCCGTCCCCGTACAGGTCCAGCCGGGTGCCGAAGGGTTCCTCGGCCTCGACGCCCTCGGCGCGCTCGTACACGATGCCGCGTACAGCACGCTCGTCAGGCCGCGCGAGGAAGCGGAGGTGGCCCAGCAGGGGATGGTTCCGCAGGACCGCGCGGCGGCGCTGGGCCAGGTCCCGGACGGCGAGCGCGGTCAGGGCGAGCAGTACGGCGGCCGCCCACCACCACCAGGGCGAAACGGCCCATGCCAGGACCAGTGCCCCGGCCGCACCCAGGGCGACGAACAGCGGCAAGAGCATCCGGCGCACACCATGAGTCAAACCCATGGGACGAAAAGGGGCGAAAGCGAGCGTGCCGCTCGGGCCCCCGAGAATGCCCCCCCCGGGCGCCCCGGCGGATGTTGAGGAAGACTTTGCCCGTGGCCGATTCCCGTTCGCAAAAGCCCGGCAGGGGGCAGATCCGCCCGTCCGCGGGGGGCAAAGCGCGGCCGAAACCGTCGGGGTGACTGGGCCGGTCAGGTTACGTACGTGTTGACGGCACTCGCGCACATGACACAACCTCGTCATATAGCTGCTCAATACAACTGGTTTTGCGGAAGCACTGGGCCGCCCATGAAACCGCAGGCAGGCGCAGTGCTCCCGGTGAACCGGACGCGGGAGGTAACACATGTGCGGCATCACCGGCTGGGTCTCCTTCGACCGCGACCTGCGCGCCGAGGCGGAGACATTGGATGCAATGACGGAGACGATGTCCTGCCGGGGCCCCGACGACCGCGGCACCTGGACCGAGGGGCCCGCGGCCCTCGGGCACCGCCGGCTCGCGATCATCGACCTGCCCGGCGGACGCCAGCCCATGACCGCCGAGACCCCGGACGGCACGGTCGCGCTCGTCTATTCGGGGGAGACCTACAACTTCACCGAGCTGCGCCGCGAACTGACCGACCGCGGGCACCGTTTCTCGACCGACTCCGACACCGAGGTGGTCCTGCGCGGCTACCTCGAATGGGGCGAGGCGCTCCCCGAGCGGCTCAACGGGATGTACGCCTTCGCGGTCTGGGACGGCCGCCACGACAAGCTCGTGATGATCCGCGACCGCATGGGCATCAAGCCCTTCTACTACTACCCGACCCCCGACGGCGTCCTCTTCGGCTCCGAACCCAAGGCGATCCTCGCCAACCCGCTCGCCCCGGCCCGGGTCCGCCTCGACGGACTGCGCGAGCTGTTCACCTTCGTCAAGACGCCCGGACACGCGGTCTGGGACGGCATGCGCGAGGTGGAGCCCGGCACCGTCGTCACCGTCGAGCGCGCCGGTCTGCGCCGGCGCGTCTACTGGCAGCTGGAGACCCGGCCGCACACCGACGACCGCGACACCACCATCGCCACCGTCCGCTCGCTCCTCGAGGACATCGTGCGCCGCCAGCTCGTCGCCGACGTGCCGCGCTGCACCCTGCTCTCCGGCGGCCTCGACTCCTCCGCCATGACCGCGCTGGCCGCCCGGCAGCTCGGCGAACACGGCGAGAAGGTCCGCAGCTTCGCCGTCGACTTCGTCGGCCAGACCGACCACTTCGTCGCCGACGAGCTGCGGGGCACCCCCGACACCCCCTTCGTGCACGACGTGGCCCGCGCCTCGGCCACCGACCACCAGGACATCGTCCTCGACGCACACGCCCTGGCCGACCTCGACGTCCGCGCGAAGGTGATCAGGGCCCGCGACCTCCCCATGGGCTTCGGCGACATGGACGCCTCCCTGTACCTGCTCTTCCAGGCCATCCGCGAGCACTCCACGGTCGCGCTCTCCGGAGAGTCGGCGGACGAGGTCTTCGGCGGCTATCTGCAGTTCTTCGACGAGGAGGCCCGCAGCGCCGAGACCTTCCCCTGGCTCGTCCGGTTCAGCCGGGACTTCGGCGACGACGCCGACGTACTGCGCCCGGACCTCACCAAGGCGCTGGACCTGGAGTCGTACGTCGCCGACGGCTACCGTACGGCCGTCGCGGGCATCCGGCGGCTCGACGGCGAGAGCGACTTCGAGTACCGGATGCGGCGGATCTGCCACCTGCACCTGACCCGTTTCGTCCGCGTCCTGCTCGACCGCAAGGACCGCGCGAGCATGGCCGTCGGCCTGGAGGTGCGGGTGCCGTTCTGCGACCACCGGCTCGTCGAGTACGTCTACAACGCGCCCTGGTCCCTGAAGTCCTTCGACGGACGGGAGAAGAGCCTGCTGCGGGAGGCGACCGCCGACCTGATCCCCAAGTCCGTGTACGACAGGGTCAAGAGCCCCTATCCGTCGACGCAGGACCCCAAGTACGCGATCGCCCTCCAGGAACATGCCAAGGACCTCCTGGCCCGGCCCGCGCACCCTGTCTTCGACCTCGTCGACCGGGAGCGGGTCCACCGGGCCGCCCACCGCGACAGCCCGCAGATCACGCAGGCGTCGCGGCGGGGCCTGGAACGCACCCTGGACCTGGCGCTGTGGCTGGACCTGTACGCCCCGGACGTGCTCCTTACCTGAGCGCCCGGTCGGCGGCCGCCTGTGAGGACTTCCACCACGAGGTCACCGGCTCCCACACCAGGACGACGCGACCGACTCCCAGCTCACGCGCGGAGAACGTACGGCCGAAGCGCGAGGGGTCCGGCGAGACGCCGATCGAGTCCACCCGGCGAGCCTGCGGATCCGCCGGGTCGGCGATGGTCCGCAGGGCCGCGTACGCCGTCCGGCCCGCCTCGAGCAGGTACGGCCCGCTCTGCCCGGCGGGAACCGGCAGGGCGGCGCCGTCGAGGTCCCCGAAGATGACGGTCGGGATGCGCTCGACGGCGCACGTCCGGGTGGAGCGGTTGGTGACGCCGAGGTGCAGCAGGGTGGGGTCGGCGGAGCGGTGGGCGTGGATGGTGACGGCCTTCTCGGCACACCTGGCGGGCCGCGCGGCGGCCGAGCCGCTCTGGGGCACGGCGAGGAGCAGCGCCACGGCGACGGCCGGGAGGGTGAGAACGGGTCGGATGCGCATCGGTGGGTTCCCCCTGTTTCGGTCAGGAACGGTGTTACGGACGGTGAGCTACGCCTGCCCAGTGTGACGGCCGAGGTGCGCTTCGGGTCGTATCCGACGTGTCGGTGCAACCCGTCCGCGTCCGTTCGGCGACACGCCGCGCGAGGTCCGCTCAAGGCGTCGTCGGATCCTCCGGGCCGCAGGAGCTGCCGTTGTCCGGCAGCGAGCCGTACAGCAGGAAGTCGGTGACCTTCTGGCGCACGCACTTGGAAGACGCGTACCCCGTGTGGCCCTCGCCCTTGTTGTCGAGCACGACGGCCGAGGGGCCGAGCCGCTTGGCGGTCTCCTCGGCCCAGCGGTACGGGGTCGCCGGGTCCCCGCGGGTGCCGACGAGGAGCATCTTCGGCGTGTGCACATCGCGTACCTTCTCGCGGATGTAGTCGCTGCCCTTGGGGCGGCCGTAGCACATCAGCAGCTCGTTGAGACGGAGGGGGCCGAAGACCGGCGACGCCTCCTGGTAGGCGGCCTTCAGCTCGTCGAGCTCCTTGGTGAGCTGCTCGGCGCTGGGCCGATCGGGGTCGTCCGCGCAGTTGATCGCCAGCAGTGCGCTCTCGAGGTTGTCCGGGGGCACCTTCGCGGGGTCGACCAGCCCGCTGTACGTGGCGTGGGGCAGGGCGACGCCCCCGGCCGCCTGCAACAGTCCGCTCGGGTCGCCGTCCTGGACGAGTGAGGCGAGGGACCGTTCGAGCCGCGGCCACCCCTTGCGGACGAAGAGTTCAAGACCCATGGTCGCCACCAGGTCCTGGCCGGAGAACTGCTGCCCGAAGTTCGTCGGCACCGGGTTCTTGTCCAGCGAGTCGACGAGCCGGGCGACCCGCTGACGGGCATCGCGCGGATCCTGCCCGAACGGGCACGACTCGTCCTGGGTGCACCAGGTGAGGAAGTCCTCCAGGGCGGTCTGCTGCCCCTCGGCACTCACCAGGCCCGACTCGGACAGCGGCTCGGTGAGCGTGTCCACGCCGTCGAGCACCATGCGGCCCGTCTTGTCGGGGAACTGGCTCGCGTACACCGCGCCCAGGCGCGTTCCGTACGAGAATCCCAGGTAGTTGAGCTTCTTGTCGCCGAGCGCCTGGCGCATCACGTCCAGGTCCCGGGAGGCGTTGACCGTGCCGATGTGGGCCAGTACGGGGCTGGAGTGCTTGGCGCACTCGTCGGCGTCCTTCCGTACCTGCTTGAGGAGTGCCTCCGGGCTGCTGTCGTGGCTGGCGGAGCCCGCCGTGCCGGAAGCCTGGGCCGCATCGCCGCCGCAGCTGACGGGAGAGGACCGGCCGACACCGCGCGGGTCGAAGGTCACCACGTCGTAGCCGTTGGTGAGCGGCATGAAGTTCTTGCCGCCGTCGGCGGCGAGCTGCGGGACACCCGGGACGCCGGGACCGCCGAAGTTCAGCAGGACGGATCCCCTCGACGGGCCGGTGGCGCGATAGCGGGCCAGCGCGAGGTCGAGCGTCCCGGCCCCCGGGTGCGCGTAGTCCAGCGGGACGGTCACCTGCCCGCACTGCAGATCCGCGGGCATCGCGTCGCCCTTGCAGGCACTCCACTTGATCTGCTGGTGGTAGAAGCGGGACAGGTCGGGGCCCTCGGCGGCCGTCGCCACCGCCGAGGGCAGACCCGCCGCCAGCATGGCCAGTGTCACGACGCCGGCTCCGGCGTACGCCCAGCGTTGGTGCGCGGACAGCATGGATGCCTCCAGGGACGCCCGGCGTCGTACCGGGCGCCAGGGGATAGCTCCTCGATCACGATAAGCGGGTGTCCCGGAGCGCGCCTCTGGGCGGGCGTTCGATAAACGTGACCCTCGATGGGGTGAAAACACGATCAGCCATAACGTCGGATGGTTCTCCCGCGTTTTACGCGGTGCGGGCGAGTGCCCGCGTCCATGTCTGGAAGGCAGGGAACCTATGAAACGGGTTACCCGAAATGGTTTGATCGCCGCGGCCGCCGCCTCGGGCGCGCTGGCCGTGACGATGCCGGCGCACGCCGACGCCACGGCGGACGGCGGCACGGCGGCTTCGCCCGGGCTGATCTCCGGCAACACCCTCCAGCTCCCGGTGCACGTCCCCGTGAACGTGTGCGGGAACACCGTGAACGTGGCCGGGCTCCTCAACCCCGCCGCGGGCAACGGCTGCGCGAACGTGAGCGAGGGCGGAGGCCCCGGCGCCGGCGGGAGGAGCCACGGCAGGAGTGGCGAAGGAGCTGGTGGCGTGGCCCACGGGGGTGCCGTCACACGCGGCGGTGCTGTCGCGGTCGGGAGCGGAAAGGATTCTCCGGGCGTGCTCTCGGGCAACGGCCTACAGCTCCCGGTGCACCTCCCGGTGAACGTCAGCGGCAACTCCGTGAACGTGGTCGGCCTCGGCAACGCGTCTGTGGGGAACACGTCCACGAACACCTCCGGCGACCACCCCCTGCCGGTGAAGCCCGCTCCGAGTCCGCACACGCCGCCCAGGGCGTACGTGCCGCAGGGGACGCCCTACCACGCCCCGCCGCCGCCCATGGCCTCCCTCGCTCACACGGGCGCCGACCAGACGCTCCCGGCGATCGCCGCGAGCGCCGCCCTGCTCCTGGGGGGCGCCGTGCTGTACCGGCGGTACCGGCCCACGGCGGGCCGCTGACGCGGAAGGCCCACGGCGGGCCGCTGACGCGGAAGGCCCCACCGTGTTCACGGCCGGTGGGGCCCCGTTCGGGTGGCTTCTTCGAGCGGCCTCCGGGCGGGGGTCAGCGCATGTCGGGGAGGTCGTCGCGCAGGATGCTGTAGCGCACGCCGTCGCGCCACCGGCCGTCCCGGAACCCCACACTGCGCAGCACGCCCTCGCGGGTGAACCCGACCTTCTCCAGGGCGCGTTGCTCGGCGATGTTCTCCGCCTCGGTGTCCGCCTCGATCCGCACCACGGTCGTGTGCGCGAACAGGTACCGGACCAGCTGCCGCTGGGCTTCCGTGCCCCAGCCCTTGCCGCGTGCCTCCGGCAGCAGGCCGATGCCCATGTTCCAGTAGTACGTGCTCGGGGTGGGCCGGATCTTCCGCCACCCGACGAAGCCCAGCCGCTCCTCGCCGCGCACGACCATCAGATGGCCCGCGTCGTCGCCGAGCATGCGGTTCTCCGCCCACTTGCGCCGCCAGCGGTCCGGGTCCCGCCAGCCGAACCACTGGAACGGAGTGGCGGTCTCGGGTTCCGTCAGGAACCGCTCCAGGACGGGCAGGTCGTCCTCGGCCACCGGACGCAGGGTCACATGATCGACAGTCATGGACGGCAAGCCTATGAGTGACGGACGCTGAAATCCCCGTGGAGATCGGGAAAAATGCTGCGGGCGCGGGCGACCGCCGCGCACCCCGCCGCAAGCGAATGGAGCGCACATATGACTTCTCCCGGTCCCGCGGACCTCGTCGTCGCCCGGGCCTCGCTCGACGACTGGTCGGTGATCAGCGGGTGGGCGGGGGACGAGGGATGGAATCCGGGGCTGTCCGACGCACCGAGCTTCTTCGCCCAGGATCCCGCGGGTTTCTTCATCGGCAGGATCGACGGGCAGCCGGTCTCGGCCGTCTCGGTCGTGACGTACGACGCCGACTACGCCTTCCTGGGCTTCTATCTCGTACGACCGGATCTGCGCGGCCGCGGCCACGGCCTCACCACCTGGAAGACCGCCCTCGCCCACGCCGGCGGCCGGACCGTCGGTCTGGACGGTGTGGTGGCGCAGCAGGACAACTACCGCAAGTCCGGCTTCGAACTCGCCCACCGCACCGTCCGGTTCGGCGGAACCGTGCCGGCGGGGCAGACGCCACCGGGGGTGCGGCTCGCCGAAGCGGCCGACTTCGCGTCCATCGCGGCGTACGACAGTGCCTGCTGCCCGGCCGACCGCCCCCGTTTCCTGGAGCGGTGGCTCACCGGTCCAGGCCACCGCACCTTCGTCCGTGTCGCCGACGGCCACCTCACCGGCTACGCGGTGGTCCGGCCAGCCCTCGACCGCCCGCGCGTCGGCCCGCTGTTCGCCGACACCCCCGAGGACGCCCGCGCCCTCCTCCTGGCGCTGGCAGCCGACACTCCCGGGGGTGAGGTCGCCATCGACATCCCCGAGTCGAACGCGCCGGGCGTCGCCCTCGCCGAGGAGTTCGGCCTCACCCCCTCCTTCGAAACGGCCCGGATGTACACCGGCCCGGTCAGGCCGTTCAGCGGCGAGCGCGTCTACGGGGTCACCACGCTGGAGCTCGGCTAGGCCCTGGGTCAGGCGGCGGAGCGTTCGTCGGGCAGGCGGCGGCGCAGGGCAGTCTGCTGGACGGCGGGTGGGTTGTAGGCCATGTCGAGCGTCCCGATGTCGGTGCCGGGCGGCACGATCGCGTCGATCTGGTCGAGGATCTCGTCGGTCAGAGTGGTCTCCGCACCCGCGAGGAGGTCGTCCAAGTGGGCCATCGTGCGTGGTCCGATGATCGCTGAGGTGACGCCGGGGTGGGCGATCGCGAACGCCATCGCCAGGTGCGTCAGCGGCATCCCCGCCTTCTCGGCCAGGGGGATGAGCTGTTCGACGGCGTCGAGCCGGCGCTCGTCGCTGAGGTGCTTGAAGCCGAAGGCGGCACGGTGGCTGTCGGCCTGTCGGCCCTTGCGGTAGCGGCCGGTCAGCAGGCCGCCCGCGAGCGGGCTGTAGACCAGGGTGCCCATGCCATGGCGCTCGCAGACGGGCAGCACCTCGCGCTCGATGCCGCGGTTGAGGATCGAGTACGTCGGCTGCTCGCTGCGGAAGCGCATCAGGCCGCGCCGCTCGGCGACCCACTGCGCCTCGATGATGTCCGAGGCGGGGAAGGAGGAGGTGCCGATGGCCCGGACCTTGCCCGCGCGCACCAGGTCGGTGAGGGCCGAGAGGGTCTCCTCCACGTCGGTGTCCGGGGCGGGCCGGTGGATCTGGAACAGGTCGACGTGGTCGGTTCCGAGCCGGCGCAGCGAGTCCTCCAGCGCGCGGACCAGCCAGCGCCGCGAGTTGCCCTGCTGATTGGGGTCGTCCCCCATGGGGAGGTGGGCCTTGGTGGCGAGCACGACGTTGTCCCGGCGGCCCTTGAGGGCCTTGCCGACGATTTCCTCGGACTCGCCGCGTGAGTAGGCGTCCGCGGTGTCGACGAAGTTGATGCCCGCGTCCAGCGCCTTGTGGATGATCCGGACGGA
Organism: Streptomyces sp. NPDC090798; assembly: GCF_044768965.1. Lineage (NCBI taxonomy): Bacteria > Bacillati > Actinomycetota > Actinomycetes > Kitasatosporales > Streptomycetaceae > Streptomyces > Streptomyces sp. NPDC090798. The sequence continues at coordinate 39,014 of NZ_JBIVXA010000017.1, forward strand.
GTCGTCGTGGTCGGGGTTGCCGATGGCGCCGAACATCATCGCGCCCAGACAGTACGGACTGACCTTGATGCCGGTTCGGCCCAGTGTGCGGTACTTCATGAGTCTCCTTGTGCGTCGGCCGGTGCCCGCCGCTGCGCGTTAGGCTGGCGGAAACGGAACAGCGTTCAACTTGGACGATACGGAACGAGGTTCCGTTTAGCAAGGGAAGTCATCGTGAGCGAGGAAACGACTCGGGAGGTCAACGCCGCCGCGGCGCAAGGGGAGCCCCGTAAGCGGCTGCGTGCCGACGCGCAACGCAGCACCGACGCCCTGCTCACGGCGGCCGCGGACGTCTTCGCCACTTCGGGAGTGGACGCACCCGTGCGGGAGATCACCGCCAGGGCGGGCGTGGGAGCCGGCACCCTCTACCGCCACTTCCCGCAACGCTCGGACCTCATCGCCGCGGTCTTCCGCCACGAAGTCGACGCCTGCGCCGACGCCGCACCCTCCCTGGCGGCGCGGCACGAACCGGCCGAAGCGCTCGCCAAGTGGCTCCAGCGCTTCGCGGGCTTCATCGCCGCGAAACGCGGACTCAGTACCGCCCTGCACTCGGGAGACCCGGCCTACGACACCCTGCCCGCCTACTTCCAGCAGCGCTTCATGCCCGTCCTCGGCGCGCTCCTCGACACCGCGGCCAAGGCCGGTGAGATCCGCTCCGACGTCGACCCCGAAGACCTCCTGGTCGCCACACGCAATCTGACCCTGCCCGCCCAGGAGGACGACAACGGCCACACCCCACGCATGATCGCCCTGCTCGTCGACGGACTCCGCTACGGCGCCCCCACCCGGGAAACCCGCTGAAGGACGGGCGTGCGGACACGGTCCCGGTGCCCTGCGGGTGAGGTGTCAGGCGGGGCGCCGCGCAGGGAACGCCCGCCGCCCCATCGCGACCACGCCGCCCGCGGCGGCGATCAGCGGGAGTGACGTCCAGGGAAGGGCCGTGGCTCCCGCGCTCTGCAGAACGAGTCCTCCGGTGAGGGAACCGGCCGCGATACCGGCGTTGTAGACGGTGGTCTGAAGGGAGGTGGCCACGTCGGCGTGGGCGGGGCCGGAGGCGTCGACCAGCGCGGTCTGGATCAACGTCGGCGCTCCGCCGAACGCGGCGCCCCACAGGGCGACCGAGACGAGGAGCACGAGGGGCTCGCCCGCGGACACGGCCAGCGCCGCCATCGCGCACGCGATCAGGGCCAGGGCCGTCAGCAGCGTACGGCGCGGATGCGCGTCCACCAGAGTGCCGACGATCCAGATCCCCACGACCGTGGCCACCCCGAACACCAGCAGCACGAGACCGGTGTGGCCGAATCCGGTGCGCTCGGCGAAGGGGGCGACGTACGTGTACATCACCTGGTGCCCCAGCAGCAGGAGCAGGGTCACCGAAAGGACGGTCACGATGCCGGGCAGCGCGGCGACCCGGCGCAGGGGCACCCGTGCGCCCGCCGGTTCGCCGGGCAGGCCCGGCACCCGCCACCGCACCCAGAGCACGAGCAGCGCGGCGAGTACGGACAGCACGCCGAAGGCCGCGCGCCAGCCGGCGGCGTCCGCCAGCGCGGTGCCCGCGGGCACGCCAAGCGACAGGGCGAGGGTGATGCCACCGAGGACGATCGCGATGGCACGGCCGCGCCGCTCGGCGGGCACCATCCGGGCCGCGTACCCGACGAGCATCGCCCACAGCGTGCCGCCCATGACCCCGGCCCCGAGCCGGGCCGCGAAGGTGAGCGCGTACCAGGACGACAGGGCGGTGACGGCGTTGCAGAAGGCGAAACCCAGGAGGGTGCCGGTCAATACCCGGCGGCGCGGCAGCCCGCGCAGCGCGGCCGTGAGGGGCGCCGCGGCGAGGAAGGAGGCGAGCGCGTAACCGGTCACCAGGAAACCGAGCCGCCCCTCGGACACGCCCAGGGCCGGAGCCATCCGCGGCAGCAGACCGGCGGGCAGCAGTTCGGTCAGTACGGCGGTGAAGGCGGCCGTGGACAGGGCGAGCAGCCCCGAGAGCGGCAGCCTGGAAACGGGCAGGGCGGTGCCCTTGGCGGGCGGTGCGAGCGACATGCGACCATGCTGAAACCTTCACATCAGTGTGAAGGCAAGAGCGGCCGACCCGGAGAGCTGAGTCATGAGGATCGGTGAGTTGTCGCGCCGCACCGGTGTCCCCACCCGGATGCTGCGCTACTACGAGGAACAGGGCCTGCTGCGCCCCGAGCGGACCGCCAACGGCTATCGCTCGTACGGCGACGGGGCCGTCCCGTGCGTACGGCAGATCCGTGGGCTGCTCGACTCCGGGCTCACCACCGAGATCATCCGTGTCATCCTGCCGTTCCTGTCCGACCCCGGCGAGATCCATCTCCACCCCGAGTGCCTGACCCAGGAGACCGCCGCACTCCTGCGGGGCGAGATCGACCGCATCCAGAGCCGCATCGACTGCCTGGCCCGCAACCGGGACGCGCTGCGGGCCTACCTCGACACGGTCCAGCCGGGAACCACGCGGCCGTGAGCCGGCCGGCTCACGGCCGCCGTCAGTTGGCGAGCGCCTGGGCCCGCTGGGCCGCCTCGCTCACGGATCCGTGGTGCACCGGGCCGTGGCCGGGCAGGAGGACGTCCGCCGAGAGTGTCTCGATGAGCTTCAGCGACGCGAGGGCGTTCGCGCGCTCGGCGTGGAACATGTCGGGCAGCAGCTGCGGTCCCCGTATCCGGGAGGTGGGGTGACCGCTGACCAGGGCGTCGCCGGAGATCACGATGCCGGCGTCCGGCAGGTGGTAGACGCAATGTCCGGCGGTGTGCCCGGGGGTGTGCACCGGCACCGGACCGCCGGGAAGATCGAGCGCCCCCTCGCCCGGGAACGGCTCGGGCCGGGTCATCCGGACGTCCGCCGTGCCCCCGGACCGGATCGCGTGCACCGCCCAGGGCAGGACGCCGGGGCGCCAGGCCTGGCGCATCACCTCGCCCACGCTCACCTGCTGGAGGAACTCGCGGCGCGCGTGCGCCACCTCCTCCTCGTGCAGATGAACCGGGACGCCGTAGGTGCTGCTCAGGTACTCGGCCGAACCGACATGGTCGTTGTGCGCGTGGGTGATGAGTACGGCGCTGATGGCCTCGGGGGAGTGGCCGAGCGCGTCGAGGGAGGCGAGGACGTCCGGGCGGTCGCCCGGATATCCGGTGTCGATCAGGGTGACGGCGTCCCCCTCGGTCAGGATCACCCAGTTGGTGTTGCTGCCGTGAACCAGATGGATTCCGGCGGCTACCTCGACGATCGCGTCCTCGCGCATGACCATCCCGATGCTTGAGATCTTTCCCGGCCGGGTCGGGCCCGGGTCGAACCGAAGGTATCGCGTGCGGACGGCGACGCGACGGGCGGCCACCGGGGTACGGCCGCGTTCACCGGCGGCGTGGCCGAACGTGAACGGGCCCTGTCGGCAAGGGACTTGACGCGCTCGCGGAATGGCGGCTCCCATATGGCGAGTCTCGTTGACTTTTGTTCGAGTCTGCGAACAAACCGCTCAAGGGAGAGCCGTATGTCCCCCCATTCGCACACCACGCGCCTCAGGGGTCTCCTGAAGCGCGCAGCCGTTCATGGTGCCGTCCTGGGCCTGGCCGTCGCAGGATTGGCCGGAGTCGGGCGCTCCGTCACTCCGCTCACCGCCGAGCCGACCGCCGTCAGCACCAGTCAGATCGGGGTCGCCCCGGCCCCGATGGGCTGGGCGTCCTGGAACACCTTCGCCAGCGTCATCGACTACGACACCATCAAGGCCCAGGCCGACGCCCTCGTGTCGTCGGGCATGGCCGCCGCGGGCTACAAGTACGTGAACATCGACGAGGGCTGGTGGCCGGGCACCCGCGACAGCGACGGCAACATCACCGTCGACACCGCCAAGTGGCCGGGCGGGATGAAGGCCATCGTCGACTACATCCACAGCAAGGGCCTCAAGGCCGGGATCTACACCGACGCGGGCAAGAACGGCTGCGGCTACTACTACCCGACCCCCTCGGGAACACCCGCCGCCCCCAACACCGGTATGGAGGGCCACAACCAGCAGGACCTGGAGACCTTCCAGAACTGGGGCTTCGACTTCCTGAAGATCGACTGGTGCGGCGGTGACGCCGAGGGCCTCGACCAGGAGACGACGTACAAGGCGATCCGCGACGCCAACACCGCCGCCACCGCGGTCACGGGCCGCTCACTCGTGCTGTCACTGTGCGAGTGGGGCACGGGCAACCCCTGGAACTGGGCCGCCGGCACGGGCGCGATGTGGCGCACCAGCACCGACATCGTCTACTACCCCGACAACCCGACGATGACCAACATCCTGGCCAACTTCGACAAGTCGCTGCACCCCGCCGCCCAGCACACCGGCTACTACAACGACCCGGACATGATGACGGTCGGCATGAACGGCCTGAGCACCGCCCAGAACCGCACCCACATGGGCCTGTGGGCGATCTCCGGCGCCCCCCTGCTCGCGGGCAACAACCTGGCCACCATGAGCGCGACGACCGCCTCGATCCTCACCAACTCCGAGGTCGTCGCGATCGACCAGGACCCGCGCGGCCTCCAGGGCGTCAAGGTCGCCGAGGACAGCACCGGCCTGCAGGTCTACAGCAAGATCCTCTCCGGCACCGGAAAGCGCGCGGTCCTGCTGCTGAACCGTACGTCCGCCGCGGCGAACATCACCGCCCGCTGGCAGGACATGGGTCTGACCACCGCCTCCGCCGCCGTACGCAACGTCTGGTCGGCGTCCAACACCGGTTCGTTCGCGACGAGTTACACCACCAGCGTCCCCGCGGGCGAGGGCGTGCTGCTCACCGTCTCCGGCACCGAGGCGTCCGGGACGACGTACGAGGACACCACCTCCGCTTCGACCCCGGCCTTCACCGGAGTCACGGCGTCCGCCGCGGGCACCAAGCTGATCGACATCACCTACGCCAACGGCGGCACCGCGGACCGCGAGGCGACGCTTCAGGTGGGTGGCCAGTACGCGCAGACGCTGGCCTTCCCGCCCACCGGCTCGGCGACCACCTACCGGACCGTCTCCGTCCTCGCGTCCCTGGCGAAGGGCTCCAACACGCTGACCTTCGGGGCCTTGGGCACCGCGCCCGACATCGACGCCGTGGCCGTGCGCGCCGTCCCGGGCACCAACGGGACGGCGGTCGTCGGCACCGGATCCGGGCGCTGCCTGGACTTCTTCAAGAGCACGATCACCAACAACAGCCAGGCCGAACTGTGGGACTGCGGCGGTGGTCAGAACCAGACGTTCACCTACACCTCGCGCAGTGAACTGGTGGTCTACGGCAACAAGTGCCTCGACGCCTACAACAGCGGTACTGCCAACGGCACCAAGGTCGTCCTGTGGGACTGCAACGGCGGCACGAATCAGAAGTGGACCTTCAACTCCAACGGAACCGTCACCAACAACGTCTCGGGCCTGTGCCTGGACGCGCTGGGCGCCGCGACGGCGGGCGGAACCCTGATCGACCTCTGGTCGTGCAACGGCGGATCCAACCAGCAGTGGACCCGCAACTGAACCGCGCCTGACCAGGGACGAAACACCGGGGCGGGGTGGTCCGATCGACTCCGTCCCGGTGCAGGGCCGTTGCCCTATGCGCGCCGGGGTGCTGGAGTGACCCCATGGATCACGTTGCGGTACTGGCCCTGTTCGACCGGGACATGCGGGAGGACGCGCGGCCCGACAGCCCAGGAGCCCGGGTCGAGCGCATCGACAAGGTGGTGCGCCAGGTCGGCACCGAGCACGGCTGGAACGGGGTGATCTGGTCGGACCTGGACGAATCGACCGCCGACGCCGCGATCGCCGAGCAGATGCGCTACTTCGGCGCCCTCGGCCGCGAGTTCGAGTGGAAGCTGTACGGGCACGACAAGCCCGAGGACCTGGGGAAGCGGCTGCGCGCCGCCGGGTTCGTCGCCCAGCCCGAGGAGACCCTGATGATCGCCGAGCTGGGCGACCTCGCGCTCGACGCCCAGCCGCCCGAGGGCGTACGGCTGCTGCCCGTCACCGACCGCGCGGGCGTCGACCTCGTCGCGGACGTCCACGAACAGGCCTTCGGCACGGACAGCACCCGGATGCGCCACCAACTCCTCGCCCAGCTCACCGGCGACGAGGACAACGTCGTCGCGGTGGTGGCCCTCGCCGGTGACGTCCCGGTCAGTGCCGCCCGCATGGAGTTGGTCCCCGGCACCCGTTTCGCCGGCCTCTGGGGCGGCGGCACCATCGACTCCTGGCGCCGCCGCGGCATCTACCGCGCGCTCGTCGCCCACCGGGCCCGCGTCGCCGCCGAGCGCGGCTACCGCTACGTCCAGGTCGACGCCACCAGCCAGAGCCGCCCGGTTCTCGCCCGCCTGGGCTTCGAACCCCTGACCACGACAACGCCGTACGTGTACGGGTGACATCGGACGCCATCCGGGCAGAGGTGGCGTCACTGACCGCCGGCCGGCCGCGGCGGCGACGGGTCGGGCCGGCAGGTCAACTCGTGGCCCGCTTGCCGCTGTTCGGCCGGATGGGCGGCCCCGTCAGCGGCGCACCTTCACCCGGTCGAGCGCCGCGACGCCCACCGCCGCGAGTCCGATCTGAATGATCCACTCGATCCAGTCGACGCCCTTCGTGTTCGCCACGCCGAACGCGGCGGCGATCCCCGAGCCGATGAACGCGGCCACGATGCCGACGAGGATCGTCCACAGGATGCCGATGCGCTGGCGTCCCGGGACCACGAGCCGGCCCAGTACGCCGATGATGATGCCGATGAGAATGGCACTGATGATGCCTGAGATCTCCATCTCCGCCCCTTTTTGTCAGGACCCCCGCTGTTAGGTGTGTTCCCCCTGCGGGCGAAGACAGTCCGTTCCGCTCTCCGGCCGTCCCGCGTCCGGTCCCGCGGGATCCTGTTCAGTCGCGTTCCTGCCATGTACCGTTCAAGAATCTGTCGCGCGGCAGACGGCCAACCACCGTTCTACGCGCGCAGACTTGGCGCCCGCACCGCCTCTCCCCACCCCTCATGGAGGTACGCCGGATGCTCGGATTCAGAAGATCCCGCCACAGATTCACCACGGCCACGGCCGTGTTCGGGCTGCTCGTCGCGGGGGCGGCGGTCCAGGCGTCCACGGCCGCGCCGGCCGCCGCTGCGACCCCGCACCGCATCCTGTTCGACAACGCCCACGCCGAGACCGCAGGCAACGCCGACTGGATCATCTCCACCAGCCAGCCCGACCCGCTGGGCCAGGACTCCACGCCGTCGGCGGAGACCGACTGGACCGGAGCCCTCTCCTCCTGGGGTGTGGCCCTGCAGAAGACCGGCGACTACAGCCTGAAGACCCTGCCTTCGGGCTCCAGCCTGGCCTACGGCGGTTCGACGGCCACCGACCTGTCGAAGTTCGACACGCTGGTGCTGCCCGAGCCCAACACGCTCTTCACGACCGCGGAGAAGACCGCGATCATGACGTTCGTGAACAACGGCGGCGGTCTGTTCATGATCTCCGACCACACCGGCGCCGACCGCAACAACGACGGCTACGACGCGGTGAAGATCCTCAACGACCTGATGACCAACAACAGCGTCGACTCCACCGACCCGTTCGGCTTCTCCATCGACACGCTCGACATCAGCTCCGGCTACCCGGCGGCCATCAGTGACAGCACCAACGCGGTCCTGCACGGCTCGTTCGGCACCGTCACCAAGAGCCTGATCGCCGACGGCACCACGGCCACCCTCAAGCCGGCCGACAACTCCGCCGTCAAGGGCCTGGTCTACCGCAGCGGATACTCGGGCAACACCGGCGCCTTCTTCGCCACCAGCACCTTCGGCAGCGGCCGCGTGGCGTTCTGGGGTGACAGCTCTCCGATCGACGACGGCACCGGCCAGTCCGGCAACACCCTGTACGACGGCTGGAACGACACCGGCGCCACCAACGCCGCCCTCGCCCTGAACGCCACCGAGTGGCTCGCGGGCGGCGGCAGCAGCGGCGGCGGCGGTGGCGGTGGCGGCGGTGGCACCTGCACGGCAGCCCAGCTGCTCGCCAACTCCGGCTTCGAGTCCGGCAACACGTCCTGGACCGCGACCAGCGGTGTCATCACCAACAGCTCCAGCGAGGCGGCCCGTACGGGCTCCTACAAGGCCTGGCTGAACGGCTACGGCTCGGCCAACACGGACACGCTCTCCCAGTCGGTCACCATCCCGTCCGGCTGCGCGGCGACCCTGAACTTCTATCTCCATGTGGACACGGCCGAGACGACCACCAGCACGGCGTACGACACCCTCAAGGCCCAAGTGCTGAACAGCGGCGGCACGGTTCTGTCGACGCTCGCCACGTACTCGAACCTGAACGCCGCGTCGGGCTACACGCTGCGCAGCTTCGACCTGTCCGGCTACGCCGGGCAGACGGTCAGCGTCAAGTTCACCGGCACCGAGGGCTCCACTCTGCAGACGTCGTTCGTCCTCGACGACACGGCGCTCAACGTGAGTTGAGCGCGAACGAGCGAGAGGGCGGGCCCGGGAGCGGGCCCGCCCGTCGGGCACCAGGGTTCGGGGCGCTCGCCGAGTCAGCTGACGCGACGCACCCTGACGCCGTCGGCCCCGAAGTCGTAGACGTACTTGTTGATCCGCAGCCCGTCGACGGCGCCGGCCCACAGGTGGTCGCGCCCCTTGCCCACGGCGGCGGTGTAGATGGTCGGCACCGCGCCGCCGTCGTTGAGTGAGGCCTTCACCTGCGCGACGGTGCAGTGGGCGGCGTCGTTGCAGGTGGTCTCGCCACCCGTGACGTACCAGTAGCCGGTCGTGGTGGCGTCGAGGTAGCCGCTCCAGCGGTTCGTCACCGGGGCCGCGTCCGGTACCCACACCGGAGTGGAGTAGGTGTCGCCCGGGTGCGCGCCCACGTTCGGATCGATCTCGAACTTGATGTTCGGCAGGTTCGTCGGGCCGCCGTAGTCGATGTTCTCGCCGGTCTGGAAGACGTGGAACCCGACCTTGGTCAGGCCCGGCGCCGGGTCCCCGAAGAAGTCTTCACTCTCCGTGCCGTCCGGATCCGGCGCGGGTCGCCTGGACGGTCGTCTCCGGCGTGTTCCATCCCGAGACCCGTACCCGGGGCGCCGAACCGTGCAGATCGGCCGTCCGGTAGGTGGCGGTGAGCGTCGTCGACTCGCCGGGCCACAGACTGACCTGGTTGTCGGACCACTGAACGGGCAGGACGGGCTTTCCGGCCGAATCCACGAGGTGCGCGTCGGTCAGCAGCGACGGCGTCCGCCCCGTCCCGGTGTTCCGCAGCGTGACCGTCGTCATGGAAGCGCCGTCCACGCCGACCGAGGTCGAAGCCGTCGCCGAAACCGGCACCTGTGCCATGGAGCTGAGCCCCCTGAGGTCCGCGTAGCTCGTCGTCGGCGTGTAGTACCAGTCGGTCTTGGACCAGTCGAGGGTGTCGGACTTGGTGGACAGCCAGTAGACGTTGCGGCTGACCTCCCTGCCCTCGGCGTCGGTGAGGACGAGGCGCGCCAGGTAGGTCGTCGACAGGCCGCTCACGGAGGACGGCACGGTGAGGGGGGTGCTGTGGGCGCCGTCACCGTCCACGTCCACCCCGGTAGCCGTCCTGTCGTACTTCCGTGTGCCGTCGGTGTTGAAGAGCGTGACCCGGGCCGTGAGTCCGGACGCGGAGGCGTGTCGGTTGTTCACGACGACGATCGAACGGGTGTCGTAGGAGTACTGGATGTGCAGCGGCTCGTTCGCCTTTCTGGCTCCGAAGTAGGCACCGCCCTGGTCGAGGTAACGGTCCATCAACTGCCAGTGCAGCGAAGTCCATCCGCTGTTGAACATCCAGTAGACGACCCCGGTCGCGGGCTTGGCGGAGTCGGTGGCGTTGCGTCCGTACGCCTCGTACTGCGCGCGTACGTTCTCGTACTGGGCGAGCTGTGCCTTGCGTACGTAGTCGGTCAGGCCGCGCGGCGCTCCGTACCGTCCCGTGAGCGCGTCGTCGTAGAGCTTGAGCGTGCCGAAGGTCGACGACGGTGAGCGGTGGTACTGCTTGCTGGCCGGGCTCTTCCACAGGGTGTCCAGCTCGGCGGGGGACATCATGCGGCGCAGGGTGTCGAGGGTGGGGATGTCGGGGCCCGCACTGGTCTCGGAGTTGAAGCCGGTGGCGCCGCCCTCGCGCTTGGCGTACCAGTAGTTCGGCGGGATCCAGTCGTAGGGCCCGGTCATCTTCATGCCCGAACTGCCGCTGATCGGCGCGGACTTGTCGGAGGCGGCGGCGACCACAGGGTTCGGCCAGTCGGCGGCGTCCAACGCGTCGAGGTAGTTCTTCTCGATCGTCGCGTCCGGCGCGAAGTCGCTGCCGATGAGGAAGGAGATGACGCTGGGGTGGTCGCGCAGCCGGGCGGCCTCGGCGGCCATCGACGCCCTGGCGACGGGATAGTCGGCCGCGGTCCACTTGTCGCCGGCCTCGGTGCCGTTGACGTTCCCCTCCCACTTGTCGCAGCACTCCCAGCCGGGCAGCGTGAGGATGCCGTACCGGTCGGCGAGGTCGAAGAACTCGTCCGGCTCGATGTGGCCTTCGAGGCGGATGGTGTTGAGGCCGAGGTCGAGCGCGTACTTCAGCCGGTCCTCGACATACGTCCGGTCCCAGCGCAGGAACTCGTCCGGGGACCAGCCGCCGCCCTTGATGAGCAGCCTGCGGCCGTTGACGCTGTACTGCCGGGCGCCGTCGGAGTTGAGGGGCGCCTTCACCTCGCGGATACCGAAGTCCTCGTGCGCGGTGTCCGAGGCGGTGCCGGCGACGGAGGCCGTCAGGTCGAGGCCGTACAGCGGCTGTCCGCCCATGCCCGCGGGCCACCACACCTTCGGCGCGCTCAGATGCAGGCCGGGGGTGTCGGTGGGGGAGAAGGTGACGGTCTTCGTCTCGTGCGCGGCGAGGGAAACGGTTTTGCTGAAGGAGACGTCCGGGCCGATGCTGCCGGAGACCGTCGCCGTGACGGGAGCGCTGGTCTCGTTGCGGGCCTGTGCCTTGACCGTCAGGTCCGCGGAGGCGAGCGAGGGGACGGCGAGCTCGGTGAGGACGTGCGCGTCGCGCAGTGCGACCGGACCGCCCCGGCGGACGAGAACGTCGCGCACGATGCCCATGTTCTGGTCGGGCGGGGGCTGGAGCCAGTCCAACCAGCCCATGGTCAGGTTCTTGTCGGGCTCGTTGGGCCGGATGCGGAAGGCGACCGTGTTCGTGCCCGGCCGCACCAGCGAGGTGATGTCGAGTTCGTGCCGTGTGTAGGCGCCCGCGACATCGGCGGCGGTGGCGACCTGCCTGCCGTTGACGTAGACGTCGGCCGCCGAGATGACCCCGCTGAAGTCCAGGTAGCTGCGCTCGGTGGTGTCGGTGACCGTGAAGTCCGAGCGGTACCACCAGGGCACCTGGAAGTCGGACTTGGGGATCTTCTGCTGGTTGGTCGAGAAGAACGGGTCGGCGTACTTCCCGTCCGCGAGCAGCGCCGCGAGGACGGTGGCGCGGGAACCCGCGGGGTACCAGCCGCTCGCCGGATATCCCGGGCTCGAGACGTCGGACGCCGCGTCCGTGACCTTGGCCGTCGACTGGATCGCGTACCCGGACAGCGCGGTGGTGCTGCCCGCGGTGGCGGACACCGGGGTGACCGGCGTGGGTGCGGGCGCGTCCGGTCCGGCGCTCCGGGACCCGGCCCACGCGCTGGTCGAGAGGGTGCACAGGAGGCCCAGGGCGACGGCGGACGTGGCGGAACGCCGTCTTGGGGCAGGGCGATGGAACACGGTGGTCTCCTTGGGGGTGGGGAGCATCCGCGCTACGAGACTGCATGTCGGCACTGCGAGGCAGAAGCAAGGCAGGAAGCAAGGAGGCGCGAGCAAGCGCTGCAAGTTAGGAAACTTTACTAACTGGCGCACAAGTTAGGCGGCCGAGCAATCCGTGTCAATCACCGAAGGCGAGTGCCCCGCTCAGGACGCCGAGCGTCGCTCGAACACCACGTCCCTCGCGGTCCCGAGGGCCGTCGCCACCGCGCCCAGCAGAACCGCGTCCTCGCCCAGCCGGCTCGGCACGATCTTCGGACGCAGGGGCGTGAGCGTACGCAGGGTCTCGCGCACGGGCCGCAGCAGCAGGTCGATGCTGTGGCCCACGCCGCCGCCGAGCACCACCAGATCGGGATCGAGCACCGCGGCGGCCGCGGCCACCGTGTAGGCGATCCGCTCACCCTCCAGCCGTACCGCCCGCACCGCGGCGGAATCCCCCTCGCGCGCCGCGTCGAACACGGCCTTGGCCGTGAGCTGGCCGGTCATGCCGAACTGCCGCGCGGCCTCGACGACGGCCTCCCCCGACACCGCGTCCTCCAGCGTCCGAGGCTTCTGCCGCCCCGGCCACGGCAGGAAACCGATCTCCCCGGCCCCGCCACGCGCCCCCGTGAAGAGCCGCCCCTCGCTCACCACGCCCATGCCGAGACCGGTGCCGATCAGGATGTACGTGAACAGCCGGCTGCCCGCGCCGACGCCGTACGTGTACTCGCCGAGTGCCGCGAGGTTGGCGTCGTTGTGCACCTCCAGCGGGATGCCCAGCTCCTCACGCATCCGGTCGAACAGGCCCGCGCGGCCCCACCCGGGCAGATGCATCGCGTACCGCACCCGGCGCCGTTCCTCGTCGTACACGCCAGGCGTGCCCACCACCGCGTGGGCCACCTCGTGTGCTCCCACGCCGGAGTTGGCGACGACCTGACGGGCGGTGGAAACGACGAGGTCGGCCATGGCGCCCGAACTGCGCGCCCGATTGCGCACATCGGCGCGCGCGACCACGCCACCGTCCAGATCGGCGACCGCCACCCGCAGCCAGCTGCGCCCGATGTCGATGCCGAGCGCGTACCCGGCCGCGGGATCCGGGGCGTAGAGCACCGCCACCCGGCCGCGCTCGGGTGCGTGGGTGCCCGCCTCACGCACCAGCCCCGCCTCCTCCAGCGCCGCGAGCGCGCTGGAGACCGTCGGCTTCGACAGCCCCGTCTCCCGCGCGAGCTGAGCCCGCGAGGCGGCACCGCCCGTACGCAGCCGGTCGAGCAGCAGCCGCTCATTGGTGCTGCGCAGCCGCTGCCGGTTCCAGGGCTGTTCGGGCCGCGCTATGGCGTCGCTGGCGGTCATCGCACCATTCTCACGCATGCCTGACGCCCTCTTGACGCATCTAGTAAGTCTCCTTAACTTTATCGCCCAGTCAGCCTCGCCGGGCCGGCCGCAGGAGAGCCCGCCTCCCCGCGTCCCGATTTCAGGAGACCCCATGTCCGGTAGCCCACCACCCACCGGCGGTTTCGTCCGCCGCGTCGGCCTGTTCCAGGCCACCGCCATCAACATGAGCCAGATGTGCGGCATCGGCCCGTTCGTGACGATCCCGCTGATGGTCGCCGCGTTCGGCGGCCCGCAGGCGATCATCGGCTTCGTCGCGGGCGCGCTGCTGGCCCTCGCGGACGGTCTGATCTGGGCCGAACTGGGCGCGTCGATGCCCGGCTCCGGCGGCAGTTACGTGTATCTCCGCCAGGCCTTCCAGTACCGCACCGGACGCCTCATGCCGTTCCTGTTCGTCTGGACGGCCATGCTCTTCATCCCCCTGATCATGTCCACCGGCGTGGTCGGCTTCGTCCAGTACCTCGGCTACCTGGCCCCCGACATGGGCAAGACGACGGGCGACCTCATCGGCCTGGCCATCGTCGCCCTCGTGGTGCTGCTCCTGTGGCGCGGAATCGAACACATCGCCCGCATCACGGCGGTCATGTGGGCGGTCATGATCACCTCGGTCCTCCTGGTGATCATCGCCGCGGCCACCGACTTCAGCGCCCACCTGGCCTTCACCTACCCGGCGCACGCCTTCGAACTGACCAGCAGCCACTTCTGGATCGGCTTCGCCGCGGGCCTGACCATCGGCATCTACGACTACCTCGGCTACAACACCACCGCGTACATGGGCGCCGAGATCAAGGATCCGGGCCGCACCCTGCCCCGCTCCATCATCTTCTCCATCCTCGGCATCATGGCGATCTACCTCCTCCTCCAGATCGGCACCCTCGGCGTCATCGACTGGCACCGCATGACCGATCCGACGGACATCGCCTCCACCTCCGTCGCCTCAGCCGTCCTCGAAGAGACCTGGGGCAAGGGAGCCGCCGACACCGTCACGGTCCTCATCCTCATCACCGCGTTCGCCTCGGTCTTCACCGGACTCCTCGGCGGCTCGCGCGTCCCCTACGACGCCGCCCGCGACCGCGTCTTCTTCCGCCCTTACGCCAAGCTGCATCCCAAGCACCGCTTCCCGATGCTGGGCCTGGCGACCATGGGCGTCATCACGGCGATCGGCTTCCTCATCGGCCGCCACACCGACCTGGCCACCCTGATCCAACTCCTCACCACCGTCATGGTGATCGTCCAGGCCCTGGCCCAGATCGTCGCCCTCTCCGTCCTGCGCAAGCGCCAGCCCACCCTCGACCGCCCCTACAAGATGTGGCTCTACCCGATCCCCAGCCTCCTCGCCCTCGTCGGCTGGCTCACGATCTACGGCTACGCCGACAAGAACTCCCCGGGCCGCCACCCCATCGAATGGTCCCTGGCCTGGCTGGCCCTGGGCTGCGTCGCCTTCGTCGTCTGGGCGAACCTGGAAAAGGTATGGCCCTTCGGCCCAAGGGAGATCAAGGAGGAGTACCTGACTCCTTCGACCCCGGACCCGGCACCCGCCGGCACGTGACGGACCGACGACCGGCACCCGCCGACACACGGAAGGGGCCGTGACGGCACGTCGCAAGCCCGTCGCTTACGTTCGGATCTGGAAACGGCTCCCTACAGGGCGACGCCTGATCCGGCGGCGACGGCTCGACGTACCGCCACGGCCCCGACCCACGCACCCACGGCCGGCGCAGGGATCACCCGAGCGACGCGCAACGCAACGCCGCCCGGACCTCGTCCACCGGATCCCCCCGGTGGTAGGGCCGCTCCGAGGTCTCGATGCCGTCCAGGAACTCCTGATACCGGACGGCGTACGTGAGATGGGCCAGCGGCTCGGCGAGATCGAGCGCCCGAGCCGGGTCACTCCCGGGCACCCGCGACTTCCACGCCTCCACCCAGCTCCGGGCGGCCGCCGCACGGCCGGACTCGGGAAGGAAGCCCTGGACGCGCAGACCGTCGAGCACGGGATTGCCCCAGTAGGCGTCGGCGAAGTCCACCACCACAGGCGCCCCGCCGTCGCTGCGCCAGTTCCCGGGGTGGAAGTCACCGTGCACCAGTGTGTCGGGCAGCCCGCACTTCGACAGAAGCTCCCACCGCCCGGCCAACTCCCGAGCTCCCCGCACCTCCCGCTCGGTCAACTCCTCAGCGAGGGGCCCGTCAAGCAGATCACGAACCGCCACCTCAAGAACCGACGCACGCCAATCCCGCACCCCCGCCACCACGCCGCCCCCGACCCCGCCCGAACCGCCGGAGGCAACCGCGGCCTGGGCGCCAACGAACCGCTCCACCGCAGCACCGACCGTCTCCGGCGAGGCCCCCCAGCAGTCCTCACCGGGAATGTGCTCCATCAGCACGCGCCGCTCACCCACGCCGAGGAGCGGGGGAACGAGCCCCGGGTCGACCCCCGCGAACGCGGCGATGACGGCGGCCTCGTCCGCCGCGAAGCGCGGAGTCGCCTTGAGCCAGACCGGACCGCGTGCGGTGGGAAGGCGAAAGAGCGCGGACAGGTTCCAGGTACGCCGCTGCACGACCGGACCGCACACCGGCCGCCCCACCGAAGCCAGCTCCCCGGCCGCCCAGTCGAGCAGCTCGCGCACACCCTCCGCCCGGGCCCATGGCGACCTGAGGGCCTCGGCACCGTCCAACACCCCCGGCTCGACGGGACGTTGCTCCAGCAGACCACTCGCCGGACGCTCCAACGCCTCGACGTGGTACGTCACATGGCCGTCCCGCCCGCGCGCACCCCCCTCCACGTCCAGCAGACGCAGTACCAGCACGGGCACGCCGAGCAGCCCCTCCAACCACCCGACGACCGGCCCCACTTCGGACCACCAGGGAACGTCCACGGCGAACGGCCCCGCGCTTCCGAGGAGCTCGTCGCCCGACGTCACCCACGCACTCACAGTTCTTGTCACCGCGCGAGTGTGAACGACCGGATGAGCTCCCGGCCAGCGATTATCGGCGGCCGGGGCGCGCACCGGAACGCACGGATATCGGACGACGCGCACATCGGAAGGGGAGCGGAGCCGATGCGGCGGCTCCGCTCCCCTTCCCCCGGGTCCCCCAACCCGGTCCCCCCCGCGGGCCCTGTGGCCTTCCGGGCCGGAGCGCCCCCCGCGCGCCCCGGACCGAAATCCTTCTGTCCGACCCCGACCCGAGGGTCGGACAGCACATCGAACCGAACCCCCGGAGTCAGGCCTCGGCCTCGGTGTAGACAAAGGTCTCCAGCAGCCGGCGGTCCGCCGCCCGGTACCCCGGACACACCACGAAGGCGACGGGCCGCCCGGCCTCGCACGAGGGCCAGAGGGCGTGTTCCTCCGGATCCGCCGGGACGCCGGGCTCCACCGCGAAGTCGAAATGGCTGGCATGGCCACTGACGGTCATGGCCCGGAACAGATGGGCGGCCTCCGTGCCGACCCGCTCCAACAGCCGCTGGTGGCGCGCGTCGAGCCCCACCACCCCGGCGTCGGTGGCGATGCGGGCCAGTTCGGCGAGGTCGGGTTCGCCGAGCCCACCCCGCTCGTCGGGGCCGAACAGCACCACACACAGCCGGCTGATCAACTGCGCCTGGCGCCGTACGACGTCACGTGGCCGCTCCGCCGTCAGCCGCGGCTGGATCAGGTCGGGCATCCGTTGGGTGTACAACGCCCGAAGCCGCTGGGCGAGTTCGTAGTGGACGAGGAAGTCCTCGCGAGTGAGATCGGCCCGTTCCGCCACCTGGGTGACCCGCACCAGATCCAGTACCTCGCTCTGCTCGTCGAGCACGCGGCGGGTGTCCGCGACGGCCGTCTCCAGCGTCCGGGCCCGTTCCTCCGCGCGTTCTTGGCGCAGCCTCAAGTCGATCAGCCGGTCACCCAGCGGGTCGAGCGCGGCGAGCGCGGCGCGCTGGTCGTCCGCGGCGGCCTCCAGCTTCCGGATCCGCGACTCCAGGGTGTCCAAGCCGTCCAGCCTGATGCTCACTTCCCGCGGCCGCTTGCCCTTGTCGCGGTTGAACAACACGTCTCCTCCTTCGGGGCGGTAGGCCATGGCTATACGCGGTCGAAGTCGACGGAGACCCGGCTGGTCTCCCCGGTGGCGGGGTCGAACACGTCGACCCGCAGTTCGGCGGCGCCGAAGTAGAACAGCAGCATGATCGGACGCTCGCGCAGCGGTCTGCCGACGGTGCCGGACAGGTCGACGGTCAGCCGGCCGATCTCCTCGCACCCGTCCTCGTCGACGTACCGGGGATCGGTCCTCGCGGAGCGGTACAGGCGTACGTCGAGCTCGTCCTGGTCCTCGCGGACCGGCACGATCCGGAAGGGGTGGGCGTCGTTCACCCGCACGCTGTCCATGCGCCGGACCGCGACACCGAAACGGCCGACGCACAGCAGGTCGCCCTCGTCGTCGCGGTACATGCGCATCGTGGAGTCGACCCCCTCCTCGAAAGGCTTGGCCGTCTCGAAGCCGTAGGTGTACTTGGCCTGCCGGGAGACGAACACGTCCGGCCGGTAGGCGAAGTGGACGGCGCCCTCCAGGACCGCGAGGGCCGGGTCCGGCGGGACGAGGATGCGGTGCCGCTCGCCGAAGCGGGCCCGCATCCGCTCGCGCAGCCACGAGGAACGGGCGAATCCGCCGACCAGGACCAGGGTCTCCGGTTCCGCGCCCGTACCGCTGGTGCGGCCGATGGTCGCGAGCTGCTCCGCGACCTTGTCCAGGATGCCGTCCACCCTCTCGTCGAGCAGCCCCTCCACCTCCTCGGGAGGCAGGACGATCTGCCGTGGCAGGCCGGCGGCCTCGCGTGTCAGCCGCGCCCGCACCGGCTCGTCCAGGAGGTCCCACACGGTGACCGGAACCTCGATCCGCACCGGGTCCAGCACATGGGCGGCGGCGTCCGCTTCCCGGTCCAGTTCCACCGTCGCCTTGGCGCGCTCCCACTGCCCGGACAGCTCGAGCAGCTCGCCGGGGTGGTCCCGTTCGATCCGCTTCAGGACCGCCGGACCGAAGCGGTCGCCGAGCGTCTTGTCCAGGAAGGCCTGGTTGACGTGTTCCGAACCCAGCCATCCGCCGGTGGCGAGGCCGATCTCACGCAGCGCGATGGACGGACCGGCGTCGCCGTGCGACTCGTACGCCGTGATGTCGACCGTGCCGCCGCCGCAGTCGACCACCACGGACCGGAAACCGTCGAGGTGCAGGGGCAGCCGGGCCCGCCGGTGCGGACCCGAGGCGGCGTCGGGCATCCGCAGATGGCAGTACAGCGCCGCCGCCTCCGGCTCGATGGCCAGCAGCAGCCGCT
Source organism: Streptomyces sp. NPDC090798 (assembly GCF_044768965.1). NCBI lineage: Bacteria > Bacillati > Actinomycetota > Actinomycetes > Kitasatosporales > Streptomycetaceae > Streptomyces > Streptomyces sp. NPDC090798. Next base: position 57,507 of record NZ_JBIVXA010000017.1, read on the forward strand.
CAGGATCACCGGGGAACCCCGCGTCCACGGCCAGCCGCCGCAGCACCGCCTTGTCCTCGTCGTCCCAGATCGCGGGCACGGTGATGCACCAGCGGACCTCTCGTTCCGTGTACGTCATCCTCTTGATCTCCGCGGTCGCCAGTTCGCGGATCTCCTTGAGGTAGGCGGTGACCAGTTCCCGTATCAGACCGCGGTCGGCGCGGTCGACGAAGCCGCCCGTGATCGGCAGGTCCGCCAGCGAACCGCCGCTCTTCAGCGCCGTCTTGAAGGCGTAGGCGTAGCCGAGCCCTTCGGACTGCCCCTTCGCCAGGGCCTCGACCCACCGAGCGCGCGCCTCGTGGCCCCAGGCGACCGTGTCCCCGTCGTCCGTCACCAGGATCGCGGTCAGGTTCTTCGGACTGTCCAGCTGCCGGCCGGGGAACCGGGTGAAGAACTGCACCCGCCTGGTCAGCGGATCGTCGTTGAGCGGCGTTCGCACCGTCCAGGCGAAGCCGGTGCCGTGCGTGCCGAAGTCGACGGCCGCCACCACCTTGGCTTCGTCCGATCCCATGACCAGTGCTCCTGTCCGCCGGTGCTCGCACCCTTGCTCGCTGTAAGCTCGCTCACAGACAGAGTGGTGGGTTTCCGCGGCGACGTGGAGCGGTCGGCTGTTGCCAAAGCTTTCTGGCAACACAGGGCGGGAAGCGGGCCGTTGGGAGGATGGCGATCGAAGAGAACGCGTTCGGCGCGGAGTTGCGCCGACGTCGGACGGCGGCCGGCAAGTCACTGAGTGAGCTGGCCGAAGAGGTGCACTGCAGCCGCAGCTTTCTGAGCAGGATCGAGACGGGCCAGCGACGTGTCACGCACGAGCTCGCACAGCTGTGCGACGAACGGCTGGAAGCGAAGGGCGCGCTGCTCACCCTGGTTCCCGATCCGTCCACCGAGCGGATCTCGAAGACGATCGGCCCGGGCCCGGGGGAGCGGGCGGCCAAACTGGTGAAGTCCGGTGCGGGCACCGGAGGTTCGGCCGCCGCTCGGCAACGTGACGAGTTCGACCGGCTGCTGCGGCGCGGCGACCTCAGCCACACCGCCGGGGACATGCGCGAGGCGGACCGGCTCTACCGGGCGGCGTACGCGAGCGCCGAGGGGGATCCCACGGCCCGGGCGGAGGCCGTCATCAGGATGGCCCGCCGCTGGTCGGACCCCGGGCAGGTCGACCACGAACTGCTCCAGCTGATCAGGGAGAGCCTGGCCGCGCTGGGCGACGACAGGAGCGTCGAGGCCGCCGGGCTGCGCCTCAGGCTCAACGCCCACCTGGCGAAGAAGCTGTCCATGGCGGTCAGCCAGGACACCGCCGCCGGACAGGCGGGCCCGGAGCAGGGCGCGCGGCTGGCGCGCAGCACGCTGCGCAGGCTGTCCGTGGACGGCAAGGACGACGAGGTGTCCTGCGAGGTCCTCACCGAATGCCGGTGGGGACTGTACGACTTCATGTCCACCGCCGAGTCCCTGACGCTCTCCGAACGCCTGCGGGACGCCGCGGCCCGGCACGGCTCGGCCTACTTCCGCGGCGAGGCGCTCATGGCCGTCGCCCTCGACCAGCTGCGGGCCGGCAAGGTGTACAGCGCGCTGGCCACGGCCAACCAGTACCGCAAGCACGCCGCGGACACCCGCGGCGTGCTGACCACCTGGCAGCAGCACACCCTGGACGCACTGCTCGACCTGTGGCACGGCCGGTTCGACAAGGCCGCGGGCTGGATCTTCGGCGACGCGCTGACGTTCGTCGAGCGATTACCCGCCGATCTGGCCGTCCCCGCCGACAATCTGCACCAGACCCGCCTCGGCCAGGCCTACTGGCTGCTGCGCGAACAGGGGCGGATGGCGGACCTGTTCGCCTCCGGTCTGGCCGACACCGTCGAACGGCACGGCTACTTCCCCGTCTGGCGAGCCGGGCTCGCGCTCGCGCTGTGCGAGACGGGTCAGTACGCCGAAGGGGCGGACCGGCTGGTCGGATTCGCCCACGACACCGACGGCTTCAGCCGGTTCCCGCCGTCCGGATGGGCGGTGCCCACGCTGGTGCTGCTCGCCGAGGTGAGCGCCGCGCTCGACGCCCGGGGCGGATTCGAGGCCGAGCTGCGCCAGGTCCTGCCGGTACTGCGTGAGCGGCTCGCCGCCCACGACGGCGAGCAGATCGCCCTCGCGGGCTGGCCCACCGTGCTGATCGGGCCGACCGCCCGGGCCCGCGGACTGCTGGCCCTGGCCGCCGGAGAGCCGGACACCGCCCTCGCCCACTTCCGCACCGCGACCGAACCGGTCCGCTCCTCCCAGCCCCAGCTGGCCCGCCTCCGCCTCGCCCAGGCCCGCGCGCTGCGCAGGTCCGGCCGCTCCGGCGCCGCCGCCCACGCCTCCGGACTGCTGCGGGAGGCGCTGCGCGTGGCCCGGACGTACGGCATGGCGGCCCTCGCGGTCGAGTGTGCGGCCCTGCTGGACTCCACGGCGGACGCCTAGGTCCTGTCCGGCGGGATCAGGCCGGAGGGAAGCGACGGTGCCTCATCAGCGCAGAAGGCCGTGCCAGGCCCCGCGTCTTCGGCGTGATCCGCCGGACAGGCCCTGGCACTCGGCCGACGAGAACGCCCGTGCCGCAGGGCCCCTTTCGCGTGGGGCCGGCGGCACGGATGGGGTGGAGCGGACGGGCTACGGCTTGCGGGCCACCGCCCCGTACATCGCGATGTCCTCGTCCCGGATGCCCGTCTCCGTGCCGTCCGGGAGCCACTTGTGGACCTGGACGATGCCGGGCTCGACGAGTTCGAGGCCCTCGAAGAACTCCTCGGCCTCCGTGTGGGTACGCAGCCGCATGGGCATGTTGCGGGCCGCGTACTCACGGGCGACGCGGGCCACCTCATCGGGCGCGAACTCGGCGGTGCCGATGGACATCGCCAGGTAGCTGCCCGAGGGAAGGGGCTCCAGGAGGCGCCGGACGATGCCGACCGCGTCGTCCTCGTCCAGGACGAAGTGGACGATCGCGATCACCGTGAGGGCGACCGGCTGGGTGAGGTCGAGGGTGTCGCGCAGTTCCGCCGCGCCCAGGATCGTCGCCGGGTCGAGCATGTCCGCCTCGACGTACGCGGTCTTGCCCTCGGGGGTGCTCGACAGTAACCCCTGCGACAGGGTGAGGACGATGGGGTCGTTGTCCACGTAGACGACCCGGGAGTCGGGGGCCACCGACTGGGCGATCTCATGGAGGTTGGGGGAGGTGGGGATGCCGGTGCCGATGTCCAGGAACTGGCGTATCCCCGCGTCCTTGGCCAGATAGGCCACCGCGCGGTTCATCCAGTCGCGGTTGGCCTTCATGTGGATCGGCAGGGCGGGCCACTCCCGCGCCATCGCGTCGCCCGCCTCCTTGTCGGCGGGGTAGTAGTCCTTACCGCCCAGGATGTAGTCGTAGATGCGCGCGGAGTGTGCGCTCTCGGTGTCGATACGGTCGGCAGGCCATCCGTTGTCGGGCAACGCCGCCCCTCCCATCAAGTCGTCGGTGCTCAGCTGCTGTTCGTGGGGGAATGGGAACTTTGTCGGGGAAAGAGTGGGGGAAAGAACAGGGCATAGGAATCAGACAAGGCTGTCAGAGGAGGAAGTCGGCCTCCCCCGCCTTGACGCCCGCAAGAAAGCTCGTCATTTCAAGGGGCGTGAAAACCAGGGCGGGCCCTTCGGGATCGGTGGACTGACGCAGCGCGACGCGCCCGTCGCCCAGCTTCTTCGCCTCGACGCAGGCGCCGCCCGCGTCGTCGCTCCACGGCTTGGACCAGCCCTGCGTGCCCAGTTCCCGGGACGGCATGCCGTTGCGTATGTGGTGGCGCACTCATAGCTCCTTGCGAATCGCGCCGAGAAGTTCCTCGGTCTTCCTGGCGGGCGCCGACTGTGCGCCCAGCCGGTCCAGGGCCTCGCGGTACACCACGACGTCGTCGTCCTTGTCGAGGTAGACGGCGCCCACCAGACCGCTCAGATAGACGATGTCCGGCAACTCGGGTGCCCTGAACCGGAAGAGATGGAACGCGCCGGCCCGCATGGCCGGATGCGGGCCGTTCCTGAACGGCATGATCTGCAGGGTCACATGAGGGAGCGCGTTGACCGCGATCAGATGGTCGATCTGCGCGCGCATCACCTCCGGCCCGCCGACCGGCCACCTCAGCACGGTCTCGTCCATCACCACCCAGACGCGCGGCGGAGCGGGCCGGGACAGCAGCTCCTGACGGCGCATGCGCAGTGCGACCCGGCGCTCGGTCGCCTCGGCCGAGGCGTGCGGATTGCCCGCGCCGAGCAGGGCGCGCGCGTACGCCTCCGTCTGCAGCAGCCCGTGCACGAACTCCGCCTCGTACGCACGGATCTGGAGGGCCGCCTGCTCCAGGCTCAGATATGCCGCGAACCAGTCCGGCAGGACATCGCGGTACGTGTGCCACCAACCGCGCTTGTTGGCCTCGCGGACCGACTTCAGGAAGGTGTCGATCTCCTGCTGGTCCGTCACGCCGTACGTCTGGAGGAGCTTCTCGGCGTCGGTGAGCCGGAGCCGGGCCACCTTGGCGGCCTCCATCCGGCGGATGGTGGAGTGGCTGACGCCGATCGCCTCGCCGGCCTGCTCGTATGTCAGCCCGGCCTGGGTGCGAAGCTCCTCGAGCTGCTTGCCGAGAATCATGCGCAGGACGGAAGGGGCGCCGCCCCAGTCGGTCTCCGTGGACACGCCTTACCCCCTCACAGCGGGCTTCGAGGTCGCAGTCTGTCACGATCATCCGTCGACGGGGGAAGCATGCACCTGGCACATTGCAATTTTCAACTTGTCGGTTGCGAGGTGTTGTTGGCAGCTGCCACAGTGGTCCTATCGTCCCTGATCCGGTGAAGGGAGTGGTCGTGCGGCCCAGTTGGGGGAGACGGGGCTGCAACGCGATGCCTTGCGCGATGAGTTGTGCGCATCTCGCGGCAGTACGGGGCCACGGGGGACGGCATTTGCACCGCTTGTGGTGCGAAGGCAGACGAAAGGCGAACGGCGATGACCCCGCCCTCCCTCCCCCAGCCTCTGGGCCTACCGACAGGGGACGAATGTCCCCATCGGGCAGGCGTGTTCGCCCTGCCCGCGACCCCCGCCTCGGTGGGTATGGCCCGGAGAGACGTCCGTGAGTCGCTCGCCGGGTGGGGCATCGACCCCGAGAACCGCGACAACGCGATCCTGGTGACCTCCGAGCTCGTCACCAACGCGCTGACGCACACGGCGAGCGAGTGGATCGTGTGCAGAGTCCACATCGCCCAGGAGCGGCTCCACATCGAGGTCGAGGACCAGCACCGAGGCTGGAGCCTTCCGGCCCAGCGCCGGCCGGGGCCCGACGACCAGGGTGGACGTGGACTCCTGCTGGTCGGCGCCCTGAGCAGCGACTGGGGCGTCAGAGACACCGCCGACGGCTCCGGACGCATCGTCTGGGCCGTACTGCCCGTACAGCCCGTACTGCCGTCGAAGGGAGGAGACATCGTGTCGACCGGCTCGCCGGCGACCGTGACCATGGCCCGGCCCATCCCCCACTCGGCCGAAGGATCTTTATCTGATGGAACGACAGCACATCCCTGACCTGCGCGATCACCAGCCCGCCCACCACCCGGGCGACCACCTTTCCGCCCTCGACGGCCGCGACCGTCTCCCGGCCCCCGACGGCCGCGATCACAGCGCCGCCGTCGATCCGCGCCCGTACCCCGCCGTCTTCGGCCTGCGCATGTACATCCCCACCGCGCCGCCGCACGAGTCCCCGGCACGACTGGCGATACCCGCCGAGTTGTCCGCCGGTCTGGGATACGACGCCGTGGGCACCTCCCCGGAACACGGGGAACGGATCATGGACTGTCTGCCCCGCGTCGGGTGTGTCTTCGCCGACGACGAGCGGTGGTGGTGGATCGTCCCCTCCGGCTCCCACATAGGCGTCACCTGGCCGACCTCCACCAGCTACGCGGTGGGCGCGCGGCTGGCAGACCCGTCCTGGACACGGGCCCTGCTGCGCTCACGGTCCGCTCGCCCCCGTCTGATCCACCGGCCCGAGGGCGACTCGCCATACACGCCGCCGATTCCGCTGTACTTCCTCACCTGCCGCCTCGCGGGCAGCACCCCGAGTTGGTCGCTCGGCGCGGGTATCTGACCCCCCCCTCCCTTCGACCCCCCTCCCTTCGACCCTCTGGAGGGCTTCGAGTCCCTTTACGAGTCCCTTTGAGCCGCAGCATGGGGGAGGCCGGTCCGCGCGAGCGGGCCGGCCTGTGAGGTCGTTCGTTCCTTTCGTGGGGCCTGGGCTCAGCTCGGGCATCGACTCGCGGGGCTGGGCCCAGGTGTGGTGCCTTCGGCGCTGTTCCCGTGGGACGTCCGCCGGGACCGCCCCGAAGGGTGTCCGTCACGCCTACGCCCGAGTACTTCTCCTCGTCGTCGCGACCGCGCACAGCGCCCCCAGCACCACGGCCAACGCGCCGATGATGATGCTGTTGACCACGACGCCGGTGTCCGGGCTGGTTCCGACCACCCACGGTGAGATGATCATCCACGCGCCCATCGCGCAGATGGCCCAGCTCAGGCCGTACATCCTTTCGGGGGTCATGGTGAATCCGAGGGCCAGCAGGCCTATGGCGATGCCCATGATGAGGTTGTGCGTCCCCAGGGCGGGCTGGCTCGTCGTGTAGTGGAGTATCCACGGGGACGCGGCGCAGTACAGACCGAGCAGGAACACCGGTCCGTCGACGAGCGCCACATCGCGGCCACCGAGCACGCGGTCATACCGCTCCCGCATTTCGGATGCATCGGGGTGGGTCGTGATGTCGCTTCTGGGGTGCGAGACGTTGGCCATGAGTCGTCTCCTTCGTTCTCTGCAGGCCTGACCGCTTCTGGTGCGGTGTGCGGTTGGCGCCGCTTGTTTTCATTGTGCTCTTATTTCTTCTTTATGTGTAGAGGTCGCTTTTCTCCCCGGTGGGGCGGGGTCCGTCCTCAGGGGGCGATGAGGAGGCGGGCGATGGCGCGGCGGGCCCGCGTCGCTGCCTGGGGGTCGCGATGGAGCTGGATGGACTGATTCGCCGCCAGGGCCACGCCGTTGAGCTCGAAGACGAGCTGTTCCACGTCGGTGCGCGGCGGCAGTTCGCGGGCCTCGACCGCCGTGCCCAACTCCGCCGCGACATAGGCCGACCACGAGGTGAGCGCGTCGAGCACCGCGTCGCGGACCGGACCGGGCCGGCCGTCGAACTCGCTCGCCACCGAGCTGAGGAAGCAGCCCCCGTGCCCCTCGCCCTCGGCCATGTAGTCGATCCACTCGTCGAAGGCGCGCGTCAGCCGCTCGGTGCCGGGTCTGGCGCCGACGGCCCGGGCCGGCACGCGTAGCCGGAACCTCTCGACGGCCGCGGCCAGAACGGCGAGTTGGAGCGCTTCCTTGCTGCCGAAGTGGCCGATCACCCCGGCCTTGCTCATCTCCAGATCGGTCGCCAGACGGCCGATGGTGAGGCCTTCGAGGCCCTCCGAGGAGGCGAGCGTCAGGGCGCTGCCGATGATCCGGCTCCGCGTGGCGGCGGTTTCGGCGACGGACTTGCGGGGGCTCATGCGAGCACTTTAACCTAACGACCGTTCGCGATTAGCTGACGATCGTTCGGTAGCTATGGGCCGCGGCCGTGAAGGACGGTTCCGGGCGCGTGAAACCGACCCACCGAAGGGACTCAGCGTGAAGATCCATCACCTGAACTGCGGTTCCATGCGGACGATCGACACCGAGGAGGGGAGCCTTCCCGCGGTCTGCCACTGTCTCCTCGTGGAGACCGACCGAGACGGGCTCGTCCTCGTCGACAGCGGCATCGGTACGCAGGACGTGGCGCGGCCCGAGGAGAGCCTCGGCCCCGGCTTCCTCGGCCGGGCCCAGCCCGTCCTCGACCTCGCGGAGACCGCGCTGCACCAGGTCACCGCGCTCGGCTTCCGTCCGGAGGACGTCCGGCACGTCGTCCTCGGCCACCTCCACCTCGACCATGCCGGGGGACTGCCCGACTTCCCCTGGGCCAGGGTCCATCTGAGCGAGGCCGAACACCATCCGACTGGGCCCGGTCGCGCAGCACCCGGCGAACGATGCCCTGCACCGACCCCGCCACGACGTCGTAGACCGCGGCGAAGGCCTGCTGGTCGCCTCGGGCGACGTGGGTCATCAGGTCCGGCAGACTGCGCTCCGCGGCCGGGCTTCTCCCGATCTCCACGGCTTCCTTCACAGGGGGTCCTCCAGGACGGACGAATGGTTCGGGTGGGATCCGGAGCCGGTGGGGCGGCGGATTGGCCCGCGGTGGCGCATTCACCGGTGGGGGCTTCGGCACGGGCGTGGCGGGGGCGGTTTCGCGGGCGTGGCGCGCGCCGCCGGGTGTTCAGCCGACGGCCTGCGCGCGCAGACAGCGGCGCAGCTGATGCAGTCCGCGCCGGGAGTGGCTCTTGACGGTGCCCAGCGGCCAGCCGGTGCGCTGGGCGATCTGGGGCTGGGTCAGGTCCTCGTAGAACGCGAGGTGCAGCACCCGGCGCTGGGGTGCGGGGAGTCTGGCGAGCTCGCCACGCAGGAGGACGCGGTCGAGCACGGTCTCCGGGCGGGCGGGGGTGTCGTCGGCCGGGTCGAGGAGGGCTCCGGCGGCGGCGACCAGATCGGTACGGCGGGTCCGCGCGCGGAGCGCGTCGGCGATCTTGCGGCGGGTGATGCCGACGAGCCAGCCGGCGAACGCGCCGCGCTCGGGGCGGTAACCCCGCCGGCCCTGCCAGGCGGCCAGGAACACCTGCTGGGTGACGTCCTCGGCCTCCCGGGTGTCGCCCAGGGAACGACCGGCCAGTGTGTGCACCAGCGTTCCCCAGCGGTGGTAGGCGGCGGTCAGACACTCCTCGTCGCCGTCCACGAGGCCCTGGGCCACGTCCGCGTCGGAGAGCGCCTCCCATCGCCCGCCGACGCACTGCTCGGTGACGGAATCCACGGTCATGGCCACGGCTCCTCGGTTCGGGCGGGCTCCCGGTCACCGTGCGCTTCCCGCGACGCGCCCGGTGATCCCCATCGTGTGAACCGAGGCACATGACGGACAACTCGCATCGTTTGTGCGTCGTATAGTCGCCGCATGGGCGAGAACCGACCGGCACCGCGGCGGGAGGCCGCCGCGCGGCCCGTCGAGGCGGGCGTCACGACAGGGTCCCTGGCCCGCCGCCTCGGGGTGTCGCCCACGACCTTGCGTTCCTGGGACCGGAGGTACGGCGTGGGGCCCGCGGTCCGCTTCGACGGCCGGCACCGCCGCTGGACGCCGCGGGACGTGGCGATGCTCGAGGAGATGTGCCGGCTGACCTCGGCCGGGGTACCGCCCGCCGAGGCGGCCAGGACCGTCCAGGAGGGCGTCGGGCGCCTTCAGCCCGGCCCGCGGCTGCCCGGGGGAGGCGACCGGCCCGGTGGGCACCGTTCGCAGGCGGCCGGTGCGCTGCCGCTCGGTGACGTCCGCCAGGAGTGCAGGGGTCTCGCGCGCGCTGCGGTCCGCCTCGACGCGCCGACCGTGGGCGACCAACTGGCCTCGCTCGTGGCGCGCTACGGAGTGGTCCCCGCCTGGGACGAGGTGATGGTGCCGACGCTGCACGCGGTCGGACGCAAGTGGGAGTCCTCCGGCGACCGTTACGTGGAGGTGGAACACCTGCTGTCCTGGCACATCTCACGTGCCCTGCACCGCGCCACCGAGCCGGTCCGGCCCGTGGGAACCCCGGCCGCCGCCGCGGGGCCGGTGGTGCTGGCGTGCGTCCCGGGCGAACAGCACAGCCTGGCCCTGGAGGCGCTGCACGCGGGGCTCGTCGAACTCGGCCTGCCCACCCGGATGTTCGGCGCGGCGGTTCCCACGGAGGCGCTGACCGCCGCCGTACGACGGCTGGGCCCGAAGGCCGTCCTGCTGTGGGCCCAGACGCGTTCGACGGCCGACCTGCCTTTGGCCCGCCATGTCGCGGGCACCAGGTGGGGAGTCAAGGGGGCCCGCAGCCACCCGGCCGTGCTGCTCGGCGGCCCGGGCTGGGCGGGCCGCCCGGTGCGGGGGATGCTCCGCCCGCCCGGGCTTCGGGACGCCCTCGGGACCCTCTCGGCGCTGTACGACCCGCTCGTCCCGGTCACCCGGAGCTGATCGCCCGCGCGCCGTCGGGCCGGGTACGGCTCAGCCGACCGTCCCGGTGGGCGAGGGGGAGGCGCCGGCGGGCGGAGTGAGCACGACGGTGGGCTCACCCGGCGCGGGCGCGGGCGGCGTCAGATCGGAGGCGGGCAACTTCGGCGGGGTGGTCTGCTGGAACAGCGTCTGGTCGAAGTTCACCAGTCCGGTCTTCTCCATCACCGTGATGTGGTCCAGCACGGTGGTGTTGGCCTGGTCGGCCAGCTGGCGGACCAGCGAGTTCTTGGTGGTGGACCGGATCTTGGCGACGGTGTTGAAGATTGAACCGTGGGTCATCCGCAGGATGTTGGCGAAGTCGACGTCGAACTGCTTGCCGGTGTCGCCGCTCAGGGTCGACACGAAGCCCTGCTGCTGAGGAGACGGCTTGTTGGGGATGGTGATGCCGAGTGCGGCGGCGACCTTGCGGTCGGTGTCGTCCAGCGCGGCATGGCCCCTGACCAGGTGGTCACCGGCGGTCCTGACCGCCGGGGTGGTGCCCTTCTGCAGACCCAGCATCCCCACGGGGTACTCCCACAGCCCAGCCGCCCGCACCTTGACGACGAAGTCGCGGTCGGCCTCGGTCACCGGGCCCGTCGAGGTGTTGGCGATGACGCGGCTCTGATCAGTGGCCGTGGTCTGCAGTCCGAGCATGCTGGGGTACGCGAGCGCGGCGAGAGTCATGACCAACGCACCTGCCACGAAGACGGTTCCTGCGGTTCGTGCAATGCGCATTGAGCCTCCTGGCGGGGCGGCGGCCCGGAGTGTGACGCTCCGGTGGGCCGCTCGGTGGATCCGGTGCGTGGATCCGGTACGGGTGTTTCGGACGACCACCTATACGGCTGTGCGGGCCGGAGAAGTCTCTAGGGATAGTAAAATCCGTGCCGCCACCCGCGCGGTCGTGAGCGGCTGAGCCGCCGTCCCATCCGCCGCGATGCCGCTCGGCCGTGACGCCGCTCGCTCGTGTTGTCGCTCAGCCACGATCCCGAGCGGCCCTGAACCGGGCCAGCCCATCGGAGAGTTCGACGACGGGGTCCGGGTAGTCGTACGCGGCGCGCTCCAGCCCCGGGAGTTTCCATGGTTCGTGCACGGCGCCGCCCGCGAGCCCCGCCAGCTCCGGCACCCAGCGCCGGACGTACTCCCCGTCCGGGTCGTACCGCTTGGCCTGCGTCACCGGATTGAGGACGCGGTTCGGCCGCGAGTCCGTGCCTGTTCCGGCCATCCACTGCCAGTTGAGCTGGTTGTTCGCGACATCGCCGTCCACCAGCAGGTCCAGGAAGTGCCGGGCCCCGATCCGCCAGTCCACGTACAGCGTCTTGGTGAGGAAGCTGGCGGTCAGCAGCCGTGCCCGGTTGTGCATCCAGCCCTCGTGCCGCAGTTGGCGCATCCCCGCGTCGACGACCGGATAGCCGGTGCGTCCTTCCTTCCACGCCTGGATGTCCTCGCGTGCCGTCCTGTCCGAGCGCCAACGGTCGTGCTTGGTGCGGTAGTCGGCGACGGCCGCGTCCGGCCGGGCGGCGAGCACCTGGTGGTGGAAGTCCCGCCAGGCCAGTTGGCGTACGAACGCCTCGGCGCCCGGACCGCCCGCCGCGCGCGCCCGGTGCACGAGTTCGACCGGGGAGAGGGTGCCGAAGTGCAGATGGGGGGAGAGCCGGGAGGTGGCGTCACCCGGCAAGTCGTCGCGGCCGTCCTCGTACGAGGTGATCCCGGCCCGCAGCCAGGCCGCGAGCCGCTTCCTGCCCTCCCGCTCGCCGCCCCGCGCCAGCCCCTGCGACAGCCCGGACAGGCCCGTGCGGGAGGGGATCTCCTGCGAGCCGACGCCGTCCGGCACCCGGATCGCCCGGGGCGCTGCGACCGCGTTCCGCAGCGGCTCCTGCGACCAGCGCCGGAAGTACGGTGTGAACACGGCGAAGTGGTCCGAGGTGGACGGAGTGACGGCGCCGGGCGCGAGCGCGGTGATCACGGTGTCGTGGACGTGCAGCCGGCACCCCTCGCCCTCCAGGGCGCCGCGCAGCCGCTCCTCACGGCGGCGGGCGTAGGTGCTCACCCCCGCCGCCATGTGCACCTCGTCGGCGTCCGCCTCGGCCACCACCTCGCACACCTGTGCGACGACATCGCCGGAGCGCACCACGAGACGGCCGCCGCGCTCCCGCAGTCCGGCGTCCAGGTCCGCCAGACAGTCCGCGAGGAATGCCATGCGGTTGGGCGCCGTGAACCCGGCTGCGGCGACGGCGTCGTCCCGTACGAACAGGGGCACCAGCGCGGCCGAGCCGTCCTGCGCCGCGCGCAGCGCGGGATGGTCGTGCAGGCGCAGGTCCGAGGTGAACAGGACGACCGAGACGTTCATGGTGTGACTCCGGGACAGGTGGGACGCGGTGCTGTGACAGGGCGGCGACGAGTGTGGCCATGACTGCTTCGGGCCCGCGGTCCCTCGCGGATGCGGGTGTCGGCGAGGGATGCGGGACTCAGTGGGACGGCACGACGGGCTGCCGCGCCCCGGCCGGTACGCCGGCCGTGGCCGCCGCCTTGGCGATGTTGCGGGCCATACCGCCGAACACGAGGGCGTGGAAGGGCGAGATGCTCCACCAGTAGGCGTGTCCCAGCAGGCCGTGCGGATGGAACAGGGCCCGTTGCCGGTAGCGGGACCGGCCGTCGGCGCCGGCCTCGGCGTACATCTCCAGCCAGGCGAGGCCCGGCAGCCGCATTTCGGCGCGCAGTCGCAGCAGACGGCCTGGCTCGATCTCCTCGACGCGCCAGAAGTCGAGCGAGTCGCCCACGCGCAGCCGGGCCGCGTCGCGCCGTCCGCGCCGCAGTCCGACACCGCCCACCAGCCGGTCCAGCCGGCCGCGGAGCGCCCAGGCCGGCGGGAAGGAGTACCAGCCGTTCTCACCGCCGATGCCCTCGATCACCCGCCACAGCGCGCCGGGCGGCGCGTCCACCGCCCGCTCGCGTTGATCGGTGTAGAGACTGCCGCCCGCCCAGTCGGGGTCTGTGGGGAGGGGATCACTGGGCGCGCCGGGCACGGAGGCCGACGACCACCGGGTGGTGACCTGGGCGTCCCGCACCCGTTGCAGGGCCAGCGACACCGCCTCGTCGAAGCCGAACGGACGGCCGGGGGGATCGGGGACGTACCGGACGATGTCGTGTTCGTGGCAGACGACCTCGTGGCGCAGCGATTCGGTGAGCGGGCGCGCGATGGACGCGGGCACGGGGGTGACCAGGCCGACCCAGTGGCTGGAGAGCCCGGGGGTCAGCACGGGCACGGGCAGGATCAGTCTGCGCGGCAGCCCGGCGACGGCGGCGTACCGCCGCATCATCTCCAGATAGGTCAGGATCTCGGGACCGCCGATGTCGAAGGCGCGGTTGACCTCGGCGGGCATCCGCGCGCTGCCGACCAGGGTGCGCAGCACGTCCCGTACGCCGATCGGCTGGATCCGGGTGCGCACCCAGCGGGGCGTGACCATGACCGGGAGGCGTTCGGTGAGGTAGCGGAGCATCTCGAAGGAGGCCGAGCCGGAGCCGATGATCACGGCCGCGCGCAGCACCGTGGTCGGCACGCCCGACTCCAGCAGGATGCGGCCGACCTCGGCGCGCGACCTGAGGTGGGGCGAGAGCCGTTCCTCGGGGACACCCGCCGGGGTCAGGCCGCCCAGGTAGACGATCCTGCTCACCCCGGCGGCGCGGGCCCGCTCGCCGAAGATCCGGGCCGCCTTCCGGTCGGTCTCCTCGAAGTCGGGGCCCGTGCCCAGGGCGTGCACCAGGTAGTACGCGACGTCGATGCCGCGCAGCGCCTCGGCGACCGAGCCGCAGTCCGTGACGTCGCCGCGTACCACCTCCGCGTCACCCGCCCACGGGTAGTCGCGCAGCTTGGCGGGGGAGCGGGCGAGACACCGGACGCGGTGACCCGCCTCCAGTAGCTCGGGGACCAGCCGGCCGCCGATGTAGCCGGTGGCACCGGTCACCAGACAGCGCGGGCCGGGGCGGGGATCGTCGTCGCTCATGGGTCCCTCCGTCGTTCGTCGGGCCACCCGCTTTCCGTGTTCCCTCCCTCATCTCTTCCACGCGAACGCGGCGCTCGGATGCGCCTCGCGGAGTCTTCGCGGACATGTCCGCGTGAATCGCGGGCAGCCGAGACAGCACGAGAGTCCGAGGGCACAGCTGGAGGTGTCTGCCGTGAGGGGCACGAAGGTGTTGGAGCGGTTTCCCGCGGGAGGCCCGCGCGGATCCTGGACGGCGGAGGAGTACGCGGCCCGGCGCCGCACCGAGGGGCAGCCCGCGACGGTGGTGATGGACCTGAAGTCGGACGCCTTCCTCGTGGTGGTGCCGCTCGGCGACGAGGACTGAACGACCCCGGTCAGGGCCGATCCGACAGGTGGCCGCCGAGCTGCGCCGCCCTGCGCACGAACGCCTCATGCAGGTCGTGGGCGGCACGGGGCACCGAGTCCGCCCGGCGGCGCCGCAGCATCAGCAGGACCCGTGTCGTGTCGTCCGTGAGCGGCCGGTGAGTGATCGCGCCACTCCGCTCCAGGGGATCCCCGATCACACTGAAATCGGGCAGGACCGTCGCGCCCAGCCCCTCGGCGACCATGAGCTTGCCCATCTCGGCGCCGTCGGTCGTGTACGAGAGGGCCGGGCCGCGGCCCTCCAGGAGCCGGTGGAGATAGCGGTGCATGACGTACCCGGAGCGCATGGCGATCAGCGCCTCGCGTCCGTCCAGCAGGTCCGCCGCCGACACCGCGTCGAGTGAGGCGAGCGGACTGTCCGGGCGCAGGCACACCACGGGTCGGCCGCGCAGCACTTCGGTGGTCTCGAAGTCGGCGGGCAGGTCGTCGCCGTCGAGATGGTTCACCAGGCCCAGGTCGAGGCCGCCCTCCGACAGGGCTCGGTGGATCTCCGTCTGCTGGGCGCCGACCACCTCCACCTGCGTCAGCGGATGCGCCGCGCGGAATTCCCGGACCGTCGGGATGAGCAGGGGCACCGTCGCCGCGTTCACCGTGCCGACGCGGACCATCCGGCTGATGCGGTGCTGCTCGCCGGCCGCGCCGCGCAGCCGGTCCACCGCGTCCAGCACGTTGATGATGTGGGGCAGCAGCTCCCGCCCCTCGGCGCTCATCCGCGCGCCGGACCGCTTGCGCTCCAGCAGATCGACGCCGAGTTCGCGCTCCAGGTTCCGCACGGTCTCGCTCAACGCCGGCTGGGAGAGGTGGAGTTCCTCGGCGGCCCGGCGCAGCGAGCCGAGCCGGGTGACCGCCGCGATGTATTCCAGTTGTTCTGTCCGCACGCCAGCAGAATGCGGTCCATTTCACGGCCCGTTCAAGGGTTTCCCTGTCACGCGTTCGTGAAATTCGGTGGTCCGCGATACGAGACCGGTCGGGTTTTCCTTGACTGCCCTCGCGGCAGGCTGCCACGATCGACGGCATGATGATGCGACTGGACCTCACGCGGCGACGCCACGTCGACCTCGCGCGCGTCTCCAGCGCCTCCTGTTGCACCGCGGCCTGAGTCCCCGGATCCGCCGCACCCCATCGGCCCCACCGCTGCCGTCGGGCAGCCGTGTGCGGCGTTCTCACAGCACCGCCTGAATTCGGCGATCCCGCGCGCCCTCCTGAACGCGCCCCCTGAATTCGGCGTACCCGAAATCCGCAACAGGAGTTCCGCATGTCCGCAGCGCCCGTGAATCCCGTGAAATTCGCGTACTGGGTTCCCAACGTCAGTGGTGGGCTGGTCACCAGCAAGATCGAGCAGCGCACCGACTGGGGTTACGACTACAACCGCGAACTGGCCGTACTGGCCGAGAACAACGGCTTCGACTACGCGCTCAGCCAGGTCCGTTACATGGCCAGCTACGGCGCCGAGTACCAGCACGAGTCGACCAGCTTCAGCCTCGCGCTGCTGCTCGCCACCCAGCGTCTGAAGGTCATCGCCGCCGTGCACCCGGGCCTGTGGCACCCGGGCGTCCTCGCCAAACTCGGCGCCACCGCCGACCACTTGTCGAACGGCCGCTTCGCGGTGAACGTCGTCAGCGGCTGGTTCAAGGGCGAGTTCACCGCCCTCGGCGAACCCTGGCTGGAGCACGACGAGCGCTACCGCCGCTCCGAGGAGTTCATCCGCGCCCTGCGCCAGATCTGGACCGAGGACCACACCGAACTCGCCGGGGACTTCTACCGGTTGCGCGACTTCTCGCTCAAGCCCAAGCCCCTCAACACCCCCGAACGCCCGCACCCGGAGATCTTCCAGGGCGGCAACTCCACCGCGGCCCGTGCCATGGCGGGCCGGGTCTCCGACTGGTACTTCTCCAACGGCAAGGACTTCGACGGGGTGGTCGAGCAGATCGCGGACGTCCGGAAGGCCGCGGCCGAAGTGGGCCGCACGGCACCGAAGTTCGGCCTCAACGGCTTCCTCATCGCCCGTGACACCGAGGCCGAGGCCCGCGAGACCCTGCGCGAGATCGTCGCCCAGGCCGACCACGAGGCCGTCGAGGGCTTCGGCGCCGCCGTGAAGCAGGCCGGACAGTCCACCGCCGACGGCAAGGGCATGTGGCAGGACTCCAGCTTCGAGGACCTCGTCCAGTACAACGACGGCTTCCGTACGGGCCTGATCGGCACCCCCGAGCAGATCGCCGAACGGATCGTCGCCTACAAGCGGCTCGGCGTCGACCTCTTCCTCCTCGGCTTCCTGCACTACCACGAGGAGGTGGAGTACTTCGGCCGCCGGGTGCTGCCCCTGGTGCGCGAGCTCGAGGCGCGAGCGGACAGCGGGGCCGAGCCCGGGTCCGTCCCCGCGCACCTCTGAAGCCGTTCCCCACTCCGCTCCCGCTCCTGCCCTCCGTTCCCGAAAGAGGACCCCATGGCCACCGTCCTGTCCGTCTCCGGCAGTCCGTCCGTCTCCTCCCGCACCGCGAAGCTCCTGCGCCATCTGGACACCCGGCTGGCCGCGCAGGGACACGAGGTGATCCCGCTCGACGTGCGCACGATCCCCGCCGAGGCCCTGCTCGGCGCCGACTTCAAGCACCCCGCGATCGTCGAGGCGACCGAACTCTTCGCCCGCGCCGACGGCGTGGTCATCGGCACCCCCGTCTACAAGGCCGCCTATTCCGGCGTCCTCAAGGCCCTGCTCGACCTGCTCCCGCAGTACGCCCTCACCGGAAAGACCGTGCTGCCGCTCGTCACCGGCGGCAGCACCGCGCATGTCCTCGCCCTCGACTACGCCCTGCGCCCGGTCCTCAACTCCATGGGCGCCGCGCACATCGTCCAGGGCTGGTTCACCCTCGACAAGGACATCACCACGGGCGAGGACGGCGGCGTCACCGTCGCCCCGGCCACGGCCGAGGCCCTCACCCAGGTGGTCGACCAGTTCTCGGCGGCCCTCGGCAGCGCGCCCCTGCTGGCCGCGGCGGGCTGAGGCGATGTCCGCCAAAGTGATCGCCGACGACGTCGAGGCCCTGGCCGTCGCCGCCGCGCTCGCCGAGGAGTTCCGCGCCGGTGCCTCGGCGCGGGACTCCGAACGGCGCCTCCCGCGCGAGGAGTTGGACCGCCTCTCCGCCTCCGGACTGCTCGCCGTCACCGTGCCCGCCGAGCACGGCGGGGCGGACGTAAGGCAGGAGACCCTCGCGGAGGTCTTCCGGCTGCTGGCCTCGGCCGATGCCAGCCTCGCCCAGATCCCGCAGAACCACTTCGTGTACGTGAACGTGCTGCGCCGCCAGGGCACCCCGGAGCAGCAGACGTTCTTCTTCGACGAGGTCCTGGCCGGGCGCCGCTTCGGCAACGCCCAGTCGGAGGCGGGCACCCGACACGTCCAGGACATCCGCACCCGACTCGACCCCGGGCCCGACGGCTCGTACGTCCTCACCGGCGTCAAGCACTACTCCACCGGCGCGCTCTTCGCCGACTGGATCCCCGTCCTCGCCCGCGCCGCCGACGACAACCTGCACGTCGCCTACGTCCCCCGCGGCGCCGAGGGGGTCACGGTCGTCGACGACTGGGACGGCATGGGCCAGCGTACGACGGCCAGCGGCACCGTTCGCCTCGACGCCGTCAACGTGCCCGCCGACCGTGTCGTCCCCCACCACCTCACCTTCCGGGGACCCCAGCTCCACGGGGCCGTGGCCCAGTTGCTGCACGCCGCCATCGACGCCGGGATCGCCGCGGGCGCACTGGCCGAGGCCGCCGAGTTCGTCCGCACCAAGAGCCGGCCCTGGTTCGAGAGCGGCTTCGACACGGCGGCCGAGGACCCGCTCCTCATCCAGCGGTTCGGTGAACTCGCCGTCCAGGTACGGGCGTCCGAGGCGCTGCTCGGTGCCGCGGCCCGCACGGTCGACGCGGCCCGCGACGAGCTGACCGAGGACTCGGCGGCCGAGGCGTCCATCGCGGTGGCAGCCGCGAAGGTGCACACCTCCGCCACCGCCGTGGAGGTGGCAGGCGCCCTCTTCGAGCTGTCCGGCACCCGTTCCGCCCTCAACTCGCTCAATCTGCACCGGCATTGGCGCGACGCCCGCACCCACACCCTGCACGACCCGGCCCGCTGGAAGATCCAGCACATCGGCCGATACGTGCTGGCGGGCACCAAGCCACCCCGCCACGGCCTGCTGTGACCCCACTCGCTCATCGGCCCCCACGATCGGAGAACGCCGCCGTGTCCCTCACCTTCCACTGGTTCCTGCCCACCAACGGCGACAGCCGCCATGTCGTCGGCGGCGGTCACGGCACCCCCGCCACGGCCTTCGGCCGCAACCGGCCACCGACAGTCGCCTATCTGAGCCAGATCGCCCGCGCCGCCGAGGACCTGGGCTTCGTCGGGGCGCTCACCCCCACCGGCGCCTGGTGCGAGGACGCCTGGCTGACCACCGCGATGGTCAGCCAGCACACCGAACGGCTGAAGTTCCTGGTCGCCTTCCGGCCCGGCTTCGTCTCACCCACGCTCGCGGCGCAGATGGCGTCCACCTTCCAGCGGCAGACCGGCGGCCGGCTGCTCCTCAACGTGGTCACCGGCGGCGAGAGCCATGAACAGCGTGCCTACGGCGACTTCCTCGACAAGGACGCCCGCTACCGCCGTACCGGCGAATTCCTGCAGATCGTGCGCGACTTGTGGGAGGGCAAGACCGTCGACCTGTCCGGCGAACACCTCCAGGTCGAGGACGCCAGGCTGGCCCGGGTACCCGACCCGGTCCCCGAGGTCTACTTCGGCGGCTCCTCACCCATCGCCGGCGAGATCGCCGCCCGCCACGCCGACGTCTACCTCACCTGGGGCGAACCGCCCGCCCAGGTCGCCGAGAAGATCGCCTGGGTACGGGGACTGGCGGCGAAGGAAGGGCGCACCGTCCGCTTCGGCATCCGGCTGCACGTCATCACGCGCGACACCGCCGAACAGGCCTGGACCGAGGCCCACAACCTCCTGGACGGCTTCGACCCGGACACCGTGAAGTCCGTCCAGGCGGGTCTGGCCCGCAGTGAGTCGGAGGGGCAGCGGCGCATGCTCGCCCTCCACGGCGGCAAGCGCGAGGACCTGGAGATCCACCCCAACCTGTGGGCCGGCATCGGCCTCGTCCGCGGCGGCGCGGGCACCGCCCTGGTCGGCAGCCACGACGAGGTCGCCGAGCGGATCAAGGAGTACCACGCCCTCGGCATCGACGAGTTCGTCCTCTCCGGCTATCCGCACCTGGAGGAGGCGTACTGGTTCGGCGAGGGCGTGCTGCCGCGCCTGGCCGCACAGGGCCTGTGGCAGCACCCGTTCGCACCGACGTCCGCCCCCGCCGCGCAGGTGCCCTTCACGAGCTGAGCGAACCGGGCGAACCGGGCGGGCCGGGCGAACCGGCTGAACCGAGCGCACCGAGGTGGGCGGCGCGCACCTGGGCGGTCTGCCCCTGCACCAGCAGGAACATCCCCTCGCGTGCCAGTCGCTGCGCCGGGCTGCCCAGGTCCATCGCGCGCCCGCCACCGGCCACGACCGCCGCGGTCGTGGCCGCGCGCATGACGTCGTACGCCCGCGTCTTGACCGCCAGCCGCTCCGCGATCCGCTCGGTGGGCACCGGGTGGTCGGCGAGTTCGTACGCCTGCCGTCGGACCTCGTCGAGGCGGCCGCGCAACACCTGTCCGGTCTCCTTCGCCGCGGGATCGCCGTCCAGCAGGCCGAGTGCCGACGCGGTGATCCCGAAGACGGCCGGTGAGGCGTTGGTGTTCTTGGGGCGATCGGTGACCGCCCAGGTCTCGTACGGCGTGCGCAGGGCCACGGCGTCGTCCGGGAGCCGCAGCCCGTCCAGCTCCAGGGACACCGTGCGCGAGGCGGTGAGCGCCGCCAGCCGCATCGGCGGCGAAGGCCGTAGTCCGGGCTGCTCGCGCGCCTCGGTGAACGCGAACAGTGCCTCGCCCGCTTCCGTCACCCCGGCGAGCAGCATCACGTCGTTCAGTCCCCAGCCCGTGTACCAGGGGACCCTCCCGTCGAAGCGCCAGCCGCCACGCGCACGGGTGACCCGGACGGGGACCCGCGGGTGGGCCCGCAGCTGTGCGTACGCGACCCCGGACAACAGCTCCCCGCGCGCCAGCGGACCCAACAACCGGTCCCGCGCCGCGAGTTCACCCTTCGCCAGGGTCAGCACCGGAGTGTGGTGCTGGGTCTGCACGAACCAGGTCGAGCAGCACGCCCCGGCCAGGATCTCGGCGGTCTCCCGGACCACCGCCGCGGGCGCGGCCGACCCGCCGTAGGCCACCGGCGCGCTCGCCCCGAGCAGCCCCGACCGCTTGACCGCCTCGATGCTGCTCGCCGGCACGCCCTCCTGGTCCACGCGCTCCGCCCGTGGGGCCAGCACCTCGGCCGCCAGCCGCCTGGCCGCCGTGACGAGCGGATGCGGTGGGATGGTCATCGTGAAAATCTCCCACTGTCGTCGTGTCGTGTGTCGATCCGGCCGCCTCCCGTTCGTGTAGTCAGTGAAAGACCACCCGAGAACGAGCCGAGAACGACACGGCCGAGGAGCACACATCATGAAGTACTACCTGCTGAGCGTGATGCAGCCGCCCGGTGAGCCGCCCGCGCCCGAGATCCTGAAAGAGATCATGCACAATCTCGACGTCTTCCACGCGGAGCTGCGCGAGGCCGGTGCGTGGGTGTTCGCCGGGGGGCTGCACGGACCGGAGACGGCCACCGTGGTGCGCGCCAAGGACGGCGACGTGCTCGTCACCGACGGCCCGTACACCGAGAGCAAGGAGTACCTGGGCGGGATCTGCCTGATCAAGGCACCCGACCTCGACGCGGCGCTCGAATGGGGCCGCAAGGCCACACTGGCGACCACACTCCCCATCGAGGTGCGGCCCTTCATGGGCGAAGCCGAGGACTGATGACCCCGAACGCCGACATCGAGGCCGTGTTCCGCGCCGAATACGGCCGCGCGGTCGCCGTCCTCGTCCGCTTCCTCGGCGACATCGACCTCGCCGAGGAAGCGGTCCAGGACGCCTTCACCACCGCCCTGCGGAAGTGGCCGGAGTCGGGCGTACCACCCAGCCCGGCCGGATGGATCATCACCACCGCGCGCAACCGCGCCGTCGACCGGCTGCGCCGCGAGTCCACGCGCGAGGCCCGGTACGCCGAGGCCGAGCGGCTGTACGTCCGGGACGAACCGGCCGAGGAGGGCCCCGTGCGCGACGACCGGCTCCGCCTGATCTTCACCTGCTGCCATCCCGCGCTCGCCACCCGGTCCCAGGTCGCCCTCACCCTGCGCCTCCTCGGCGGTCTGACCACGCCGCAGATCGCCCGCGCCTTCCTCGTCCCCGAGCCCACCATGGCCCAGCGGATCGTCCGGGCCAAGGCCAAGATCCGCGACGCCCGGATCCCGTACCGCATCCCGCGCGAAGCGGACCTCCCGGACCGTGTCAGGGGGGTGCTCGCGGTCGTCTACCTCATCTTCAACGAGGGCTACGGCGGCCGGGAGGACCTGTGCGCCGAAGCCGTCCGGCTCGGCCGCCTCCTCGTCGACCTGATGCCGGACGAGCCCGAGGCACTCGGCCTGCTCGCGCTGATGCTCCTCATCGAGTCCCGCCGGCCCGCCCGCGCCACCCCGGACGGCGACCTGATCCTCCTCCCCGACCAGGACCGCTCCCGGTGGGACCGCGATCTCATCGCCGAGGGACAGACCCTCGTACGCCGCTGTCTGCGCCGCAACCGGCCGGGCCCGTACCAGATCCAGGCGGCGATCAACGCCGTACACAGCGACGCCCCGACCGCGGCCGCCACGGACTGGGGCCAGATCCTCCGGCTCTACGACCAGCTGGCCGCGCTCGCCCCGAGCCCGGTGGTCGCCCTCAACCGGGCCGTCGCCGTCGCCGAGCTCGAGGGCCCGGAGCCGGCACTCGCCCTTGTCGAGGCGCTCGACCTGGACGGCTACCACGCCTTCCACGCCGTACGGGCGGACCTGCTGCGCCGCCTCGGCCGGAACTCCGAGGCCCTACGCGCGTACGAGGCGGCCATCGCGCTGACCGACAGCGCACCGGAGCGCGCCCACCTCGAACGGGCCCGCACGGCACTCCCACGAAGCTGAGCGGCGCCTGTACCAAGCCGGGCGCCGCGCGCAGGAGACCGAGCGGCGCCCGTACGAGCCGGGAAGCGCCCGCGATCACACGCTGAGCGCCTCCCGTACCGACCGCTCGGCCTTCTGGCCGCCCTCGCCCGACGAGGTGACCCGGCCCGCCTCCAGGACGTAGTACCGCTGCGCCGCCCGCATCGCGAAGCCGACGTGCTGCTCGACCAGCAGGACCGAGAGCCCGCCACGGGCGGCCAGGGCGAGGATCGTCTCCTCGATCTCGGCGACGACGGAGGGCTGGATGCCCTCGGTGGGTTCGTCGAGGAGCAGAATCCGAGGGCCCGTCACCAGGGCTCGGGCGATGGCGAGTTGCTGGCGCTGGCCGCCCGAGAGCAGCCCGGCCCGGCGGTTCGACAGCGTCCTCAGCGCCGGGAACAGGTCCAGCGCCTCGGCGATCGCCGCCTTGCCGCGCCTGCGCCCGTCCGCGACCAGCTGGAGGTTCTCGGCGGTCGTGAGGTGTGGGAAGGCCTGCTGGCCCTGGGGGACGTACGCCATGCCGCGCGCCACCCGCTCGTGCGGTCTGCGGCGGGTGATGTCCTCGCCGTCGAGGCGGACGTGGCCGCTGTGCGGGGTGAGCAGCCCGACGGCGGCGCGCAGCAGGGTGCTCTTGCCCGCGCCGTTGTGCCCGAGCACGGCCGCCACTCCGTCGCGCGGGACCTCGACACGGACGCCGTGCAGGACGGTACTGCGGTGGTAGCCGACGCGTACGTCGTCGATCTCCAGCATCACGTCAGGCCTCCTGCACGGCGGTCGGTTCGGGCACGCTCGTCGTGGTGTGCTCGGTGGCCGCGTGTCCGAGGTAGACCTCCTGCACCTTCGGATCCGCCTGCACCTCGGTCACCGTCCCCTCGCTGAGCACCTTGCCCGCGTGCAGCACGCTGACGCTGCGCGCGAAGGAGCGCATGAAGTCCATGTCGTGTTCGATGACGACCACGGTCCGCTCCCGGCTGATGCGCCGCAACAGCTCGCCGGTGGCCTGCCGTTCGTCGTGGCTCATGCCGGCCACCGGCTCGTCGAGCAGCAGCAGCCGGACGTCCTGGACGAGCAGCATGCCGATCTCCAGCCACTGTTTCCTGCCGTGCGCGAGGGTCCCGGCGAGGCTGCCCGCGAGGTCCGTCAGGCCCACTGTCTCCAGGGCGCGCGCGACGGACTCCGGTACGCCCTTGCGGCGCCGCAGCATGGTGAGCGTGCCGCGGCCCGCGCCCGCGGCGATGTCCAGGTTCTGCAGGACCGTCAGCTCCTCGAAGACGGTGGCCGTCTGGAAGGTGCGGCCGATTCCCGAACGGGCGATCCGGTGCACACTGCGGCCGAGGATGTCCTCGCCCCCGAAGCGCACCGACCCCTCCGCCCTCACCAGGCCGGTGACGGCGTCGACCAGGGTCGTCTTGCCCGCGCCGTTGGGTCCGATGAGGAAGCGCAGATCGCCGGGGCCGACGTCGAGATCCACTCCGTCGACGGCCGTGAAACCGTCGAAGGACACGCGCAGTCCCCGTATCTCCAGTCCCGAGAGCCCGGTGTCCGTCCGGGGCTCGGTGGTCGTCGGATCCGTCATGCCGCTTCTCCCTCCGGCGCCCTGCTCGCCCTGCGCCGCCGGACGATCCCCACCAGTGAGGCGAGGCCGCCCGGCAGGAAGGCCAGGGCCACGATGAACAGCAGTCCCTGGAAGTAGGTCCAGGCGGCGGGGAACTCCTCGGACAGCGCGGTCCTGGCCCAGGCGACCGCGATCGCGCCGAGCACCGCGCCCACCAGACTCGCCCGGCCGCCGACCGCGGCGCCGATCACGAGTTCGATGGACGGCACGATCCCGATCAGCGCGGGGGAGATGATGCCCACCGCGGGCACGAACAGGGCGCCCGCGAGTCCGGCCATGCCCGCCGCGACGACGTACGCGACGAGCTTCACGTTCGCCGGGTTGTAGCCGAGAAACCGTACCCGCTCCTCCGAGTCCCGTACGGCGACCAGGAGTTCGCCGTACCGGCTGTGGATGAGCTGGCGGGCCAGGGCGATCAGGAGCAGCAGGACGGCGGCGATGACGAAGTACACCATCCGCTGGTTGACCGGGTCGTCGAGGTCGTAGCCGAAGAAGCCCTGGATGTCGGTGAGTCCGTTGGTGCCGCCGGTCGTGGCCTGCTGCCCGACCAGCCAGATGGCGAAGGCCGCGGCGAGCGCCTGGCTGAGGATCGCGAAGTACGCGCCCTTGACCCGGCGCCGGAAGACGAACGAGCCGAGGATCGCCGCGACGGCCATCGGCAGCAGCACGGTGGCCGCGAGGGCGAAGACCGGGTTGGCGAACGGCCGCCACCACCACGGGAGTTCGGTGGCGGTGCCGTACAGCTGCATGAAGTCGGGGACCTGGCCGGGCCCCGCGTCCGCGATCTTCAGATGCATCGCCATGGCGTAGCCGCCCAGCCCGAAGAACACCCCCTGCCCGAGCGTCAGCAGTCCGCCGCGGCCCCAGGCCAGACAGATGCCGACCGCGACCATCGCGGTGCACAGGTACTTGGCGAGCAGCCCGAGCCGGAAGTCGGAGAGCGCGAGCGGGGCCACGGCGAAGAGCACCACGGCGGCCGCGGCGAATCCGGCCGCGGGACGCAGGAAGGTCAACCGGCTCTTCGGGGACGGGAGTTGCTTCACCGATGGGGCGTGAGGAGTGGTGGTCGTCATACGAGACTCCTCGTCCGCGCGGTGTACAGGCCCTGGGGCCGCCACTGGAGGAACGCGACGATGGCCACGAGGACCAGTACCTTCGCGACGCTGACCGTGGTCGAGTACTCCAGCACGGACTGCAGCACACCCAGCACGAAGGCGACGATGACGCTGCCCTTGAGCTGTCCGATGCCGCCGACCACGATCACCAGGAAGGCGTCGATGATGACGTTGGTGCCCATGGTGGGCCCGATCGGACCGACGAGTGTCAGCGCGACCCCGGCGATGCCGGCCAGGCCGGACCCGATGAAGAACGCGGTGCGGTCGACACGGCCGGTGGAGATGCCGGACACCTCGGCGAGGTCCCGGTTCTGCACGACGGCACGGATGCGCCGCCCCAGCGGGGTCAGCCGCAGGGTGAGCGACAGGGCGACCACCGCCGCGACCGCCAGCCCCAGGATGAACAGGCGGCTGCTCGCGAAGGTGAGCGGGTCGTCGCCGCCGATGACGGTGATGTTCCCGGTGAGGACGTCCGGCGCGCGGGTCTGCACGTTGGGCGCGCCGAAGATGTCCCGCGCGAGCTGCTGGAGCATCAGGGAGACACCCCAGGTGACCAGCAGGGTGTCCAGGGGACGCAGGTAGAGCCTGCGGATGAGCAGCCATTCGAGCAGCGCGCCGAGGGCACCCGAAACGAGGAAGGCGACGGGCAGCGCGACGATCAGCGAGAGACCCGCGCCGGCGATGGACTTCTGGAGGAGGTACGTGGTGTAGGCGCCGGCCATGATGAACTCGCCGTGGGCCATGTTGATGACGTTCATCTGGCCGAAGGTGAGCGACAGGCCGAGCGCGATGAGCAGCAGGACGGCACCGATGCTGACGCCGGTGAACATCTGCCCGAGGATCACGGTCATGGAGCGACTCCGGGGGACGGGACACAGGGGCCTCTCGTCATGGACGAGGTCCGTGGTGTTCGAGGCCCCCGCGCGACGGGCGGTCAGGAGAGGCCGGAGGCCCAGGAGTAGCCCTTGAGGAACGGGTCCGGCTTGATCGGCTTGCCCGAGTTCCACACTTCCTGGATCAGCCCGTCGGTGCCGACCTTGCCGATGCGGGCGGTCTTGTAGATGTGCTGGCTCGCGCCGTCGACGGTGACCTTGCCCTCGGGCGCCTCGAAGGTGATGCCGTCGGAGGCCGCCTTGACCTTCTCCGGGTCGAAGGACTTCGCCTTCTCGACCATCGCCATCCACAGGTAGACCGAGGTGTACGCGGCCTCCATCGGGTCACTGGTCGGCTTGTCCTGGCCGTACTTGGCCTTGTACGCCTTCACGAACCTGGTGTTCGCCGCGCCGGGGGTCGTCTGGTAGTAGTTCCAGGCCGTCAACTGGCCCGCCAGGTACTGCGATCCGATCGACTTGACCTCCTCCTCGGCGATCGACACGGAGACCACCGGCATGCGGGTGGCGGTCAGGCCGGCGGACTTGTACTCCTTGAAGAACGCCACGTTCGAGTCGCCGTTGAGGGTGTTGAAGACCGCGTCCGCCTTCGACGCCTTCACCTTGTTGGCGATCGTGCTGAACTCCGTGGAGCCCAGCGGCGCGTAGTCCTCGCCGAGCACCGTCATGCCGTTGGCCTTCGCGTACGCCTTGATCTCCTTGTTGGCGGTGCGCGGGAAGACGTAGTCGCTGCCGACGAGGTAGATCTTCTTCTTGCCCTGTGACTTGAGGTAGTCGAGCGCCGGGACGATCTGCTGGTTGGTGGTCGCGCCGGTGTAGAAGATGTAGGGCGACTCCTCCAGGCCCTCGTACTGCACGGGGTAGAACAGCAGCGACTTGTTCTTCTCGAAGACCGGCTTGACGGCCTTTCGGCTTGCCGAGGTCCAGCAGCCGAACGTGGCCGCGACCCGGTCCTCCTTGATGAGCTTGCTCGCCTTCTCGGCGAAGGTCGGCCAGTCGGAGGCGCCGTCCTCGCTGATCGGCCTGATCTTCTTGCCGAGCACTCCGCCGGAGGCGTTGATCTCGTCGATCGCCAGCTTCAGCGAATCGCGTACGGTCACCTCGCTGATCGCCATGGTGCCGGAGAGCGAGTTGAGGAGTCCGACCTTGACCGTGTCACCGCTGGTGTCGGCCTGCGCCGCCTTGTCGGACGTACCGCCGGAGTTGGTCTTCGCGCCGCACGCGGAGAGCGCGACGACCGCGGCGAGCGCCACGGAAACCCTGGAAACTCTGGACAAAAGAACCCCCTAAGTCCCATGAGGGGACAGCCGGAAAGAAAGAGACAGCCCTTCAGGGGCGGCGATGGCGCGCGAGTCTCCAGCTTTCCGCTGATGGTGTACCGGCTGGTTCCTGAAGTGCGGTCACAGCCTCAAGTCGCCCTGTTTCCAAGGCGTTTCACCAGACTTTCCCGGCTGTATATTCCGGCTCTCTCCGGGCAAGAAAAAATGCCAGGGGCGGAATTCGATGCATGAATTCACAGATCGCCCGAAGCATTCTAATTACTTCCTGTAGGAAGTATCTTGGTGTGGGCGCGAACGTGTCAAGGGCGGGATCCGTGAAGATCGAGTTCGGCCACCACGTCGAAGTCGACTCCCTCGGCCCGTGCCAGATAGATCCGCTGCCGTACGTGGCCGCCCCGCAGGTGGAGCAGTCCGCGCGGACCCTTGTACGACACGGTGTCGGCCGTCGCCCCGACCGCCGACACGTCGAGCGACCCGGCCCGGGCGATGAGCGCGGCGAGCAACAGGACGCCCTCGTAACAGGATTCGCCGAGACTTCCGAGCGCCGGTGCCTCGATGCCGTACCTCCCGGCGTACTGGCCGTGGAAGTCGAGGGTGTCCTGATTCGCGAGCGAGGCGAAGAAACCCGCGCTGCTGAAGAGGTCCGAGGTGGTGCTCGGCCCGCTGGCCATCAGCATGTTCTCGTCCATCAACGTGCTCAGCCGCAGACAGCGCTCGTCGAGTCCGGCCGCCGCGAACGCCCGGTTGAAACGCACCGCGTCGCTGCCCACCAGCAGCATCAGGACGGCGTCCGCCTCCGACCGCTCGATGCGCCGCAGCACGCCGTCGAAGTCGTGGGTGCCGAGCGGGAGATAGGACTGCCCGCAGACGTCGGCCCCGGACTCGCGGGCGTACCCGAGCGCCGCACGGGCCGTACGACGTGGCCATATGTAGTCGTTGCCGACGACGAACCAGCGCCGCACCCCACGTTCGTGCGCCAGCAGTCCCATCGCGGGCCGGAGCTGGTCGCGCGGGGTCTCGCTGGTGAGGAACACCCCCGCGGTGCGCTCGCCGCCCTCGTACAGCGCGGTGTAGACGTACGGCACCCGGTGCGCGATCCTCGGCGCCAGAGCCTGCCGCACCGAGGAGATGTGCCAGCCCGTGACGCCCTACACGACCCCCAGGTCCACCAGGGCCTGGACGTGGTCGGCGACTGCATCCGGCGGGGCGCCGCCGTCGACGGGCAGCAGCCGCAGTTCCTTGCCGAGGACGCCGCCCGCGCGGTTGACCTCCTCCGCGGCCAGCCGCGCGCACAGTTCGCAGGTGGGCCCGAAGATGCCCGCCGACCCCTGGAGCGGGAAGACCAACGCCACACCGAGCACGGAGTCGTCGGCCGTGAACCAGTCGAGCGGAGGGGGAGCGCTCCCGAACATGGCGTCATGATTTCGGGTCCCCGCGGTGAACTCCAGTCCGTCTCTTACGATGTACGCACCTCGTGACCAAGGAGCATGATGGCCGGCCGATCTGCGCGTGAGCCTCAGAACCTGATGCAGCTCTTGACGCGGGCCGAACGGCTTGCCGCGCGCCACCTCCAGACCGTCCTGGACGAGGACGGCTGCTCGCTCGACGCCTGGCGGGTGCTCGCCCTGCTCTCCGACGGCGAGGGCCACCACATGACCGCGGTCGCCGAGGCCGCCTTCCTGCCGCCCGCGACGCTGACCAAGCTCGTGGACCAGCTCGTCGACCAGAACCTCGTCCACCGCCGCGTCGACCCTCTCGACCGGCGGCGCATCCTCGCGCATCTCACCCCGCGCGGCGAGACGTACTGGCGCCGCCTCGACCGCGAGGTCCGGGCGCGGTGGCCGGTGCTGAGCGACGGCGAGGACGAGCTGCTGAAGGGCTTGTTGGAGCGCCTTTCGGACGCGCTCCACGGATCTCCCGCGGAGCCCGCCCTCTGACACCCGTCCGTGACGCCATGCTCGCGGAACGTATTCTTCGTGTACCCGGAATTTATTTGGGCACATGAAAGGTTGGTGTTTACACCGAGCCCTCCGGCTCAAGACGACCGCCCGTGGGCCGCCAGGTCCGCACCGATCAGCGAGGCACCGTGAACGACCGCACCCCCGAGCAGCCCGCCGACATCGTGGCCCGGCTGCGCGCCACCTTCCGCTCCGGCCGCACCAAGCCCCTCGCGTGGCGCACCACCCAGCTGCGCCGGCTGCGCGAACTGCTCACCACGCATGGCGCCGAGCTCGCGGAGGCCCTCCACGCGGACCTCGGCAAGAGCTCCACCGAGGCCTTCCGCACCGAGATCGACTTCACCGTGCGCGAGATCGACCACACCCTCGACCACCTCGACGAGTGGCTGCGCCCCGAGTCCGCCCCGGTCCCCGCCCACCTCGGCGCCGACGCGACGGCCTGGACGCGGTACGACCCGCTGGGTGTCGTGCTGGTGATCGCCCCGTGGAACTATCCGGTGCAGCTCCTGCTGACGCCGATGCTCGGCGCGCTGGCCGCGGGCAACACGGTGGTCGTCAAGCCCAGTGAGCTCGCCCCGGCCACCTCCGCCGCCCTCGCCCGGCTGCTGCCGCGCCACCTCGACACCGACGCGGTCGCCGTCGTCGAGGGCGCCATCGCGGAGACCACCGCGCTGCTGGCGGAGCGCTTCGACCACATCTTCTACACCGGCAACGGCGCGGTCGGCCGGATCGTGATGCGGGCCGCCGCCGAGCACCTCACCCCCGTCGCCCTCGAACTGGGCGGCAAGTCACCGGCGTTCGTCGACCGTGACGCCGACCTGTCCGTCGTCGCCGACCGGCTCGCCCGCGGCAAGTTCCTCAACGCCGGGCAGACCTGTGTCGCGCCGGACTACGTCCTCACCGACCCGGAGACCGCCCGCGCGCTGGAGCCCGAGCTCGTCCGCGCCGTCGAGGCCCTCTTCGGCGCCGAGCCAGAGCGGTCGGGCGAGTACGGGCGGATCGTCAACGAGCGGCACTTCGACCGGCTCAGCTCGCTGCTCGACTCCGGGCGCACCGTCATCGGCGGCACCGGAGACCGGGCCACCAAGTACCTCGCGCCCACCGTCCTCGCCGACGTCGACCCCAAGGCCCCCGTGATGCAGGAGGAGATCTTCGGACCGATCCTGCCGATCGTCACGGTGGCAGGGCTGGACGAGGCCATCGACTTCATCAACGACCGCGACAAACCCCTGGCGCTCTATGTCTTCACCGAGTCGGACACCACCCGGGAGCGGATCGCCGAGGAGACGTCCTCCGGAGGCCTCGGCCTCGGTCTGCCGCTCGCCCATCTGACCGTCTCCGACCTGCCGTTCGGCGGGGTCGGCGAGAGCGGTATGGGCCGCTACCACGGCCGCTACTCCATCGAGACGTTCAGCCACCGCAAGGCGGTGCTGGAGAAGCCGCTCGTCTGACGCGGCCCCGACGGTGCCCCGGCAGGTCGTCGAGGATCTGCCGGGGCACCGTCGTGCGCCTCTCTGCCAACGTTGTCAGATCTGACTGGTCTACACCCTTGACTGGTACATACCAAAGCGGTTGAGTGTGGCACCACACCCCCCACCACGGCCGCCCCCGACGCCGTGGCCGGCCTCGCCGGCACGTGCGCACAAGGCTCCGCCCCGCGCTGCCTTGTCCGGGAGCGGCCGTGCCCCGCAAAGGAGTTGACCTGTGTCGAGGCGCCGAATCTCCGCCGTTCTGACCGCCCTCGCCCTCGCGTCCGCCACCCCGCTGCTGCTGCCGGCCTCCGGCGCCTCCGCCGCCGCCTGTTCGAGCTATCCGAGCTGGGTGGCCGGGAGGTCCTACGTCACCGGTGACGTCGTCCGCTACACCGACGGGAAGACCTACGTCGCCGAGCACGACAACCCGGGTTACGACCCCACCATCAGCACCTGGTTCTGGGACCCCTACGCCTGCGACGGAGGTTCCACGACACCCTCCGACGGCTTCGTGGTGAGCGAGGCGCAGTTCAACCAGATGTTCCCGAACCGGAGTTCCTTCTACACCTACAGCGGTCTGCGGGCGGCGATGAGCGCATACCCGGCCTTCGCCAACACCGGCAGCGACACCGTGAAGAGGCAGGAGGCCGCGGCCTTCCTCGCCAACGTCAGCCACGAGACCGGCGGCCTGGTCTACGTGGTGGAGCAGAACACCGCCAACTACCCCCACTACTGCGACTGGAGCCAGCCCTACGGCTGCCCGGCCGGACAGTCGGCCTACTACGGCCGCGGCCCGATCCAGCTCAGCTGGAACTTCAACTACAAGGCCGCGGGCGACGCGCTCGGCATCGACCTCCTCAACAACCCCTACCTGGTGCAGAACGACGCCGCCGTGGCCTGGAAGACCGGCCTCTGGTACTGGAACACCCAGACGGGGCCCGGCACCATGACGGGCCACAACGCCATGGTCAACGGCGCGGGATTCGGCCAGACCATCCGGAGCATCAACGGCTCCCTGGAGTGCGACGGCAAGAACCCGGCACAGGTGCAGAGCCGGGTGGACGCCTACCAGCGCTTCGTGCAGATCCTCGGGACCTCGGCCGGCAACAACCTCTACTGCTGATCCGCCGTAGACGGCAGCCGCCCGGGCCCGGAGATGGTGTGCGAAACTGCCGCGATGACCTCGGAAACGATCACCGCGGCAGCCTCGGGCACCTGGACACTCGGAGATCTCCCCGTCCACCGCATCGGCTTCGGCGCGATGCGGCTGACGGGCAGCGCGGCCTTCCACCTCGGCACGCCGAGCGACCGCGACCGCTCGATCGCCGTGCTGCGCCGCGCGATCGAGCTGGGTGTCGACCACATCGACACCGCCGCCTTCTACTTCTCGTCGCTGCGCTCCGCGAACGAGCTGATCAACAGCGCGCTGGCCCCGTACGCTGACGGCCTGGTCATCGCCACCAAGGTCGGGCCGTTCCGCGACTACTCGGGGGAGTGGGGCACCCCGGCCCGGCCGGACCAGATCCGTGCCCATGTCGAGGAGAACCTACGGCAGTTGGGCCGCGACCACCTCGACCTCGTGTACCTGCGGCGGATGGGGCAGGACTCGATCGCCGAGCACTTCGGCGCGCTGGCCGAGCTGCGCGAGGCGGGGCTGATCCGGTATCTCGGCGTCTCCGGCATCGAACCCAGGCACCTCGCCGAGGCGCAGGCCATCGCGCCGGTGGTGAGCGTGCAGAACCGGTACGGGCTCGACTCCCCGGACGCCGGGACCGACGAACTCCTGCGCACGTGCGGGGAACAGGGCGTCGCGTTCGTGCCGTTCTTCGCGATCGCGGGCAAGGGTGGCGCGCAGGGCCCGAGCGGGCGCGACGGCGACGAGGAGGTGCTCGCCGTCGCGCGTGCCCACGGCGCGACGCCCGCGCAGGTACGCCTCGCGTGGACCCTGCGACAGGGCCCGCACGTGCTCGCCATCCCCGGCACCGGCAGCCCGGACCACCTCGTCGAGAACGTCGCCGCGGGCTCGCTGCGGCTCACCGACGACGAGACGGCCCGCCTCGACGCACTCCATCGGCCGGGCGGGTGACCGATGGATCCTGTCACCGGGGGCGGTCCTCGTCGGGCCGCCCCCGGTGACCTGCTCAGCCCAGTTGCTCGTGCAGGAAGGACACCGTGCTCTCCCACGCCTGCGCGGCCGACTCGGGGTCGTACGTCTCCGGGCGGCCGTCGTTGAAGAAGGCGTGGTTGGCAGGGTAGAGACGGAAGTCCGCGGCGATGCCGGCCTGCCGCTGGATCGCCTCCCTCAGCTGCTCCAAGTTCTCCTTCGGGATGCTCGTGTCGAGTTCGCCGTAGTGACCCAGGATCTGTGCCTTCAGGCGCGAGAAGTCGGGCAGTTCACCTTGGATCACGCCGTAGAACGGCACCGCCGCGCTGACCCGGGGGTCGGCCGCGGCCAGGTAGAGGACGAAGCCGCCGCCCATGCAGAAGCCGACCGCGCCCACCGTGTCCGAGGTGACCTCGGGCAGCCCGAGCAGATGATCGACCGCACCGGAGAGCAGCTCGACGCCGCGCGACACCGGCAGCTCCTTCATCATCCGGAAGGCCTCGCCGCTGTCATGGGCGACATTGCCGCCGTACAGGTCGGGCGCGAGGGCGACGAAGCCCTCCGCGGCCAGCCGGTCCGCCACCTGCGCGATGTGGTCGGTCAGACCCCACCACTCCTGGATGACGATCACTCCGGGTCCCTGCCCGGACGGCGGCAGCGCCAGATAGCCGTGGGCCGTGGTCCCGGCGCTGGGGAAGGTCACGTTCTGGTGGGCGGGGGCTCCGGTCGGCTTCGGCAGCTCGGACATCGCACTCAACTCCTGTGGGGGCAGCGCTGGGCAGGAGGGCCGGCGGGACCGGCCCCGAGTTGATCTCCACGATGTCATGCGCGGGCGCCCGGCCTGACCCCGGCCCGCACGACGCGCCCCGCGGCCACCTTCTGCAGCAGGCTGTATGCCAGCACCGGCAGCAGGACGTGCGGCCGGTCGGGCAGGGTCGTCGTGATGAGGACCGCGCTCGCGCTGCTGTTGTTCATCCCGCAGGCCAGTGTCACGGATGCGCCCGCCGGAGCGTCCAGCCGCAGCGCGCGGGCCGTGATCCCGCCCAGAGCGAACGACAGGCCGCAGACGGTGGCGGCGACGACCAGCGCCGCCACCAGCAGCACCGGTTCGGGATGGGTGAGGAAGGGGCCGAGGACACCGCTGGCGTTGATGTACGTCAGGAGAAGTGAGCCGATCATCGCCGTGGGGACCGCGGCGGCGAGGAGGCGGGTCAGCGCACGGTCCGGCAGGGCGAGCCGGCACAGGATTCCGGCGCCGCAGGGGAGCAGGACTCCCGTGAGCGCGAAGGCGTGTCCGGTGGTCCGGGCGGCTCCCGACAGCGTGTTCGCGTAGTCGCCGCTCAGCAGGGGGCACAGGGCCGTCATGGTGACCGGGATCGTGAGCGGGCTGACGATGGTGGACGCCAGCACCAGGCCCACGGTCGTCGACTGGTCGCCGTCCCCCTTGCTCGTCCACACGGTGGCCCCGGCCGCCACCGGCATCGCGACGATCAGGATCATCGCCGCGATCATTCCGCTGCCCCCGTCGCTGTCGGGCGACCCGCTCAGGGCGAAGGCGACGGCCGGAATGATCAGCAGGGGTGCGACCAGATGGAGGACGA
Source organism: Streptomyces sp. NPDC090798 (assembly GCF_044768965.1). Lineage (NCBI taxonomy): Bacteria > Bacillati > Actinomycetota > Actinomycetes > Kitasatosporales > Streptomycetaceae > Streptomyces > Streptomyces sp. NPDC090798. Next base: position 92,235 of record NZ_JBIVXA010000017.1, read on the forward strand.
GCCCGGTCAGCAGCGCGGTGGGGCGCCTGACCAACGCCCGCAGTGCGTGGACCGGCACTTGCAGACCGGCGGTGAACAGGAGCAGGGAGAGCAGGAAACGCGGTGTCTCGAAGGAGATGTGCGGTAACCAGGCCGCCCCGATCAGGTGCGGATGACGCAACCACCGCCCGGGCGCCGACAGCGCCGCGGCGGCGAGGTACGACGCGCCGACGGCCCAGCCGAGGTGGTCACGGAGCCGGGTGAGGGGGGACTTCGCGGTGGGGGTGGGAGTCATCGGGGCGCTCTTCCGTCGTCGTGGGACCGGGGCGGAGACGGAGCGCCGATATGGAGGAGAACGTGTGCGGGGCGATGCGGGCGAGCGCGTAGACGCTGAGGCTCAGCCAGCACAGGGCGAACAGCCAGCCGCCGAGCACGTCGGAGAACCAGTGGACGCCCAGGTAGACCCTGGTGAGTCCGACCAGGACGGCCCAGCATGCGAGGAGCGCCGCGAGGGCTCGCCCGCCACGGGGCGCCCGCGCGAGCACCGCGAGGAGGAGCAGTCCGCCGCTGATGGCGGACGTGGTGGTGTGGCCCGAGGGGAAGGACCAGCCGGAGGCCTGCGTGGCCCACTCCGCCGTCGTGGGACGGGGGCGGGCGACCAGGGACATCACGCCGTACCGAACGGCCTGGGCGGCGGCGAGACAGCCGACGCAGCCGAGGGCGAACAGGATCCGCTGCCGTGCGGTGCGACCGAGGACGACACCTGCCAGCGCGACCAGCACGTACGGTACGACGCCCGTGCCCGTGTAGGTCAGCCCGCGGGCCACGGCCAGCGCCACGGGTGGGCGGTGGTCCGCGGACCAGGCGTTGAGGTCCTGGTCGCCGTAGAGCGGGGCGCCGTCCTGGCCGGTCACGACCAGCGTCAGCAGCACGAAGGCGACCAGGCTGCCGACCGCGGTCGATCCCGCGAGGTCCGACGCGTCCGCACGCCTCATGACAGGGCCCGGGGGGCATCGACCGCGTACGGCGGCGCGGTGTGCAGGGCTGCGGACATCGACGGAGGCCCCTTCCATGATGGGTGTGCGGGCGCGTCGGGAGACCGCGTCCGCGGTGACTACAGTTCTGTAGACGGTCTACAGAACTGTAGACGACTGGCGGCTCGAGATCGTTCCCGGGGCGGCCGCGGAAGATGAACGCCGTGTGTGGGGAACGGCCTCGCCGGACGCCGGCGGGCGACGGACGGGGGCCGAGGGTGTGCCCAGCGTCGCGCACCCCGCCGCACCTTGCGACTCGGCGTGGGCAGGGCGGGCGGGAGCATGCGGTGGGATGCCGTACCCTAACGTGTTACGTATAACTACCTAAGGGGTCCCGATGCGACGCATCGCGCTGGTCACCCTCGTCGTCGACGACTACGACGAGGCGATCCGCTTCTACACCGAAGCCCTCGGGTTCCGGCTCGTCGAGGACCAGCCGCGGCCCGACGGCTCCCGCTGGGTCGTCGTCGAGCCGGGCACGGAGGACCGCGGCAGCGGGCTGCTGCTGGCCCGGGCCAAGGACGAGGCACAGCGCGGCCGGGTCGGCGACCAGACCGGCGGCCGCGTGGGCTTCTTCCTGCACACCGACGACTTCGCCCGCGACCACGCCCGCATGCGCGAGGCGGGCGTCACCTTCCTGGAAGAGCCGCGCCACGAACCGTACGGCTCGGTCGTCGTCTTCCAGGACCTGTACGGAAACCGCTGGGACCTGCTCCAGCCCGCCCCGTAGCCGAACCAGATCTTTACCCTCACCGCACCCCCCAGAACCGACCTGCCGAGGAACGACACGCATGACCGCGCCCCGTATCGACACCGACACCATCCGCCGCCTCCCCAAGGCCGTGCTGCACGACCACCTCGACGGCGGCCTGCGCCCCGCCACTCTGGTGGAGCTCGCCGGGACGGTCGGCCACACGCTGCCCACCACCGACCCGGACGCGCTGGCCGCCTGGTACTACGAGGCCGCCAACTCCGGGGACCTGGTGCGCTACATAGCCACCTTCGAGCACACCCTCGCCGTGATGCAGACCCGCGAGGGCCTGCTGCGCACGGCCGAGGAGTACGTGCTCGACCTGGCCGAGGACGGCGTCGTCTACGGCGAGGTCCGGTACGCGCCCGAGCTGATGGTGAACGGCGGACTGACCCTGCCCGAGGTCGTCGAGACCGTGCAGGAGGGCCTGGCGGCCGGTATGGCCAAGGCCGCGGCCGCGGGCACCCCGGTTCGCGTCGGCACCCTGCTGTGCGGGATGCGCATGTTCGACCGCACCCGGGAGATCGCCGACCTCGCGGTGGCGTTCCGGGACGCCGGCGTCGTCGGCTTCGACATCGCGGGGGCCGAGGACGGCTTCCCGCCCGCCGACCACCTCGCCGCCTTCGAGCACCTGCGCGGCGAGAGCGTCCCGTTCACCATCCACGCCGGTGAGGCCCACGGCCTGCCCAGCATCCACCAGGCCCTCCAGGTCTGCGGCGCCCAGCGCATCGGCCACGGCGTCCGCATCACCGAGGACATCGTCGACGGCAAGCTCGGCCGCCTCGCGGGCTGGGTGCGCGACCGCCGTATCGCCCTGGAGATGTGCCCGACGTCGAACCTCCAGACGGGCGCCGCGACCTCCATCGCCGAGCACCCCATCACCGCCCTGCGCGACCTCGGCTTCCGCGTCACCCTCAACACCGACAACCGTCTGGTGTCGGGCACGACGATGACGCGCGAGATGGCGCTGCTGGTCGAGGAGGCGGGCTGGACGCTGGAGGACCTGCGCACGGTCACGGTGAACGCCATGAAGAGCGCGTTCATCCCGTTCGACGAGCGCAAGGCCCTCATCGAGGACGTCGTGCTGCCCGGCTACGCCCTCTGAACCAGCCCCCGTACATAGGCGGCCTGTCCGACGTGCTGCAGATCGTCGGACAAGACGCTGACCAGCCGTACGCCCAGCGGGACCGGGGGATCCCAGCGCTCGTCCACGATCCGCTCGAAGTCCTTGGCGGTCAGCCCGCGCAGGAACTCCAGCGTCTGTTCGTGCACGGCGTCGTAGTACCCGGTCAGCAGGTCACCGGAGTCGACCCGCACCTTGGCGACCTTCGCGGAGCTGTGCCCGTACCCCGTGTCCCGGCGCGGCAGATCGAGGCCGAAGCGCTTCTCCCAGTCCTGCGCGAGCCAGACCTGCTCGAGCCCGGCGGCGTCCGCGACATGGTCGTCCTGGACGCGGGTGAGGTGCCAGACCAGCCATGAGACGGAGTTGGCGTCGTCCGAGGGGCGGGCGTTGAGAACGTCCGGCGGCAGGCCCTCGACGGCGGCATGGACCTCTTCCTGGATGCGGCTGTACGCGTCGATGAGGATGTCCTTTGCATGCATGCGTCCACCATCGCGCATCGCGGTCCCTCACGCGTCCGGAATCCAACTCCCGTGGAAGCCGAGCGGCACCCGCCCCGGGAGATGGATCCGGGCGACCGGCTCGCCCGTGAAGTCCTGGGCGGCCAGGATCACCAGGTCGGCGGCCCCGCGACCGGGGTTGTGCGCATAGGCGATCGCGTAGCCGTCGTCCTCGGCCCGTGCGCCCTCGGAGGGTACGAAGACGGCTTCCCCCGCGGCGGCGTCCCGCGGCAGCCGGTGGACCTGCGTGGTCCCGCGGAGCAGGTCGTGCTTGATCAGCGCGTTGGCGAAGGCCCGGTCGGGCGGGTTCCCGTCGGCCGTCAGATACGCCAGGGTCATGTCCGCGGCGGCGGCCGTGTAGGCGTACCGGTGCCGCCTGGACACCAGTGCCTCGTGGACGCGCGGGAATTCCTGGGGGCGGTCGTCGAGCGTCCTGGTGCGCACCCGGCCGTGCGCCACGTCGATCGTCCAGCGTTCGAGCGAGGCGGTGCCGGCGCCGTACGGTCCGTCGGAGCCGCGGCCCGCGACATAGAAGGGCGCAGGGTAGGTCGTCATGTCGACGACCACGGACGAGCCCTCGTCGTACGCGTTCAGGGTGTGCGAGTAGTAGACCGGATCCACCTCGAACCAGCGGACCTCGCCCCCCGCGCGCGGCAGCAGACCGACCCGCGTCGGGTGCCTCTCGTTCCAGACGTACGGCACGAGGTCGCCCCGCTCGGCGCCCGCCGGGTCGAAGGTGATGGGCAGATCGAAGATCACGACGTACTTCTCGGTGAGCGCGAAGTCGTGCATCATCGGCGCGTCCGCCACCGGGATCCGCGTGGTCCTCGCGACCCGGCCCGTGTGGTCGATCACCTGGTGCCGGACGTGGTCCCAGGTGGGGTAGTAGGCGATCGCGTACAGTTCTCCGGCCGCCGCGTCGAACTTGGTGTGGGCGGTGAAGGCCCCTTCGAGGGTGCGGCGGAAGTCGTACGTGCCCACCGTGCCGAGCTCGTGGTCGAGTTCGTACGGCAGCGGCCCGCTCTCCTGGAGGGCCAGGATCCGTCCCCTGTGCCCGATCACATGGGTGTTGCACGGGAAGTCGTCCGGCGGGACGGGCCCGGGGTACGGCTCGCCGAGCTTCTTCGCCACGGAGGCCGAGCGGACCCAGCGGTTGCGGTACCACTCCGCGCGACCGTCCCGCAGCCGCACGCCGTGCACCATGCCCTCACCGAGCATCCAGTGGTGGGCGCGCGGGTCCTCCAGACCCAGGACGTTGGGGCCGTTGCGCAGGAAGCGGCCGTTCAGCTCGCGCGGGACGCGTCCGGTGACCGGCAGGTCGAACGCCGTCAGCTCCTCGGTGACGGGCTTGAACGCGCCCTCCAGGAACGGGAACCGATGCCCGCCCTGTGTCGCTGTGCCCGGCACCGGTGCCGGTGACGCCGCCGCTGCCCCCCGGCCCCCCATCGCGCCGACGAGCCCTCCCGCCGCCGCGACCGCCGTCCCGCGCAGGACCGTCCGCCGTGTGTGATCCGCCATCTCGGTACTCCAGCCTCGCGGTTGCCTTCGTGGACGTCCACGAGTCTGCGGCCGGGGAGCGGACCGGGTCAGGAGTGCTGGAACCCGTCGGAGGGTGGTGTCAGGCCCCCTCTTGCGGGGTGTCGAGAAGCACCATCAGCGCCCGCGCGGCCGGACTGGTGGCGTCCGGCGGCGGCAGCATGGCGACGGTCTCGTACGAGGCGTCACCGGCGCCCTTGAAAGGGAGGGCGGTGAGATCGCCGGCCTCGCGCTTGTGGCCGAAATGGCGGGGCACGACGGCGATCCCGAGGCCCTCGTGGACCAGCTCCAGGAGGCTGTGCACGTCGCTGACCTCCAGCGCCACCGTCCGCCGTACGTCCGCCGCCGCGAAGGCCGCGTCCGTGGTGCGGCGCGGCCCCCAGTCGGGGTGGAAGTCGACGAAGGCCTCGCCGCCCAGCTCCTGGGGCGTGACCACGGCGGCGGTCGCGAGGTGATGCGCCGGGTGGCAGAGCACGGTCATCGGCTCGCTGGTCAGCGGCACCGACCGCAGCTGGTCCCCGTCCGCCCGCGTCCTGACGGCGAAGGCCAGGTCGAGACGGCCCGCGGCGACCTCCTCGGCCAGCGCCTCGGAGCCCGCCTGCCGCAGCCGGATCTCGACGTCGGGATGGCGCCGCCGGAACGCGGCGAGGAGCTTGGCCACGTCCACACCCGCGATGCACTGCTCGGTGCCCAGGGAGAGCGTGCCGCGCAGGACGCCCTGTACGGCGGCCACGGCGTCCTGCGCCGAGCGGACCTGGGCGAGGATCCGCTCCGCCTCGCCGAGCAGGGCGCGACCGGCCTCCGTGAGCGTGACCCGCCGGGTGGTGCGCACGAACAGCGGGGCCTGAAGCTCCCGCTCCAGGGCGCGGATGGAGGACGACAGTCCCGACTGCGACACCATCAGCCGTTCCGCCGCCCGGGTGAAATGCTGATCCTCGGCGACCGCGACGAAGTGCTGAAGGTGGCGCAGTTCCATGGGGCACCACAGTAGTCGCCGATTGAGAAGCGCCGTCGCTCAGTCCCATCCGATTCTCCCGTTGGACCTCTGCACGTGCCCGCGCGAGAGTGGAGACCTGTTTTCCCGGCCTTTACAGGAGTACGCGTTGTACACCGCACACCCCGACCGTTACGCGGACATGCCCTACCGGCGCACCGGACGCAGCGGACTGAAGCTGCCCGCGCTGTCGCTCGGCCTGTGGCACAACTTCGGCCCCGACCGGCCGGTGGAGACCCAGCGCGCGATCCTGCGCCGCGCCTTCGACCTCGGTGTCACCCACTTCGACCTGGCCAACAACTACGGTCCGCCGCCCGGCGCCGCCGAGTCGGCCCTCGGCGACGCCCTGAAGGCGGACTTCGGGTCCCACCGCGACGAGCTGGTCATCTCCACCAAGGCCGGATACCTGATGTGGCCGGGCCCCTACGGCGAATGGGGCTCCCGCAAGTACCTGCTGTCCTCGCTCGACCAGAGCCTCGCCCGGATGGGCCTGGAGTACGTGGACATCTTCTACTCGCACCGCCCCGACCCGGAGACTCCCCTGGAGGAGACGATGGGCGCCCTGCACTCGGCGGTCCAGCAGGGCAAGGCGCTCTACGTCGGCATCTCCAACTACTCCGCGGAGCAGACCCGCGACGCCGCCCGCATCCTGGCCGAGCTGGGCACCCCGCTGCTGATCCACCAGCCGCGCTACTCGATGCTCGACCGCCGCCCCGAGGACGAGGGGCTCCTGGACACGCTGGACGAGCTGCGGGTCGGCTCCATCGCCTACTCCCCGCTGGAGCAGGGCCTGCTCACCAGCCGCTACCTCGACGGCATCCCGGAGGGCTCGCGCGCCGCGAGCGACAGCCCCTTCCTGAGCGCCGACACGGTCACCGAGGACCTGGTACGGCAGCTGCGCGCCCTCGACGAGATCGCCAAGTCCCGCGGCCAGTCCCTGGCGCAGCTGGCGCTCGCCTGGGTGCTGCGCGGCGGCCGGGTGACCTCCGCGCTCATCGGCGCGAGCAGCCCCCGGCAGCTGGAGGACAGCGTCGCGGCCACCGGCGCCCTGGACTTCACCGCGGAGGAGCTGGCGCGGATCGACGCGATCATCAAGGCCTGAGGATCGCTGATCAGGCCGTACTCGCTGATCAGGCCGTAGGCGAAGCCGGCCGGGCCGTGCGGCTCGGCCGTCAGGCGGTGAGCCGCTCGCTGAGCGCCCAGAGGCGGTCGACCGCCGCCGGGTCCACGGCGTACGGCACCACGCCGGCCTTCGCCGACCTGTTCCCGAGGGACCAGTCACGTCCCTCCTCCGCGGACATCGGAGGGGCGATGTCGCTGTTCTCGCAGTAGACGCCGCCCCTGCCCTCGAGCAGGGGGCTGGTCGCGCACCACACGCTGGTGGCCGCCCCCTGCTCGACGGTCTTCAGCTGCCGCTCCGGGTCGAGGATCGGCCGGCCGTCCGCGTCGAGGACGCCGACGGCCCTGAGGTCCTCCTCGGCCAGGTACTTCTTCAGACCGGTGTCGACGATGCTTCCCGGGTGCAGGGCGAAGGCCCGGATCCCGTCCGCCTTACCGCGCTCGTCGACACCGAGCGCGAACAGGATGTTCGCCGTCTTCGACTGCCCGTAGGCGACCCAGCGGTCGTACGCGTGGTGCTCGAAGTGCGGGTCGTCGAACAGGACGGGCGAGAACCGGTGGCCCCACGAGGACACCGAGACCACCCGGGCCCCGTGCGCCCGGCGCAGCGCCGGCCACAGGCGGGCGACCAGCTGGAAGTGGCCGAGGTGGTTCGTGGCGAACTGCACCTCGTACCCCCGTGCGTCACGCGTCAGCGGCGTCGCCATCACGCCCGCGCTGTTGACGAGGATGTGCAGTGGCCGGCCGGAGTCGAGGAAACGCTCGGCGAACGCGTCGATCGAGGCCGGATCCAGCAGATCCATGGTCGCGGTCTCGACGCCGTCGATCTCCTTGAGCGCGGCCCGCGCCCTTTCGGTGTCCCGCGCCGGTACGACGACCTCGGCGCCCGCGGCCCGCAGGACGCGTACGGTCTCCAGGCCGATGCCGGAGTAGCCGCCGGTGACGACGGCGACCTTGCCGGTCAGGTCGATGCCCTTGATGACGTCCTCGGCGCTGGACGCGGCGTCGAACCCGGAGTGGAGGGGCTGCTGCTGTTGCTCGGTGGTCATGGTTCGGATCTCCTCATGTGTGCCTTCCCGACCACCGTAGAACCAGGCATCCGTACGATGAATGCTTGATAGTCCGCATTACTTGCGCGATAGTACGGATATGCCAGCGGATCCTCTCTCCGACACCCTCGGCCTCATGGACGCCCGGTGCGTCATCTCCGGCGGCTTCACGGCCGGCGGTGACTGGGCGCTGCGCTTCCCGTCACCCGGGATGCTCAAGATCACCGCGGTGGTGAGGGGCGGCATGTCGGTGTCCGTGGCCGGACAGCCGGAGTTCGCCCGGCTGGGGCCGGGCGATGTGGCCGTGTTCGACGGCAGCCGGGCGTTCGTGGTCGCGAGCGATCCGTCCGTGGAGCCGGTGGACGCCACGACACTCTTCGCGGACACCTCCGGGTCCATGATTCATTACGGCGGGGGAGAGGACGCCGTCTTCGTCGGCGGGCACATCGAACTGGGCCGGGCGGGCGAGGAGTTGCTCCTGCACGCCCTGCCGCCGCTGCTGTGCGTGCGGTCCGGCGCCGAGGAGGCGCCGGTCGTGCGCTGGCTGCTCGACCAGCTGCTGCGCGAACTGACCGCCCGGCGGGCCGGGGCCGACTTCGCGGCCGATCAGCTCGCCCAGCTCATGTTCGTCCAGGTCCTGCGCGCCTATCTCGCGGACGCCGACGCCCTCCCTGCCGGACGGCTGCGCGCCCTCGCCGACGAGCGCATCGCCCCGGCGCTGCGGCTCATGCACGCCGAGCCGGGCCGCCCCTGGCAGCTGGAGGAGCTCGCCAGGGCGGCGGCCATGTCCCGGACCACCTTCGCCGAGCGCTTCCGGGCCGTGGCCGGGGTGCCGCCCCTGACGTATCTGCTGGACTGGCGGATGAGTCTGGCCCGGCGCGCCCTGCGGGACGGCGAGACGTCGGTGTCGGCCCTGGCCCAGCGGGTCGGCTACACGTCCGAGAGCGCGTTCAGCAACGCTTTCAAGCGGACGACGGGTGTCGCTCCACGGCGCTACCGTGACGTCGCACGGGCGGCCCTCACGGGCTGAGGCGCTCCTCCAGGCGGACCGTCACGGTGTCGCCCTCCTCCTTCCCGATCGCCTTGCGCACATCGGCCTTCACCGGCAGCTTGTGCGTGCCGTCGCCCAGGGCCATGAAGGAACTGCGGAAGGGGTGCCCGTCGATCGTGCCGCTGACCTTGACCAGTCCGCGCGTTCCGAAGAAGGAGACGGACTCCGGCCAGACGACGTAGGTCCAGCCGCCGTTGGCGGGGCTCTTGCGCAGCACCGTGGTGAACTGCTGGTCCAGTTTGCCCGCCCCACTCGCCTTGTTCTTCCTGCCGACGGTGCTCATGTGGTCCTCCGCTGCCGGTGGGTGTCCTGCTCAAGAGACCACCGGAGGCGGGAAAACTCATCGCGGCCGTGCGCCCAGCGCGGTGAGGAGCCGGAGTTTCTCGTGGCTGTCCGAGCCCGGGGTGGCGGTGAAGATGAGCAGGGCCTGGGCCTGGTCGGGGGCGAGCAGGGCCTGGCAGTGCAGGTGGAGATCTCCGAGTTCGGGGTGGACGATCGTCTTGCGTTCGTCGTGGCGGAAGCCGATCTCGTGCTGGTTCCAGAGTTCGGTGAACTCCGCCAGTTCACGCGCGGTGACCGCGCCGAGCCCGCTGGAGGCTCCGGTCACCACGGCCGTGCGCCCGGACAGGTCGGGAAGCGGGGCGGGGGTCCATGTCTCGGTGGACATGATCGGGCTCTTCTCCTCGTGGCGTGGCGTGGCGTGGCGTGGCGGGGAAGGGTCCCGGCCCGTACGGGGCCGGTCTCCCTCCCCGAGCCACTATCGGCACACCCTCCGCCGAGTGGGAGAGGAGCGTTCATCCATGGCATGGCAGTACATGGCTACGGCTGGAGGATTACCTGGAGTACTACTGGGTCGGCACGCGGTCCAGGAATCCGTGCACGCTGCGGATCCGGTCCTCGCCGTCCAGGGTGATCACGTCGAATCCCGCGACGGGCGCCGTGCCGTCGGCCTCGTTGACCAGTTCCCAGCCGAAGCGTGCGATGTCGTGGTGCCCGTCGACCGGTCCGGCGGGCCGGAAGGAGAAACCCGGGAACTGCTCGTGCGCCGCCGTGATCACCGCCGCGATCCCGTCGTGCCCGCGGACCTCGGCCAGCGGGTCGGTGTAGCTGCCGTCCGCGCTCCAGGCGGCGGCGACCGCCTTGGTGAGCGCATCCCGGTCAGTGGCGTTCCAGGCCTCGAAGTAGCGGGCGACGGCGTTCTCGAAACGGTCGTTGGCTGCGGACATGGTGGATCAACCTCCGTGGAAAGTAGGGTAGTTGCTGGTCAGTGAGTGGATTCCGGGCGGTGGTTCCCCGCCGGGATCCGATACCGCAACCATGCCCGCCGACGCCCGAGGGCGTCGATTACCTCCCGGGTAAGGGCAGTGAGCCGCGTTTCGGCCAAATCGGGCGGTGAATATGCCAGGAGACTGGCTGGAATGGCATGGTGACAGAGTGTCAGGAGTGGCGATACTCGAGTAACAGGGCGATTCAGCCACGCCCGCGCGCTGCACGACCATGCACGACGCGCGCAGCACCACCGTGCACCACGAACGAGCCGCACGCAGTGAACGAGCCGCAGGGAAAGCGAGGCCGGGCCGGCGGACAGCGTTGCAATGGGGGAGCGATCGTGCACGACGAATTCCTGTGCCATGTGACCGCATACGGAATATGCGGAGGTAGACGCATCGGCGTCCCGTTGGGGACCTATCGCGCGCCCACCCTGGCGCTGGCCCTGTGGTGGATGCGGGACCGTGCCTCCTGGATGGCGTCGCGGCTCGATCCCCAGCCCGACGATCCGACCTTCCCGCCGAACTCGATCGCGCCGGTGGCGGACACCGTCCCGGACGTGCCGAGCGTCCTGCGTGCCTGGTGCGGTGACACCCTCCAACAGGAGCTGGTTGCCGAGGAACTGGCCGCCGGAAAGCTCGTCCGCATCGCCACCAGCGACGACACCACCGAGTACGAACTACTCGCCGAATCCGTGGACGCGCTGCGCATGCAGCGGACCGCCGCCGCCCTCGGCAGCTCCGCGGCCTGACCGCCGCCGCCCTCGGCAGCTCCGCGGCCTGACCGCCGCCGGACAGGCCCTCCCTTCGGTGCGATCGGTGACCGGGCCGGCGGGAACGGGCGGCCGTCGATGTGCGCCCGGGTCGCGCTCGGCCAGGACCGCGACGCTGCCGTCCCGACCCGGATCGCGCCGGGCCCGGCGCCGATCTCGCCGGGGAAGCGTCACCGGGATCGAGTCGTGGGCGGATGGGCCATGGTCGGCGCGTCGCCGAGATCGTTGACCGCGACGGTCTCCACGTCCGCTTCCGGACGGCGGCCGCCGTCCGGAAGACGTTGCGGCCTTTCCCCGCCCCGACCCGCCTCGCGGAGCTCGCGCAGCACCGGCCATGAGCCGCCGATCAGGCGCATATGTGGACGAATAGCTAGAATTCAGGGCATGGGAGAGCGGTCGGTCGCGCCGACGGCGCCCGAACTCGTCCTCGAAACCGAGACGGGCTCCACGGTGCTGAGTCCGAGCCGCGACTATCACGTCGGGCGTGACCCGTCGAGCGAGATCGTCATCGACGACGTCCGGGTCTCGTGGCACCACGCGGTCCTGCGGCCCGAGGCGGACCACTGGACGATCCAGGACGAGAACAGCACGAACGGCACGTACGCCGACGGCAGGCGGGTCCGCGAATGGGGCGTCGGACCCGGCAGCGTCATCCACTTCGGCAGCCCCTCCGACGGCCCCCGGGCGGTCTTCGCCGGCAAGCCCCCACAGCGGCCGTCGGGCGAATTCCCGCCCTCGGCCAGCGGCACCTTCCAACGGCCGACCACCGTAAGGCCGCTGCCCTCCCGCACCGTCCGCATCGGCCGCGGCGCAGACAACGACCTGGTCATCGACGACCTGGTCGTCTCCCGGCGACACGCCGAACTGCTGGCCCACCCGGACCGGACGTACGAGATCCTCGACCTCGGCAGCCACAACGGCACGTTCCTCAACGGGCAGCCCGTCACCCGCGCCGCGGTCACCGCCGGTGACATCGTCGGCATCGGCCACTCCGCGTTCCGCCTCGTCGGAGACGAGTTGCAGGAGTACGTCGACACCGGCGAGGTCTCCCTCGATGTCCAGGAACTGACCGTCGCCGTCGACCGCGGCCGCAAGATCCTCCTCGACCAGGTGTCCTTTCCCGTCGGCGAGAAGTGCCTGCTGGCCGTCGTGGGCCCCAGCGGCGCCGGGAAGTCCACGCTCCTCAACGCCCTCACCGGGCAGCGCCCCGCCGACCGCGGCGCGGTCCTGTACGACGGCCGCGACCTCTACCGGGACTACGCCGAGCTGCGCCAGCGCATCGGCCTCGTGCCGCAGGACGACATCCTGCACGCCCAGTTGACGGTGCGGCGGGCCCTCGCGTACGCCGCCGAGCTGCGCTTCCCGCAGGACACCGCGAAGGCGGAGCGCCAGGCGAGGGTCGACGAGGTCATCCAGGAGCTGGGCCTGGAGCAGCGCGCCGGCCAGCCCATCCACAGTCTGTCGGGCGGTCAGCGCAAGCGGGTCAGTGTGGCCCTGGAGCTGCTGACCAAGCCGTCGCTGCTGTTCCTGGACGAACCCACCTCCGGCCTCGACCCCGGCATGGACCGCTCGGTGATGCACATGCTGCGCGGCCTCGCGGACGACGGCCGTACGGTCATCGTGGTCACCCACAGCGTGCTCAGCCTCGACGTCTGCGACCGGCTCCTGGTGCTCGCGCCCGGCGGCAAGGTCGCTTACTTCGGACCGCCCGAGGACGCGCTCGCCTACTTCGGCTACGAGCAGTGGCCCGAGGCCTTCGAGGCCTTCGAGCGGGACCAGGACCGGGACTGGGCGGGGGAGTACCGGAGCTCGCCGCTCCAGGGCCGGTACATCGACAGTTCCAGTCCACAGCCTCATCTGCCCCGGGCCCGTACGCCCGCCGTCGTCGGACCGCCGCCCAAGGCCCAGAGCTGGGGCGCGCAACTCGGCACCCTGGTGCGCCGGTACGCGGCCGTGCTCGGCGCCGACCGCACCTTCCTCGCCGTCATGATCGCACTGCCGTGCATCATGGGCGTGATGGCCCGGGCCGTGGCCGGCGGCAGACTGACGCTGGAGACGTCGATGAACGCGCTGCTCACCCTGTGCATCGGCGGAGTCCTGGTGGGCGCGGCCAACGCCGTACGCGAAGTGGTGAAGGAACGGGTCATCTACCAGCGGGAGCGCGCGGTCGGCCTGTCCCGGTCGGCGTACCTGATGTCGAAGATCGTGGTCCTCGGCACCATCACCGTTCTCCAGGCCGTCGTCCTGACCCTCGTCGCGCTGTTCGGCGTCGACCTCAACGCGCCCCGCGGCAAAGGAGTCCTCATGCCGCCGCTTCTCGAGATCACGCTGGCCGTGGCCCTGCTGGCCTTCAGCGCGATGATGCTCGGCCTCCTGGTTTCCGCCGTGGTGACCAAGGAGGAGGTCACCATGCCGTTGCTGGTGCTGATCGCCGTCGTCCAGGTGGTCTTCAGCGGCGCGCTGCTCAAGCTGCACGGGGTGCCCGGCATGGAGCAGCTGGCCTGGCTCGTCCCCGCACGCTGGGCCCTGGGCGCGATGTCGGGGACCATCGCCCTGGGCCGGATCGTCCCGGGGACGCTCACCTCCGACCCGCTGTTCCGGCACGAGCCCAGCGTGTGGCTGGTCAACATGGGCATGCTGGTCGCGCTGTCGATCGTCTTCGGGTGCGTGGTGGCCCGGCTGCTGCGGCGGCACGAACCCGAGGTCATGCGGAAGTAGGTGCCATGACGACTCCCGACCCGGCGACGCCCGACGACTTCCGCCCGACGCACGTCGTTCCGCCGGACGGCCTGCACGCCTGGGAGACGCCGGACCCGTCCCGGCCCACCGTGCCGCTCGACGCGCTGCTCCCGGTGCAACTCGTCGAGCGGCTCGGCGACTGGGGCCGGGTCGTCTGCGCCAACGGCTGGTCGGCCTGGGTCGACGGCCGGCTGCTGGTCGCCGTACCGCAGCCGCCGCCCGCGGAGGGCGACTCCCTCACCCGAACGGCCGACCCGCGCCCGCTCCTCGCCCGCGTCGAGCAGGCCCTCATCCGCTATCGGAGCGCGGCGGAGGACCTCGCGGCCGGGCGGCTGGACGGGGCGTCCTTCCGCGGCATCACGCGCGGGCAGCGGATCGGGGTGGTCGTCGACGGCGAGTCCCTCTGGCTGTACGACGCCGAGCACGAGCGCTGGGTGTACACCGACGGGACGCGGCTGAGCACGTACGCGGTCGCGGACGAACCGGCGGCGGCCCCGGAGCGGAACGGGGGTGTTCCGGGCCGTGCTCGCACACATGTAGTACGGGCATCCGACGACCATGAACCGACACGTCTCGTCCCGGAGGTGACGGACGAGCCGCGTGACCGCTGACGACGCGGAAGAGGACCGCCCAGGTCCGCGGTGTCCTTCCTGGGCCCTGTCGTCAAATCCCCTCCCCCAGCCTTCGGTCCTTCACGACCTCGCCCTTTCGGTGGACTCCCCTCGCCAGCAGGGCGCCGAGGAACCCGGTCACCAGGCCCCACACGACGGCGAGTCCGAGCGCGCTCCAGAGTTCCGGTGTGAGGAAGAGCTCGCCGGCGAGGCCGCCGGCGGCGTCACCGATGCCGATGAGCGACAGGGCGTAGTGCGCCGAGATCCTGCCGACCAGGCAGATCATGAGCACCGTGAGCGCCAGCGCGAGGGCCATGCGGACGGCGTGCTGCCAGGCCCGCATCCGGGCCGGTGAGCGGGCGGCCATCAGGAACGCGGCGCCCAGGAGCAGCAGCGCGTCGACGACCAGCAGCCACCACACCTTGCCGTCGTGGTGGCCCAGGGTGCGCAGGTTGACCGTGGAGACGTCCGGGGTGCGCAGCACCTGGTCGAGGACGTGCGGCATGGGCAGCCCGAACGGCCCGTCCACCCGCCCCCTCCAGGTGGCGCCCAGCCCGATCGTGAAGGCGAGCCAGGCGAGGTTGGGCAACCCGAGGAAGATCACCGCGAAGGTCTCGGGGACGTGTCCGCGCGTCGCGGCCACCACCAGCGCGACGACCGCTCCCAAGGCGACGCAGGCGAGGAGCAGGACGACCATGGCGTACGCGGCCGGACGCACCGACTCCTGGAAGCGCAGCAGCCGGGCCGGGAGCGGGGCTCCGCGCGACACCAGGAGGGCGAGGACGAGGACACCCGCGAGCCACAGCACCCCGTAGAGCAGCGTCACCGGCACGGCTGTCTTGAAGCCCACCTCGGGCGAGACCCCGATGAGGTCGCCGAGGTCGCTGATCGTCCCGGTGCCGAGGGAGATCTTGAAGTTCTGGTGCGAGTAGAGCGCGAGTCCGAGGAGGGCCAGCAGCCACAGGACCGCGATCCTGGCGGCCCAGCCGGCCAACTCGGGGGCGCCCGCGACAGCCCGGTGCCGCAGCGGCCGCAGAAACCCGGCGGCGACCACCAGGGCCCCGGCGAGCGTGACCGACAGGGGGATCACCGTCAGTCCCGCCCGGGTGTCGGCGATCACTCCCGCGTCACCCGCGAGCTCGATGGTGCCGCCGACCGCGGTCACGACGGACGCCGCGACGACCCGTGGGTAGGCGTGCGCGGGCAGGCCCGTGGCACCCGCCCCCCACAGCCCGAGGGCGGCGACCGCGAGCATCACGATCACCCCGGCCACCACCGCCAGCAGGGCCTGGACCCAGCCGTGGCGGGCGGCCGTCCGCTCGCCTGGAGCGGCGACGACCTGGTCGGACGGTGTCTGCGGCCTCACGCTGCCACGCTAAGCAGCACCGGGGTCCACCGCGCGTCGGGAGGGCCGACCGCGTCGGCTTGCGGGGGGCGCCCGACGGGAGCACACAATGGGCTCGTTGCGGAATGAAACGGCATAAGGCGCATGGAATGCCGCGAGATCCCTACGCCCGGAAGAAGAGTTCGTGAGCGTCGACCTGTCGTTCCCCGACCGGCCCACCGGACCCCCGTCGGGCCCGCTGTCGGGCTCCCCCCGGCCGGGTGCCTCCGACCACGCTCCGACCCAGGGCATCGGCCGCCCACTCACGCCACCGCCGACCGGTCCCCCGACCGGTCCAACCGGTCCGCCGACCGGTCCCCCCACCGGTCCGCCGGGCGGCGGTGGTTCCGGAGGCGGCGGGCCCGGCGGCCCGCCAGGTCACGGCAGCGGACCGGACCGCCCCTGGTGGAAGTCGGCACCGCGGATGGCGCTGATCACCGGAGTCGTGGTGGCCGGGGTGGTGCTCGGTGTCGTCCTCACCCGCTCGGGCGGCACGTCCGGCACGGCGGCGGCCGGTGAGCTGTTCCTGCAGGCCGCGAACAAACCGGGTCCCGACCCGTTCACGGAGTCGACGGCGAAGGACAGCTCCACCGTGCCGGTGACACCCGCGGCCAACGCGCCGGAGTCCGCCAATGTGACGCGCGGCGTGTCGGGTTCCGCGCCCGGGCTCTACGGCGGCACCCGCGACACCGCGAGTTGCGATGTGGAGAAGCAGATCCAGGTGCTCCAGGCGGACCCGGCGAAGAGCAAGACGTTCGCCTCCGTGGAGGGCGTCCAGCCCACCGCGGTCCCCGCCTACCTGCGCTCGCTCACCCCCGTACAGCTGCGGATGGACACCCGCGTCACCAACCACGGCTACCGGGGCGGCGCGGCCACCAGCTACCAGGCGGTGCTCCAGACGGGCACGGCGGTCCTCGTCGACGGCCACGGGGTGCCGCGCGTGCGCTGTGCCTGCGGGAACCCGTTGACACCGGCGGTCGCGCAGCAGACCGTGCCCAGACGGACGGGTGACACCTGGGCCTCGTACCGGTCGCAGAACGTGGTGGTCGTCGTGCCCGCCACGACCACCATCGACGTCTTCGTCATCTACGACGCCGACCGCGACGAATGGGTCGGCCGCCACCGGGGTGACACCGACGGCCGCCGGGACGAGAAGACGTACCCCCCGGCGAAGCCGTCCCCCGCGGTGAGCGTGTCGTCGTCGTCGCCGAAGTCTCCGTCGCCGAAGTCTTCGTCCTCGTCGTCTCCGTCGTCGTCCTCTGCCTCCGCGTCCTCCGCGTCGTCCCCGTCCTCGTCGTTCTCGTCGTCGTCCGATGCGCTGTCGTCCGATGTGCCGGCTCCGTCCACCTCTGCGTCATCGGATCCGTCTTACCCCTCCACCGAACCTCCCACGACGGCATCCGAGTCGGGGCCGTACTCCGGCCTCACGTCCTCCGGCACGACCACCGACGCTCCGGCGAGTGAGGGCGCCACGACGGCGGACACCTCGTCGTCCCACGGCGCCCCGGAGCCGGCCCCGACGCCTCCTGGGTACTGAGGCGACCTCAGCCGGTCCGTACGACCAGGGCGTAGTCCCCGAGTCCGATCAGCCGGTCGCCCGGGATGTCGCCCAGGGCCGTGCACATGTTCTCGACGCGGCCGGTGACCGGGTCGAAGGCGATGTCCCGCACGGTGCCGCGCTCGTCCCCGTCCTCGGTCAGGACCCGGACGCCCACGACATCCACGGGCGCCGGGGGAGGGGTGGTGTCCAGGGCGGTGTCCGACCGGACGAGGACGGCGTCCGGGCCGATCACGTGCAAGGCGCTCCAGTCGATCGCGATGTCCTTGCGACCCCGGGCCGGTGACAGCCGCACCTGGCCGATCAGCCCCGACGCGACATCGATCATGAGTGACTTGACGACGCCGAGTTCGTTCGCCTCGCCGAGCGTGACGACCGGCAGGCCGCGGATCTGGGAGAACAGTGTCACGGTGTGGGTTCCGTCCGGTCAGCGGTGTCCCGGAGCCGGAACGCCTCGACCTGGGCGGCGAAACCGGCCAGGTCGTCCGCGACGAAGCGGGTCGCGTCCGCGGGGATGACAAGAGCCTGTCCCGACACGGCGAGCGTCTCGCCCCGGGGGACGTACACCTTGCGTCGGCGGCGCTTCGAACCGGGCTCCAGGGACTGGCGGGCCGCGATCCGGAACCCCACCACGCGCCCGCTGATACCGGCCTGGACGACGAGGTCCAGCACGGTCCCGACCTCCGTGCCCCCGTCCGTGAGCACCCTGGCGCCCAGCACCCGGCCGTGCGCCGCCTCGTCCCGAGCGACCACCGCGGCCGGTTCGGCGAGGACCTCCCGGCCGAGGATCATGACGGCGTCGCGGCCCAGCGAGTGGACCGCGCTCCACGGCAGGCTCTGCTTCGACGGGCCCGCGAGCAACCCCCGGCCGTTGAGCGTAAAGCCGGTGACACGTCCCGCGGGCCCGTCGAAGACGGTGTCCTTGACCCGCGCCACCGCCTCACCACCCAGGGTGACCACCGGTCGTCCACCGAGGTCGCGCGCGGACATCAACTCGCTCATCAGACCTCCCGCTTCCCGAACCGGTGCCCGCGCCGCACGGCGATGACGGTCCCCGACCGTCTTCTCGTCTGCACCCAGACCGCCGCCACGCTCAGCAGCACCAGGGCCGCGACCACGACGACCAGCCACATCAACCAGTCCACCGTCCACCTCCGGGCCTTCGGGCCCCGGCCGCCGTCGACCGGATTCCGCCCTGTCCGGGTGCCCCGGGCGGACCGGGGAATGCGCCGTGGCCGCCGTCATTTCGGCGGCCGAGCCCG
This sequence comes from Streptomyces sp. NPDC090798, assembly GCF_044768965.1. Taxonomy (NCBI): domain Bacteria; kingdom Bacillati; phylum Actinomycetota; class Actinomycetes; order Kitasatosporales; family Streptomycetaceae; genus Streptomyces; species Streptomyces sp. NPDC090798. The sequence continues at coordinate 110,963 of NZ_JBIVXA010000017.1, forward strand.
GGTCCGGCGTCAGCCGGACGGCGTGCCGGCCGGTCTGCCGGACCAGTCGAGACACACGATCAGGGCGTCGTCCAGCGGCTCGGTGACGCGGTAGCGGGCCAGTTCGTCGAGGACGGCGCGCGGGACGTCGGCCGCGGGCAGCAGGGCGGTGGCCGACACGGCACGGGCCAGCGCCCGCTCCCCGAAGACCTCGCCCAGCGGGGACAGGGCGTCGTACACGCCGTCGCTCACCACCAGGAGCCGGTCACCGGGCAGGACGCCGAACTCCTGTGCCACGTAGTCGGACTCCTCGAACATGCCGAGTGGCAGCTGCGCCTCCAGCTCGATCCGCTCCACGGCCGTACCCCGTCGGCGCCACATCCGGGGCGAGCCCGCGTCCACCGCGAGCGCGCGGCCGGTGGCGAGGTCGAAGGAGAGCAGCAGCGCCGACACGTGCTGGTCGCCGTGGTGCTGGGCGTAGAGGGCCTGATCGGCGAGTCTGGCCTGGTCGGCGACCGGGAGCCCGGCGCGGCGGGCGTTGCGCAGGGCGCCGACGGCCAGATGGGTCAGCAAGGACGCGTGGATGCCGTCCCCCATCCCGTTGATGATCGACAGGGTGAGCCGGTCCGCGTCCGAGGACCAGTCGAAGTTGTCCCCGCGCACCGCGTAAGCGGGCTCCAGCTGGGCGCCGACGGCGAACTCCTCGCGGGCACAGGCCCGGCCCGGGAGCAGCTCCCACTGCATTTCGGCGGCCAGCGTCAGCCGGCCGACCCGCCGGGCCTGCCGGTAGACGTCGGTGTTCCGTTCGGCCACGAGGATCGCGTGGCCCAGCAGATCGGCGACCTGCGCCAGCTCGTCGGTCACCGCGGGGTCCACAGGTCCCGGAGGCAGCAGGACGGTGAGGATGCCCAGACGCTCGCCCCGGGCGGAGACCGGCAGATGCAGACGCGTCCGCTCGCCGTTTCGGGGGCGCTCCTCGTGCGGCTCCTGACTGCCGAAGGCCCGGCTCTCGGGGCTGTTGTGCAGGGACACGGCACGCGCGGGGTCGCCGGGCTCCTCGACCGGCTGGAGCACGGTCATCCCGTAGTCCGCCAGCAGCAGGTCGGCGTCGATCGCCCCCCAGACATCCGTCAGGAGGGGGCGCAGGGTGTCGAGCAGCGCGTGCGGCGGGGCCGCGCGCAGGGCTCTGTCGACGTCGTTCACAGAGGTCACGGTCGTGATGACTTTCTCGTGCGGTTGTCGTGCGAGTGGGTCTGCGTGGTCGCAGTGGTCTGTTTCGAGGGCTCCGGTGGGCCGGCGCGGCTGGTAATGGCCTTCAGGAGATGACAAGGTGGATCGGTGCCTCGCTCGATCCGTCCACCCGTCTCCCGAGACGAAGCCGCGCACACGCTCGACGCCGTCTCGGAGCTCCTCGAACTCCTTTGGGGTCGAGGGCAGGAGTCCGCGCCGTCCGGACCGGTGCCGCCCTCTCAGCTACGGGCCCTGATCGTGATCGAGCAGGGCGGGTCCATGAATCTTCGCTCGCTCGGTGACGCCCTGGCCTCGCGTCCCTCCTCGGTCAGCCGTCTGTGTGACCGGATGGAGGCAGTCGGCCTGATCCGCAGAGTGCCGAGCTCGACGAGTCGGCGTGAGGTCGAGGTCGGGCTCAGCCCGCTCGGCGAGCAGGTGCTGCGCGAACTCCGGGAGCACCGCGCCCGTGAGGTGCGGGCCGTGCTGGACCAGATGTCCTCGGCGGACGTTGCCCGGCTCACCGAAGGCCTCGAAGCGTTCCGGGCGACGGCGCTGGACCAGCTCGAAGAGCGCTCCGGCGGGTCCGGCCGGGCGCCCGGGCGTGCGACCGGTACCGGTTAGCTCCATCTGCGTCCCTTTCGGTGCGACCCATCACTGCGACAACCGGCCCACCGGTCGCCGGACTTGGGATCGCAGGGGGACCAGATTGTTGCCTGACAGCAATTGTTGTCAAATGACAACGATCGGCTACGGTAGTGCCTGACACCGCTCCTTCGCGGCGTTGTGGCGCACCGTCGCCATGCGGTTACCCCACTCTCCGCGGATTCGACAACATTTTGAGGGATCGCTGTGCATTCAGGCCGGAGTCCAGGTCAGGCGGCCATGTCGCTGTCCACGCGCGAGGCCGGTCGCTCGACCGTGATCGCGGTGCGCGGCGAGGTGGATCTCGACAACGTGGGCGAACTCGACGAGGCCCTCGCCGCGGCGGGCCGGGCCTGTCCGGGCGCGGTGGTCCTCGATCTGGCCGCGGTGACCTTCCTGGACTCGACCACGATCAACGTCGTCCTGCGGGCCCACGGGGTGCTCGGCCCGCGGCTCCGGCTGGCCGCTCTGTCCCCGTTCGTGGAGCGTGTGCTGGACATCACAGGCCTCATGGACGTGCTGCCGGTCTTCCATGCCGTGCAGGAGGCGCTGGAGGCGGATGCGGTCTGAGGGCGCGTCAGGCGGACCGATCGCGCTGCCCGGGTGTCTCCGCGTGCCCCGGATGCCCGTGGGCCAGGGACGCGCCGAGCGAACGCAGGGCGGCCAGCAGGCCGCTCAGATCGGACTCCGGCATCCGTAGCAGGGCGTCCTTGATCCAGGCGGTGCGCTGTTCCCGCACCCGGTCGAGGGCGGAGCGGCCGCGGCCGGTCAGACTCAGGCCGACGCCCCTGCGGTCCTCGGTGCGCGGTGAACGGGCCAGGAGCCCGGCTTCTTCGAGCGTGTCGCACACCCGGCTCGCCCGGGAGCGGCTGATCTGCGCCCGCTCGGCGAGTGCCGCGAGCGTCAGACCCGGATCCGTGCCCACCAGGGTCAGGGCGCGCAGCAGCGGCGGCGACAGTCTGCTGTCGACCTCGACCGCGGTTCGCGCCGACACGGAGACCAGGATCTCCGCCGCGGCCGCGAGCCGGTCGGCCGCCTGGAGCAGGGCGTTGTCCCGTTCCCGGAGCGGTATGCCGTCACGTACTTCGGGGTCCTGTCCGTCCATCCGTCCGCGCCCCTTGCTCGCACCGAGAACTCGGTGACCTGTCATGCCTCGCCTGGTGGCCCTGCCCGGACGCGTCCGGATGACACCGTTGCCTTGTGGGAATCGTGTGCGGAAGCCACCGGGACGGGGGAATATCGGGGTGACTGCGGAGGACTTCACGGGGTACGAGCCACTGTGCAGCAGTGTTCGGACGCGTAATGTCCGGACATACCGGCATCCGAGAGAGAACCACATGATCGAGCGCTTGGACGGAGCGGTGATACCGACTGGCTTCGACGTGCCCGTGGAACCGCTTCGGCGCGCGGCGCACTACACCGGCGAGCCGGGGTGCATCGCCGAAGCACGCCACTTCGCCGAGCTGTTCGTCGAACAGCTCCGTTCGGAGTGGTGCGCCGAGATCGGCGCACAGGCCACCGGCGACCTCCTGCTGGTCGTCAGCGAACTGGTCACCAACGCGGACCGGCACAGCCACGGGCCGTACATCCTGGAACTGGAGGGAACCGACACCTCCGTGACCGTCACCGTGTACGACAGCAGCGCCGCCCTGCCCCGGCGCTATCCGCGGGATCCCGAACGCGTGGGGCGGCACGGCCTGGAGATCGTGCACGCGCTCGCGACGGAGGTGACCGTCGGGCGGGTACCGGTCGGGAAATGCGTCAAGGCCCAGCTCGCCCTGCGCCGTTGACCCGGAACGACGTATCAGTAGGCTCACAGCGCACCATGGTCGGCGTGGGTCAGCCAGAGGGGGCGAGCGTGGCGGATCGCCTGCCGCGGACAGGTGAACGAGGCGCGGTGCCCCGGCAGAGGAGTTCGGATCCCCGCTGGGCCCTGGACGCCACCGCGGTACTGCTGCTGGTCGAGGACGACGCCGGAGACGCGCTGCTGGTGCGGGAGGTGCTGGCCGACAGCGGACTGCCGATGGAGGTCACCTGGTGCAAGTCCCTCGCCGAGGCACGCGTGTTCCTCGACGCCACGTCGTACTCCGTGTGCGTCCTGCTGGACCTGCATCTGCCCGACACCCACGGCCTCAGCGCGGTCCGGCTGGTGCGTGACGCGGCGCCCGACGCCGCCGTCGTGGTGCTCACCGGAGTCGCCGAGAACGAGGCCGGACTCGCCGCGGTGGCCGAAGGAGCGCAGGACTTCCTCGCCAAGGACGGCCTGGACGCCGAGGCGCTCAGCCGCGCGGTCCGGTACGCCCTGCAACGCAAGCAGGTGGAGCGTTCGGGCGCCGAACTCCAGGCGAGCCGGCTGCTGGCCCGGGAGAACGCGCGCCTGGAGCGTGGACTGCTGCCCACGCCCCTGCTGCGGGGCGCCGGTTGCCAGGTGGCCTCGCGCTACAGCCCGGGACGCGACCACGCCCTGCTCGGCGGCGACTTCTTCGACGTCGTCGAGGGCGACGACGGCACTGTGCACGCGGTGATCGGGGACGTCTCCGGCCACGGCGCGGCGGAGGCCGCCCTCGGCGTCTGTCTGCGGGTGGCCTGGCGGGCCGCCGTGCTCTCCGGATGCGTGGGCACGCGCCAGCTCGAGCTCTTGGAGGAGATCATCGACGCCGAGCGCGCCGCGGACTACATCTTCGCCACCCTCACCGTGCTGCGGATCGCCAAGGACCGCAGCCGTATGAGCGTGATCCGCGCCGGACACCCGGGACTGCTCGTGGGCACACCGCGCGGCATCGAGTTGTTCGAGCCGACCCCGGGCCCCGCGCTCGGACTGCTCCCGGGCCGGGCCCACTGGCCGGAGACCGAGCTGCCCGCGCACGACATCAGCGCCGTGACGCTGTTCACCGACGGTCTCTTCGAGGGCGTCGTGGCCCCGGGCCGGCGGCTGGGAGAGGAAGGACTGCTCGAGGTGGCGAGGAAACACCAGACCTTGCGGGGGCGGCCGTTCGTCGACGCGGTGGTCGAGGACGTCGCCGCGCTGACGGCCTCCCACGGCGGACTCGCCGACGACGTGGCCGTCCTGCACCTCGCGACGGACGGAATGTCATGACCCGTACGCCGAACGACCCGGGAGCGGACGACGCCACGGCGGACCGTCCCGAGGACAAGAAGCCCACGCGCGTCGCCCGGCTGACCGTGCAGGGCTGGATCCATGTGGTGCTGGCCGCCAACGTACTGCTGGTGATCGTCTTCGCCGTGTCCGGCGGAGTCCTCCAGGCCCGCGCCGACGACCGCACCGATCTGCTCACCGACCGCATCCAGCCGGCCCGTGCCGCCGCCTACCAGCTGGAGACCTCGCTGGTGGACCAGGAGACGGGCGTACGAGGCTATGTACTGAGCAGGGACACCAGTTTCCTCGATCCGTACGCGTCGGGGGCACGGGACGAGAAGACCTTCCAGGCCCGCCTGGCAGCGGAATTCTCCGACCACGCCCCGATCGCCGCGGACCTGAAGGCGGCCGGCCGCCTCAGTGACGCCTGGCGCCGTGACTACGCCGAGCCGCTGATCAAAGCGGCCCGCACGCCCGGCGGCGCCAAAGCCCCCTCCCTGGATGCGAGCAAGGCCAAGTTCGACGAGATCCGGGGTCAACTCGCCATCCTGGAGAAGGACATCCAGCAGCTGCGCGACCGGACCCGGGCCTCGGCCGAGGACAGCCGTCGGTCCCGCGACCTCCTCTTCGGCGGCATGCTCGCCGCCTTCCTGGCGAGCGGCCTCGCGCTGACCCTGCTGCTGCACCGAATCGTGGGGCGCCCCCTGCGGGTCCTGGAAGCGGCCTCGGTGGACGTCAGCGGCGGCGCGTTCGAGCGCAGGATCCGGCTCGACGGGCCGCGCGACCTGGAGAGGGTGGCCCGGGCCGTCGAGGAGATGCGCCGCCGCATCGTCGAGGAACTCTCGGCCTCCCAGGCCCGCGAGGGCCTCCTGGAGCGGCAGACCGAGGAACTCGACGCCCAGACCCTGGAACTGAAGCGCTCGAACGCGGAGCTGGAGCAGTTCGCCTACGTCGCCTCGCACGATCTGCAGGAACCCCTGCGCAAGGTCGCGTCCTTCTGCCAGCTCCTGGAGAAACGGTACGGCGACCAACTGGACGACCGGGCCAAGCAGTACATCGACTTCGCCGTCGACGGTGCCAAACGCATGCAGATCCTCATCAACGACCTGCTGACCTTCTCCCGCGTCGGCCGCGTCGGCGAGGAACCGGTCCCCGTCGCGCTCGACGACGTACTGGACCGGGCACTCGGCAACCTCAGCGTGGTCCTGGAGGAGACGGGTGCGCGTGTCGTACGGGAGGGGCCGCTGCCCACCGTGACGGGCGACGCCACCACCCTGACCATGCTCTGGCAGAATCTGATCGGTAACGCCGTGAAGTTCCGCCACCCCGACCGGCCGCCCGAGATCGCCGTCCGCTGCGAGGCGGAGCCGGAGGACGGACAGTGGCGGCTGACCGTACAGGACAACGGCATAGGCATCGAGCCCGAGTTCAGGGAGAAGGTTTTCGTCATCTTCCAGCGGCTGCACGGCCGCGACGAGTATGAGGGCACGGGCATCGGCCTTGCCGTGTGCCGCAAGATCGTCGAACATCACGGGGGTGCCATCACCCTGGACGGCACCGCCGGTACGGGCACGTGCGTGACCTTCACCCTGCCCATGGCGCGACCGGAACCCGACCTCGGATCCGAGCAGGCAGCGCGCCCACCCGAAGGAGCACACACGTGACCACCCCCGTCGAACCCATCCAGGTCCTGCTCGTCGAGGACGACCCCGGCGACGAACTGATGACCCGAGAGGCGTTCGAGGACAACAAGATCCGCAACACCCTGCACGTGGTACGGGACGGCGAGGAGGCCCTCGACTTCCTCTACCGCACCAACCAGCACACCGGGGCACCGCGCCCCGACCTGATCCTGCTCGACCTCAACCTGCCCAAGTACGACGGGCGCCAGGTCCTGGAGCGCATCAAGTCCGACGACGATCTGGCCCACATCCCCGTCGTCGTCCTCACCACGTCCTCCGCCGACGAGGACATCCTGCGCAGCTACAAACTGCACGCGAACGCCTATGTGACCAAGCCGGTCGACCTCGACCAGTTCATCGCCGCGGTCCGCCAGATCGACGACTTCTTCGTGACCGTGGTGAAGCTGCCCAAGACCACCTGACCGCCGCCCCGACCGGGGTCCATGAATGCGCGAACTCGGGGAACAGGGACAACGGCGGCACAACCTTGCCGACCAGGAGATCTGTTGTCGAGACGCGAGGGTGGGCCACTGATGAGAAGGCGCGGGACGGGGCGATGGACGAGCGGTGGGACGCCGTGGCGGCCGGGCGGGGCGACCATGGGGTCGGCTGGCCCCTCCGGATGGCGGCGGACCGTGGGGGGCGGACTCGTGTGGAGTGCCGCTGCCGCGGCCCTCGGCGCGTCAGGAAACCGGACCGCGCGCCGGGCCGCGCTGCGCGGCATCGGCACCGTCGCCATCGCCTCGGCCGTGACCCGCGTGCTGGCGCGCCCGGCGGCCCGCGAGGCGCAGCCGCTCGACGCGGCCGGCCGGGTCGCGTCGGCCGCCGCGTTCGCCGTCGGCGTCCTGCTCGAAGCGCCCCGCTACGGCCTGTTCGCGGTGCCCGGCGCGGCGGCACTGACCGTGGCCCGCACGCGCTCGGGGGACCGGCGTCCGGGCGACGTGGCCGTGGGCGTCGCGATCGGTGTCGGCGCCGCCGCGCTGACCGCCCGCTGGTGGCCCGTCAAACCGGAGGCTGCGGCCGCGGCGGCCCGGCCGCGACGGCCCGCTCCCGCGCTGCCCGGGGGCGCCGGACTGCACATCGTGGTCAACCCGTCCTCGGGGCTCTCGTGGAGCGCCGACACCCCCGACGCGAGCGCGTATCTGCGCGCCGCGCTGCCCAAGGCCGAGATCACGGTGCCGCAGGAGGACCAGGACCTGGTGGAACTCCTGGAACAGGCCGCCCGGCGGGCCAAGGAGGAGGGCGGCGCCCTCGGCGCCTGCGGCGGGGACGGCACGATCAACGCCGCGACGGAGATCGCCGCCCGGCTCGGCCTGCCGCTCGCGGTCTTCCCCGGCGGCACCTTCAACCACTTCGCCGTCGACCTCGGCAACCAGACCCTGGAGGACGTCGTACGAGCCGTGCAGGCGGGCGACGCGGTCGTCGCGGACCTCGGGCGCGCCCGCGCCCCCGGCGGGCCGGAGCAGGTGTTCCTCAACACCTTCAGCCTCGGCGTCTACTCGGACCTGGTCGGGGCCCGGGAGAAGCTGGAGCAGCGGATCGGGAAGTGGCCGGCGCTGGTGGTCGGACTGGCCAGGGTCCTCGCCAAGGGCAGCCCCGTGAACGTCTCGGTCAACGGCCGCCCCAAGCGTCTGTGGCTCCTCTTCGCGGGCAACGGCATCTACCACCCCGCCGGGTTCGCCCCCACCTACCGCACCCAACTCGACGACGGACTGCTCGACGTCCGTGCCGTCGACGCCGGTACTCCGCTGGCCAGGACCCGGCTGCTGCTCGCCGTCCTGACCGGCACCCTGCACAACAGCCGGGTCCTGACCACGGCGCAGGTGCGGGGCCTGCGGCTCGAAGTGCTGCACGGCGACCCGCGGTTCTCCTACGACGGCGAAGTGACCCGGGTCGCGGCGCCGAGGCTGGTGCTCGACAAGCTGACACGGGCCGTGACGCTGTACCGGCCCGCGGAGAAGGACCAGTGGCTGCGCTGAAGGGGCCGAAGGGTGGGGGGGGGGGGGGCCCGGGGGCCCCCCCCCCCCCCGGTATAACAAACAAGCCGAGGTCCACCACGGGCCCATGGGGCCCACGGACCGGCCCCCGGGGAGGGGGGGCGGGCCCCACCCCCGGCCCCCCCGGGGGCGCCCCCGCCCCCCCCGCCCCCCGCCCCCCCGGGGGGGGGGGGGCGGGGGGCGGGGGGGGGGGGGGCCCCCCCCCCCCCCCCCCCCGACCCGGTTCAGATCACTCACTGAGCTCGGACACCAGGGCTCCTTGGGCACCAAGGTCCGCGCCTCGGGTCAGGTGGCGAGGACGGAGTCGTCCATCGCGCGGGCCCCGGGCAGCCGGTGGCGGGCCGCGATGAGCGCCGCGTCCACGTCCCTCGTACCGGTCGAGACGCACAGCGTGTAGGCCACGTCGTCCATCCGCCGCCGGACTTCCGCTCCGCCGTTCTCGGCGTGGAGCGTGCGCAGGGTGACGTACTGCTCGACGAGGTTGCGCAGTACCACGGGGTGGGCCATCAGCACGGGAGTCCTCCGGTTGGGTGGGCCGACTGGTCGGTCGTGTCCGGTGATCGTTCCCGATCCCGGCTACCCGGTCCTTCCCGATTTACGCGGGCCGGTCCTCGCCCCGACTCCCGGGCACGGCGGGCGATGTGACACCGTTTCGGGACGGCGGAAAACCGGTGGCGGATCACGGTCGGGGAGTCGATGCTCGTAGGCATGGCCGACACCACACTTCCACAGTCCGCAAACACCTCGTCCGAGCGAACCTTCGGGTGGTCGGACATGTTCGTGCACCCGGACGACGATCCACGCTCCGACGGGGGATTCGTGGGGGAGCGGGACACGCTCGTCGGGTATCTGCGCGACCAGCGGCTGACGTTGGAGATGAAGTGCGCGGGTCTGGACGCCGAGGCGATGGCCCGGCGTTCCGTCGAGCCCTCGAACATGTCGCTGCTCGGGCTGGTGCGTCATCTGGCGGGGGTCGAACAGGCCTGGTTCCGCGGGGTGCTGGCCGGCCAGGACGCGCCGCGGCACTACCGCTCGGACGGCGACCCGGACGGCGACTTCAACGGCGCGGTCCCCGACCCCGAGGTGGTGGCGGATGCCTGGGACACCTGGCGCTCCGAGGTGGCCTTCGCCGAGCGGTTCGTGGACGAGGCCCGCGACCTCGGCATCACCGGCACCCGCCACGACGAGCCGATCGCGCTGCGGGAGGTGCTGGTGCACCTGATCGAGGAGTACGCCCGGCACAACGGCCACGCGGACTTCCTGCGCGAGCGGATCGACGGGCGCGTCGGGCAGTGACGGGCGCGTGACGTGGCTCGATTCCCCCGAGAGCGGAATGCCGAGCCGATCCCTTCCCTCGCGGCTCGGCACTTCTAGGCTGAAGGGGTGAGCAACCAAGCGCCGAACGAAGCCCGCGTCATTCCCCTCCGCCCGGCGACCGGCCCGGCTCCGGTCACCGGTCCGGCGGCCCGTCGCACCGGCCCCGCCGCCCCCGTGGCCGACGCGCCCCAGCGGCCCCGCCCGGCCCTCGCGCCCCGGCAGGCGCCACCGGCGCCCAGGAGCAGGGAGCCGCTGTGGCGGGACCTGGTGGGTGACGTCCTGCGGCGCGAGCGGCTCGCGCAGGAGCGGACACTCAAGGACGTGGCCGACGCGGCCCGGATCTCGATGCCGTACCTCTCGGAGCTGGAGCGCGGCCGCAAGGAGGCCTCGTCCGAAGTCCTCGCGGCCGCCGCGCGCGCCCTGGGCCTCGGGCTCACCGATCTGCTGTCGCTGGCCCAGGGCGAACTCACGCGCCTCGCCCAGGTGCGGCCCGCCCGCCACCGCACCCGGTCGGCCTCGCAGCACGACGGCATGTGCCTCGCCGCCTGACCGGGACGGCGGGCCAGGGCCTGCCCGGCGGACCATGCCGCAGCGGCGGGCCCTGGCGGTGGTCCGGTGTCAGACCGGCGCGAGCCGTCGGCTCAGGACCTCGTCCGCGAGCCCGTAGGCCACGGCCTCCTGCGCGGTGAACACCTTGTCGCGGTCCATGTCCGCGCGCAGGGTCGGCACTTCGTGGTGCGTGTGCCGGGAGAGGACCTCCTCGACCTGGGCGCGGATACGGAGCATCTCCTTGGCCTGGAGGGCGAGGTCGGACACCGTCCCCTGCCGCCCACCGCTCGCGGGCTGGCCCAGCAGCACACGCGCGTGCTCCAGCACGAACCGCCGTCCGGGATCCCCGCCGGCCAGCAGCACCGCCGCCGTGGAGGCCGCCTGGCCGACGCAGAACGTCGAGATCGGCGCCTGTACGAACGTCATCGTGTCGTAGATCGCCATGAGCGAAGTGAACGACCCACCGGGCGAGTTGATGTAGATCGCGATCTCGCTCTCCGGGTTCGACGACTCCAGATGGAGGAGTTGCGCGATGACGACGTTGGCGACCCCGTCGTCGATCTCGGTGCCGAGGAAGATGATCCGCTCGGACAGCAGCCGGCTGAAGACGTCGTAGGACCGTTCGCCCTGCGGGGTCCGCTCGACGACGTTCGGGATCGTGTACGTACCCATGTCAGAGCCCCATCCGTCGCCGTGACGCGGCCGGGCGGACGTCGTCGAGCGACTCCACGACCCGGTCCACCATGCCGTACTCCCTGGCCTGCTCGGCCGTGAACCAGCGGTCCCGGTCGCCGTCCCGGGAGATCGTCTCCTCGCTCTGGCCGGTGTGCTCCGCGGTGATCCGCTCGATGGCCTGCTTCGTGAACTCCAGGTTCTGTGCCTGGATCTCGATGTCGGCGGTGGTGCCGCCGATACCCGCCGACGGCTGGTGCATCATGATCCGCGCGTTGGGCAGCGCGTAACGCTTGCCGTGCGTGCCGACGCTGAGCAGGAACTGCCCCATGCTCGCGGCGAATCCCATGGCGAGGGTCGAGACGTCGTTGGGGATCAGACGCATGGTGTCGTAGATCGCGAGCCCCGCGGTCACCGATCCGCCCGGGCTGTTGATGTACAGGCTGATGTCGGTGCGCGGATCCTCCGCCGACAGCACGAGCAGCTGGGCGCAGACCCGGTTCGCGGACACCTCGTCGACCTGGGTGCCGAGAAGGACGATCCGCTGTGCGAGCAGCTGCGCGGCCAGATGGTCGTCGAAGCGGGTCGCGGGGGTGTCGCCGTCCTCGGCACGCGGTGCGTGGGCCGGGTACCGGCCGGTGATGAGTGGAGTCATCGGTCCTCCTCGTGGTGGCGCGGCTGTCGTCGCCGCGATCCCCACTCTCGGACCGAAGGCCCTTGCGGATCAGCTTTCTCTGCCCGCGGCAGATTCGCCACGGGCAGAGGGGGATACGGGGTTGCCGCCACCGGGGCCACCGGCGCCACGACGGCCCCGGCGGGGGGCCGGGGCCCAGGTGTCCGCCCCGTGCTCAGGAGCCGGCGCGCAGGTCCCGGAAGAAGGACCGCACATCCTCGACCAGCAGCTCGGGCTCCTCCGCCGCGGCGAAGTGTCCGCCCCGGTCGAATTCCGTCCACCGCACGATGTTGTTCGTGCGCTCCGCGATGTGCCGCAGCGGTACGAGGGGCTCGTGCGGGAAGACGGCCAGTGCGGTCGGCGCCGTCGACGGCTCGGGTGCGGTGCCCCAGTAGTCCGCGTGCGCCCGCTCGTAGTAGATGCGGGCCGAGGACCCTGCCGTGGCGGTCAGCCAGTACAGCATCACGTTGGTCAGCATCAGGTCGCGGTCGACGGCTTCCTCGGGGCGGTCCTTCGCGTTCGTCCACGCCCTGAACTTCTCGGCGATCCAGGCGAGTTGACCGACGGGAGAGTCCGTGAGCGCGTAGGCCAGGGTCTGTGGCCGGGTGCCCTGGAGCTCGGCGTACCCGGCCTCCTCGCGGCGCCATTCCAGACCTCCCCGCCATGACAGCAGCGCGCGCTCGCGCTCCTCGGGGCTCAGCGCGGCCAGCTCCTCGGGCGTCGGCTCGGTGACCGCGGACGATCCGGGCAGCAGGTTCAGGTGGACACCGATGAGCCGCTCGGGGTACGCCCTGCCCAGCTCCCGGGAGATGGCCCCGCCCCAGTCGCCACCCTGGGCGCCGAACCGCTCGTACCCGAGCCGTGTCATGAGCTCGGCGAAGGCGGCGGCCACCCGTTGGAACTCCCAGCCGGTGTCCCGGGTGGGCCCCGACAGCCCGAACCCGGGAATGCTCGGTACGACGAGATGGAACGCGTCGGCCGGGTCGCCGCCGTGTGCGCGCGGGTCGGTCAACGGGCCGACGACGTCGGTGAATTCGACGATCGAGCCGGGCCAGCCGTGCGTGATGACCAGCGGGGTCGCGTCCGGTTCCGCGGAACGGATGTGCGCGAAGTGGATCCGCGCGCCGTCGATCTCCGTCGTGAACTGCGGCCATGCGTTCAACCGCGCCTGCGCCGCCTGCCAGTCGTAGTCGTGCCGCCAGTACCGTACGAGTTCGCGCAGGTACTCCCGCGGGACGCCGTAGGCCCAGCCGACCCCCGGCAGTTCGTCGGGCCAGCGGGTGCGATCGAGTCGTTGGTGCAGGTCGTCGAGGTCGCTCTGCGGGAAGTCGATACGGAACGGCTCGACGCGCGCGCTGTCCGGGACCGAGGAAGGGGTGGAGGAAGGGGTCGGGGAATCAGCGGAGGAGGTCATGTCCGCGCATGCTATAGCGCCCCTTGGAGGGCGCGCCGAATGACGCGACCGGCCGCCACCGTCCCTCCGGCGAAAGGATCCCGCGCGACGCCGATGAGTTTTGGGACGACGATCGGTCGACAGAGGTGACGAAACTTTTCCCGCCGCAGGAGGTACGTATGTCCGCCGACGGATTCACCACGTGTCTGTGGTTCGACGGTCAGGCCGAGGAGGCCGCGCACTACTACGTCTCGATCTTCAAGAACTCCCGGCTCGGCAGGATCGCCCGCTTCTCCGAGTCCGAGCACGGCACCGCCGGTTCCGTGATGGCCGTCGACTTCGTGGCCAACGGACAGAAGTTCGTCGCGCTGAACGGCGGCCCGCAGTTCACGTTCGACGAGGCCATCTCGTTCCAGATCCACTGCGCCGACCAGGAGGAGGTGGACCACTACTGGAACAAGTTCGTCGAGGACGGCGGCGAGGCGGGCCCCTGCGGCTGGGTCAAGGACAAGTACGGCCTGTCCTGGCAGGTCGTCCCGAGCAGGCTCATCGACCTGATCAGCGACCCGGACACCGAGAAGGCGGCCCGGACGGCCCAGGCGATGTACAAGATGTCCAAGCTGGACATCGCGGCTCTGGAGAAGGCGTACGCGGGCGAGTAACGGACCGCCGGCACGACGGCCGGCCCGCGGCTCCTCGCCCCGGGCGGAAGATCAGGGGAGCCGGCCGCTGTGCGGCGCCGGGCCCGCCACCCCGGCGCAGCGACACCGCGCGCGAGCCGACCTCCCGGAGGCCTCCGAGTGCGTGTCCAGCGCCGAGGTGGCCTGGTGCAGGACCAGGCCCCCGGGGTGGCGGATCAGCCCCCGCGATGGGTCCCCCGCTCGAGCGAAGCCGCATGTGGGGGAGTCGGCAACCGACGACAACGCCGCGGATGGGCGTGCCAAGCCCGGCGTCTGCGGCATGATCCGCCGGCCGGGCCCTCGCCCAACCGGTAGCCGGTCCACGAAATCCAGCGCGTCGGCGTCCCGCGGCGCCGCGCGCACGGCGGCGTCCCGAAGGGCGCACAAGCGCAGCGCGCGCCGCCCCCGAACAGCCCGAGTCTGAGACTCGACACCCTCACCCACCCCGTAACGAGTGGGTTTCCGAGGTTAATTTCCGGGTTCCAAGGGTTGGCGCGGAACCATCCCCTCGTTATCGTTCACGCACTTCACTCAATCGTTCCGCTGAACGAATAGCGAGAAGGACGGTCGGTCCATGTCCGACATCCACCACCCGGGACGGCGATCGCTCCTCGCCGCGGGAGCCGCGAGCGCCGCGGCACTCGGTGCGTCCTGGCTGCTCACCGGCTGTACGGGTGCCGCCGCCGCACCCGTGCTGCCCGCGGCGGCGAAGAAGGGCGCCCCCGACCACGGCGGCACCCTCCGCATCGCCCGGCCGCCCGCCTCCGAGGCCGAGACGCTGGATCCGGCCAGCGCCCTTTCCGCGTACGAATACCTCGGCGCCCTCTACAACCGCCTCGTCCGCGTCGACGCGAACGGCGACCTCGCGCCCGACCTCGCCGAGTCCTGGGAGCCCGACGCCCAGGCCCGCACCTGGACCTTCCGCATCCGCGAGGGCGTCACCTTCCACGACGGCCGAAGGCTCACCGCCGCGGACGCCGCGTACACCCTGCGCCACATCCTCGACAAGGCGACCGCCTCGCCCCAGGCCGCAGTCCTCGCCCCGCTGATCGACCCCAAGACGCTCCGCACTCCCGACGAGCACACCCTCGTCGTGCCGCTGAAGACCCCCAACGCCGAGTTCCCGAGCCTGCTCACGCACTACAACTGCTATGTCGTGCCCGACGGCAGCGCCCGTTCCATCGGGCGGACCGGCATCGGCACGGGCCCCTTCAAGCTGGAGTCCTTCGCCCCGGCGGGACCCGGCCGTGTCACCGCCTACACGGACCACTGGCAGGGCCGCCCCGTCCTCGACGCGATCGCCTTCTACTCCGTCGCCGACATGTCCGCCCGCTCGAACGCGCTGCTCGCAGGGCAGGTCGATCTGCTCTCCCAGACCAACCTGGACTTCGCGACCGCCCGGGTCGTCGCCGCCTCCAGCCGGGCCACCGTCGCCCGTGTGAAGAACGCCCAGTGGTACGTGCTCCCGATGCTCACCTCGGAGAAGCCCTTCACGGACGTACGGGTGCGGCAGGCGATGAAGCTCGCCTACGACCCCGAGCACGTGGTGAAGGTCGCGCTCCAGGGCGCGGGTACCGCCGGCTGGGACAACCCCGTGCCGCCCGGCGACCCCGCGCACATCGCCGCGCACCCCGCGCACGACCCGGAGAAGGCCAGGTACCTGCTGAAGCAGGCCGGGCACGAGGGCCTCGCGATGGACCTCTACACCTCCTCCTACGACCCGATCTTCACGCCGATGGCGCTCGCCTACCAGGACTCGGCCAGACGCGCGGGCATCCGGATCAAGGTCAAGACGGCCGCGGCGGACTCGTACTACACCCAGATCTGGATGAAGAAGCCGCTCATGGCGACCTACTGGTACACCGGCAGACCCGTCGACCAGCTCTTCACGCAGGTCTTCCGAGGCGGCTCCTCCTACAACGAGACCGCCTGGTCCGACAAGGACTTCGACGCCCTGCTCGACCGGGCGCGACGGGAGACGGACGACCGGCGGCGGCGCGAACTGTACGGCGAGGCGCAGACCTTCGTCGTCGAGAAGGGCGGGGCGATGACCCCGATGTTCGCCGACCGGCTCGTGGGCCTGTCACGGACGGTGCGCGGATACGCCGAGCACGGCTTCGAGTTCGACTACCTCGGCATCGGCCTGAAGGGAGCCTGAGCAGTGGTCTCCTTCATAGTCCGCAGGGTGGCCGCCGCCCTCGGCACCCTCTTCCTCTCCTCCGTCCTCGTCTTCCTCGCCGTCCAGGCCCTGCCCGGCGACGTCGCCACCCAGGTCCTCGGCAAGGACGCCACCCCGGACGCCGTCGCCGCCCTGCGCGAGAAGCTGAGGCTCGACCGGCCCGCCTGGGAGCGGTACGCCGACTGGGTGCGCGGCGCCCTGCACGGCGACTTCGGCACCTCCCTGGTCTCCGGGAAGGCGGTCGGCGGCGAAGTCTCCATGTACCTGGGCAACTCCGCGCTGATCGCCCTGATCACCGTCCTGTTCGCCGTCACCGGTTCGATCGTGCTCGGCATCCTCGCGGGCCTCTACCGCGACCGCTGGCCCGACCACCTCATCTCGACCGTCAGCCTCGTCGGCATGAGCGTCCCCGAGTTCGTGGTCGCCACCGTGCTGGTGCTCTGCTTCTCCGTGGCGCTGCCGTGGTTCCCCGCGGTCGTGCTCTACGGCCCCGACGCGAGCGTCGGCCAACTCCTGCCCGCCGTCTGGCTGCCCGCCCTCGCCCTCGCCGTCGTGATGGCCGCGTACATCGTGCGGATGGCCCGGACCTCCGTCATCGACGTGATGGCGAGCGAGTACGTCACCACCGCCCGTCTCAAGGGCCTGTCGACCTGGCGGGTCGTCACCCGGCACGCCCTGCCCAGCGCCATGCTGCCGACCCTGCACGTCATCGCGCTGAACGTGGCCTGGCTGGCCGGCGGGGTCGCCGTCGTCGAGAACGTCTTCAACTACCCGGGCATCGGCAAGCTGATGCTCTCCTCCGTGCAGAACCGCGACCTGCCCGTCATCCAGGCCATCGCCCTCATCAGCGCCGTCGTGTACGTCGTCTGCAACCTCGCCGCCGACCTTGGCGCCATGGCCCTCAACCCCAAGCTCCGTACGCGCGGGAGGACCCGATGACCACGCTCGACACCGCCCCGCCGGCCCCGCCCGCGACCGCTCCGGCGCGCGCCGCCCGTGCCTGGCACACCGTGCGTTCCTCGCGCGCCGCCGTGATCGGCCTCGCGATCGTCGCCGTCCACATCCTGATCGCCCTGCTCGCTCCGCTCCTGACCTCCTACGACCCCATCGCCAACGACTCCTCGCACGCCCTGCTCGGACCCGGCTGGGACCACTGGGCGGGCACGGACCAGTACGGGCGCGACGTCCTCGCCCGGGTGCTGTACGGCGGCCGTTACGCGCTCGGCGTGTCCGTCGCCGCGACCCTGGTGACAGTCGCCCTCGGCACGATGGTGGGCTGTGCGGCGGCCCTGCGCGGCGGCTGGTTCGACGACGTCCTGGGCCGGGTCCTCGACGCGGTCCTCGCCGTGCCGTCGATCCTGGCCCTGCTTGTTGTCGTCACGGCGCTGGGCACCGGCCCGGCGGTCATCGTCCTCGCGATCGCCGTGGTGTACGTGCCCCAGGTCGTACGGGTCGTACGGGGCGCGGCACTCGCCGTGGTACCCGCCGACTACGTCACCGCGGCCCGGGCCCGTGGCGAGGGCACCTGGTCGATCCTGCGGCGCGAAGTCCTGCCGAACATCACGGACGTGGTGTGCGTGGAGTTCGCGATGCGGGCGTCGTGGGTCGTGCTGCTCATCAGCTCCCTCTCCTTCCTCGGCTTCGGCGCCGATCCGCCCACTCCCGACTGGGGGCTGATGGTCGCCGAGAACCGCACCGCCATCACCGTCGTCCCGATGGCGAGCCTCGCACCGATCATCGCCCTGGCCACGCTCGTGGTCGGGCTCAACCTCGCCGCCGACGGCCTGTCCAAGGCGTGGGGCGTCGACCGGATCAGAGAGGGCTCCTGATGACCTCGATCGTGTCCGTGAACTCGCTGTCCGTGGCCTACCGTTCCGGCGGCCGTGACGTGTCCGTCGTGCACGAGGTGTCGTGGGAGGTGGCCGGAGGGCGGACGCTCGCCCTCGTCGGCGAGTCCGGCAGCGGTAAATCCACCGTCGCCGCCACCCTCCTCGGACATCTGAGGCACGGCTCCCGGATCACCGCGGGTTCCGTCCATGTCGACGGCTCGGACGTCTTCGCCCTGTCCGCACGGGAGCTGAGGCGGCTGCGCGGGAACACGGTCGCCATGGTCGCGCAGAACGCGGGCCAAGCGCTCACGCCTTCCATGCGCATCGGCCGGCAGATCGCCGAGGCCGGCGGTGACGTGCCCGTCGTCGACCTGCTCGAACAGGTCCGCCTGCCCCGCCCCGCCGAACTCGCCCGCCGCTACCCGCACGAACTCTCCGGCGGCCAGCAGCAGCGCGTCGCCATCGCCATGGCCGTCGCGGCCCGCCCCAAGATCCTCGTCCTCGACGAACCGACGACCGGGCTCGACGTCGTCACCCAACGCGGCGTCCTCGACCTCATCGGCGCCCTGCGCGACGAACTGGGCCTCGCCGCCGTGCTGGTCAGCCATGACCTCGGGGTCGTCGCGCACATGGCCGACGAGGTGACCGTGCTGCGCTCCGGTCGCGTCGTGGAGTCCGCGCCCACCCGGCGGCTCTTCGCGATGCCCCAGAACCCGTACACCAGACGCCTGCTGGCGAGCGTGCCACGCCTCGACGACGCCGGTCTCGCGATCGTCGGCGAGGCGGGCGAGCGGGAGGTGCGGCCCAAGGCACACGTGCCGGACGCCGCTGTGGTCGCGGTCTCGGCGCGCGACCTCACCATCGACTACGGGTCCTCGCGAGCCGTGCACGGGGTGTCCTTCGACGTCCGGCGCGGCGAGGTCCTCGCGCTCGTGGGGGAGTCGGGAAGCGGCAAGTCGACGCTGGCGTGGACGCTGGCCGGCCTGCGCACCCCGTCCGGCGGCACGATGACCCACGAGTCCGGCGACCTCGCGCGCCCCGCGCAGAAGCGGCCGCTCGCCCTGCGCCGCCGGGTACAGCTGGTCTTCCAGAACGCGGACACCTCGCTGAACCCGCGCCGCTCGGTGGGCGACGCGGTCCGCCGTCCGCTGCGCTTCTTCGGCACGGCCGCCACCCGGACGCAGGTGGCGGACCACGCCCGGCGGCTCATCTCCGACGTGCGGCTCGACCCGGCCCTCGCCGACCGGCTGCCCGCCCAGCTCTCCGGCGGCCAGCGTCAGCGCATCGGTATCGCACGGGCCTTGGCGGGCGAGCCGGACGTCCTGATCGCCGACGAGATCACCACCGCCCTCGACGTCTCCGTCCAGGCCGACGTGCTGCGCCTCCTGGACGACCTGCGCCGGGAACGCGAACTGGCCTGTCTGTTCATCAGCCACGACCTGGCGGTCGTCCGGGGCATCGCGGACCGGGTCGTCGTGCTGCGCCACGGGGTCGTGGTCGAGGAAGGGCCCACGGACGCCGTGTTCGCCTCGCCCGGACACCCGTACACCCGCCTGCTGATGGCGGCCGCCCTCGAACCCGACCCGGACGCGACGCCGTTCGTCGACGGCGCCGTGGACTGGAGCGACGCCGCCGAACCCGACGACCTGTGGACGGACCACGGCCCGGGACACCGGGTGCGCCGCTGGCACCCGGCGGACCGGCTCACCACCGAGGGAGTTTCGTGAAGTACCGCGAGCAGTTCGAGCGCCAGGTCGTCCGCGAGGACGTCTGGATCCCCACCCGGGACGGGAACACCCGCCTGCACGCCCGTGTCTGGCGTCCGGTCGACGCGGTCACCGACCCCGTCCCCGCGCTCCTCGAATACCTCCCGTACCGCAAGAGCGACTGGACCGCGCCCCGGGACGCCCAGCGCCACCCCTGGTACGCCGGCCACGGCTACGTCTCCGTCCGCGTCGACATCCGCGGCCACGGCGACAGCGAGGGCACGCCCGGCGACGAGTACGACGCGCGGGAACTCGCCGACGGCGTCGACGTCGTCAACTGGCTCGCCGCGCAGCCCTGGTGCACCGGCAAGGTCGGCATGTTCGGCATCTCGTGGGGCGGCTTCAACTCCCTCCAGATCGCCGCCCTCGCCCCCGAGCCGCTCAAGGCGATCGTCACCGTCTGCTCGACGGACGACCGCTACGACAACGACGTGCACTACATGGGCGGCGCCCTGCTCGGCATCGACATGCTCGCCTGGGCCGGCACCATGCTCGCGTTCGCCTCCCGCCCGCCGGACCCGGCGAACGTCGGCCACGACCGCCTGCTGACCATGTGGCGCGAGCGCCTGGAAGCTCTCGAACCCTTCCTGCACACCTGGCTCGCCCACCAGCAGCGCGACGACTACTGGCGGCACGGCAGCGTCTGCGAGGACTACGACGCCATCGACGCGGCCGTCCTCGCGGTCGGCGGCTGGCACGACCCCTACCGCGACACCGTGCTGCGGCTGGTGGAGCATCTGCCGGGCGACCGGGTACGGGGGCTGATCGGCCCCTGGTCGCACCAGTACCCGGACCGCGGGCTGCCCCCGGGCCCCGCGATCGGCTTCCTCCAGGAGACCCTGCGCTGGTGGGACCAGCACCTGAAGGGCATCGAAACGGGCGTCATGCGCGAGCCGCTGCTCCGCGCCTGGATCAACGACCCCGTTCCGCCCGCCACTTCGTACGACGTCATGCCGGGGCGCTGGGTCGGTGACACGAACTGGCCCTCCCCGTCGGTCACCTGGGACGAGCGGATCCTCGGAGCGGGCGAGACACCCGTCCTCGTACGGTCGCCCCAGCACACCGGCCTCGACGCGGGCCGCTTCTTCCCCTTCGGCAACGCGAGCGACCTGCCGCCCGACCAGCGCGAGGAGGACGGCCGCTCGGTGTGCTTCGACTCGGCGCCGCTCACGCAGCGCGTGGAGATCCTCGGCCGCCCGCGCGTCCGGCTCCGGCTCGACAGCGCGACCCCGCGCGCCAACGTCGTCGCCCGCCTCTGCGACGTCGCCCCCGACGGCTCGTCCACCCTCGTCACCCGGGGCGTGCTGAACCTGCTCTCCCGGCACGGGCGGGACAAGGCCGTGGAGTGGACGCCGGGGACGTACGAGGACGTCGAGTTCGAACTCAACGGCATCGGGTACGCCTTCCCGCCCGGCCACCGTGTCCGTGTCGCCGTCTCCGACGCCTACTGGCCGTGGGTGTGGCCGCACGGCGAACGCGGCGAACTGAGCGTCGTACCCGCGCGCAGCTCGCTGCTGCTTCCCGTGCGGGAGCCGGTGGACGAGCCGTCGATCCGCTTCGAGGAACCCGAGCAGGCACCTCCGCTCCCGGTGACCTACGACCTGCCCGCCGAACCGCGGCCCGAGCGGCTGGTCACACACGACGTGGCCACGGGGGAGTGGACCCTGGAGGTCGACCCCAACTACGGGGGATCGCGGACCTATCCCGACGGACTGCGCTACGAGGAGAGCGCCCGGGAGACCTACCGCATCCGCCGCGACGATCCGCTCTGCGCGTCCGCGGTCTCCGAATGGACGATCCGGCTGACGCGCGGGGAGGATGGGGACGCGGAGATCGTGACGCGGACCGAGCTGCGCGCCACGGCCACGGACTTCATCATGGACAGCCGCATCGAGGCACGGGCGAACGGAGAGACAGTGGCCAAGCGCGCATGGCACCGCACCACCCCGAGGACGTCGGTATGAAGGCCGCCAGGCCCCCTCGCCGTGCCGTCGCCGCCGCCGACCGCACCCGCCAGCCCACCGAGGTGCGCCGCCGCCTCATCGTGGAGGCCGCCGTGCCGCTGATCGCCGAGCGCGGCTACGCGTCGGTGGGAGTGCGGGACGTCGCCGCCGCGGCCGGGGTGTCCGTCGGCACGGTCACGTACCACTTCGGGAGCGTGCAGGAGATCCTCTCCGAGGCGATGGTGCTGCACATCGAGCGGTACTACGCGGCGCTCAGCGAGGCCGCCGCGCAGGCGGCCGGCGCGGCCGAGGCGCTGCGGCTGCTCGTCGACGCGCTGTTCACCGAGGACACCGACCGACACTGGCGGATGTGGTTCGACTACTGGAACGCGGGCGACCAGGACCCGGACCAGGCCTTCGCCCGCGGCCAGGCCGAGCGCTACGAAGCCTGGCACACCCAGATCCGCGAACTGGCCGAACGAGGTGTCGCCGAAGGGGAGTTCAGCTCCGACAACCTGGACGGCTTCACGGTCCGCTTCGCCGCACTCGCCGACGGCCTCGCCCTGCAACGGCTGCGGCAGGCACCCCCGCTGAGCACGCAGGACGCGCGCCGCCACCTCAACCGTCTGGTCGAAACGGAACTCCGACGGCGGTCGTGAGACGGTCGCCCGGCGCCGCACAATGGTGCCCGGCACCGAACAGGAGGACTCCCACATGTCCCGCAACCCCGAACGGAAATACCGCGTCGTCACGTCGTTCCAGCGGTGGATCGGCAACCCGCTCCTGAAGCGCCTGCCGATCCAGACCCTGCTGGAGACCACGGGACGCAAGTCGGGGCTGCCGCGCCGGACCCCGGTCGGCGGACGGCTGGCGGGACGGGAGTTCTGGTTCGTCAGCGAGTACGGCGCGCGTTCGCAGTACGTGCGCAACATCCAGGCGGACCCGCGGGTCCGGGTCCGCGTCCGCGGCCGCTGGTACACCGGGACCGCCCATGTGATGCCCGAGGACGACGCCCGCGCGCGACTGAAGAGCCTGCCGCGGTTCAACAGCGCCGCGGTGCGGGCGATGGGCGCCGGTCTGACGACGGTGCGCGTCGATCTCACGGACTGATCCCCGGCGCACGGGGAATTGTGCGCCCGACATGGAATTCCCCTTTGTCTTTTCCAAAAAAGTGTGGGCACGTGCTTGTGTTCCTTTTCCGTGCCCACACTTCGCGGCTGTTCGTCAAGCGAGATTGACAACATTGCCGAAAGAGTGCTGCGGTTGAGCCTCGTCCCGAGTCCGGATCGCGTGCCGTATCGGCACCCTGGCCTCGGATTGCACAGCGAGTGTTCCGTTTCGTCAGACTCCGTTCGCTCTTTCCTTTCCCCGATCGCGGCATCGGCATTTCCGGGGCTGGATACGTCCGGCTCCTCGTCCGGAGGCCGGCAACACCGCGATGGGCGTGTACGCGGCGATGGGCGGCGTCGGCGCCACCGTCGGCCTGCTGCTCGGCGGCACGCTCACCGACGTCCTGGACCGGCGCTGGGTGTTCTTCGTCAACATCCCCATCGACCTGGCCGTTCTGGCGGGCAGCGGCACACCGAAGGCGCCGCCCCGGTCCACATGGGCTGACGCCCACCCCGGCATCAGCGACCGCATGCTCGCCGACCGCCTCCACGAACCGGCCGTCGCCGGACTCCTCACCCGATCCGTCAGCCGACGCGGTCCGCTATCACCCGGGTGATCTCGCGCGTGATCCGCACGATGCCAGGGGAGCGGAGCGGGCAGGGTTTCGGCGTGGACGTGGTCGGCGCCAGGCAGAAGTGCAGATAGTCGTCGTCGCGGTGGAGGGCGGTGCGGTCGCGGCCCGGCTCGCTGCAGTACGACGGATGGTCGTGCTCGTACGCGGTGCACGGCAGGTACTGCGCCCACGTGTAGCGGGCCGTCGCCGGGCTCACCGTCCTCCCGGCATCGGCGACCAGGTCGTGGGAGGCCGCGGCCCGTGCCTCGTAGAGCGCGTTCACGGTCCGGATCCGCTCGGGGGTGATCGGGTCCGGACCCTGCGACACCCAGACGATCCGGGGCCGTCGCGCGCCGCCCGCGTCCGCGATCTGTTCGGTCAGCCGCTTCATGTCCGCCTCGTACCGCTTGAAGTACGTGGCCGGTTCCTTGTCGTACGTGATGCCGCCCATGCAGGGCGTGTAGCCCCAGGAATTGCCCCAGAACTGGAGCACCACGAAGTCCGGCCGCAGCGAGCGCACCAGCGCGGCGGCCTTGTCCGCGGGCGGCACGAGGGATCGCTCCCCGGTCCCCTCCAGGTAGTCGCAGAGGGTGGTGCCGGAGTAGGGGGCGCTCGTGTAACGGGCGTTCACCTCCTCCCGGAGCGACTGCCCGAGCACCTTCTGGCTCTCCATGGCGAGCGAGTCCCCGAGGTAGAGAACGGCGGGCGCCTTCGCCGCCGCGTCAACCGTGGTGGGAGCCGTGGGGGAGGCGGCGGGGCGCTGGCGGGTGGTCGTGGCCGGTGACGGAGCGGCCGTGGGAACCACGGGCTCCGGCGGCGACTGCTCCGGCCCCGACGCGGGATCCCCGCACGCGCCGAGCAGCAGCCCGGCCAACAGCATCCCCACGATCCACGGCCTCCGCATGAAGCAACTCCCGCCCCGCCCGCCGAAAGGGGTCCCCAGGCAAGCACAGCGGGGCGGAAGGGGGAAGACGTACGTCGGTCACGGCGGCGTCGGACCTCAGGCCGGGGGACGGTGGCGGATGCGGGCTGCCAGCAGCGCCACGTCGTCCTCCGCGTGCCGGGCGTCGAGCCATACGAGGACCGCGTCGAGGGCCGCGTCGACACTGGTCCCGGGAGACAGCCGCAGCCCGGCCAGCCGAGCGAGCGAGGCGTCGATGTCCTCGCCGCGCCGCTCCACCAGACCGTCGGTGAACATCACCAGGGTGTCCTCGGGAGCGAGCGCGCGCGTGACCGCCTCGTAGCCGCCCACGCCGGTGCCCAGCGGCGGACCGACCGTCAGGTGCAGCAGTTCCCCGGTGCCGTCCCCGGCGAACACGACCGGCGGCAGATGCCCGGCGCTGGCCAGCGTGGCCGTGCCCCGGGCCGGGTCGACCTGGACGAGCAGACAGGTCGCCGGACGCCGGGCGCCGTCCTCGGCGACGGCCGCGTCCAGGCGGCGCAGCACCCGGTGCGGCGGCAGATCCGTGGAGGCGACGTAGCGCAGCATCGAGCGGTACGCGTTCATGTCCACCGCGGCGTCCAGTCCGTGCCCCATGACGTCGCCCACCACCAGCAGAGTGCGCCCGAAGTGCAGCCGTACGGTCTCGAACCAGTCCCCGCCCACCAGGACGCTGCTGCCGGACGGCAGGTAGCGGGTGGCGAGGTCGAGGTTGGGATGCGGGCGGCCCGGTTCGGACAGCAGCGCCCGCTGCAGGGAGAGGACGGTACTGCGTACGTCGTCGTGCTGCCGTGAGTGGCCGAGGTGGACGGCCGCGAGCCGTGCCGCGTAGTGCGTGACGGCGGTGCCCCGGTCGCTGAAGGCCTGACCCTGTCGGACGGCCAGCAGCACTCCGTACAGGTGGCCGTGTGCCAGCAGCGGCACCGTCATCACCTCCCGGGGCACTGTGCCGGACAGGTCGAGCGACGCCGTGATCGGAAGCCCCTCGTCGAGCGCCTGGACGGACAGCGGGCGGGCGCCGTGCGCGGCCCAGGGGGTGAGCAGCTCGGTCCGGCCACCCGTGGCGACACGGGTCAGGTTCGGCTCGTGCGTGTGCTGTGCGGCCGGGACGTCAATGGGCAGCAGATCCACCGCGGCGGCGTCGCAGACCTCCCGGCACACGAACTGCGCGAGCTCCTCGCAGGTGGTCCGCTCGTCCAGGGTGGTGCCGATCGCCTCGACGGCGTCCTCCATCGCGGCGAACGACGCCCCCACCCCCGTAGCGTCCTCACCGCCCAGGCCCGTCATGCCACCTCCACCGCCGCACACACATCTGGGTCCATCCACGCACGCGCGCCCCGGGCGCGCATGCTCAGGTGCGCGGCGGAAAGTCGTTCACCAGCACGGCCGCCCCGTCGAAACGGCCGGCCTTGAGGTCCCGCAGGGCCCGCTGCGCCTCTGACAGCGGGTAGGCGTGCGTCGTGGCGCGTACGCCGTGGCGGGCCGCCAGCGCCAGGAAGTCCCGCCCGTCCCGGCGGGTGTTGGAGGTGACGCTGCGCAGCTCCTTCTCGTAGAACAGGTCGCTCTCGTAGCGCAGTGGCGGAGTGTCGCTCAGATGGATCCCGGCGACCGACAGGATCCCGCCCCGGTCGAGGGCCCGCAACGCGACCGGTACCAGATCGCCGACCGGCGCGAACAGGATCGCACCGTCCAGCGGCTCGGGCGGCTCGTCGTACGCGCCCCGGGCGGACGCGGCACCGAGTTCCAGCGCGAGCCGCCGCGCGGCCGGGTCACGCGTCAGTACGTGCACGGTGGCGCCCTGTGCGAGAGCCAGCTGCGCGCACAGATGGGCGCTGCCGCCGAAGCCGTACAGGCCGAGCCGTCCGGCGTCCGGCAGCGCGGCCCGCCGCAGCGCGCGGTAGCCGATGATGCCCGCGCACAGCAGCGGCGCGAGCGCGACGTCGTCCACCTCGCCGGGCAGCCGGTAGGCGAAGGCCGCAGGCACGGTCGTGTACTCCGCGTAGCCGCCGTCGGCGTCCCAGCCCGTGTACTGCGAGGCCGGGCAGAGGTTCTCGGCCCCCCGCGCGCAGTACCGGCACGTGCCGTCCGTACGGCGCAGCCAGGCGACGCCCACCCGGTCACCGACCGCGTGGCCGAGCACGTCCTCGCCCGTCGCCGCGACCACGCCGACGACCTCATGGCCGGGCGTCACGTGGGGTCGCCGCACCGGCAGGTCTCCCTCGCTGACGTGCAGGTCGGTGCGGCACACCCCGCACGCGCGCACATGGACGAGAAGCTCGTCGGTCCCCGGCACCGGGATCGGCCGCTCGACGAAACGCAGCGGTTCCCCCTCGATCGGCCCGGGCCGGGCCACTTCCCACGCGTGCATCATCCCGTGTCCCCGTCCCGTCGACGACCACCCGAGGCCACTCTCCAGTGTCGTCCAGGGCGCTCCGCTCGGCGCGCGGCCCGGACGGAGGCTGGCTAGCGTGAAACCGGGATGAATCATGACGAAACAGGAAGAGTGGAACGCCATGGCCGTACAGCCCGAGGGAACGCCCTGTTGGGCGGACGCGATGTTCAGCGATGTCGAGGGAGCGAAGAGTTTCTACGGTGAGGTGCTCGGCTGGACGTTCGGCGAGTCGTCCTCGGAGTACGGCAACTACACCCAGGCCTACGCGAACGGCAAGGCGGTGGCCGCCGTCGTCCCGCCGATGCCCGGCCAGGAGGGCCAGTCCGCGTGGTGTCTGTACCTCGCGTCGCCCGACGCGGCCGCCACCGCCCAGAAGATCAGGGCCGACGGCGGCGAGGTGCTGATGGAGCCGATGCAAGTCGGCGACTTCGGCACGATGGTGATCGCCCGGGACCCGAGCGGGGTCGTCTTCGGCGTCTGGCAGCCCGGCCGGCACGAGGGCTTCGAGGCCCGGGGCGTGCCCGGCGCGTACTGCTGGGCCGAGGTCTTCACCCGTGAGCCCGAGAAGTCGGACGCCTTCTTCTCGGCCGTCTTCGGGTACCGCATGAAGCAGCTGGACGACGACGCCGTCGACTTCAGGCTGTACGACCTCGGTGAGGATCCCGTCCTCGGCCGGATGCGGATGACGGACGACTTCCCTCCCGAGGTCCCGCCGTACTTCAACGTGTACTTCACCGTCGAGGACTGCGACGCCGCGGTCGCGAAGGCCACCGAACGAGGCGCGATTCTCCGCTTCGGGCCGATGAGCAGCCCGTTCGGCCGGTTCGCCGCGCTGAGCGACCCGCAGGGCGCGGCGTTCTCCGTGATCGACGTCAAGACGACCGAGGGCGCGATGCCCAAGGCGACCGACGTGTCCTGAACGGACCGCGGGACCCCCGCGCACCGGCCGCCCCGGAGAATGGCGGAATTCCTCCGGGGCGGGCCGGGGCCTCTTGTCTCCGGGGCAACCATGCGCATGCGGTGCTCGTCCCCTCTTGTGGTTGCGGCACGTTCGAGCGGCCGAACCCCCCACAAGGATTGCGAGCGAAAGAGACCCCATGCTCCGCATTCACTTCACATCGGAAGACCTGCAGAACATTCGAGTGGCCCGGCAGCCTGATCCCCTGTGGGAACTCATGTGCAGTGTCTGCCGTCTGGAAACTGGCCAGGGACCACTGGAATTCGGACATTGGCGTCGCTCGGCGCGGCAACGATTCTCCGGCGACTCGAACCTGGGCCGCGCACTGCGCCCGCTGCGCGCCCTGATTCCCTCCACCGGCTACATTCCGGACTTCCTCACCCCGCCGGTCACCGGCGGCGGTCTTTCCGCCGGACTCGACCAACTGCTGCGCACACCGCGTGTGCAACTGGTCCGGGAACTGACACGGCTGGCCGAGTCGCGCCCGGTCCCGAGCTGGGCCGCCTCGCTGGGCAGACCGGGCAACGACGCGCTCAAGGTGCTGGCGAACTCCCTGGGGATCTACTTCCGCGGTCTGCTGGAACCGCACTGGCTGCACATCAGTACGGCGGTGGGCAACGATGTCGGGGTGCGCGCCCGAGCCCTCCTCGACGGCGGTACCCAGGCACTGCTGGAGAGCCTGCGCCCGGTCGCGCGCTGGAGTGCCCCGGTGCTCGAAGTGGACTATCCCGTCCAGCGAGACCTGTATCTGGAGGGCCGAGGACTTCTCCTGGTGCCCTCCTACTTCTGCTGGCGCAGACCGACCGCGCTGGCGGACCCCGGTCTGGCCCCCGTGCTCGTCTACCCGGTGGCGAAGACTCCGCTCGCCCTCGCGGACGGTACGGACAACGGGGTCGAGCGCCTGCTCGGCCGCACCAGGGCCGCCGTACTGACCGAGGTCGCCGGACAGAGCGCCCGCACCACCTCGGAGGTGGCCGAGGCCGTGGGGATCGCGCTGCCGAGCGCCAGCTACCAGATCGGCGTGCTGCGCGACGGGGGACTGGTCGCCAGCCACCGTGACGGCAAGTACGTCCTGCACACGGCGACGCTACTGGGTCTGCGGCTGCTCGGCACCAGCCCCCGGGTCCGGGAGAGCGTGCTGCGGCCCGTGCGGGGAGCCGCCGCCGGACCGTGGCATGATCGGGGACATGCTTGAACGTGTGGTGGCCGCCTGTGACGGGGCTTCGAAGGGAAACCCGGGACCGGCCGGATGGGCCTGGGTCGTGGCCGACGAAGCGGAGACGCCGACCCGCTGGGAGGCGGGAGCGCTGGGCACGGCGACGAACAACGTCGCCGAACTCACCGCGCTGGAGCGCCTGTTGACGGCGATCGCGCCGGACGTCCCGCTGGAGATCCGGATGGACTCCCAGTACGCGATGAAGGCCGTCACGACCTGGCTGCCCGGCTGGAAGCGCAAGGGCTGGAAGACGGCCTCCGGAAAGCCGGTCGCCAACCAGGAACTGGTCGCCCGCATCGACGAACTCCTCGACGGCCGCACCGTGGAGTTCCGTTACGTCCCCGCCCACCAGGTCGACGGCGACCGTCTGAACGACTTCGCCGACCGCGCCGCGAGCCAGGCCGCCATCGTCCAGCGGGCCGCCGGCAGCGACCTCGGCTCCCCGGAGCCCCCGCCGTCCCCCGACACCCCGGCCCCCTCGGGCGCCGGCCGCCGCCGCACCACGGCCACCGCCTCCGCCAAGACACCCCGGCAGGGCACGTCGGCCCGTACGCTCAAGGCCAAGTTCCCGGGGCGCTGCGTCTGCGGCCGCTCCTACGCGGCGGGCGAGCCCATCGCCAAGAACGGCCAGGGCTGGGGGCACCCCGAGTGCCGTACGGCCGAGGCGAGCAACGCCTAGTGCCGCAACAGGCAACGTTCGCCCCGTCGCGACGCCCGGCACGCACTCTCGCCGCACCAGCCGAAGACCCAAGTACGTCCAGTACGAGGGCCTCCGGCCGGCACGCCGAGAGCACGCACCGGACGCCGCTCCTTGACGGGCAAACGTTGCCTGCCGCGGCACTAGTACTTTCCCGGTCCTCCTTCGGGGGCTGTCCGCCGAACGCTCGGCGGACAGCCCCCGAAGTGCGTGGCGGACAGCGCCCCGTCGTCCTGCCGCATCAGGACGAGAAGGACACCACCGCGACGCACGTACGGATCGGGTACGCGGACGGCCGGCAGGTGGAGGGCGGGTGGACGAGCGGCGGGAGGCCCCGGTCGCCCCTCCCGGTGCGGAGGGGCGACCGGGGCCGGACCCGTGAACGCGCGGTCAGACGGTGTCGAAGGTGTAGAACGCGGTGTGATCCAGCAAGTCCGCCGGTTTCACGTCGTTCCACGGCTTCATGGTCTCGTCGAGGTCCACCACGTCGGGGGTGCCGGCGAGCGGCAGATAGCCGGAGGCGGGGTGACGGCGCTGCCAGTCGGCCCAGAGCTTGTCTATGTAGGCGTGGTGCAGCCAGAAGACGGGGTCGTTGGGGGAGACACCGGTGGCCATCTGGCCGCCGACCCAGACGTGCACCCGGTTGTGCAGATTGACGCCGCGCCAGCCCTCGAGGTGATTGCGGAAACCGTCCGAGGAACTGTTCCAGGGCGCCATGTCGTACGTCGCCATGGCGAGCACGGAGTCCACCTCCGCGCGGGTCGGCAGCTCACGGACACCGCTGCCGAGCGAACGCCGCAGATACGTACGGCCGTCGACGCGCACGCTGATCGGCCAGTTGCCCGCGGAGGCCGCGAAGGGGCCGTCCATCACCCGGCCGTCCAGGCTGCGCCCGGTGCCGCCGAGGAAGTCGGGGGCCCACAGGGTGGAACGGGGCGAACGGTCGGTGCTCCAGTCCCAGTACGGGAGGGCGACGGAGGCGTCCACGGACTGCAGCGCCCGCTCGAACTCCAGCAGGAATCTGCGGTGCCAGGGCAGGAAGGAGGGCGAACGGTGGCCGGTCCGTTCGCCGTTGTCCGTGTCGCCGAGGATGAAGGCGTTGTGCGTGGTGACGAAGTCGTCGTACCGGCCACTGCGCTTCAGCTGGAGGAGCGCGTCGATGAGACGCCGCTTCTCGTCGGCGGTCAGGTTCGCCTGGTTCTTGCGTACGGTCATGTGCGGGACTCCACGTTGTGCTGACGGGGCTGGGTCACTGCGGGGGCATGGGCATGGGCATGGGCATGCCGAGGGGGACGAGCGGTGCCCCCTGGAGTTCCACGACCGCGGCGCGGGCGGCGGCGCGCGGGGTGGGCACCGGGTCGTAGTGGCTGACGACGCTGATCCAGCTGCCGTCGGCGTTCCGCATCACGTGCAGCTCGACCCCGTCGATGAACACCGCGTACCCGGCGCCGTGTTCGTGGTGGTGACCGCCGCCGTCGGCGGCACGGCCCGTGATGCGACGGCCCCGGTAGACCTCGTCGAAGGCCTCGGGCCCGCCGTGGTGTCCGGTGTCCGCGGCCCTGGCCACGGCGACGGTCTGGGTGCCGGCCGCGGCGGCGAGGGCGGCCGCGGCCCCGAGGGCACGGCGACGGGTGAGTTCCGGCATGCGGAGACCTCCTGCGATCAATCTCGGTCGATGACGCGATATGCCTATCGGTTCGTCGGAGAGCGGGAGAAATCGCCGGATGTCGGTTGGCCATGATCAGGACAATTAAGTAAATGTCGTGCAAGGTTGAACGAAGATGATCTTGCTGTGCAGGTGTCCGCGATCGACCGGAAGGCGGAATTCCTCCGGTCCGTGGACGCTCCGCCGATGATCTTCCCGAGCCGGCCGGTGGAGGGTGGCGCGGCTCACGCCCGCAAGCTGGCGCGAACCGCGGGGTCGCGCCTGACTGCTACTCTACGTGATCAATTGACCGCTTTGTGTGACGAATTGGAGTGCGCGTGAAGATCGCGTGCGTCGGTGGCGGACCCGCGAGCCTGTACTTCTCGATCCTGATGAAGCGCCAGGACCCGTCCCACGACATCACCGTCTACGAACGGAACCCGGCCGGATCGACCTACGGCTGGGGAGTGACGTACTGGGCGGGCCTGCTCGACAAACTCCACGAGGGCGATCCCGAGTCCGCGCGCGCCGTCCGCGACCACTCGGTGTGCTGGAGCGACGGAGTCGCCCACGTCGGCGACCGGACGACGGTGCACCACGGTGACGAGGGGTTCGGCATCGGCCGTCGGTGCCTGCTCGACCTCCTCGCGCAGCGGGCCCGATCCCTGGGCGTACGCGTCGAGTTCGAGCACGAGGTCACCGCGGACCGGTTGCCCGAGGCCGATCTCGTCGTCGCCGGCGACGGAGTCAACAGCGCACTGCGCACCCGTCACGCCGACCACTTCGGCAGTGACATCAGCCTGGGCCGCAACCTGTACATCTGGCTCGGCACCACCAAGGTCCTCGACTCCTTCACCTTCGCCTTCGTGGAGACGGACCACGGCTGGATCTGGTGCTACGCCTACGGATTCAGCGCCCGGGAGAGCACCTGCGTCGTCGAGTGCGCCCCGGAGACCTGGACCGGTCTCGGGCTCGACCGGGCGAGCGAGGCGGACGGCCTTGCGCTGCTGGAGAAGCTCTTCGTCGACCTCCTCGGCGGACATGGACTGATCGGGCGGGCGCAGGCCGACGGCAGCGCGCAGTGGCTGAACTTCCGCACCCTGACCAACCGCACCTGGAGCCGCGGCAACCTCGTCCTGCTCGGCGACGCCGCCCACACCACGCACTACTCGATCGGCGCGGGCACCACCCTCGCCCTGGAGGACGCCATCTCCCTGGCCGGAGCCCTGGGCGAGCACCAGGAGCTGTCCGCCGCCCTCGCCCACTACGAACAGGACCGCAGGGCGGCGCTGCTGCCGGTGCAGAGCGCCGCCCGGCACAGCGCCCAGTGGTACGAGAGCCTGCCCCGTTACATCCGTCTCCCCCCGGCGCAGATGTTCGCCCTGCTCGGCCAGCGGCACTCTCCGCTGCTCCCGTACGTCCCGCCGCAGCTGTACTACCGGATCGACCGCGCGGCCGGGCAACTGGAGGCGCTGCGCCGGTTCAAGCGCTGGCTGGGTCCGCGCGTGGCGCGCACGGTGCAGGCCCGCTCGCGCCGGTAGCGACCCCTGAAGTAGGGCGCCCGTTGGGTGAATGGCAATTCACCGACTATGGTGAATTGCCATTCACCCCCCTTCTTCGCGCCGACTTCTGGAGAGTTCATGGTGGCACTGCGTGACCGACTGACGGTCCCGGTCCTCGCGCTCGGCGGGAGCCTCATGGCCGTCATGCAGGTGGTGGTGGTGCCGCTGCTGCCCGACCTGCCGCGGCTGACGGGCGCGTCGGCGGGTGCCGTGTCCTGGATGGTGACGGCGACGCTGCTGACCGGAGCGGTGCTCAACCCCGTGCTGGGCCGCGCCGGCGACATGTACGGCAAGAAGAAGGTGCTGTTGATCGCCCTCGGGATGATGACGGTCGGCTCGCTCATGTGTGCCCTCACGTCCGACATCCGCATACTCATCGCGGCCCGGGCCCTGCAGGGGGCCGCGGCCGCCGTCGTACCGTTGTCGATCAGTCTCCTGCGGGACGAACTGCCGCCCGAGCGCACGGGTTCCGCGGTGGCGCTGATGAGCTCCACCGTCGGGATCGGCGCCGCCCTCGGCCTCCCGATCGCCGCGATGGTGGTCCAGTACGCCAGCTGGCACGTCATGTTCTGGGGGACGACCGCGGTCGGCGCCCTCGGGACGGCGCTGGCCTGGTGGGCGGTGCGCGAGTCGCCCGTCCGCGAGCCGGGCCGCTTCGACATGACCGGCGCGCTGGGCCTGGCCCTGGGGTTCTCCTGTCTGCTGCTGGGGGTGTCACAGGGCGGCCAGTGGGGCTGGTCCAGCCCCCGGATTCTCGGCCTGTTCGTCGGGAGCGTCTGTGTCCTCGGCCTGTGGTGGGCGCAGCAACTGCGCGCCGAACGGCCCCTGGTCGACCTGAGGCTGGCGACCAGCCCCCGCGTCGCCCTGCCCCATGTGGCCGCGCTGCTGACCGGCTTCGCCTTCTACGCCAACTCCCTGGTG
Source organism: Streptomyces sp. NPDC090798 (assembly GCF_044768965.1). Taxonomy (NCBI): domain Bacteria; kingdom Bacillati; phylum Actinomycetota; class Actinomycetes; order Kitasatosporales; family Streptomycetaceae; genus Streptomyces; species Streptomyces sp. NPDC090798. The sequence continues at coordinate 144,645 of NZ_JBIVXA010000017.1, forward strand.
ACGGCGCAGCTGGTGCAGGCGCCCAAGGCGACCGGCTACGGCCTCGAGCTGTCCATCGTGGCGACGGGTCTGGTCCTGCTGCCCGGCGGGGTGATCATGCTGCTGCTCTCGCCGGTCTCGGCGCGCGTCTCGGCGGCCCGCGGTGCCCGGGTGACGCTGGCCATCGGCACCCTGGTCATCGCCGCCGGCTACGGCATACGCATCATCAACAGCCACAGCCTGGTGGTGATCCTGCTGGGCTCCGCGGTCTGCGCGATGGGAACGGCGTTCTCCTACTCGGCGCTGCCCACCCTCATCCTGCGCGCCGTGCCCGCCGGGCAGACCGCGTCCGCGAACGGTGTCAACGTGCTGATGCGCACCGTCGGCCAGGCCGTGAGCAGCGCCGCCGTCGCCGCCATCCTGGTCCACCACACCAGCCTCGTCGGCGGTGCCCCGATACCCACGCTGCATGGCTATCTGCTGGCCTTCGCCATGGCGGGTACGGTCGCACTGGTGGCCTGTGCCGCCGCCCTCGTCATACCCGCCGACCCCACCGTCCGTGACACCCGACGGGCCTCCAGCAGTTCGGGCGCACCTCGGGACGAGGCATTCGAAGGAGCCTGAGCACCGTGTCCACTCCGCCCCCCGGCCTCAGCGCGACCCCGATCGCCCCACCGCGTCGCGACGCCGAGGCCACGAAGGCGGCCATCCTCCGCGCGGCCCGCCATCTGATGGCCCGGCATGCCCACGCGGACATCACGCTCAAGGCGATCGCCGACCGGGCGGGGGTGAGCGCTCCGCTGATCCTCAAGTACTTCGGGAACAAGGACGCGCTCTTCGGGCGCGTGATGTCCTTCGAGACGGACGCAGCCGCCCTCCTGGACGCGCCCCTGGACCACCTCGGCCCCCACATGGTCCGCCAGGTGCTCGTCGGCCAGACCGAGCGCGGAGCCGACCCCGTCCTGCGGATCATCTTCGCCCCGCGCCAGGGCGACCAGGGCGACACCATGCGCGCCAACTTCCGGACCCAGGTCAGCGACCGCCTCGCCCTGCGGCTGAGCGGCCCCGACGCGGACCTGCGCGCCGAACTCGCCGTCGGCACACTGCTCGGCCTCGGCGCGATGTACGGCATCGCACGCGGCACCCGGCTGCGCGCGACCCCGATCGAGGACATCGTCGACCGGTACGGCCCCACGGTCCAGGCACTCCTGACGCCGTGAGGCGAAGGGCGCCGCCGGACACGAACGCCCCCGTTCGTCTCAGTTCACGCCGTTCGGACGGAACTGGACGCTGATCCGCGGCCCCGCCGCCCGCGCCGTCTTGGGAATGGAGTGCTCCCAGGTGCGCTGGCAGGAGCCGCCCATCACGATCAGGTCGCCGTGTCCGAGCGGGCGCCGCACGGTCTGCCCGCCGCGGCGCGGGCGCAGCAACAGGTCGCGCGGAGCGCCCACGGAGAGGATCGCGACCATGGTGTCCTCCCGTGCGCCCCGCCCGATCCGGTCCCCGTGCCAGGCCACGCTGTCGCGGCCGTCCCGGTAGTAGCACAGGCCCGCGGTGGTGAACGGTTCACCCAGCTCACGGGCGTAGTGCGCGGACAGCGCCCCTCGCGCCTCGTCGAGGATCGGGTGCGGCAGCGCGTCGCCCTCCCGGTAGTACGCGAGCAGCCTCGGTACGTCCACCACGTGCTCGTACATCTGCCGCCGCTCCGCCCGCCACGGCACCTCGTCGACGAGCCGTGCGAACAGGGCGTCGGCGCCGCCGAGCCATCCGGGCAACAGGTCGATCCAGGCCCCGTCGCCCAGGACCGTCCGGCGCATCGCGTTCAGCTGACTGAGGTGGAGCTCGTCGGTCTGGTCGAACAGCGAGCCCTGGAGGTGCGTGGACATGCCTCCAGCGTACTCCGTATTCGAATATGCGTTCCATTGTGATGTTCAGGGCCCGGCGTCGGCCTCCGCGAGGGTGCCGGCCTCCGTGAGGACCGCGTGGATGACGTGCTCGGCGTTGGCGGCGATCACCGGATTGGTGACGCGGTAGTACGGGAGCTGGACGAGCGCCATGGACAGGGCCCAGCCGCGCCCCCGCGCCCAGGTGGCGTCGTCGGCGCCCGCCGCCCGCCGGAAGGTGTCCCGCGCCCCGGCGGGGAGCAGGTTCCAGGCCGGGATGAGGTCGCAGGCCGGGTCGCCGACGCCGACGGTGCCGAAGTCCAGCACGGCGTCGAGCCGGCCCCCGCGGGCGAGCAGATTGCCGGGCATCAGATCGGAGTGGACCCACATCGGCGGACCGGTCCACGCGGGCGCGGCGAGCGCCGCCTCCCAGGCCGCTGTGGCGGCCGATGTGTCGATCGTGCCGCGCAGCTCGTCGAGCGCGGCGCGCGTCATGGCGTCGGCGGTGGACAGGGGCACACCCCGGTAGGCGGTCGGCCCGTCGGGCAGCCGGACCCTGCGCAGCGCGGCCACGAAGGCGCCGAGGTCGGCGGCCAGGGGCAGCGGATCGGTGAGACGGCCGGCGCGCGGGGGTTCGCCGTCGAGCCAGCGCTGCACCATCCAGGGCCACGGGTAGCCCTCGCCGGGTGTGCCGGTGGCAAGGATCTCGGGGACGGCGGCCGGGAGCAGCGGGGCGAGCCGCGGCACCCAGTGCGCCTCCTTGCCCACGTCCTCGGCGCCCCCTTCGATCCGGGGGAGGCGTACGGCCAGGTCGTCGCCGAGCCGGTACAGGGCGTTGACGGTACCCGCCGACGGGAAGCGCTTCAGGGGCAGCTCGGCCCACCGTGGGAACTGCGCGGCCAGCAGTCGTCGCACGAGCGAGACGTCGATCGGGAACTCACCGGGACGCATCGGGCCCTCGGGGATCGTTTGCGCTTCTGGTTCTCTGTCCGACACGGGGTCCAACTATGCCTGCGACGAGGGAGGTTCGCGCTTCTTTTTCGCGGCAGGCAACCTGGTGCACGCCGTCGCCGTCTTGATCGGCAACGGGTGGGCGACGTGGCAACCGCGATGGGGCACGGATTCCCGAGTGGAAATCCAGCACACTATACTCTCCGTGTATACAAGGTGTGTATACGTGAGGTGCATAGTCGAGTCGTCGGGAGCCGCCGATCCGTGAAAGTCGGCCGATCGAAAGGGATCCATGTACGGCAAGGCCTTCGCCCCGGAATACCAGGGCGCTTTGACCACCCTGTCCGTGAACTCCTCGCTGACCGATGTCCTGGCGGCGGGTACCGAGCAACTGCGCGCCGCCGAGCGCGTGGGCGCCCGTGCCGAGGCGGCCCGTTCGGGCCTGGCGGTCGCCGAGGCGCACCGCAGGCTCGGGCAGGTGGCCGACGCCGACCGGGCGTGGAAGGCGAGCTACCGCACCGCCCGCGAGGCCGGGGACACCGGCGCGATGGCGTGGGCGCTGTGGAGCGGCGGCACATTGGCCCGCCAGCGCGGGGCGTTCCCGCTGGCCTGGCGGCTGCTGCGGCTGGCCGCCGAACTCGGCAAGCAGGCCGGGGACGTCGTCGTACGCGGCTACTCCCTGGCGGGCATGGCGGAGACCGGCCGCATCCAGGGCGACTACGCCGCCGTGACCGTCCTGCACGAACAACTGCTGGCCGAGGCCCGCAAGCGCGGCGAGGCCCGCCACACCGTGTGGGCCCTGGAGGGCATCGCGCAGATACACCGCAACACCGGCGCCTACGACTCCGCGTACGCCATGTTCGAGGAAGCGGCCGAGATCGCCGCGCGCGCCGAGGACCGGCGCGGCCACGCCTGGGCCCTGCGCGGCCTCGCGGACATCGTCTCCGTACGCGACCGGGACCCGGACCGCGCGCTGGCACTGCTGAGCGAGGCTGAGGTGTCCTGCCGGGCGATGAACCTGTCCGGGGCACTCGCCTACAACCACAAGATGCGCGGCAACGTCCTCTACCGGGCCGGGCGTTACGAGCGGGCCCGGGACCTCTACGCGCAGGCCCTGGCGGAGTTCGAGGCGATGAGCGAGCCGCGCGGGCGGGCGCTGTCGCGGCTCGGGCTGGTCAAGTCCCTGGCCAGGCTCGGCCGCGATCACGCCGAGACCGCCGCCGAACTCACGGAACTGGCCCGGGTGCTGGAGGGAATCGGGCTGCGGCACGCCCGGGAGATGGTCGAACGGGCGCGGACGGAACTCGGCCTCACCCCGGCGGAGGACGCGGACCCGGAGGCCGCCCGATGACCTCTCCCCGTACGGTCCTGACGGCGCCGCCCGCCGCCCCGGAGATCCTGGCGCGCTGCCGCGAACTGGTCGCCCCGGCCCTCGAGGAGGCGATCGACGGGCTGCACCCCTGGGTGGCGGAGATGGCCGGCTACGCGCTGGGCCGCTGCGAGGTCGGGGGCGCCCCCACGACCCACCGCCAGGGCAAGGGCGTACGGCAGGCACTCGCCGTGCTCGGGGCCGAGGCGGCCGGAGGCTCCGCCGAGGCGGGCGTGGCGGGCGCGGTGGCGGTGGAACTGCTGCACACCTTCTCCCTCCTGCACGACGACATCATGGACGGCGACGCGCTGCGCCGCGGGCGCCCTGCGGTGTGGAAGGCGTACGGCACCGGCCCCGCCGTCCTCGCGGGCGACGCGCTCTTCGCCCTGGCCGTCGAGACCCTCACCGCGCCGCCCCCGACCTCCGAGGCCGCGGCGGCCGTAGGGCGGTTGACGAGGGCCTCGCGTGACCTGGTCCGCGGTCAGGCCGACGACCTGCTGTTCGCCCACCGCCCGTGGACCGGCCCCGACGCGGTGAGCGCGGGGGAGTACGAGGCGATGGCGGAGCACAAGACCGGTGCGCTGCTCGGCTGCGCGCTGGCCCTCGGGGCCCAGCTGGCGGGCGCGCCGAAGGAGACCGCCGACGCCCTGGACCGCGCCGGACGGCATCTCGGGGTGGCCTTCCAGATCGCCGACGACCTGCTCGGCATCTGGGGCGATCCGGCCGTCACCGGGAAGCCGGTGCACAGTGATCTGCGGCACGGGAAGAAGACCCTCCCCGTTCTCGCCGCCCTGGCCGCGCCGAGCCGTTCCGCGCTCGCCGAACTCCTCGCCTTCACCGCCGTCCTCGACGACGGCGCGGTACGCCGCGCGGCGACCCTGATCGAGCGGGCCGGCGGCCGTTCGGCGGCCCTGAGCGCGGCGCGTCGGCATCTCGCAGCGGCGGACACCCTGCTGGCGGGAGCCTCCCTGGCCCCACGTCCCGCCACGGACCTGCGGACCCTCCTCTCCTCCCTCGCCCACCGCACGATCTGACACCTGCTCGCCTCCGGCTCCCCCGCCGGCGGCCGGAGGCGCTGCGACCTCGATCACATGTGCGGGTTGGTGGACCTCGTCGGGCAACCACCGCCCCCCTCCTCGCATCTGTCGGGAGGGCCCGACAGCCTCCACGGCGTTCAACGGCGCCGTGCCTCAGGGCGGTTGGCGAGGCCGGCCGCTCCCGTTCGAAGGAACTCCGTGCGTAGACCCCACATACGCCGCGTGGCGATCGCCGTCGCGGTGACGACGGCGGCCACGCTTCCGACGGGCCCCGCCTTCGCGGCGCCCGACTCGCCCGCCCGCGCCGCGACTTCGGCCTCCTCGCCGGTGGAGGCCGCCAGGGCCGCCGCGTTCGCCCACGCTCCGGCCACCGGTGTCGGTCCGGGTGACACCCTGCGGGCCACGGACGTCATGACGGACCCGGACGGCAAGCAGCACGTCCGCTTCGTCCGCAGCCACCAAGGGCTCCCGGTGCTCGGCGGCGACCTCGTCGTCCACCTCGGCAAGCAGTCCGCCTACCTGGGCGTGACCCGGGCCGCCGACCACGCCGTCAAGCCGGCCACGACCGAGGCGAAGCTGACGCCCCAGCAGGCCGAGCAGAAGGCCGCCGCGGTCGCCCAGGGCGACGCGGGCAGCGCCGCACTCGTCGTCGACGCCCGCGACGGCGCCGCCGCCCTCGCCTACCAGGTGCGCGTGACGGACAGCGACACCACCGAGGCCGGCGGCTCCCGCACGGTCGTCGTGGACGCGCAGAGCGGCCGCATCCGCAGCAACACTCCCGACAGCGACGAGTTCATCTCGCCGCACCTGGAGAAGACGCTGCGCGAGAAGGGCGAGACGGCGAGCCCGGTGACGGGTGTGGCCACCCAGCCGTCCGGTCTCCTCGGCGCGACGGCGGCCGCCCGCTACCCGGTCAAGGCCACCGGCAGCGGCACCTCCCTCTTCGCCGGCAAGGTGACGCTGACCACGACCAGGACCGCGCGCACCAGCTTCCTCCTCAAGGACCCCACCCGCTGGAACACCGAGACCCGGGACGCCAAGGGCGCGGCACTGGAAGCCTTCTCGCGCGGCACGAAGTTCACCAGCACCACCAACAAGTGGGGCACCGGCACCACCGCCAACCGGACCACCGCCGCGGTCGACGCCCAGTACGGCATCACCCAGACGCTGGACTTCTACAAGAAGACCTTCGGCCGCAAGGGCATCAGGAACAACAGCGCCGGCGCCCGCGCGATGGTCCACTTCGGCCGCAAGGTCGGCAACGCCTTCTGGGACTCGACATGCGGCTGCATGCTCTACGGCGACGGTGACGGCGCCATGTTCAAGAAGCCGCTGGTGGTCCTGGACGTCACGGGCCACGAGCTGACCCACGGCGTCGTCGACGCCACCGCCGCCCTCGAACCCACCCGGGTGGACGCGGACGGCAACCAGTACGGCGAGCCGGGCGCACTCAACGAGTCCCTCGCCGACGTCTTCGGGTCCAACGTCGAGTTCTCCGCCAACAACCCGAAGAACCCGCCCAACTACCTCATGGGCGAGAAGCTGGGCCTCGCCCAGAAGTTCCTGCGCCGCCTCGACCACCCCTCCCTGGACAAGCTGGAGGGCACCATCGACTACTGGTCGCCCGCGGCGTACGACACCGAGGTGCACGCCGGCTCCGGCGTCTCCTCGCACGCGTACTACCTGCTCGCCGAGGGCAGTGGCCGCAAGACGATCGGCGGTGTGAAGTACGACTCGCCGACGTACGACGGCTCACGGGTGACCGGCGTCGGACGCGCCAAGGCGACCGCGATCTTCTACCGCGCGCTGACCCGCTACATGGTCTCCACGACGGACTTCCACGACGCGCGGACCGCGACCCTCGAGGCCGCCGCCGACATGTACGGGGCGACCAGCACCGAGTACCGGGCGGTGGACGCGGCGTGGGCCGCCGTCAACGTCACCACCGCCAACACCCCGGCCGCAGGGCGCTGACGGACGGCACGAGAAGAAGGGGCCCCGCCATCCGGCGGGGTCCCTTGCGCCGGTTGCCCCGGCGTCAGTGCTGCTGTGTCTTCTGCGGAGTCGCCTCACTCGGCCGTACGACGACCATGCCGTCGCCCTCCAGCTTCAGCTGCACGGCCTCGCCCGAGCCGCCGCGGAGCATCGAACCGATCGACTGCGAGCGGTGCAGCGAGGTGTGGAGCTGCGCGGTCCAGCCGACGACCGCGTCCGTGTCGACGTACACCGGCTGCTGCGGCGAGACGGGTATCACCAGCGGGTTGCCCTCGCAGACCAGCCCCAGTCCGCCGTGACCGCTGAAGACGCTGTTGAAGATGCCGCCGCCGGCGACGCCCGCGCCCTTCACGGTCTTTATCTCGTACGACAGTGTGGAGTCGAAGCACAGGACGTTGCGCCCGTTCACGGTGAACAGGTCGCCCGGCTCGATGTCGATGATGAAACAGTTCTGCGCCTCGTGCGCGAACCAGGCCTCGCCCTGCCCGCGCACCGTCATCAGCGGCAGTCCCTCACCGGTGACCGCCCGCTTGAGCATGCCGCCCACGCCCTGGCCCTTGCGCTCGAACTGCAGATTCCCCCGGTAGGCGATCATCGCCCCCTGGCGCGCGAGCATGTCGCCGTTGACGGCGTACTTGATCGACTTGGCGTTCTGGATGGTCATGCCCGGCGCGACGGCGGGCATGACCATGTGGTCACTGGAAAAGAGATCACCCTTCATGCGGGCATCTTGGCCCGGAGGGTTCGGTTCCGCCAAGATCGCTGACAAACGGGGATCGTTTGGGGGCGGTCGGCGGCTGCCGGGAACGCGCGAAGGGCCGGTCCGGGTACCGGACCGGCCCTGGGGGGGAGTCGTCAGGAGGCGCCGGCGGTGCCGACCTGGCTGTGCAGACGGGCGACGACCTCGGTGAGCTGGGCGGCGACCTCGGCGTCGTCGACCGGGTGGGTCTCGGCGAAGCGGGTCACGGAGCCGGGAACGGAGAGCTTGAGGTCCTCCAGGACGGCGGCGCCCGCGATCCCCAGGGCCTTGCGGGCCTCGTCCTGCGCCCAGACGCCACCGAACTGACCGTAAGCGGTGCCGACCACGGCGGCGGGCCTGCCGGTGAAGGCGCTGGCGCCGTACGGACGCGACAGCCAGTCGATGGCGTTCTTCAGGACAGCGGTGATCGTGCCGTTGTACTCCGGCGAGAAGAGCAGGAAGGCGTCGGCGCGGCCCGCGGCCTCACGGAGGGCGGTGGCGGCGGCCGGCACCTTGCCCTCGACGTCAAGGTCCTCGTTGTAGAACGGGACCTCGGCGAGCCCCTCGAACAGCTCGATCTCCGCGCCCTCGGGGGCGAGCTTGACGGCCGCCTCCGCGAGCTGGCGGTTGTGGGAGCCGGCGCGAAGGCTGCCGACGAGCGCGAGGATGCGTACGGACATGGGGAACTCCCGGGGACGAAACATTACGGCAATAAAGCGGACCGAGGTCCGCTTGCTGGTCTGTTTAATGTTGTAGCAGCTAAACGGACCAGGGTCCAGTTGTCCCCGTCTGCCGTTACGCTGTGTTCATGTCCACCCCACTTCCGCCCTTCCCGAGAGGGCAGGAACCCTCGGGAGCCCCGGTCCCGCTGGAGCTGACCGTCGGTCCTGCCGTGCCCCAGCTCCGCGCCGATGCCGCGCGCAACCGCGCCCGGCTGCTGGAGGCCGCCACCCGCCTGGTGGAGGAGCACGGGGTCGCCAATGTGACGATGGAGGCCGTCGCCGTCGCGGCCTCGGTGGGCAAGGGAACCGTCTTCCGGCGCTTCGGTGATCGCACCGGCCTGCTGATGGCCCTGCTCGACCACACCGAGCAGCGGTTCCAGGCCGCCTTCCTCAGCGGGCCGCCACCTCTCGGCCCCGGCGCGTCACCGGCGGACCGCCTGCACGCCTTCGGCTGCCGCGTCCTGCGCGAGATCCACGACCGGCTCGACCTGTACATCGCCGCCGAGCCGGACGCCTCCCGCCGGTTCAGCTCCGCCCCGTACCGCGTCCGCTTCACCCACGTCTCCATGCTCCTGCGCGAGGCCGTGCCCGGCGCGGACAGCGTTCTCCTCGCCCAGACCCTCATGGGCTACCTGGAACCCGCCCTGATCCACCACCTGACGCGACAGTGCGGGATGCCCCTGGAACGCCTGGAGTCCGGCTGGCACGACCTCGTGAAGCGGACCACCTGTCCGGTGTCCGACTAGCCCTTCGGTGTCCGTCAGTTGAACGGGTCCAGCGTGACGTACGCCTGCTGGGGGTTGCCGTCGTGGACGAGGGACTCGTAGTTGCCGACGTCGTCGAAAGCGAACGCGTAGGCCTTGCCGTCGGCCATCTGCGCGTGGATCTTGCGGGCGTACTGGTTGGTCACCGTGTCCTGGTAGAAGTTCGCCGAGCTCGTGTCCGGCTGGCTGGGGTTGGTGAGCAGTGTGGAGCGGTTGAAGCCCGCGCACAGGGTCCGTGAGATGGGTCCGCGTACCAGGTCGTTGGGGGCGTCCAGCCGCTTGTAGCAACCGAAGATGCTGTCCGAGTCGGGCTTCTGGAAGCTGGTGACGACCGCTCCGGCGCTGTTGGTGAAGTTCATGACGCCACCGGAGACCCGCCCGTAGTACTTCGTGTTCGGCTGATCGGTGAACGGCGTCACCGTCAGCGTCGACGAACTGTACTTCTGCCACACGCGGTTGATGTAGTCGTCCATGACGGTGCCCGGCAGCGCGCCCGCCTCGATGCCGTGACCGGGAGCCAGCGCCCGCAGGACGGTGCCGTCGGACCGGGTCTGGATCAGATTGGCCCAGCCGCCCGGCTGACCGCGCAGGGCGTTGAAGAACCCGGTGTAGCCGCCCGTTTTGAGGTGGCCGGTGTTCTTGGTGCTCCCGTCGGCGAGTTGGACCCCGACGGCGTACGGGACCGAGAACATGTCGACCTGGGTGCTGTTGAGCCACAGCCCGGAGTCGTTGAGCGTGTACTCGGACCAGTTGAAGAGGATGTTGCGGTTGGGGTCGCTCGGGTTCTGCACGGCCGGCTGTACCAGACCGCCGGTGGTGAGGCGGAAGTCGAGTTTCTGGCCGTAGGAGAAGTAGATCCGGCCGGAGAACTTGGGCATCCGGATCGTCTTCGACTGGCCGTTGGCCGGTCCCGTGATCGAGGCGTCGGGTGCGGGAGTCGGCGGATTGCCGCCGACGGGCCAGGCGTGGAACGTGCCGTTCGCGTCGGCCCAGCCCTGCTGGCCCGTCGAGAGGAGTGTTCCGAGGTCGTAGATGTAAACGGGTTCGCTGCGGCCGGAGTTGTTCGTGAACTTCAGGGGGATCGTCGTCGGGACGGCCGCGTTCGCGTGGGAGGGGGCGCCGAACGTGAGAAGCGCCGTGGTGGCGGTGGCCGCAGCCACTGCCAGGGCATGCCATTTGAGCCGTCTGGGCACTCGCTCTCTCCTTGGGTGGGGGGATTTCAACGAGGTGGATTCCGGCCGGAGTGGAGCCGTCCGGATCTCGTTGAGAGCGCTCTCAGAATTGCGGCGGGTGACGTACATGTCAACGATCCGGACAGGATTGGTCTGGTCCAACTGGGCTCGGTGGCGTCACATGGTGGGGAGGGACACGTCCCGTAGATCGGCAAGGGCCGGAGCGCGGCGTGCGGGTGCCGGCGTCTGTGACCGGTCCTGATCAGACCTTGCCGGCCTTTCGCTGACTCCAGTGACCAGTGGTCAGGTACTCCGACGGTGTCCGCGTGCACGCCGAGTCCGGCCTTGTCCAGCTTTACAGGCTCAGGGGAGTTCGGGCAGTTGGAGTTGCATCAGGGGGGCGTACTGCTGGCCGGCGTAGCAGTCGCTGTCGTGCAGGTCTCCCTGGACGCAGGGGCGCGGCAGAGAGACCTTGACCGCGAGGGCGAGCGGGTGGTTGACCACCAGGATCTCGTTCTCGGTGGTGTTGAACAGTCCGGCGAACAGGGTCCGGTTGAGGATTCCGGTGTTGGTGAGTGCCTCGTAGGTGTGCTGGTCGCGGCACATGAAGTCGAAGGTGAGGGTGAAGGGACCGGCGTTCTTGGAGCGGACGAGGGAGCAGTAGTCGAGCAGCGTGGCCATGGTCAGACCTCTTCAGTGGTGGTGCGGAACAGCTCGGTGGGGGTGACGTCGGTGGCGACGTGGTTGAGGGTGAAGCGGTAGAGCGGGCCGCGGTCCGTCTCCGGCGGTGAATAGGGGTAGGCGAGGGTGGAGACCAGGCCGTCGTACTCGGGGATGGGCAGGTGCGAGGAGGCGTGGGCGACGAACGTGGAGATCGCGTGGGCGGTGTCCTGGTCGGGTGCGGTGACGGTGATCAGGACGCCGAGTTCCTGGGGTTGCAGGGGGGTGGGTTCGGTGCCGGCCAGGATCGTTCCCGTGCCGTAGAGGCGGTAGTCGATGTCGATGGTGTCCGGGTCGACCTGGCCGTCGAACACGTCGAGGATCTTGGCGTCGAAGTACTTCTTGGCCATGGGCAGGAGCTCGGAGAGGCGCTCGATGACGACCGTGTCGCGGACGCCGCCGATGATGACGGTCTGGTAGCCGACGAGTTCGGCGCCTTCGAGTTTGTTGGTGTAGCCGTCGGCCTTGATGTAGCGGGCGCCGCTGACGCGGACGGTCCGTTCGTCGACGGCCTCGTAGGTGGCGTGGGTGGTGTCGAGGGCGCCGGAGGGCTCGGCGATGTGGAATGGGTCGGCGTTCTCGTACAGCGTGTGGGCGGCGACCGAGCGCGGGGTGAGGCGGCTGCCGTCGGCGAGGGTGGTGACGTCGAAGTGGTCCTCGCGCAGGGTCACCAGGAGGCCGTTGGCGTCGGGCGGGATGGCGCAGGCGGCGCCGCATTCGATGGTCTTGGCCATGTGCCAGGTGAGGCCGGGGTCGGCGCCGTTGAGGTGGGGCAGGGCGGCGAACAGGGCGGTGTCGCTGGCCCGGCCGGCCAGGATGACGTCGCAGCCGTCACGCAGGGCTTCCTGGATGGGTTCGACGCCCATCATGGCGACGGTGTGGCTGCGCTGGAACAACTCCCGTTCGATGACCGGGGCGTTGGCGAGCGGTCGGATGCGGCCCTGGTCGTACAGGTGCTGGAGTCGTTCTGCCGGTTGGTCGCTGTAGATGAGGCCGAGTTTGAAGTGCAGGTTGTCCTCGGCGGCGATGGTTCGCGCCAGGCCGGCGACCAGGTCGACGCCGTCGTCGCGTCCGCTGGTGCCGCAGGAGCCGATGATCAGCGGTACTTGGAGGGTTTCGCGGGCCCGCAGGAGCAGGCGCAGGTCACGCGTGACGGCCTGGGCGGAGAGTTTGGGGGTGCCGGAGCCCAGCGCCGCGGGGCCGGAGTCGGTGGAGCCGGCGTCGCAGGCGATCACGTGCGGGCGGGCGGCGACACCCCGATCCAGGGCGGCGGTGTCGAAACCGGCGCCGAGGGCTCCAGTCGGGGCGAGGATACGCATGTCCATGAGAGCGGCTTTCTGTCGTACGGGTGAGGGTCACGAAGCAGTTGCGAGCGGCCGCTCGGCGCGGCGGGCCACAAGGGTGAAGACGGCGAAGGTGACCGCGCCGAACGCGGAGGCGTTGAGGAGCATGTAGCGCCAGCCGGTGAGGTCGACGGTGGCGCCGAGCAGGGCGGGGCCGAGCGCCATGCCGGAGGCCGAGGCCACCGTGTACAGGCCGGTGTAGGCGCCCAGGACACGGTTGTTGGGCGCCAGGCTCCACAGGGCGACCAGGCCGTTGACGGAAAAGACCGCGTAGCCGATCGAGGCGATGGCCACGGAGGCGGCGGTGAAGGCCGGGGTGGGTTCGGCGAAGCCGACGAGCAGGCCCGCGACGAACAGGGCGATGCCGTAGCGGATCATGCGGAGCTCGCCGAGCCGGTGCGAGAGGTAGGCCAGCGGGACGACGCAGACGAGGAAGGCGATCGCGCCCGGCAGGGCGATGCCGCCGGCTGCGCCCCGGGTCATGCCGAGGACCTCGGTGCCGTACGGGGTGGTCAGCGAGCGCAGTGCCGCCCACATGCCGGCGAAGCAGAAAATGCCGGCCATGAGCAGCAGCCGGGCCCGGCTCGGTTCCCGTACGAGGTCCTTGAGGACCGCCCACGGCGAGGAGAACCGGTCAGCCTGGTCGGTGTTGGTGTCCTCGCGGCGAAGCGCCGCGGGGTGGCGGCGGCCCAGGAAGCGGTAGGAGAGGGCCACCATGACGATCATCAGGACCGGCGGGATGGCGAAGGCGGCCTTGAGGCTGTGGTCCACCACCAGCAGGCTGATGAGTGCCGAGACGATGATGGTGAGGCTGACACCGGCCTTGATGAACCCCTGGGCCTTGCCGCGCTGTTCGGGTGCGACGTAGTCGGAGACCAGGGTCTCGGTGACGCCCTTGAAGGAGTTGGCGGTCAGGCCGAACGCGAAGATGCAGAGCATGAGCATCGGCAGGCTGGTGGCCCACGGGATCAGCGCGAAGGGCACGGCCGCCACGCACGCCCCGGCTACCACGATGGGCCAGCGTCCGGTGCGGCGCGGGGCCAGCCGGTCGGAGATCAGACCCATCCAGGGCTGGATGATGACGCCGAGCCCGGTGTCCAGGCCCATGATCAGGCCGATGACGGTGGCGGAGGACACGAAGTGGCGTAGTTGAGCGGGGACTTGGGCGTCGTAGAAGTTCCACACCGACTCCTGGGCGAAGATCGCGAGGGTGACCCACAGGACGGCGCTCCCGCTCATGCGCTCTGGCCGTAGGGCCGCGGAGGCGGCCTCGAGCGTGGCCGGTGCAGCCGCCGACGCGGGGGGCTGGGGTGGTTCGTCGTGCAACATGACGGCTCCTATGCCATATGCTATAGCAACATGGTGGTGTCTGCGCGTCGGCGGCCTCCCGAGGGGCCGACGGGCGGACAGCTGACGAAGGGGGTCAGGTGCTGGACAGCTGGACGAGTGCGGCGCGGTGGTGGGCGGCGGCGAGCTGTTCGGCGCGGTCCTCGTCGCGCTCCAGCAGGGCGTCGAGCAGCGCGCGGTGCTCGCGGTAGCGGCCGCGGAAGCTCTCGGCCCGGCCGGGGGCCAGCTTCACGGTGAGGTCGAGGCGTTCCTCGTCGCTGAACGCGCGGGCCTGGGCCAGCAGGCCCTCCAACACCGGGTTGGCCACGCAGGCTTCGATGTGGTGGTGGAATTCGCGCAGCAGCCGGAACACGGCGGTGACCTGGTCGGCCACCGGAGCATCGATTCCCTGGTCGGCCAGTGTCCGCTCGATCTGGGAGACCAGATGGTCGGCGCGGTCCAGGAGGCCGACGAGCTCGGTCAGCTGGGCGGCTGTGGCGTGGCGGGCCGCGAGGCGGGCCATCAGGGCGGACAGGCGGACCTCCGCCTCGACGATCTCGCTGCGGGCGGCGGCGGAGTGGTCGGCGATCCGCAGCGAGCGCGGCCCGACCCGCTCGACGACCTTCTCGTGGACCAACTGGCGCAGCGCCTCCCGGATCGGGGTGGGGCTCACTCCCAGGCGAGCCGCGAGGTCCCGCTCGGTGATCTTCTCGCCCGGCCGTAGGGTGCCCTCGCGGATCGCCTCGCGCAGCCGCCGGTACGCCTGGTCGGCCAGCGATGTCGTCTCCATGGGGCCGAGGGTGTCCTTCGTCATGCCGCCCAGACTGACTCCTGCTATAGCAAACAGTCAATGGGTTCATTGCTGATTCCTTTCCGGGAGGGTGCCGTGGCGTGTCTCTGGCCACCCTGTGCTCCACGTGGTCAGCGTGGTGGTGGCAGGGATGGGAGCGTGACGGTGACGGTGGTCCCCGAGCCGGTGTGCGAGGTGACGCGCACGGTGCCGTCGTGGGCGTGGACGACCGCCTGAACGATGGCCAGACCGAGTCCGGAGCCGCCGCGGGCCCGGCCGCGGCTGGCCTCGGCTCGCCAGAACCGGTCGAACACGCGGGAGAGGTCTCGCTGCGCGATCCCGGGCCCCTGGTCGGTCACCCGGATGACGGCCTCGCCGCCGGACGACTCGAGGAAGACGTCGATCGCGGTGCCGGCCGGGGTGTGCTGGATGGCGTTGCCGACGAGGTTGTTGAGGACCTGCTGGAGTCGTGACGCGTCTCCGCGTACATGGACGGGCCCGGCGGCGTGCAGCCGGACAGTGCGGTCGGGGGCGACGACGCCGGCGTCTTCGACGACGTCGGTGGCCAGGCGCAGCAGGTCGACCTGTTCGGATTCCAGGGGGCGTCCGGCGTCCAGGCGGGCGAGCAGGGAGAGTTCCTCGACGAGCAGGCGCATGCGGCCGGCCTCGCCGTCGACCCGTTCCAGGGCCCGTTCGAGTTCGGTGGGGGTGGTGAGGCCGCCCTGGTGGTAGAGGTCGAGCCAGCCGGAGATGGTCGCAAGCGGGGTGCGCAGCTCGTGGGAGGCGTCCGCGGCGAAGGCCCGGATGTTGTCCTCTGCGCGGGCCTGGGCGTCGAAGGCGTGGTTGACGGCGGTGGCCAGGCGGTCGGTCTCGCTGCGGTCCCCGTAGGTGGGCAGGCGTTCGTCGCGGGCGCCGGAGGCGATGGCGTCGGCGGCATTGGCCATACGGCCCAGCGGCCGCAGGCCGAACTTCAGGACCAGGAGCGCGGTGGCGAAGGCCAGGAGGAGTGTGATGCCGACGATGGTGGCTTGGCTGGAGATGAAGTCGGTGACGGTGACCCGGTCGATGTCGGTGCGCACAGTGAGGATGACCGCTGAGGCGGTCACCTCCCCTTCGGAGGTCTTCACGGTCAGGCCGCTGGTGGGGATGCGCAGTGCGATCAGGTCGGGCACCGCTGGGTCGTCCTTGATGGTGACGACCTGGTCGAGTCGGCCGGCGGTCAGGCCGTTGATCGCCTTCGGCACGCCCTCCCCTGCCTGGTCGGCGACGGTGCCGTCGGGGCCGATGACGGTCATGCCGAGGATGGGCGAGATCAGAGCGGACAGCTGGGTTCCGTTGACCGTCTGAGGGCCGGCGGAGAGCATCTGGTGAACGCGGTCGCCGGATGCCCGCAGGGATACCTCTGCCCGGTGATCCAGGTAGTTGCGCAGGGTCACGGCGCTGGCGACGGAGTTGCCGACAAGCCCGGCGGCGAGCAGCAGGAGGACGCCGATGAGGATCCGCCCGCGGATGGTGGCGAGCCGGCGCGGTCTGAGTGACGAAAGGCGCGGTCTTTTCATGAGGAGGGCCGGCGCAGGCTGTAGCCGATGCCGCGGACCGTGTGGATGAGGGGTTCGCGGCCGTGGTCGAGTTTGCGGCGCAGGTTGGACACGAAGCGTTCCACCACGACGGAGTCTCCGCCGAAGTCGTACTGCCAGACCGCCTCCAGGATCTGGGAGCGGGTCATGACATGGCCGGGGTGGGAGAGCAGGTAGCGCAGGAGCCGGAACTCGGTGGGAGACAGGTCGACGGTGTCTCCGCCGCGGGTGACGGCGTGGCGTTTGTCGTCGAGCTCGATGTCGGCGTAGCGCAGGATGCCGTCGTCGGCCGCGGGACCCGCGCTGCCGCGCGAGCGGCGGATCAGGGCCTGGAGGCGGGCGGCGACTTCGACGACGCTGAAGGGCTTGGTGACGTAGTCGTCGCCGCCGAGCCGGAGTCCCCGGACACGGTCCTCGATGGCGTCCCTGGAGGTCAGGAACAGCACCGGCACCGTGACGCCGCGCGAGCGGATCAGCTGCAGCACCTCGAAGCCATCGCCTCCCGGCAGGCCCACGTCCAGGACGATGACGTCCGGGGTGTGCTGCGCGAGACGGGTGAGCGCCTGCGGTACGTCCTCGGCGAGCTGGACGTCGAAGCCCGCGAAGTGCAGGGCTGAGGCCATCAGGTCGCGGATGCCGGCGTCGTCTTCGACGACGAGGACCGTGTGCGGGGAGTTCATGAAGTGACGTCCTGCCGGGGACTGTGGAGGTGTGCCACGGGGGCGGGTGCCGGTTCATTCTCCTTCAGGCGTGCCCCTTCGACATCCAGGTCGGGCAGCCACTTGTCCAGCCGGCGTGGCAGCCACCACGCGCGATGACCCAGCAGCGACATGACGGCCGGCACCAGCGTCATCCGGACAGCGAAGGCGTCGATGAGGACGCCGATCGCCAGGGCCAGGGCGATCGGCATGATCGCCGGATCGTGGCCGAACAGGAAGCTCGCGAACACGGCCACCATGATCAGTGCGGCGGCGGTGACGACCCGGGCGGCGTGCCGGGCACCGCCGATGATCGAAGCATGGGGCCGTTTCGTCCTCACGTACTCCTCGCGCATGGCCGAGACCATGAAGACCTCGTAGTCCATGGCCAGGCCAAACAGGACGGCCATCACGATGATGGGCACGAAGCTGGCGATCGGCCCGGTGGAGGGCACACCGAGCGTCCCGGCGAGCCAGCCCCACTGGAAGACGGCGACGATCGCGCCGAAGGACGCGCCGACGGACAGCAGGAAGCCGACGGTGGCCTTGACGGGGATGGCGATGGAACGGAACGCGGACATCAGCAGCAGGAGCGAGAGTCCGACAACGACGAGGGCGAAGGGCAGCAGGGAGGCACTGAGCTTGTCGGAGACCTCGATGCTGACGGCGGTCTGGCCGGTGACGGCGATGTCGCTGCCGCTCCGCTTGGCCAGCGGCGCCACACGATCCTGCAAACGGGTGACCAGGGTGCTGGTCGCCGGATCTCGGGGTCCCGTCGTCGGGATGACCTGCACCCGGGCGGCGGCTCCGTCCGGGGAGTAGTCGACAGGGCTGACGCGCGTGATGCCGCTCATCCCGGACAGATCCTTGGCGACTTCCCGGCCGGTGTCCTTCAGAGCACCCTTCGGCGCGCCGGTGACCAGGACGACCAGGGGGCCGTTGGCGCCCGGACCGAAGGCGTCACCGATCTTGTCGTAGACCTGGCGCGCGGCGGTCGACGTGGGTTCGCTGCCGTCGTCGCTGAGGGCGAGCTGGAGCTGGGCGGCAGGCACGGCGAGTGCGGCCAAAGCCAGGGTGACGGTGATGACCGCCCGCCACGGACGGCGCACGACGGCCCCGACCCAGCGCGCCCCCATCGAAGGCTTGGCGGCCGGATCCTGGGAGCTGCGCATCCTTCGTGCGGCTCGTGAACCGGGCTTGGGGCGCAGCCTCTCCCCGGCGACTGCCAGGAGGGCCGGCAGCAGCCCCAGTGACATGGCGACCGCAACGGTCACCGCTGCCGCGGCGCTCAGGCCCATCGAGGTGAGCACCGGAACCCCCGCCACCGTCAGACCGGCCAGCGCGATGACCACGGTCAGTCCGGCGAACGCCACCGCGCTCCCCGCGGTCGCGGTCGCGCGGGCCGCGGCGTCCTTCACGCTGCGGCCCTGTGCCAGCTCGGTGCGGTGGCGCGAGACGATGAACAGGGCGTAGTCGATGCCCACCGCGAGGCCCAGCATGATGGCGAGCGTCGGCGCGTTGTCGGAGATGCTCAGGACCGAGGACAGGCCCATCAGCCCCGTCATGCTCGCCACCACCGCGAGCAGGGAGGTGACCAGCGGCATTCCTGCGGACAGCAGAGAACCGAAGGTGATCGCCAGAACGGCCAGCGCCACGAGTACGCCGATCCCCTCCGTCGGCCCCACCGGTGCCGTGGACTGCTTGTAGGCGTCGCCGCCGAAGAGCACGTCGATCCCTGCGGCGCGGCTGCTGGCTCCGGTGTCCTTGAGGGCATCAAGGTCGGCCTGGGGAACGTCCTGGTCCTTGGCCGTGGAGAACTCCGCCTGGGCGACAGCCGTCTTCCCGTCCGGCGACACGGTCTGGCTGCGCATCGGATCGCTGACCGACGTGACGCCGGGCACGGTGGCCGCAGCGGTCAGCGACTGCTTCAGCGCGGTGGCCTTGGCCGGGTCTTTGAACGAGGTGCCCGTCGGGGCCTCGAAGACGATCTCCGCGCTCTGGTGGTCGGACGACCCGAAATGCCGGTCCATCTTGGTCAGGGCGCTCTGGGCGGCCGATCCGGGGATGTCCGACTTGGAGTCGAAGCTCCCCGCGAAACCGATTCCCAGAGTGGCGATCGCGGCGACGACGAGCAGCCATACGGTCAAGACCGTACGGCGACGGCGTACCGCGAACACCCCCCATCGATGAAGCAACACAGCCATGATCACAGTCCGTTTCCGTCAAGAGGTGTCAGCGAAGCCCTCAGCAAAGCTCTGGCGCTTGACGGTTCTGCCCCGCACAACCTGACGGTTCCTTGACGGTTCCGGCCTCGCTGATCACCTCGCGCTCTCGCCTGCCGGGCTGCCACAGGAATTCCCTATAGAACCTGCTGACATTTCGTCTTTGCCTCTCGTTCTTTCGGCCGCCATTCGGCCAGGGAAGCGGAATGCCAAGGTCAAGAGCGTCATCGTGAGGTGTGATGTGCGATGACAGAACTCCTCGGAGGAGTTCGCAAGGAACTGGCCCGGGGTGCCGTCGCCCTCCCTGGGGCAGCGGAGCTGGTACGCGCCTGCCGGGCAGCCGTGCCCGTGGCCGTCGCCAGCAACAGTCCCCGGGAACCGCTGGACACGGCGCTGGGATCGGCCGGCCTCGCCGACTGCTTCACCCACTCGTTCGCCGCCGACGAGGTGCCTTCCCCCAAGCCCGCTCCAGACCTCTGCCTCACGGCGTGCGGGGCGCTCGGTGCGGCTCCGAAGCGTTCCGTCGCCTTCGAGGACTCGGCCACCGGCATCTCCTCGGCGCGCGCTGCCGGGCTGTACGTCGCGGTCGTACCGTCCCTTCCCGGGGCCGCCCTCGACCGGCACCGGCCTGGCCGCACCCGAATTGCTGGATTGGGCCAGGGAATTGGGCCGCGACGCGATGCGCGGGGCCGTAGGGGTCGGGTGGAATCCCCACCGGCCGGAAGCAGCCAACGGGGCAGGGCATGAGCGGCATCAGCCCGAATGAGATGGGCCCCCTGCTCCGCCGGGCCGGTCTCGCCTCGGCAGGAAGCGCCGTCAGTCCGTCGACGTCGCGGGCGTAGCGTTCCTCCGCGGAAAGACGCCTGACGTAGGCAGTGGCTTCATCCTTGTCCATGCCGCCCTGGGTGGCGGCGATGTCCTTGAGCGCTGGCCGACGTCTTTGGCCACGCGTGCCGCGCCGCCGCAGACGTAGAAGTGGGCGCCGTCCTGGAGCCACTGCCGCAGACGGGTGACCGTGTTCGCGCATCCGGTCCTGGACGCAGACCTTGTGAAGGAGGCCGACGCGGTGGTCGTCTACGAGACCGATGTGAAGGCGGCCGGTGACAAGGTGGAGGGTGTGGACTTCCCCGAGTCGGCCGACGCCATCAATGACTACCCGATCGCCCGGCTCAAGAACGCGAACAAACCTGTTGTGGCGAAGGCGCGGCCCCTTGAGCAGCGCGTCGGCGTCAGCGGCGCAGCCCCAGGGCTTTCCGGCCCGCGTAGCGGGCCTGGGTGCCAAGGTCCTCCTCGACGCGGATGAGCTGGTTGTACTTGGCGGTGCGGTCGGCGCGGGAGAGCGAGCCGGTCTTGATCTGGCCGCAGCCGGTGGCGACGGCGAGGTCGGCGATGGTGGTGTCCTCGGTCTCGCCCGAGCGGTGGGACATGACGACGGTGTAGCCCGGCTGGACGTTTCGCGCCGTCCGGCAGGGGCCGACGCATGTGTCGAGTTCCCTCGGCCGACCGCGAGTTGGGCGGCGGTCAGGGGCCGGCCGGCACGCCGACGGCGCGGAAGGGCGCGTCGATCGCGCCGGACGGAACGACAGCTGAACGGTTCGCCCGGAAGGCCGCCGGCACAGGCGACACCCAGGCACTTCGCCAGCTCGCCACGGACATGGCGAAGCGGGGCCGCCCTTCACAAGGGCGGCCCCGCTCGATGCGGTGCTGTCGGGAGCTACTGGATGTTGATCTGGAAGGTGGTGGTCTTGTTGCGGATGTCTTCCGCGTTGCCGCTCATCCGCAAGTTGCGGAACGTGGCCTCACCGACGGCGGGTCCCTGACCGGGCTCGGGCAGCTCGTTGGCCCAGATGCCGAATCCGGATTTGGCGTCGAACGCGTCTGCGCTCTTCTTGGAGTTGGTGATGGAGATGTCGGTGAAGATCGTGTCCTGCACCGGGAACTGCGGTTGGCCGCCGACGTAGTTGGTCTGGAACATCACTCCTCCGTAGGTGGAGTCGTCGATGTCGACGTCGTTGACCCGGATGCCCTGGAAGACCTTGGAGGCCGAGAACGCCCAGATGGCCGGGAAGACCTGCGAGCCCCAGAAGTGACCCCCGGTTCTGTCCAGGGAGACGTTCTCGATCGTCGTCGGATCGGTCCCGAAGCCGTTCATCGGGTAGCCGAAGTCCAGCGAGGAGATCGTGATGCCGGAGTAGACCAGGGTGTCGGCGACCCGGATGTTGCGGAAGGTGTTGTTGTAGCCGCCGTAGACGGCGATACCGGCCGCACGCCAGGTGAGCGTCGACGTCAGGTTCTCGTAGAGGTTGTTCTTCTCGTCGGCGCCTCCCGCGTCGATCGCCGAGAAGAGCGCGAAGCTGTCGTCGCCCGTGGCGCGGGCGTCGTTGTTGACCACGTGGTTGTCCGTGGAGCCGTTCGTCATGTTGATGCCGTCGGCGAACGTGTCACGGATGCGGGAGTTCTTGATGGTCATGTTGTCGGTGTTGGCGCCCCAGTACAGGCACACCATGTGTTCGACCCAGATGTCGTCGATGGTGATGTTGGAGACGTTGGAGAAGTCGAACACCTTGCCCGGACCGTCGATCCGGGACGTGTAGTTGCCGAAGTAGGAGAAGCCGGTGAACGAGGAGCCGTTGGCGGTCGCCTCGGCCCGGAAGCCCACGTCGGTGTTCTCCTGCGAGGCGGGTGCGTGGAAGCGGGTGAACCACGACCCGGCTCCGAGGACCTTGACCGCCTTGCCGTAGACCTGGAACTTGCTGGAGGTCTCGTAGTCTCCGGCCGGCAGGTAGACGCCGACGAGCTTGCCCGTGGTGTCCATGCGGACCTTGTCGAGCGCGTTCTGCACGTCCTGGTGCGAGAAACCGGCCGGGACCGTGTAGGCGGCCGGGTCCGGGTTCGGGACCGCCGTCGCCTGTTCGAGGTTGATGAAGTCGACGGCGTACGTGGAGGTGTTGGCCGCGTCCTTCTGGAGCCGGATCTTGGAACCGGCCGGCACGGTCTTGCCGAGCAGGACGTTCGCCTCGTCGTAGATGTGGCGGGGGGCACCTGAGCCGGGCGAGTTGCCGGGTGAGGTCTCGTTGCCGTAGAGCCAGGCGTACTTCGAGGTGAGGTCGATGGCCTTGAGGAACTGGCCGTCGACGTAGATGTTGAGCGTCGTGTCGGTGCCGTCCGGGATCTCGAAGCGGGTCACCAGGGTGTTGGTGGCCGCCCGGGTGGTCCACTCGACGTACTGGCCGGTCCCGGTGAGGGTCACCGCCTTGCGGCCGCTCGCCTCGCCCGCGATGTCACCGATCGTGCGGTTCGGGCCGACGATCTTGGCGCCGCCGCCGACGGTGCCGTCCTCGGCCTCGTACATGTCGTACGGCATGTCCGCGCCGCGGCCGACGAACAGATTCTGAGTGGTGGTGTTGTTGGTCCGCTTGACCGGTAGTTCGTTGGCGTCGTCGGCGATGACCGTCTTGACGGTGTACTTGCCGTTGACGGCCGTCCATGAGCCGAGGCTGACGGGTGCGGTCGTCTGGCCGGAGGCGATGGTGCCGTTGTAGGAGCCGGTGAGTGTCTTGACGGTGGTGCCGTTGGCGTCCTGAATCGTGAGCGTGACGCCGTGGGCGCCGGAGGCCGAGTCGACCGATCCCTGATTCTTGATCGCCACGGTGAACGTGACGTTGTCGCCCGCCGAGGCGCTGGACGGGGTCCATGCCACCGGTGCGGCGACCAGGTCGGAGCTGGAGACCGGCTTGACGACGAGGGCATCGGTGCGGGTGAAGGTGTTGTTCGCCTCGTTCTGCTCGATGACCTTGTTCGACGGATCCACCTCGGCGCCGACCGGGTAACTGCCCGCATCCCGGGTGCCGATGCTCGCCGTGACCGTCGTCGAATCGCCGGCCGCGAGGGCCGGGACGACCGCCGTGGCGGCCTTCGTGCCGCCGAGCGTGAAGTTCAGGTCGGTGGCCTTGGACGGCTTGCTGCCGCTGTTGGTGACGGTCGCCGTCAGGCTGATGGCGTCCGACTCCACCGGCGCCGCGGGCGAGTTGGTGATGCCGGTGACCTTGAGGTCGGGGTTGGCGGCCGGGGTGCCGATCACCTGGAACTCGGCGACCTGCGCGCCGGGAGCACCGGTGTTGGAGGCGAACTTGAGCTGGATGTCGGCGGCGGAGCCGGAGACCGGGATGGTCACCGTGTTGCCGCTCGACGGGTTGAACGTGTAGTCCTTCGCGGCCACGAGGCTGGTGAACGCCGTCGCGTCCTGGTCGCGGCCGAGCACCTGGATGTTCTGCGTGCGCGTGGACCAGGCGGCATCGGGGTTGAGCTTGACGACGACCTGGCTGAGGTCGGCGTTGGCACCCAGCTTGGTGGTGAGGGTGGCGGGGTAGGCACCGCCCGCGCTCTCCCAGTAGGTGCCGATCTGACCGTCGTTGGCGTTGGTGGCGACGTAGGTGAAGGTGTACGACGATGCTTCGATGGGCTTGCCCTGCGCGAGGTCGGAGCCGGAACCGTTGCCGGCCCGGGTGACGCTGTTGCTCGCCACCGAGACGTTCCCGGCGGCGTCCTTCGCCTTCACGGAGTAGGTGACCGTGGCCGTCGGCGACGGGGTGTCGGTGTAGGTCAGGACGTCACCCGCCACGGACTTCACGATCTGCCCGTTGGCATAGACGTCGTAGCCGGTGACCTGGACGTTGTCGCTCGACGCCTGCCAGGTGAGCTTCACGTCGTTGCCGGACTGCGTGTAGGCGAGGTTTCCGGGCGCGGTGGGGGCCTGGGTGTCGCCGCTCGATCCCTTGCGGGTGACGCTGTTGCTGTTGGCGGAGACGTTGCCCGCGGCGTCCTTGGCCCGCACGAAGTACGTGATGTCACTGCCGGCCGGCTGCGTGTCGGTGTAGGTCAGGACGTTCCCGGCGACGCTCGACCGCAACTGACCGTTGGCGTAGATGTCGTAGCCGGTGACGGCCGTGTCGTCGGTGGCCGCGCTCCACGTCAGCTTGATCTGCCCGGTGGCCGGCTCGGTGTAGCTCAGGTTGGACGGCGCCGTGGGCGCCTGGGTGTCGCCGGTCGCCGGTCCGTAGACCTCCAGCTCGGAGGCCTGCCCGGCGGGCCAGCCGGTGTTGGCGGTGAACAGCGCGCGCACGTACCGCGTGGTGGTTGTGTCGAAGGAGATGGTCGCCGACTGGTCGTTGGTGCTGTCGAAGGGGTACGCCTTCGAGGCCGTGAGGTCGGTGAAGTTCTGGTTGTCGGTCGAGCCCTGGACCTTGAAGGTCTGGCTGCGGCTCGGCCAGCCGCTGGGCAGTCGCAACGCCACCTGGTTGATCTTGACCGACGAGCCGAGGTCGACCTGGAGCCACTGCGGGAAGGCGTTGTTCGTGCTCTCCCAGTAGGTGTTGCGGTTGCCGTCACCGGCGTTCGCCGCGCCGTAGACGTCGGCGTGCCCGCTCTCGCTGAAGGGTTTGCCCTGGGCGAGGTTGGGGGTCGAGGCGGCGGTCGTGAGGACCTGCATCTCGGCGAGCTGGGCGGTGCCGGCGACCGAGTTGGCGCTGAAGTCGGCCCGTACGTACCGGGCGAGGGTCGCGGGCAGCGAGACCTTCACCGTGTTGTCGTTGCCGGGGCTGAAGACGTACTGCGCCGACGACTTGAGCGTGGCGAAGCTCTTTCCGTCGGCGCTTCCCTGGAGCGCCAGTGTTTGCTTGCGGGTCTGCCAGTGCTCGGGCAGCCGCAGCACGACCTGGCGGACGCGCTTGCTCCTGCCGAGGTCGGTCTGCACCCACTGGGCCGACTTCTTTCCGGCCTGCCAGTAGGTGTCGGTGTCGCCGTCGGTGACGTTGGCCGCGGCGTGTGCGCCGCGGGTGCTGCCCGCCGTGGTCACGGCGTCCGCGGCGGCGTTGGGGCCGCCGGCCGCGTGTGCGCCGACGGCGGGCAGGCCCAGAACCATGACGGCGGAGGCGAGCGCGGCGGTCGCCGCGCGGCGCCTTGTGGATCTCTGCTTGTGTCGAGTCATGCGGGGGTCACTTCCTGCGGAGGCTCGCGCGCCGGTGGGCGGCGAGGGCGGCTCATTCCTGGCGGAGTGGTGCAGAAAGGTGCGGGGCGATCAGTGCGGTGCGCAGAGCTGTGGAGCGGGACGCGGTGCGTCCGGGCGGCAGGAGCCGACCTGACGGAGAAGATCTCCTCAAGGACACCGTGAGGCAGTATTTTGCGTTGTTTCATCGAAATATTGCAGAGCGGCATGGGTGGGTCTACAGCCGGAACAGCACAATATTCACCAGAAGCACCCATCACTCGGGAGTGATGGCGGCGCGAGCGCCACTTCCGAGCCGCTGAAGCGGTCAAATGGCAGGCGCCGAGGCCGGCTTTATGGGGCCCCACGGTCCGGTCCGCGACTCGGCGGCACTTGCGGGCTTGCGTTTCGGGACCGCAAGTGAACGCAAGATGCGCAAATTCTTGCGCGACCATGCGTGATTCCCGGTTCGTGGACTACGGCGGCCCGGTCCGTGTGGGAAACGGCGGTGCGTTCCGCCGGTGACGAGGCGTGTGCACCGTTCCGGCGTTGCGAGGCGGCCGTGGTGGAACCCGTCGGCGCCGCTGACGCCGCGGCGGGGTTCCTGGCCGGTCTGTTGCGGGGTGTGCGCATGGCGCGCGCGCTGCGGCTCGGCCACCTCGCCGCCGTGTCCGCGTTCGGGGTCCCGGAGGACCACGGCCCCCTCCCGGACGCCGAGCGGATCGAACGGCTCCTCGGCCTCCCGAACCAGGAGTGGCTCACACCTGGTTCGGCGACGGGTGACTGCTGAAGGCCCCTTGACGGTGACTGTCCGCTGAAGCGGCCGTCAACGGCCGTTTCCCGACGAGGGGTTGACCACGGAACACCTTCACTGGTTCAGTGGATCAGCCACTCAGCCACTCGGCTACTTGCCGGAAGGGGAACCGTGGAGGCACTGCCCCGCGAGACCATCGTGGACGTCCTGGAAGACCGGCTGCGGACGGACATACTCAACGGCTTTCACCCGGCCGGGAGTTATCTGCCGCCGGAGCGCCAACTCGCCGACGGCTACGGCATCACCCGCACCACGCTGAAGCACGCCTTCGGGCGGCTGGTCCAGGCGGGCCTGCTCGAAACCCGGCACGGCGTCGGCACCCGGGTGCGCGACTACGCACGTCAGGGCGGCGCGGATCTGCTGCCCATGCTCGTGCGCCACGACGCGAAATGGGTCCATGAGATCTTCGAAGTGCGGCGCGGAATCGGCGCGTTGATCGCCGAGCGGGCCGCGACCCGAGCCACTCGGAAGCAACACGCCGAGCTTCGCGCACTCTTGCGAGCCGTACGGGAAGCGGATGGTCCCGACGCGGTGCAGCTCGCCGACGCCGAGGTGCACCGCGCCCTGGCCCGGGCCACCGGCAACCGTGTCTACGTCCTGCTCACCAACACGCTCTTCAACGCCTATCTGCCCGTCCGCTCCCTGCTCAAGGGGCCCTTCACGGACCCTGCCGCCGCCTGCGAACGGCTGGCCCCGGTGGTGGAGGCGGTGACGGACGGAGACGCCCGCCAGGCGCACGCGGCCGCCGACGCCTACCTGCGGAACACCGAACGCATCATGCTGGACGATCTCGCATGAGGGGCACCGTGTTCACGGAGACGATGCTCGGCACGGTCCGGCTCGACTCCGAGACGACGGAGCGCCGCGTACGCCTCGACCTGCGCGCCGAGGCCGACGAGGTACTGCGCCCGCATCGCACGACCCGGGCGCGCCTGACCGGCCGGGTGCGGATCGCCGGGTTCGCCGACGACCCGTGCGCGGAAGGTGAGCTGGAGGTGTCGCCGATCGCACGGCGGCGCATCCGCTATCAGCTGGCGTTCACCGGAGACGGCCGTCGCCTCGCCCTGGACGGCTGGAAATCCGTCACCGCGCGCCGCCCGGTCGCATCGATGACCGTCCTGCCGTTCACGCTGTACGAGGGTGACGCGCGGGTCGGTGAAGGGGTGCTGCGGTTCCCGGCGGCGACCGGTCTCGCTCCGTTCCTCCTCAGCTTCCGCTTCCCGCGGCGCGAGGACCGTGCCCAGCACTTCCCGCCACGCTGGGACGGCACACCGGGCCGCACCGAGGTCTGGTACACCACGCTGACCGATCCGACGACCGGCACCGGCGTCTGGCTGCACCATGAACTCACCGTGCCCGCCGACGGTTCCGAGCCGTTCGCCCACGGCTGGGTCGCGGCGTTCCCCCGCGAGGGAGAGGTCCGGCACGCCCGCTTCGGGCCCGCCCCCTGGACCCGGCCCGCGGACGGGTTCGCGGGAGACAAGGTCACGGCCACTCCCGGACAACTGGCGGGCAGCGCGGGAGAGTTCCGCTGGGATCTCACCGAACGCCCGCAAGGGCCACCCCTCTTCACCTTCCCGCGCTGGTCCTGGCGTCGGCCGCTCCTGCCCGCCGCCCAGATGCTCCCGGCCGCGCGGGCCACGTACGACGGCGAATTCTCGTACGGAGAACACTCCTTGACCCTGAGCGGCGCACCCGGTGCCTCGGCCCGTATCTACGGGCACGGCAACGCGCACCGGTGGACCTGGCTGCACGCGGACCTGGGCGGTGGTGACGTCCTGGAGATCGTCGCGGCCGTGTCCACCCGGCCGGGTCTGCGGCGGCTGCCTCCGCTGGTCTTCCTTCGCCTGCGCCGCGCTGGCCGGACCTGGCCGCGGCGGCCCGAACGGTCGGCGGTCGGCTGGCTGGGCGTCGGACGGTTCCGGGCCGGATTCGGGCTGCCGCGGTGGACGGTGACCGGCCGGACGGCGTTGCGCCGGATCCACGTCGAGGTCGACCAGCCGGCCGAGCGGACCCTCACCCTGGAGTACCGCGACCCGGACGGCGCCCGCGCGGTATGCCGCAACAGCGAGTCGGCCGACGCCCGGATCGTGCTGGAGCGCTGGTGGGGCCGGTGGCGCCCGGAGGCCTCCTGGGTCCTGGACGGCACCGCGCACGCCGAGGCGGGCGAGCGGTGACCGCCGAAGGACTTGTCGCCGCACTGCTCGCCGACACCGGCGACGAGGACTGGCCCGCCCGCGTGCCCAACCGGCTCGACTCGGTGCTCGCCGCGCTGCCCCGGCCCGCCCGGGCCGGGGTGCACACCGCTGTCGCGGCCCTGGAGACGTACGCCGTCCTGCGCACCGGGAGACGCCTGGCCGCACTCGACCCCGACGCCCGCGAGAGCCTGCTCGGCTCGCTGGCCGCACGCCCCCGGCTCGTCCCGCTGCTCGACCTCCTCAAGGTGCCCGTGATGCTCGCGGCGGGCACCGAGCGGATGCCGGCCGCGCCCCTTGCTGTGACGGCGCCCGAGGACCCGCCGCTCGACTGCACTCCCGCGCAGGAGTGGCCGACCCGTTCCACCGCCGACGTGGTGGTCGTCGGGTCCGGCGCGGGCGGCGCCGTGGCCGCCCGGACGTTCGCGCGCGCCGGACTGAGCGTCGTCGTGCTGGAGGAGGGCGCACACCACTCGACGGCTTCCTTCGGACGCCGGGCGCCGCTCGACCGTTTCACCGAGCTGTACCGGGACGGCGGCGCCACGGTGGCCGTGGGCAACCCACCGCTCCTGCTGCCGGTCGGTCGCGCGGTCGGCGGGACCACCGTCGTCAACTCCGGTACCTGCTACCGCACTCCGGAGCATGTGCTGAGCCGATGGAGCAGCGCGTACGGGTTCCACCTCGCCGAGAGCTTCGGGCCCCGGCTCGACGAGATCGAGCGCACCCTCCGGGTGGCCACCCAGCCACTCGACGTGCTCGGGAACAACGGCCTGCTGGCACTCGCCGGCGCCGAACGGCTCGGCTGGCGGGCCGGTCCGCTGCGCCGCAACGCGCCCGGCTGCAAGGGCTCGTGTCAGTGCGTGGTCGGCTGCCCCACCGGCGCCAAGCAGAGCGTACAGCTGTCCGTCCTGCCCGACGCCTGCGCCGCGGGAGCCCGGATCGTCACGGGCGCACGGGTCCGCCGCATTCTGCTGGACCACGACGGACCGGGAGCGCCGCGCGCCGCCGGCGTACAGGCGCGGCGGCCCGACGGCAGCGAACTGGAGATCCTCGGCCCGCTCGTCGTGACGGCCGCAGGAGCGCTGCAGACACCACCACTGCTGCGCCGCTCGGGCCTGGGCGGACATCCGCGCCTGGGCCGCAACCTCAGCGTGCACCCGGCCACGAGCGTCGCGGGGCGCTTCGCCGAACCCGTCACCGCCTGGAAGGGCGTGCTCCAGAGCGCCGGAGTCGAGGAACTGCACGATCGCGGTGTCCTCATCGAGGCGACCGCGAGCCCACCCGGCATGGGCAGTTTCGTCCTCCCCGGCCTGGGCCGCGAACTGCGCGGTGAACTGGAGGACGCGGACCACCTCGCGACCCTCGGCGCCATGATCGCCGACCGCCCCTCCGGGCGGGTCCAGGGCCGGGACCGCACCCTCGTGCGCTACGACCTGGACCCACGTGACGGCGACCGGCTGATGACGGCCGTACGCGCCATGGGCCGCCTGCTCCTCGCGGCGGGCGCCGAGGAGATCCTCACCGGCCTGCCGCTCGCCCCGCGCGCCCGCTCGCTCGACGAACTCGACGAACTGCTCACCCGAACGACCGCCCGCAACCTGCACCTCTCGGCGTTCCACCCGACCGGCACGGCCGCCGCGGGTGCCGATCCGCGGCGCGCCCCCGCCGACCCCGAGGGCAGACTGCGCGGCGCCCACGGAGTACTCGTCGCGGACGGCTCGGTCCTGCCCAGCTGCCCGCAGGTCAACCCGCAGCTGAGCATCATGGCGGCGGCTCTGGCGATCTCGGAGACCTGGATGGAGCGGGAGGGCTGATCCCGCGGCTACTCCAATGGGTCAGTGCGGTTCGCGGACGCCGCGCCCGGCACGGAGCATGAGGGTGACCGGTACGCCAGGAAGAGGACGAGCCGCATGAGCACACGCATCCCCGACGACCAGGTCCGCTCGCGTCGATCTCGCCGCATCGCCGCCCTCCTGGCCACGTGCGCGTGCGGCTCGCTGCTCGTCTCGTGCGGCTCGGACAACAACGCCGGCGGCGGTGCCTCCGCCGGCACGCGTCCGACCGCGCCGAACGAGTCCAACTTCTCCGGGACGACGCCGTCCGCCCTGTCCTCGGCCGCCTCCTCGATCATCGGCTCCGCCCGGGCCTCGGCCTCGGCGGCGGCCTCCTCGCTGTCCGCCGCGGCCTCGGAGTTCGAGGCGTCCGTCTCGGCCGACACGGCCCGCGCGAGCGCGCAGGCACAGGCGGAGCTGAAGAAGGTGCGGGGCTCCGGGAACGCGCGGTCCGACGTCGCCATGACCGGCCTGCCCAGGGCGAAGACGGGCGGCCTGCTCGCCGTGCTCGTCAACATCACCAACAACACCGATCACACGGCCTCGTACGCCGTCCAGATCGACTTCAAGAACGCCGACGGCAAGGTCGTGGAGACCAGGTACGTGGGCGCGGAGAACCTCAAGCCGGGGCAGCGAGCCCAGCCCGTCGCCATCAGCAGACAGCCCGCCCAACCCCAGCTGACCCCGGTCCTGGCGAAGGCCCAGCGGTACTGACGGGCGCCCGACGGACGAGAGCGGCATCGGGCGGCCCGCCAGCACGTTGACGGAGTGTCAGTCCTCCCGGACGAGGTGTACCGCCGTGCTGGACCAGTCGCCCGCCGGCAGGTCGAGGTGGAGTCCGTACTCGCCGAGCACCGTGGAGTGGTGCACGGCGCCGGTGCGGGCGTCGCGGTAGCGCCCCCCGGCGGTCAGACCGCGCGGCCGGACCGGCAGCCTCGGTGCGCCGTGGCGGGAGACGCGCCGGTAGGCGAGCAGCAGGGTCTGCGAGGCGTCCGCGGCGGTGTACTGCACCACGCAGACCGAGTCCTCGGCGGGCGGCGACAGCCGGTCCAGCCTGCCGTGCTGGACGAGATGGCGGACCTTCTTGTACGTGGCGACCAGATCGGCCCCCTCCCGCAGTTCCTCCTCGGACCAGCGGGTGAGATCGCCCCCGATGCCGAGCGCCCCGGCCATCGCGACATGGAAGCGGAAGCGCAGCGGGACCGTGCGGCCGGTGAGCTGGTTGGGTACGTCGGTTACCCAGGCGCCCATCGTGCGGGCGGGGTAGATCTGGCCGTAGCCCCGCTGGATCCCCATCCGGTCGGCGGCGTCGGTGTTGTCCGACGCCCACGCCTGGTCCGTGCGGGCCAGAATGCCCAGGTCGACCCGGCCGCCGCCCCCGCTGCACGTCTCGATCCGCAGCGCCGGATGGTCCGCGCGCAGACGGTCGAGGACGCCGTAGAGATTGCGCACGTACGCGGGGCCGAGGCGGTCGGTGCCGTCCTGCCGGTCGGGCCAGCCGGCCTCGCTGAACGCGCGGTTCATGTCCCACTTGAGGAAGTCGATGCCGTGGTCGCCGACCAGCCGGGTCAGCCAGCCGTAGGCCCAGTCGGCGACCTCGCGGCGGGCGAAGTTGAGGACCAGCTGATTGCGCAGCTCGGAGCGGGGACGGTCGGGGAAGTGCAGTACCCAGTCGGGGTGTTCGCGGTACAGGTCGCTGTCCGGGTTCACCATCTCGGGCTCCACCCAGAGACCGAAGCGCATCCCGAGCTCGTGCACCGTGCGGACCAGCGGGGCCAGCCCGTCCGGGAAGCGGTCGGGCGCCGGTGTCCAGTCGCCGAGGCCCGCCCGGTCGCTGCGGCGCGCCCCGAACCAGCCGTCGTCGACGACGTAGAGCTCCACCCCGAGGGCCGCCGCCCGCTCGGCGAGCGCCTTCTGCCCGACCTCGTCGACGTCGAAGCCGGTCGCCTCCCAGGAGTTGTAGAGCACCGGGGCGAACTCGTCGGCGTGGGGCAGGACATGGGCCAGGACGTACGCGTGCCAGGCGCGGCTGGCCGCGCCGAAGCCGCCGTCGGTGCACAGTGCCGCGAACGGGGGAGTGGCGAACTCCTCGCCCGGCGCGAGCGGCACGGTCGTGCCGTCCTGGCCGGGACCGCCGGTGAATCCGGCCCGCCCGTCGGGGGTGCGCTGCACGGTGACGCGCCAACTCCCGCTCCACGCCAGGGCGGCGCTCCACACCCGTCCATGGTCCTCCGTCGCCTCACCCGCGTCGAGCATCAGCCACGGGTTGGCGTGGTGGCTGGTGATCCCGCGACGGCTGGTCAACACGGTTTCGCCGTACGGCAGTCGGTCGCGGCGCAACTGGCTCTCGGCGGACCACTGGCCCGTGACATGACTGAGCCGGTAGTCCCGCAGCGGCGGCAGGCTCCAGGCGGCGGAGTCGGCACGCAGCAGGGTGACGGGCTCGTCGCCGTCGTTGTGGACGACGGTCCAGCGCTCGATGACGTCCGTGTCCTCGCGCACACGGTAGTGGAGCGCCACCCGCAACGGGTAGCGGCGGTCGCGGAACGACAGGGTCAGCTCGCCCTCGTCGATCTGGTGGCCGGTCGGCTGCCACTCGAAGGCGCGGGCGCCGTCCGCGAACCTGACCTGCAGTGACGGCGGTCCGTAGCGCGTGCCGCCGTCGACGGGCAGCTCCTCCCCGACGGGTGGCCTGCCCTCGAAGCTGCTGGCCTCGGGCGCGGGTGGCACGGCGAGCTCGTCGGCCTCCGCCGGCGTCAGTCGTGGCCCCCACGCGACATGGCAGGGCGCTCCGGTCTCGTCGATCCGCAGCGCGTACGAGGTGCGCGGTGTGGACAGCAGCCAGACCCCGGTGTCCGGGGCGAAGGAGATCGGCGACATGAATCCTCGCGTTCAGGTGGTGCTCACGTACGAGACAAGCAAAAGCCAACCCCGACCTTGGATCACGTGTCAATGCTTGCTCGCATTCTGGATTTCATAGGTCACAGGTACCTCCTGGAGCATCCTCAGGAGAATCCTGCTTCTTTCATTGACAGCAGAAAATAAGGGCCTTAGGTTCCGGCCATGCGCTCGACCTCTCCCACCGAGGCGTTCCCGGCCCACACGCCGGCCGCTTCCCAGATCTTCACCACCGTGCTGTCTCACGGCCCGCTCACACGGTCGGAGATAGCGGGGCGGACCCAGCTGTCGGCGGCGGCGGTCACCAAGGCGGTCCGGCCGCTGATCGAGGCCGGCTACCTCGTGGAGGACATCGTCGAGGACGCACGGCAGCCCGTCCTCGGGCGGCCCGCCAACCCGGTGCGGGTCGACGGAGGGAGGGCCCTGTTCCTGGGGATCAAGGTGACGGGCGACGAACTCATCGCCGTACTCACCGACCTGTGCTGCCGCATCCGGGTCGCCCGGCGCGTGCCGCTCACCTCCCGCGAACCCAAGGCGGTACTGACCTCCGTCGCGGGGCTCGTACAGGAAATGCTGACGGAGGCGGACGGCTTCGGGGTGCAGGTCCGGGGGCTCGGCATCGCCGTGTCGGGTGACGTGGACCGGGCGGCCGGGGTGGTGCGCTACTCGCCGTTCCTGGAGTGGCGCGACGTTCCGCTCGCCGAACTGGCCGCGACCACGACCGGACTGCCGGTCACCCTCGACAACGACGTTCGGGCGCTGACGGTGGCCGAGCAGTGGTTCGGGGCCGGGGTGGGGCTGTCCGACTTCGCGCTGGTGACCGTGGGCGCGGGCATCGGCTGCGGTCTGGTGGTGCACGGACAGGTGGTGGCGGGAGCGCACGGCGTGGCCGGTGAGATCGGGCACGTGGCGATCGATCCGGCCGGTCCCCGCTGCCACTGCGGCAACCGGGGCTGCGTCGAGGCGATCGCCTCGGACCCCGCGATCGTCGGCCGGATCCGGGAGGTCACCGGCGCGAGTGTCGCCGACGCCACCGCGGCCCTGGCCCTCGCCCACGACGGCGACCCGGGCGCCCGGGAGGTGTACGCCCGGGCGGGAGCGGCGATCGGCCGGGGCATCGCGACCGTGGCCAACCTTCTCGGCCCCGAGCGCGTGATCATCTCCGGCGAGGGCCTGGCCGCCTACGACCTGTTCGCCGAGCAGATCCGTGACGCGTTCGCCGCGGCCGCCTTCGGCTCGGCCGCGCACTGCGACGTACAGACCCGGCCGCTGCCCTTCGAGGAGTGGGCGCGCGGGGCGGCGGCCACCGCCATCCAGTCCTTCATCACCTCGGACACGCGCTGAAGACCGGACCCGCACCGCCCATCAGAACCGCACCGCCGAGCAGACCCGCACCACCCAGCAGAACCGCACTGCCGATCAGACACGTACTGACATGCATGAGGAGCAACGATGACGCAGCAGAGCCGCAATCCCCTGGCTGCGCGTGACCCGGGCCGCCGCAAAGTGGTCGGCGGACTGTTCGGACTCGGCGCCGCCGCACTGGCCGCGCCCGTTCTGACCGCTTGCGGCGGGGGAGCGGGGGCCGACCCGAAGACGGTCACCTTCGGATCCAACGGCGCCGACGCCGCCCCCAAGAAGGCCTACGCCTCCGTCACCGACGCGTTCGCCAAGGACAGCGGTCTGACGGTGAAGACGAACACCGTCGACCACGACACCTTCCAGAAGAGCATCTCCACCTATCTGCAGGGCACTCCCGACGACGTCTTCACCTGGTTCGCCGGCTACCGCATGCAGTACTTCGCCAAGAAGAAGCTCTGCACCCCCCTCGACGACGTGTGGGACAAGATAGGCGCCGACTTCAGCGACGCCACCAAGCAGCTCTCCCGCGGCGAGGACGGCAAGTACTACTTCGTGCCGCTGTACAACTACCCGTGGGCCGTCTTCTACCGCAAGAGCCTCTTCAAGGAGCGCGGCTACCAAGTCCCGCAGAAGTGGAGCGAGTTCATCGCTCTTACGAAGCAGATGAAGAAGGACGGTCTCTCCCCGATCGCCTCCGGATACGGCGGCGGCGACAGCTGGAGCATCCTCGGTGCCTTCGACTACGTGAACCTGCGGACCAACGGCTACGACTTCCACATGTCCCTGATGCGCGGCAAGGTCTCCTGGACCGACAAGCGCGCCCTCGCCACCCTGGACCACTGGCGCGAACTCGCCCCCTACTACCAGCAGGGTGCCGCCGGCCGTTCCTGGCAGGACGCCGCCCAGTCGCTGCTCGACAAGAAGTCCGGGATGGCCGTCATCGGCCTCTTCCTCGGACAGCAGATCACCGACGAGAAGATACGCGCCGACATCGACTTCTTCCCCTTCCCCGAGATCGACGCCGCGCACGGTCAGGACGCCGTCGAGGCACCCACCGACGGCTTCATGCTCAGCCGCCGGCCCAAGAACGAGGCCGGTGCCAAGAAGTTCCTGGAGTTCCTCGGCGGCGCCCACGCCGAGGAGCTGTACATGGGCGTCGACCCGAGCAACCTCGCCGTCAACGACAAGGCGAGCACCGGCTCGTACAACGCGCTCCAGAAGAAGTCCGCCGACCTCATCGCCTCCGCCAAGCAGATCAGCCAGTTCGCGGACCGCGACAGCGACCCCGGCTTCATCTCCACCGTCGTACTTCCCGGCCTGACCGAGTGGCTCAGCCACCCCGACGACGGCTCGGGAACGCTGACGAAGATCGAGTCCCAGCGCTCGCGCTTCTTCACGGCCTGACCAGGACCGGAAAGGTCTCACGCACCGTGTCCTCCGCGCCCACCACGCCCCCCGCCCCGCGACGCGCCCGCCCGCGCCGGCTCGGCACCGGCGACCGGATCTTCCTCACCGTCATCATCGGCATCCCGCTGGCGGCCCTGCTCTTCTTCGTCTGGCTGCCCGCACTGGCCTCCCTGGGGCTGTCCTTCACCACCTGGGACGGCATCGACCTGGCCGACA
This sequence comes from Streptomyces sp. NPDC090798, assembly GCF_044768965.1. Lineage (NCBI taxonomy): Bacteria > Bacillati > Actinomycetota > Actinomycetes > Kitasatosporales > Streptomycetaceae > Streptomyces > Streptomyces sp. NPDC090798. Next base: position 180,639 of record NZ_JBIVXA010000017.1, read on the forward strand.
TCCACTGGATCGGCCTGGACAACTACAAGGAGATCTTCAGCAACTACCCGCCGTTCTGGCCCGCGGTGCGGCACAACGTGATCTGGCTGCTGTTCACGGCCCTGCTGCCGACCCCGTTCGGCATCTTCCTCGCCTACCAGCTCGACCGGAAGATCCGCTTCACGAGGATCTACCAGACCGCCATCTTCCTGCCGATGGTGCTCTCCCTGGCGGTCGTCGGCTTCATCTGGGAGATCATCTACAACCCCGACACCGGGCTACTCAACGGCATCCTGGGCGCCGCCGGATCCAGCCACCACATCGACTGGCTGGGCAACCCCGACCTCAACCTGTGGGCCGTCCTGGTCGCCTCCAGCTGGCGGCACACCGGGTACATCATGATCCTCTACCTGGCCGGCCTGAAGGGCTTCGACCCGGCGCTCAAGGAGGCCGCCGCGCTCGACGGCGCCAACGGACGTCAGACCTTCCTTCGGGTGGTCTTCCCGGCCCTGAAACCGGTCAACGTCATCATCCTGGTCATCACGGTCATGGAGTCACTTCGGTCCTTCGACGTCGTCTACGTCCTCGGCGGCGGCGTCGGCAGCAAGCCGGGCATGGAACTCCTGTCCCTCCTCATCACCGACAACATCATCGGCGAGTCCAGTCACATCGGTTACGGGTCCGCCCTCGCGGTCGTCCTGCTCGTGGTCTCCCTTGCCGCCATCGGGACCTTCCTCGTCCAGAACTTCCGCAAGGAGGACCAGTGACCACGACCGTGCCGCGCCCGGCCTCCCGAACGCGGACCCGGCGCGCGCAGCAGACGTCGAAGACCCCTTCCGGGCCGCGGCGCCAGACCGGCCGTCATCTGATGCTGGGCGGCATCGCCCTGCTGTGGCTCGTCCCGCTGCTGTGGGCCATGTACACCTCACTGCGGCCCTACTCGGACACCGCGAAGCACGGCTATCTGTCCTGGCCCCACAGCCTCGGCCTCGGCAACTTCAGCGACGCCTGGAGCCAGTCCGGGATGCCGCACTTCTTCTGGAACTCCGTCCTCATCACGGTGCCGTCCGTCCTGTGCACCCTGCTGTTCTCGGCCGCGGTCGCCTTCTTCGTCTCCCGCTTCGACTTCCGCTGGAACATCGTCCTGCTGATGCTGTTCACCGCGGGCAACCTGCTCCCGGCACAGGTCCTCATCACCCCCCTGTACCGCCTCTACCTCCTCATCCCGCTGCCGCAGTGGATGAGCGACTCGCTCCTCCTCTACAACTCGGCCTGGGGCATCATCGCGATCCACATCGCCTACCAGTCCGGGTTCTGCACCTTCGTCCTCAGCAACTACATGAAGACGATCCCGAAGGAGATCTCCGAGGCGGCGCTCGTGGACGGGGCCCCCGTCTGGCGCCAGTTCTTCCAGATCATCCTGCCGCTGTGCCGCCCCGCGTTCGCGGCCCTCGCGACCCTCGAATCGATCTGGATCTACAACGACTTCTTCTGGCCGCTCGCCCTGATCGAGAGCGGCGACAAGCGTCCGGTCACCTCCGCCCTGGCCAACCTCCAGGGTGCGTACTTCACCAATCCCAACCTCATCGCGGCCGGTGCGCTGATGACCGCGATCCCCACTCTCCTGGTGTACTTCGCGCTCCAGCGCCAGTTCATCAGCGGACTCACCATCGGCTCGGGCAAGGGCTGAGCCGCCCCAACCCTGAACCCACAGGAGGCACGACCCATGCGGTCATCCTCGTATTCCGTCCTGCCCGCACGCACCCTGAGAGCCGTGGTGGTGTTCGCCCTCACGGCAGGCCTCGCGGCGAGCGTCCCGGCGGCACAGGCCAAGACCCCGGTGCCGCGCGAGACCCCCGCCACCACTCCCGTCGCCGCCAAGCCGTACATGGGCTGGTCGAGTTGGAGCATGCAGTCGTCGAAGTACCCGGGTCTCAACCCGGACGGCGACTACAGCTACCTCACCGAGGCGAACGTCCTGAAGCAGACGGACGCCCTCGCCGCCAAGCTGAAGAACTACGGCTACGACCATGTCAACATCGACGCCGGCTGGTGGATGGACAAGACCTGGAAGACGGGCTTCGACCAGTACGGTCGCCAGACGCCCGACCCGGTCCGTTTCCCCCACGGCATGAAGTCGGTCGCCGACCACATCCACTCCAAGGGCCTCAAGGCCGGCATCTACCTGCCCGTCGGCCTGGAGAAGGGGGCTTACGGCGACGGCAAGACGCCGATCTGGAACGCCCCCGGCTGCACCACCGCCGACGTCGTCTACTCGGACCTGCGCACCACCAACGGCTGGGACAACGCCTACAAGCTGAACTTCGACAACCCCTGCGCGCAGAAGTACATCGACTCGCAGGCGCAGCAGTTCGCCGACTGGGGCTACGACTTCCTCAAGCTGGACGGCGTGGGGCCGGGCTCCTTCAAGTCCGGTGACAACTACAACAACGTCCCCGACGTCGCCGCCTGGCAGAAGGCCATCTCCGCCACCGGGCGCCCGATCCACCTCGAACTCTCCTGGTCGCTCGACATCGGCCACGCCGCCGACTGGAAGAAGTACTCCAACGGCTGGCGCATCGACACCGACGTCGAGTGCTACTGCAACACCCTCGTCACGTGGGAGAACTCGGTCAACGACCGGTGGGACGACGCCCCCGCGTGGAGCCGCAAGGCGGGCCCGGGCGGCTGGAACGACCTGGACGGCATCGACGTCGGCAACGGAGAGATGGACGGCCTCACCAAGGCCGAGCGGCAGAGCTACATGACCCTGTGGGCCATCAACAAGTCGCCGCTGTTCACCGGTGACGACCTCACCAAGCTGGACAGCTACGGGGTCTCCCTGCTGACCAACAAGGAAGTCATCGCCGTCGACCAGAACGACTCGCCCGTGGCGCGTCCGGTCACCACCGTCGGCGACCAGCAGGTCTGGGGCACCAAGAACGCCGACGGCAGCTACACCGTCGCCCTGTTCAACCTCGCCGACTCGCCGGCTTCCGTCACCGCCCAGTGGGCCTCCCTCGGATTCACCGGCAACGCCTCCGTGCGCGATCTGTGGAACAAGGCGAACCTCGGGACCTACAAGAACAAGATCACCGAGGCGCTGCCCGCCCACGGCTCGCGGCTGTTCACCGTCAAGCCCGGCGGCGGCACGCTGACCGCCACGAGCTACGAGGCCGAGTCCGCCGCCAACACCCTGTCGGGCAACGCCTCGGTCGCCGGCTGCGACGCCTGCTCCGGCGGCAAGAAGGTCGGCAACCTCTACACCGGCGGCAAGCTGCGGTTCAACGACGTCACGGTGAAGAAGGACGGCATCTACACCGTCCAGGTCGCCTACGTCAGCGGCGACGCCCGCTCGGTGACCGTGCTGTCCAACAGCGGCAACGGCACCAGCGAGAAGTTCCCCTCCACGGGCGACTGGAGCACGGCCGAGACGGTCAGCGTCCAGCTGGCGCTGAAGGCGGGCTCGAACACGATCACCTTCGACAGCGGCAGCGGATACGCCCCCGACATCGACAAGATCGTCGTTCCGCAGTCGGTCTGAGTTCCACAGGCGGCCTCAGTTCAGCAGTCCGCCCGACGCGCTTCCCGCGGGGCCCGGTGACATCACCCGGGCCCCGCGGGAACCTGCACCACGCCGACGGTCCGCAGCCGTCGTTCCCGCATGAGCAGCTCCCGGATATGGAGTGCACAACCGTGGACGTTCAGCACACCGCAGCACGCGACAACACCCCCAGCCGCAGAGGCTTCCTCGCCCTCGCCGCCGCAGCCGGCGCGGCCACCGCACTGGGCGGTCTGCCCGCCTTCACCGCCTCGGCGGCCCCCCTGCGCCCCACCGCATCGCCCATGCTGTCCGCGGCCGACGCCGCGAAGAACCAGCTGTGGTGGCAGGCCCCCGGCTCCGCCAAGTCGATGATCGAGCAGGGGCTGCCGGTCGGGAACGGGCGCCTCGGCGCGCTCGCGAGCAACGACCCCGCCGCCGAACTCCTGATGATCACCGACGCCACCCTGTGGACCGGAGGTCTCAACGACAAGCTGCAGAGTGACGGTCAGTTCCCGTACGGCCGCGACGACTTCGGCTCCCTGACGATGCTGGCCGAACTCACCGTCGCCCTCCCCGACCACGACCTGGGCAACGTCAACAACTACCGTCGCTCCCTCGACCTGGCCCAGGGTCTGATCAGCACCTCGTACGACATCTCCGGTGTCACCTACCGGCGGCAGATCTTCGCCAGCCGCCCCGACGACGCCATCGTCCTGTACTTCTCCCAGCAGGGCGGCGGCTCCTACACCGGTACCGTCTCCCTCGCGGGCACCCATGGCGAGTCCACCACCGCCGACCGGGCCGGCCGTTACGCGTCGTTCGGCGCCTCCTTGGCCAACGGCCTGAAGTACGGCGCCGCCGTCACCGCGTACAGCGGCACGGGCAGGGTCCGCGTCGACGGTACGTCGATCGCGTTCAGCGGCTGCAAGGATCTCACCGTCGTCGTCAGCGGTGGTACCAACTACGTGCCCGACGCGGCGACGAAGTACCGCGACCCGTCCCTGGCCCCGGACCGCCTCGCCAGGACCAAGGTCCTGAACGCGGCCGGGCACTCGGCGAGCACCCTGCTGCACACGCATGTCGCCGACTTCCGGGCCGTGTTCGGACAACTGGACATCAACCTCGGCACGTCCTCCGCCGCGCAGCGCGAACTGGACACCCTGGAGCGGCTGCGGGCGCGCCACCGGGACGACATCCCCGACCCGGAACTCGAGGCCGCCTACCTGCAGTTCGGCCGCTACCTCATGATCTCCGGATCCCGGGGCAGCCTGCCGATGGGCCTCCAGGGCCCCTGGCTGGACGGCAACGACCCGGACTGGATGGCCGACTACCACACCGACATCAACCTCCAGATGAACTACTGGATGGCCGACCGGGCGGGCCTGTCCGACTGCTTCGACGCCTTCACCGACTACTGCCTCGTGCAGCTGCCCGACTGGACGGAGGTCACCCAGCGGCTGTTCAACGACTCCACCAACCGCTACCGCAACTCCACCGGAAAGATCGCCGGCTGGACCGTGGCGATCTCCACCAACCCCTATGGCGGGGGCGGCTGGTGGTGGCACCCGGCCGGCAACGCCTGGATCTGCCAGAGCCTGTTCGAGCACTACGAGTACACGCAGGACCGCGCCTACCTCAAGAAGATCTACCCCCTCCTCAAGGGCGCCGTGCAGTTCTGGGAGGCCCGCCTCATCACCACGACCGTCACCGACGCGTCCGGGACCGAGCGCGAGGTCCTGATCGCCGACAGCGACTGGTCGCCCGAGCAGGGCCCGCTCGACGCCAAGGGCATCACATACGCCCAGGAACTGGTGTGGAACCTCTTCGGCAACTACCGCACCGCGACCGAGGTGCTCGCCAGGGACGCCGCCTACCGCAAGACCATCGACGGTCTGCGGGAGCGCCTGTACCTGCCCGTGGTCAGCCCCAAGACCGGCTGGCTCGAGGAGTGGATGTCGCCCGACAACCTCGGCGAGACCACCCACCGGCACCTCTCCCCGCTCATCGGCCTCTTCCCCGGAGACCGGATCCGTCCCGACGACTCCACGCCGAAGGACATCCTCGACGGCGCGACCGCCCTGCTCACCGCGCGCGGGATGAACAGCTTCGGCTGGGCCAACGCCTGGCGCAGCCTGTGCTGGGCGCGGCTGAAGAACGCGGAGAAGGCCTACCAGCTGGTCGTCAACAACCTGAAGCCGTCGGTCAACGGCAGCAACGGCACCGCGATGAACCTCTTCGACATCTACGAGGTGGAGACGGGCCGCGGCATCTTCCAGATCGAGGCGAACTTCGGCACCCCCGCGGCGATCGTCGAGATGCTGGTGTACTCGCGGCCCGGACACATCGAGCTGCTGCCCGCCCTGCCCGCCGCCTGGGCGGCATCCGGCTCGGTGGCCGGCGTGGGCGTCCGCGGCGGCTTCGTCGCCGACCTCAGCTGGAAGAACGGCAAGGTGACCCGGGCCACGCTGAAGAGCGTCGGCGGCCGCGCGACGACCGTCGTCGCGGGTGGCGCCTCGCGCAAGGTCAGCCTGAAGCCCGGTGAGTCCGTCACCCTGAGGGGCCTCGGATGAGCGGCGCCCGGTTCCGCCGCCGCGCCGTGGGTGTCGTATCGGGGCTGCTCCTCGCGGTCTGCGGACCCCTGACCGCCTCGGCGGCGGCGCAGCCGGGGGCCTCGTCGGGCACGCCGGTGACGGCCGCCGACGCGTCGCGGGCGAAGCACTCCGTGGTCACCTGGGGTGCCAGTGCCGACCGGCAGGGCGCGGGACCCGCCGACCGCAGCTACCGACTGATCGTGCGCACCAGCGTCGGCGGTACGAACATGCGGATCCGGCTGTCCAACGCCTTCGGCGAGCACCCGGTGACCTTCGCGAGCGCGTACGCCGGACTGCGCAAGCAGGGTGCGGAACTGGTCCACGGCTCCAACCGGCGGCTGTCGTTCGGCGGGGCCGCGTCCGTCACCGTCGCGGCCGGCGAGACCGTGCTCAGCGATCCGCTGCCCGGAAAGCTGGCCGCCCAGAGCGACCTGGTCGTCAGCCTGTACGTGACCGGTGCCCAGGGACCGACGACCGGCCACGGCATGGCCATGCAGACCAACTACGCGACCGCGGGCGACCACGCGGCCGAAGAGGGCGCGGCCAACTGGACCGATCCGATGGGCTCCTGGTACTGGCTGGACGCGGTCGACGTGGAGACGTCCACCGCGGTCGGCTCGGTGGTGACCCTCGGCGACTCCATCACCGACGGATGGGCGTCGACCACGGACGAGAACCGCCGCTGGCCCGACTATCTGTCCCGGCGGCTCCAGGCCGCGTCCGGGCTCACCGTGAAGGGAGTGGCGAACGAGGGGATCTCGGGGAACAAGGTGCTCGCGGACGGCGCCGGGCAGGCCGCCCTGAACAGACTCCAGCGTGACGTCCTTTCCCAGCCCGGGGTCCGCACGGTCTTCCTCTTCGAAGGCATCAACGACATCAAGGCCCATTCCGGCGTCACGGTGGACGACATGATCGCCGGCTACCGGCAGATCATCGACCGGGCCCACGCGGCGGGCAAATGTGTCGTCGGCGCGACCGTCATGCCGTTCAAGGGCTGGTCCGAGTACGACGCCGCCTCCGAGGCCGTGCGCCAGGGCGTCAACGACTGGATCAGGAACAGCGGCGCGCTCGACGCCGTGACGGATTTCGACAGGATCACGCGCAATCCGTACGACCCGCAGCTGATCCTGCCGTTCTTCGACGGCGGCGATCACCTGCACCCCAACGACAAGGGGATGCAGGCGATGGCCGACGCGGTGGACCTCGGGAGACTCACGTCCTGCTGATCCCGGGCGACGCGCGGGGCGGTCAGGGGTACGAGACCACGGTGGACGGCACCGTCGAGGTGCCCGACGTGGGTGCGCCGGTCTCGTTGACGACGTGCTCGTACTGACCCTGGCCGCCCAGCGAGACGACCAGCAGGTCGTGGAACTTCACGCCCGGTGTGTTCGGCGCGGCGAAGCCGTTGTGCTGGACGATCGTCGGGTCGACGTTGTAGTAGCAGTAGCTGCCCAGGCCCCATCCCTCGTGCGTGGTCACGGAGTCGGCGACCTTGTAGGCCGCGTACCCCTTGACGCCGCCGTTCTGGATGGCGGCCTGGTTCGGCGCGTCGTACGCCTTCTCGTTCTGGAAGAAGATGGTGCGCCCGCGCTGGCCGTACCACTGGACGTCGTACTTGTTGAAGTGCTCGACGAACAGACCGGTGGCCAGGACGTCGTCGCCGTTGACGCGGATGCCGTAGTCGGCCCGGTTGGTCTCCCAGCCGACTCCGGTGCCGTGGTCGGCGCGCCAGACCCAGGTGTGGTCGATGATCGTGTCGCGACTGTTGATCACCATGCTGGTGGTGGCTTTGCCGGCGCCCGCGCCGCCGATCCGGATGAAGACGTCCTGGACGGTGGTCGGGTTGGCGGAGTGGCTCGCCGAAGCCCCCGTGGGGCCCACCTCGAGCAGCGTCGACGAGTTCACGGGACCGGCGTCGATGAGGAATCCCGCGAGCCGCACCCCGTCGACGTCGGCCGTCCTGAGCGCGGTGACGCCGTTGTCCGGGATCAGGGTGGCGTAACCGAGTCCGAGCACCACGGTGCCCGCGCGGTTGACCTGGATCGGCTGGTCGAGGTGGTAGATCCCCGGCGTCAGCAGCAGGTGGAGGCCCTGTGTGAGCGCGGCGTTCAGGGTGGCGGCGGTGACACCGGGCTTGGCCACGTAGAACTGGGTGAGCGGCACCGACGTGCCGCGCGGGGTGCCGCTGCCCCAGGTGGTGCCGCGGGCGTTGGTGCGCCGTTCCGGCAGGAAGACGCGGTACTCGCTGCCGTTGAGGTACAGGAACGGCTTCTCGCGGGACACCGGTGTGGTGTCGAGGGTGGTGTAGGGCGGGTTCGGGAAGGACTGCGCGGGTGCGCCCTGGACACCGGAGAAGACCATGTTCCAGACGGCGTTGGCCCAGCCGCCCACCGAACTGTCCCGGGTGTACCACTGCTGCTGCGAATACGGTCCGACCGAGCCGTCGATGCGGCTGTCGGCGATGTAGCCGCCGCTGGCCCAGCCGTAGCCGGTCGGGGCGAGGTTGAGACCGCCCTTGACGTGCATCCGCCGGAAGGGGGCGGCCTGGGCGACCGCCCACCTGTTGGTGCCGCTGACCGGGGTGAGGGCGAGATTCTCCGCCGAACGCCAGAAGTTCTGGGTGGCGTTGCCGTTGAACCAGCCCGCGTCGACGGTCACATCGCCGTTGATCGCCGTGTCGTCGGGGGACAGGCCGAGGCCCGCGATCGAGGTGTAGAAGCCGAGTTGGGCGTTGAGCCCGTTGTAGGTGCCCGGCTTGAACAGCAGCGCGTAGCGGCCCGTGCCGAACTGGGCCGACTCCTGCTGTCGGAACACCTGGTCCAGTTTGGCCTGGATGCCGGAGGTCGAGGGGTCGAACACGATGACGTTCGGGCCGAGATCGCCGCCGCCGGGCAGGGCTCGTGGCTGTGTGGCGGGCGCGGCGGGCGCGGCGGACGCCGGTGAGGACAGACCGAGCAGCGCGGGCGCGGCCGCGGTGGCGGCCATCGCTCCGAGGACGGACCGTCTGGCGGGAAGGGACCGGACGGGGTCCGGGGAATCCATGGGGAGGTGAGGCATGGGGGCGACTCTCCTGGTTCAGAAAATGAACGGTGGGAGGTGCTGGGAGCGCTCTCTTGCCGATGCATGCTTCATCCGCGTGAACACAGCGTCAAGAGTTGTCACACGAGTGCCGTGGATTGTTGCCCGAGAAGGCGTCAACAGGTGGATATTTTGCGCTAGTTCGGTGATGTATGGGCGACGCTGAGGCCGCCGGGTGGCGGGCGATTGTGTTCAAGAGATGCGCTTACGAAGGCGGGCGCGTCCCTGGTTCCGTTCCCCGACGGACCCGGGGAGCGGAGTGCTGGGCTCCGACGTGGCCACTCGTCGTCTCCGGCGCGGGGGACGTGTCCGGGGGGAGCGGAACGCCTTCACGGCACGGGCGTTGGCGGACCCGTTCTTCGGCCGGGTCGTCACCGGCGTGGAGGACTACCTGCGTCCCCGGTCGATGCATCCGCTCCTGATCTGCGCCGACTCCGCGCGGGCGCGACAGCAGGCGTTGAACGATCTGCGGCAGGGCAGCGCGGGCTGCCGGCGGGTCGTCACCGTCACGGGGCCGCTGGGTGTCTGCCCCGGCCAGGACCGGCTCGCCGGGTTCCGCGACCTGATGGCGCGCAGGGAGCATCCGTACGTTCCCGTAGCCGAGGGAGGTTTCACGCTCGACCGCGGCATGGCCGCGATGTCCGGACCGTTGGCCGAACACCTCGACGTGGACGGGGTGTTCGCGGCCGACGACCTGATGACCCAGGGGGTGTGCCAGGTGCTGCGGGAGCGGGGCGGACGGGTGCCGGACGACGTCGCCGTCATCGGCTTCGACGACTCCGGCGTGGCGAACGGCCCGCCGTCCGCCGCCGACCACCGTGCGGCAGTCCGTCGAGGAGATGGCCTCGGTGATGGCCCGACTCCTCGACGAGCACCTCCGGGGCACGCGCACCGAGCCCACCTCGGTGATCTTCGATCCGGCACTCGTGGTGTGCGAGTCGGCGTAGGCGGCGCCCCGGACCCTGCGCGACTCGGCGGTGGCGGTGACCGACACTGGACCGGTCAGCAGGATCGTGGGACCGGCAGCGCGGGCGAGCCGGCGACGGAGAGGCAGGCGCATGACCGACAGGATCACCGTGGGCGTGGACGGATCCCCCGAGAGCCGGGCCGCGCTGGCCTGGGCGGGCAGGGAAGCCGTCCGCCGCGGGATGCCCCTGCGCGTGGTGTACGCCTGGCAGTGGTCCCACCACGAACTGCTCGGCGGCCAGGACCGGGACGAGCAGGCGCGCTGGGCACGGGACATGGTCGAGGACGAGGCCCGCGACGTCACCGACCGGCACACGGACCTGCCGGTGACGACCGAGGTCCTGGACGGCGGCGCCGTCGACTCGCTGCTGGCCGAGGCCGCGGCGGCCGGGACGCTGGTCCTCGGATCCCGCGGACACGGCACGATCGTCGGCTTCCTGCTCGGTTCCGTCGGCCAGCAGGTGATCGCCGAGGCCCCGTGCCCGGTCGTCCTGGTGCGGGCCGGTGACCGCGCCGCGTCCGAAGTGGGCGGCCGGGAGATCGTCGTGGGCCAGCAGGGCGGTCCGGACGACAGCGCGGCCGCCCTTCGGTTCGCGTTCGAGACCGCGGCGGCGCGCGGTGCCGGGGTGCGCGCCGTACGGGCATGGAGCCTGCCGCCGGTGTTCGCCTACAGTCCCGGCTCGCTGAAGCTGCTGGACGAGGCCGGGGGCCTGGAGCCGTACGAGAAGAAGGCGCTCACCGAGGCGCTCCAGCCGTGGCGGGAGCGGTTTCCCGGCGTGCCCGTCACACAGCACGTCGAGATGGGCAGCGCCGGGCAGGTACTGCTGTCGCTGGCCGGCCGGGCCCAGCTGATGGTCGTCGGTCGCCGCGCACACCACTCGGCGGTGGGGGCGCGGATCGGTTCGGTGGCCCACGCGGTGATGCACCACGCGTCCTGCCCGGTGGCGGTGGTTCCACACTCCTGAGGCGGGGGTACGGGCTGACCCCGCACCCGCACGGGCGGAGCCTTCGGGCGTGTTCAAGTCCCGAAGGCAACGCCGGGGTCGGGGTTCGACCCGGGCAATCTCGACGTGAAGTATTGACGACACCATGACAGTCCGGTTGACTCCCCGCCCAGCGCCGGAACCGGTTCCGGTACCGCTTCCGGTACTGGTTCCGCCGACGGCGCGTGAAGCCGCGATCCCCGTGTGCCGGGAGGCAGTTGTGGCCGTGACCATCGCCGATGTGGCTCAGGCGGCCGGCGTGAGCAAGACGACCGTGTCGCGGGTGCTGAACACCCGTGGCGAGGTCGACGCGTCGACTGCCGCCCGCGTCCGCGGGGTCATCGACCGCATGGGCTATGTGCCCAGTTCGGGTGCTGTCGGGCTGGCCCGCGGCAGCAGCCGGACGGTGGGCATGCTGGTGCCCTCACTGACATGGCCGTGGATGGGCGAGGTGCTCCAGGGCGTCGTCGACACGGTGGAGGCCGCCGACTTCGGCTTGCTGCTGTTCACCTGCAACCGGGGCGCCGAGTCCGTCGCCCGCTTCACCAGTCAGGTGTCGGCGCGCGCGTTCGACGGGCTGCTCGTGGTGGAGCCGGAGAACACCCTCGAGATGTTGACGGCGCTGCACCGCGACGGCCTGCCCGTCGTCCTCGTCGACGACCGGGGACACCACCCGGAGTTCCCGTCCGTCACGGCCACCAACACCGAGGGCGGAGCGGCGGCTGCCCGTCACCTGCTGGCAGGGGGCCGGCGCAGGCCGCTGGTTCTCACCGGGCCCTCGCGGTTCGGCTGTGTACGCGACCGGCTCGCAGGGTTCCGAGCCGCCTGCGCCGAGTACGGCGTGCGGCTCGAACTCGTCGTCGAGGGCGACTTCACCGAGGCCGACGGGCGTGCGACCGTGCGTCGACTGCTCGCCGAGGGGCGGGAGTTCAACGCGGTCTTCGCGCACAACGACCTCGCCGCGGTGGGCGTTCTGGGCGGCCTGCGGGACGCCGGGATCCGGGTGCCCGAGGAGATCGCGGTGATCGGCTTCGACGACATCCCGGTGGCCCGCCACACCGAGCCCTCACTGAGTACCGTCCGCCAGCCCATGCGGGAGATGGGGGAGACGGCCGCCCGCCTGCTCCTGGCCCGCCTCGCGGGCCAGGAGCCGCCGACCACCCCCGTCGTCCTGCCCACGCACGTGATCGCGCGCCGGTCGACGCCGGCGCTCTAGGCCCTGCCCTCGGGATCAGTTCGCTTCAGGAAACGGCGCTCGATCGGCGCCGGAGCACCTCGACGTCACCTCGTGACCAACCCGCACATCAGCACGGAACCGGCACCCCCAACCTCCCTCAGGAGAGCCGCATGCCATCCCGCACCCACCGCACGCTGATGATCGCCCTCGCCACCCTGTCACTGCTCTCGCCGGCACCGGCCTTCGCCGTCCCGGCGCCCGAGCGCGTCGCCGCGGCCGCCGCCGCCACCTGGGACACCGACCGGGCCGCGGCCGCCTACACCGCGAACCCCGGCGCCGTGACCGCCTCGGGCAGCGAGAACTCCGGCACCACACCGGGTCTCGCCTTCGACGGCGACGCCTCGACCCGCTGGTCGAGCCAGTTCGCGGACGACGCCTGGATCCGTATCGACCTGGGCGCCACCCTGCGCATCGACCGGGTGGTCCTGGACTGGGAGGCCGCCTACGGCAAGCGGTACGTCCTCGAGGCGTCCAGGAACGGCACCGACTGGACGCCGTTCTTCACCGAGACCAGCGGCTCCGGAGGCTCGGTCACCACCCACACCTACCCGCAGGAGGTCACCGGCCGTTACGTACGGCTGCGCGGCGTCGAGCGGGGCACCGCGTACGGCTACTCGTTGTACGCCTTCAAGGTCTACGGCGGCGAACCGGCCCCGGCCTCGACCACCCGTACCAACCTGGCGCTGAACCACCCGGCCTACTCCAACCTCTACCAGCACGCGGGCAATTCACCCGCCTTCGTGACCGACGGAGGCTGGCCGGCCGACCTCAAGGCCGACTCGACCCGCTGGTCCAGTGACTGGAACGCCGACCGGTGGATCTCCGTCGACCTGGGCGCTACCTCGACCATCAACACCGTCGACCTGTACTGGGAGGCGGCCTACGCGGTCGACTACCAACTCCAGGTCTCCGACGACAACAGAACCTGGCGCACCGTGTACCAGCCGTCGGCCGCCGAGGTCGCCGCCCGCCGCGCCGACGTGAAGTCCCCCGCGGACGCGGTGGGCCGCCACGACTCCGTCACCCTCCCGCAGCCCGCGACCGGCCGCTATGTGCGGATGCTCGGCAAGGAACGCCGGTCCTTCTACAACCCCGCGCCCGCGACGGCCCAGTTCGGCTACTCCCTCTACGAGTTCCAGGTCTGGGGCACGGGAGGCAGTGCCGCCGCCGCGTACCCCGCACTGCCCGGGGAACAGTCGGGCACGTACCGGACGACGTTCTTCGACGACTTCACGGGCGCGAGTCTCGACCGCTCCAAGTGGCGCGTCGTCAGAACGGGCCAGGAGATGGGACCGGTCAACGGGGAGTCGCAGGCGTACGTCGACTCCACCGACAACATCAGCACCCAGAACGGGAGCCTTCTCCTGAAGGCCAAGTACTGCAAGGGCTGCACCCAGGCGGGCGGCGGGACCTACGACTTCACCTCCGGGCGGATCGACACCAACACCAAGTTCGACTTCACCTACGGCCGGGTCAGCGCGCGGATGAGACTGCCGGTCGGGGACGGCTTCTGGCCCGCCTTCTGGCTGCTGGGCAGCAACGTCGACGACCCGTCCGTCTCGTGGCCGGCGTCCGGTGAGACGGACATCATGGAGAACATCGGCTACGGGGACTGGACCAGCACGGCCCTGCACGGCCCCGGCTACTCGGCCGACGGCAACATCGGTGCCCGCCAGACCTACCCCGCGGGGGGCCGCGCCGACCAGTGGCACACGTACGCCGTGGAGTGGACACCGACGGCCATGCGCTTCTACGTCGACGACGCCCTGGTCCAGGAGACGACGCGCAACAAGCTGGAATCGACCCGCGGCGCATGGGTCTTCGACCACAACCAGTACGTCATCCTCAACCTCGCCCTGGGCGGCGCCTACCCCGCGGGATGGAACAAGGTCACCACTCCGTACTGGGGGCTGCCGCAGTCCAGTGTCGATCAGGTCGCGGCCGGGGGAGTGCGGGCCGAGGTCGACTGGGTGCGCGTGGAGCAGAAGAGTTGACCGGCGCCCAGGCGTTCCGCACCGAGGAACGCCTGGGCCCGGAAGTCCCCGCGCCGGCCTCTCCCGGGACCGGGACAGCCCTGACGGCGTCCTTCTAGGTGTTGTCGGCCCTCGACATGCGCAGGGCGAGGTCCTGGAGGAGGTCCGCCGTCTTGACGTCGGTGCGTCCGGAGTCGTGGAGGTCGGCGAGTTCGGAGAAGAGGAACGCGAAGGCGCCCACGAGAGAGATGGTGGCGGGGAGGTAGGCGTCCGCGACGGCCTGCCCGGCCTCCGCGGGACCGGCGTCCCCAGGCACCTCCACCCTGGGGAACACCTCCGTGACGAGCGCGCCCAGTTGGGTCTCGGTCGACTCGGCCTCGGCGTTCTCGTCCTGGGCGATCCTGCGCACCATCGCGTTGGTCTCGGTGAGCACGCCGATGGCGCGCAGGATGATCTCCGTCTGTTCCATGCCGTGAGCCTAGACGGGCGAGGCCCCGCTGTGGCCTCGATGTTCGGGCCGGGATGGTAGACAGTGGTCATGAACCACTTCTCCCGCCGCTGCCCGGCCCGCACCCGATGACCGCAGGCATCGACGCCCCGGACCGCCGGGGCCGTACCGGACTCGACCGCGTCGGCCGCGATCTGACCGGCAACCCACGGGTCAAGGTCCGTGAAGTGACCCTGCTGTCCAGCCACTGGTACGTGGAGCGCACCACCACCTTCGACTTCCAGCACGCCGACGGCACCTGGAGCACCCAGGAACGCGAGACGCACGACCGCGGCAACGGAGCCACCCTCCTGCTGTACGACGCCGAGCGCGAAACCGTGCTGCTGACCAGGCAGTTCCGCTACCCCGTGTACACCAACGGCCATCCCGACGGCATGCTGGTCGAGACCCCGGGCGGCCTGCTCGACGAGGACGACGAGCATCCCGAGGTCGCCGTACGGCGCGAGGTCATCGAGGAGACCGGGCACACCGTCGGCGAGGTGCAGCACGTCTTCGACGTCTACATGAGCCCGGGCTCGGTCACCGAGCGGGTCAGCTTCTACGCCGCCGCCTACGGCCGGTCCACCCGCACCCACGAAGGCGGCGGCCTCGACGAGGAGGGCGAGGACATCGAGATCGTCGAACTGCCCTTCCGCACCGCACTGACCATGATCCGCTCCGGGGAGATCGCCGACGCCAAGACGATCATGCTGTTGCAGTGGGCGGCTCTGGAAGGACCGTTCAAGGCCCTGCGGTGAAGTGCTCTTCAAGTTCCGGACTCCTCTTCGGGCCCGGTGGCGGAGGAGAAGTACTCCTTCCGGCGTACCCGACACGCTCGGGTTCGCGGGCGAGGGCCGTCGCGTCAGCGGCGGTCGTCCCGTGTGGAGCGGCGGGTGGTGAGCAGCAGCGCGATGTCGTCGGGGCGCTCGGTGGCCTGCCGGGCCTCTTCGGTCAGCAGGTCCGCGGCGCGGGACAGGGAGGAGGCGCCGGGCCGGGCGTGCGGGGTGCCCGTGCGGGACAGCGTCGCGCGGATCTTCTCGATCCCGTCGTCGATGTCGGCCCCGGGGCGCTCGACCAGACCGTCCGTGTAGAGGGCCAGCACGGCGTCGGGTTCCAGCAGCAGGTCCGTCACCGGGTAGCGGGCCCGCGGGGCCACGCCGAGCACCACGCCACCCGGCAGGTCGAGGAGCTCGGTGCGGCCGTCGGGGTGGCGCAGCAGGGGCTGCGGGTGACCTGCGCGGGCGGCCCGGGCGACTCCGGTCACCGGGTCCAGCCTGACATAGCAGCAACTGGCGAACTGGCCCGGGTCGAGGTCGATGAGCAGCCGGTTGGTATGGCTCATCACCTCGTCCGGAGGGTGGTCGCTGAGCGCGAACGCCCGTACCGCGCTTCTTAGTTGGCCCATGGTGGCCGCCGCCTGGACGCCGTGGCCCTGGACGTCGCCGATGACCAGGGCCAGCCCGTCACCGGCCTCCACGACGTCGTACCAGTCGCCGCCCACGTCCATCCCCTTGGTGCCGGACAGATAGCGCCCGGCCGTCTCCACCTGCGGGTGCGCCGACAGCCGGTGCGGGAGCAGTGCCTCCTGGAGGCCACGGGCGAGGGCGGCCTCGGAGTCGTAGCGCCGCGCCCTCTCCAGGGCCTGCGCGATGAGTCCGGTGAGCGCCGTCAGCACGGAACGTTCCTCCGTGCTGAAGCCGCGCGGACGGTCGAAGCCGAGGATGCAGGAACCGACCGGCCGTCCCGAGGCGATCAGCGGCAGGAAGGCCCGGGCACCCACCTTGGCGTCCAGCGGGATGCCGGGGTAGGCGGCGGCCAGCTGGGGCATCGACTCGAAGAACAGCGGGCGGCCGCTGGTGAGCGTCTCCACCCCGGGGAGCTTGGCGTCAAGACCCACCCCGTCGAAGGGCGCGAGGAACCCCTGCGGGAAGCCGGTCTCCCAGGCCAGGTACAGGCGCCGGTCCTGCAACAGGTAGATGGCGAGGCGCCGTCCGCCGAACGCGGGCAGCAGTTCCCGCATCACGGTCTCGGACACCTGCCGGGCCGTCACGGCCTCGGTCAGGGCCATGGCCAGGACGATGGGCTGGTACAGCGCCGTCGTGGCGATGCCGGCCGTCGGCTCGGCGATGTCGGACCCGTTCGCCGCGGGCGGGCCGTGGAGCGGTGCGGCCTCGGGGGCCTCCGTGGTGTCCGCGACCCGCCCCATCGGGATCAGCTTGCAGGTCAGACTGCCGGGGCCGGGATACACGGACATCGTCAGCCAGGTGTCGTCGGGGGCCGCCGCGGGTGTCCGGCGGCCCCCGCTCGGGCGGGCGACCTGGAAGTGCACCGGCTCCGGTGACAGCAGCGCGCCGCGCAGATGATCCGCGTAGGACGGCTGGTCCAGCCAGGGCACGGCCTGCCACAGCGGTCGCCCCAGCAGTTCCGGCCGCGGCCGGCCGAGGAGCTCGGCGGCGCGCGGATTGACGTAGGTGATCAGCCCGAGCCGGTCCAGTGCGAACACGCCCTCGGGGAGCAGGTCCGCGGCGCCGTCCGCCGCCGGGCCCGGGCCCGGATCGACCACCGCGCCGCTGACCGCGTACGGGGGCACGAGCGCGTTGCCCGAGGTCCACAACTCCAGTAGCCGCAGCCCGCCGTTCACCGTGTGTACGGGCAGCGGGTGGGCCGGGGGGCGCCCCGCCGCGGTCTCGTGCAGCGCGGCCAGCAGCACATGCGGATCGTCGAGGGCCAGCGTGTGGGTGAGCGCCTGCGGCGTCCCGGGAAAGGCTTTGGCGTCGGTGCCGAGCAGGGCCCACAGCGCGTCGTCCCCGGTGACCTCGCCCGTGGCCGGGGCCCAGGTGAACCGCCCGACATAGCGAGGCGGCAGACGCTCGGCGGGCGGCCGTACGCACATCGGCTCCCCGTCCCAGACGACCTCGCCGCCGTCCTTCTCCAGGATCGACAGAGCCGTCCCCAGGTTCTCCGCCACCGCCGTCATCCGGTCACGGTCCGGCAGTACGTCGGTGGCGTCCGAGGCCGCGGGACGCAGCACCGTCAGGACCCCGAAGGACGAGGAAGCGCTCACGACGGGGACGTACAGCGAACCGAACTGGAACGGCAGCCCCGCCGCGAGCTGCGGATAGCGGCGCATCGTCTCCGTGGCGTCGGCGAGCAGCACCTCCGTGCCCGTCCGATGGGAGTCGGCGGCCGGGAACGGCCGGTCCAGGGGCATGCGCCACCAGGGACGGAACAACTGCCCTGGCAACCCGGCCAGCACGGCAAGCCGCAGCAGTTCGGGGGTGCTGGAGCGCAGGTACACGCCCCCCGCGAAGCCGCGGGCCGCCCGGATCGCGTCCGCCACGGCCCCGCTGAGCAGGGCGGCCAGGCTATTCAGCGCCTGGTCCTCACGCTCGGCGCTCCCAGTCATCGGTCTGCCCTCGTCCGCCCGCCGTCAGGGGGATTCCACAGCAAGAATGCGCCCGGCGGGTACCCACCCGCACCTTGACGCCTCAGCCGTGATGGTCGCTTGGACGTGCACTCGGCCGCATCCGGCCGTGTGCGGCCGTACTCAGCTTCGCCCAGCGCGAAGATACCGCGCCCGCGCGCCGTCCAGGAGCCCCGCGCAGCTGTTTCTCCACGGCGCCACGGGGTCTCGGCGCCTCCGAGGCCTCCCGATTTTGGTGCTCAGCGTCTCAGCGTCTCAGGGCCTCAGCGTCTCCGCGGCGACGGCCGCCACGGCCTCGGCGACTGCCGCGAGGGCCGGGAAGTCGAGTTTCCACTGCTGCCAGAACAGCGGTACGTCGACGATCCGGTCCGGCGCGAGGCGGACCAGCCGCCCGGCCCGCAGCAGCGGCTCGGCCTGCACCTCGGGTACCAAGCCCCAGCCCAGTCCGGCGACGACGGCGTCCACGAACCCCTCCGAGGTGGGCATGAAATGCCGCAGCGCGCTCGCGCCGGGACCGCCCCGCAGGCCCCGGACGAACTCGTCCTGGAGATCGTCGTTCCGGTCGAAGGCCACCACCGGAGCGTCGGCGATCAGCTCGCCCAGCCCCGCACCCGTCCCCGTGCCCGTCCCCGTGCCGAGCCACCGCCCGGCGAAGTCCGGGCCGGCCACCGCCTGGTACCGCATGCGGCCCAGGGCGCGCACGGAACAGCCCGCCACCGGGTCAGGCCACGAGGTCACCGCCGCCATCACCACCCCCTCGCGCAGCAGGGCGGCCGTGTGGTCCTCGTCCTCACGGCGCAGTTCGAAACAGAGCCGCGGCTCGCCCGGTACGCGGGTGAGCGCGGGCAGGAACCAGGTCGCCAGCGAGTCGGCGTTCACCGCGATCGACAGCCGCGTCGGCTCTCCGGCCTCGCTCATGCCGAGCTCGGTACGGGCGTCGCGCTCCAGCCGGGCCAGCCGGCGCGCGAACCGCACGACGACCTCGCCGGACTCGGTCGCACGCACCGGCTTCGTCCGCATCAGCAGGACCCGGCCGGTGCGCTGTTCGAGTGCCTTGACACGCTGGCTGACCGCCGAGGGCGTCACATGCAGGGCGGCGGCCGCCGCGTCGAAGGTGCCCTCGTCGACCACCGCGAGCAAGGTGCGCACCTGGTCGAGGGGGAGATCCGTCATCACGGCCGCTAATGATACGTAAGAATCTTTAGCTGTACTCTTGACGGCCGTGTTCCTAGCGTCTCCGACATGAACAACGCACTGACCGCCGCGGCCGCCGGGTTCGGCACCGGCCTCACCCTCATCGTCGCCATCGGCGCCCAGAACGCCTTCGTCCTGCGCCAGGGGATCCGCCGCGAAGCGGTCCTGGCGGTGGTGGGCATCTGCGCGGTGTCCGACGCGCTGCTCATCGCGCTGGGGGTCGGCGGGGTCGGCGCGGTGGTGGTGGCCCGGCCCGAGGCGCTCACGGCGGTCGGACTGATCGGCGGCGGATTCCTCCTCTGCTACGGAATCCTGGCCGCGCGGCGGGTGCTGCGGCCCTCGGCGCTGGAGGCGGCGGCCGGCACGGCGGGCTCCCGGCGGCAGATCGTCCTCGCCTGTCTGGCGATGACCTGGCTCAACCCGCACGTCTATCTCGACACCGTGTTCCTGCTCGGCTCCCTCGCGGCCGACCGCGGCCCGCTGCGCTGGACCTTCGGACTCGGGGCCGCACTGGCCAGCCTGTGCTGGTTCGCCGCGCTGGGCTTCGGCGCCCGGCTGCTCGGCCGCTTCCTCTCCCGGCCGTCGTCGTGGCGGGTCCTGGACGGTGTGGTCGCCGCGACGATGATCACCATGGGCACCCTGCTGATCGCCGACGCCTGAGACGGCGTACGCGATAGTGAACCCTGACAACGGAAAGATGTATCGAGCAGCCAGGACGGCCGTGGACACGAGCAAGAGCAGTACGGACGGGGCGGAGAGCGGGACCGGCGGCGGGACGGACGGCGGGGCCGGGAGCGGTTCGGCGGCCGGATCCGCCGAACACGACGAGACGGCGGGAGCGGCCCGGGCGGAGCGCACCGGCTGGCGCCGCTGGGCGATGGACACCCGCCCGCTGCGCCGCCCCGCGTACCGCAGGCTCTGGTCCTCCACCATCGTCACGGCGGTGGGCAGCCAGCTCACCGCCGTCGCCGTGCCCAAGCAGATCTACGACATCACCGGCTCCTCGGCCTGGGTCGGCTACGCGAGCCTGGCGGGACTGCTGCCGCTCGTGGTCTTCGCGCTGTGGGGCGGCGCGGTCGCCGACAGCATGGACCGGCGCAAGCTGCTCCTCATCACCAACACCGGCATAGCCGTGACTTCGGTGCTGTTCTGGGTACAGGCCGTCGTCGGCCTCGATTCGGTGCTCGTCCTGATGGCGCTGCTCGCCCTCCAGCAGGCCTTCTTCGGTCTGAACTCCCCTGCCCGCAACGCCTCCATCGCCCGGCTCGTCCCCGAGGACGAACTGCCCGCGGCGAACGCGCTCGGTTCGACCGTCATGCAGACGGGCCTGGTGGCGGGACCGCTGCTCGCGGGTGCCCTGATCCCCGTCATCGGCCTGGGCGAGCTCTATCTGATCGACGCCCTGGCGCTGTGCGTCACCGTGTGGGCGGTGATGCGGCTGCCGGCACTGCCGCCCCTGACGGGCTCCGCGGCCAAACGGGCGGGCTGGAGCGAGGTCGCCGCCGGCTTCCGCTACATCGCGCTGCACAAGGTGCTGCTGCTGTCCTTCCTCGCCGACATCATCGCCATGGTCCTCGGCATGCCCAGGGCCCTGTTCCCGCAGCTGGCCGCCGAGACGTACGCGCCCTACGGGGAAGGGCTCGCGCTCGGCCTGCTGTTCGCGGCGGTCCCGATCGGCGCGGTGATCGGCGGACTGATGTCGGGCACGTTCTCCCGGGCCCGGCGGCACGGGCTCATGGTGATCGCCGCGGTGATGGCCTGGGGAGCGGCGATCACCGGCTTCGGCCTGAGCACCAGCCTCTGGGTGGCCGTGGCGTTCCTCGCCGCCGCCGGGGTCGCCGACATGGTCTCCATGGTCTTCCGCGGCGCGATCCTGCTGTCGGCCGCCACGGACGAGATGCGCGGCCGGATGCAGGGCGTGTTCACCGTGGTGGTCGCGGGCGGCCCGCGGCTGGCCGACGTCCTGCACGGAACGGCCGGCTCCGTCCTGGGCGCCCGCACCGCCGTCGCGGGCGGCGGACTGCTGGTGGTCGTCGCCATGGCGATCCTCGCCGTCACGGCGCCGGCGCTGCGGCGCTACACCTGACCTTCCCCGCTGTGCCTGGAACGCCCGGCCCGTTGCGGCCCGGGCGTCAGCTCTCCGAAGCCTGCGCCATCAGCGTCTGGAGGTGAAGTCCCCGATGGACGTCGAGTTCGCCGGACACCCCGGTGCGTACGGCCGTGGCGAAGTCCCGGCGCAGCACCGGCCAGGTCTCCTCGTGGTCGAGTTCGGCGGGGTCGTACACCAGCGGGGCCTGCGGACCGAAGAGTTCGACGCGCGTGGTGCCGTGCTCGACGTGGACCGATCCGGACAGTGAGGCCTGACTGACGACACCATTGGCGTGCTCGCAGGTCAGCTCGATCCAGCGGCGGGGGTCACCGGTGCCGCGGACCCGGACGATCGGTCCGACGGCGGCGTCCAGGAGATCCAGAAGATGAGGACCCAGGTCGAGCAGGGCCCCATGCTCGAGCCGCCAGGTGGTGGCGAACTCACCGCCCAGGAACGCCCCGTGCAGGAGAAACGAACGCGCTCCGGTGATCTCCAGCTCCCGCGCTCTGCTCAGGAACTCCCGGGTGGCCGGGTGGTAGCGGTTGGTCAGGACGAGCTGGGAGACGACCCCGGCCTCGTCGACGGCGTCGGCGAGGCGCCGCGCCGACGCCAGATCCACACCGAGCGGCTTCTCCAGAAGCAGTGCCTTGCCCGCCTTCGCGGCCAGCGGAGCGAGTTCCGCCTGCACCGCGGGCGGAACGGCGAACGCGACCGCCTCACAGCCGTCGAGCAGCTCCTCGAAACGTGCGACCGCGGCGGCACCGTACGGCTCGGCCGTCTCCCGGGCCGCCTCGGCGCGCCGCGCCCATACCGCGGTCAGCCGTGTCTCGGGCCCGGCGGCGAGCACGCGCGCGTGCACGGCCCGTGCCCAGGGCCCGGCACCGACCAGTCCGACCTTCACCGGAGGATGGGGCCACGGCGGCGCGGCATCGGTCTCGATCGCGGTCACGGAGGTCTCCTTCTGCTGGCGCTACCGGCACCCGGAGTGGGCTGGGGAAACTCCATCACGCGGGCCGGGCTCTCCACCAGGGGGTGCGGCCCGCCGTGCCCCGGCGGGCGTGCCTGCCCCTGAGCGGTTCTTGACCCTCCCCTTCTTCTTGACCCTCCCTTTCCCTCATTACCTCTGATACAGAGCTATTCTCGGAACGTGGAGTCCGAAAGCCTTTCCGATGCACTGGCAGACGCCCTGGCCGGAGTGCAGCGACTGATCCGGCGGCGACTGCGCAGCGGCATGACCGCGCCGCGGCTGCGCGGCGCCGAGGTCGAGCTGCTGCGGCTGGTCGTGGCCCGTCCCGGCATCCGTGTGTCGGAAGCCGCCAAGGAGCTCTACCTGGCGGGCAATTCGGTCTCGACGCTGGTCAACCAACTGGCGCGGGACGGCTATCTGAACCGCGAGACGGACCCGGCCGACCGGCGGGCGGCACGCCTGCTGCCCACAGCGGCGGCGGACGCACGGCTGCGCGACTGGCGCGAGCGGCGCGCGGCTCTCGTGCGCCGTCAGGTGGCCCGGCTCGACGAGGCCGACCGAGCGGCCCTGGAGGCGGCCCTTCCTGCCCTCCGCAAGCTGGCGGTGAACCTGCACGAGGAGGCGGAGGAGACATGACGCGGAACTCGACGGGCGGGGGAGACCCCGCCGAGGAGACGGTGGGGGATGCCGGGGCGGAGGCCGTCAGCTGTGCCGGGCTCGTCTACGCCTTCGGCGAGACCACCGCGGTCGACGGGCTCGACCTCTCCGTCCACGACGGAGAGGTGTTCGGACTGCTCGGGCCCAACGGCGCGGGCAAGACCACCGCGATCCGCTGCATCACCACACTCCTGCCGGTCCCCGACGGCATGGTCCGCGTCTTCGGGCACGACGCGACCCGCGAACGCATGGCGGTACGCCGCCTGCTGGGCTACGTACCGCAGCAGTTGTCCGCCGACGCCGGGCTCACCGGCCGGGAGAACGTGGTCCTGTTCGCCCGCGTCTTCGACGTCTCCCGCAAGGAGCGCGCGGCACGCGTCGAGCAGGCGCTCGCGGCGGTCGACCTCACTGACGCGGCCGACCGGCTCGCCAAGACGTACTCCGGCGGCATGGTCCGCCGCCTCGAACTCGCCCAGGCACTGGTGAGCGCGCCCCGGCTGCTGATCCTCGACGAGCCGACCATCGGCCTCGACCCGATCGCCCGCACGAGCGTGTGGGAGCACATCAACGCCGTACGCGCCGCCACCGGAATGACCGTCCTCGTGACGACCCACTACATGGACGAGGCCGACCAGTACTGCGACCGGGTCGCGCTGATGCACCGCGGCCGCGTCCGTGCCCTGGGCACCCCCGACGAGCTGCGCAGGGGCCTCGGCGAGCGGCGCGGCGCCGGGAAGAACGGTGAACTGCCCACGCTGGAGGACGTCTTCCGCGACATCGCCGGCAGCGGCCTCGACGAACAGTCAGGAGACTTCAGCGATGTCCGAAGCACCCGTCGTACAGCGTCCCGTGTCGGCTGAGCGCGTCCACCCGGGCGGCCTCGACCTGCTCGTCGTCCCACCACGGGCCCGTACCGGCTGGCGGGTGCTGCCCGCTCGGGTCGGCGCGATGTGCGCGGTCGAGCTGCAGAAGCTGCGCCACGACCGCACCGAGCTGTACACCAGGGCGGTCCAGCCGGCGCTCTGGCTGCTGATCTTCGGCGAGACCTTCACCCGGATCAGGGCGATACCCACCGGCGGCATCCCCTATCTCGACTATCTGGCGCCCGGCATCATCGCCCAGTCCGCGATGTTCATCGCCATCTTCTACGGCATCATGATCATCTGGGAGCGGGACGCCGGGATCCTCACCAAACTGCTCGTCACCCCGACCCCGCGCTCGGCGCTCATCACCGGCAAGGCCTTCGCCGCCGGGGTCAAGGCGCTGATCCAGGCGGTGGTGGTCGTCGTCATCGCGGCGCTGCTCGGGGTGGCGATGACCTGGAACCCGCTCCGTCTGCTGGGCGTGGCGGTGGCCGTCGTGCTGGGCTCCGCCTTCTTCTCCTGTCTCTCGATGACCATCGCGGGCATCGTGCTCACCCGGGACCGGCTGATGGGCATCGGCCAGGCCATCACGATGCCGTTGTTCTTCGGCTCCAACGCCCTCTACCCGGTCGCGGTCATGCCCGGCTGGCTCCAGGCCGTCAGCAAGGTCAATCCGCTGAGCTATCAGGTGGACGCGCTGCGCGGCCTGTTGCTCGGCACACACGCCCACCTGGCCCTCGACTACGGCGTCCTCGTCCTGGCCGCCGCCCTCGGTATCGTGTCCGCCTCGTCCCTGCTGGGCCGCCTGGCCCGCTGATCCGGACCGTTCGGTCGCGTCGCTTGGCAGGCTCGCCCTTGGACGCCTCCACGCCCCCGTACGCCTTCCTTCTGCATCGCCCTCGATCACGACTTGACCAGATGATGAGGGTTACCGGCCCGCGGGGCTCATAGGCTGTGCGCCATTGATCACGTCATCACCTGATCACCGTCGCACCGGAGGAGCCAACGTGACGCCACGTCCGCATCAGACCACCAGACGCACAACTGTCCTTCGCAGAGAGGCAGTTGTCGCCGCGGTTCCCGTCGCCGTCGCGGCTCTGCTCGTCGCGGCGGGCCCGGCGGCGGCCGGTACGGTGGGCGCGTCCGGTGCGGGGGACCCGTACTTCCCGCTCTCGGGCAACAGCGGCTACGACGTCCGGCACTACGACCTGACTCTCGGCTACGACCCCCAGAGCCGCCACCTCGACGGCAAAGCGGTCATCACCGCCCGGGCCACCCAGCGACTGACCCGCTTCGACCTCGATCTCAAAGGGCTGAAGGTCACCGGCGTCACCGTCGACCACGCCAAGGCGTCCTACCGCCGTGACGGCCAGGAACTGGTGGTCACCCCCCGCCACTCACTCCGGCGGAACCAGGAATTCCGAGTCACCGTCACCTACTCGGGCACCCCCAAGCCGGCCACCGACCCGGACGGTTCCCTGGACGGGTGGATCCCCACCGACGACGGCGCGTTCGTGGCCGGCGAACCGCAGGGCGCCATGACGTGGTTCCCCGCCAACAGCCACCCCAAGGACAAGGCCTCCTACGACTTCACCATCACCGTCCCCAAGGGACACACCGCCGTGGCCAACGGAATACTCCGCGGACAGTCGACCAGCCACGGCCGTACGACCTTCCGCTGGCGGCAGTCCGAGCCGATGGCGGCCTACCTCGCCACGGCGACGGTCGGGAAGTTCAAGGTCGAGCAGTACACCACCCGCGACGGACTCAAGGTCTACAACGCCGTCGACCCCCGTGAGGCGACCGCCGCGGCGCCCGTACTGAAGAAGCTGCCGTCCGTACTGGCGTGGGAGAGCGGTGTCTTCGGGCCCTACCCCTTCCGGGCCGCCGGGGCCATCGTCGACCGGGCTCCGCAGGTCGGATACGCGCTGGAGACCCAGACGCGTCCCGTGTACGACTCCGCGCCCGACCTGAGCACCCTCGTCCACGAAAGCGCGCACCAGTGGTTCGGGGACTCCGTCAGCCTCACCGCGTGGAAGGACATCTGGCTCAACGAGGGCTTCGCTACGTATGCCGAGTGGCTGTACGCCGAGCAGCACGGTGGCAAGACGGCGCAGCAGACGTTCGACTCCCTGTACGCCAGTCCTGCCGGCAGCGGTCTGTGGGCGTTTCCGCCGGCGGACCCCGGCAGTGGGGCGCACATCTTCGACACGCCCGTGTACGCGCGGGGTGCGATGGCGCTGCAGAAGCTGCGTACGGCTGTGGGGGACGGGGTGTTCTTCCGCATCCTGCGGACCTGGGCCACGGAGCACCGTGGCGGACACGGCACCACCGCCCAGTTCGTTCACCTCTGCGAGCGGTTGTCCGGGAAGGATCTCGGCGCGCTGTTCCACACGTGGATCGGCACGGCGGGCAAGCCGACCTCTCCCTGACCGGTTCCTTCGCGGGTTGTTCGTCGGCTGCGGGCCGGTGGGGGCTGGTCGCGCAGTTCCCCGCGCCCCTTGAGAGCGCTGGCGCGCATCTCTCAGCCCGTCCGGCGTTTCAGGACGAGGCCTCAGGCGGGGCGGAGCCAGATGGTGGCCAGCGGGGGGAGCGTCAGGCGCAGGCCCCCGTCGTGCGTCCGGAGGTGGGGGTTGTGGACGTCGCTGCCGCCGTAGCGGGCGGCGTCGGTGTTGAGGACTTCGTGCCAGGCGGGGATGGACTCGGGGATGCCGAGGCGGTAGTCGTGGCGGACGACGGGGGAGAAGTGGGAGACGGCCAATAGGGGGGTGCCGTGGGCGTCGTGGCGGAGGAAGGCGAGGACGTTGTCGTCGGCGGCGTCCCCGGCGATCCAGGTGAAGCCGGCGGGGTCGGTGTCGCGTTGCCAGAGGGCGGGTTCGTCCCGGTAGACGGTGT
>NZ_JBIVXA010000018.1:0-53441 GCF_044768965.1 Streptomyces sp. NPDC090798
CCTGTGTGGCCGGTCCCGGCCCTGGGCCCCCGGGGGTCTCGTTCCTGTGTGGCTGGTCCCGGTCCTGGTCCGCCGGGGGGTCTCGTTCCTGTGTGCCTGGTCCCGGCTCTGGGTCTGGTTCTTGTGTGGCTGGTCCCGGTTCTGGGCCTGGGGGTCTGGTTCTTGTGTGGCTGGTTCCGGCCCTGGGTGTGTGGTGGTGGGGTGGGGGCTCTGGTCGGGTGCGAGTGGGTGTCGAGTGCTGCCGTTGACCGTGGGGCGGGCGTGTGGGGGTGGCCCCTCTTCTGGTGCCGTGCGTCCGTGCGTCCGTGCGTCCGTGCGTCCGTGCGTCCGTGGGTCTTTGCGTTCGTGCGTTCGTGTGTCTTTGGCTGCTGTGTCCGGGCTGGTCTGTGTCGTTGGTTGTGTGCGGGTCCCGGTGGTGGAGGGTGCGGGGCGGCCGGGCGGGCTGGGTGAGGGGTCGGGCCGGGTGGGCGGGGGTGTTCTTCCGGTGGTGCCCGGCCTGGTGGTGCGGGCCGGTGGTGCGGGCTGGTGGTGGGGGCTTGTTGGTGGTGCGGGGCTTGGTGGTGTGGCTGTGGGGGTGGGTTGGGTTTGTGTGTGGTGCCGGGGTTGGGGTGGGGTGCGGAGTGGGAAACATACCGGGCGTGCGGTTTGGTAGGTTGGGGTGTGGCTGGTGGTGGTTGGTGTGGGGAGGTGGGGTGGGGTGGTGAGGCAGGTGCGGGCGGTGCGGACGCGTCGGGCTTTGGTGTGGGCGGCGGCTGAGGTGTTTGCGGAGGACGGGTATGCGCTGGCGTCGTTGCCGGTGATCAGCAGGCGGGCGGGGGTGAGTACCGGGGCGCTGCATTTCCATTTCCCGAGTAAGGATCTTCTGGCTCGTGAGGTGGAGGCGGTGGCGACGGTGTCGGTGCAGCGGCTGGTGGTGCGGGAGGGCGCCGGGGCCGGGGCCGGGGGTGGGGGTGGGTTGCAGTTGTTGGTGGATGTCAGTGGGGATCTGGTGGCGGCGCTGGCGGTGGATCCGGTGCTGCGGGCCGGGTTCGAGCTGGGTGGTGATCCTTCGCGTAAGAGTGCGGAGGGGCCGGGGCGGTGGTGGAGTGAGTGGGTGCATGCGCTGCTGCGTGAGGCGCAGGGTGCGGGGGAGCTGGCGCGGGGGGTGTCTCCGGAGGCGGCCGCGGTGGCTGTGGTTGCTTCCGTTGCCGGGTTCGGCCGGCTTGCCTCCCGTCACCGTGTGCGTTCCTCTTCGCATCTGGTGGAGCAGTTCTGGGCCCTGCTGCTGCCGGGCCTCGCGGCTCCCTCGCGCCGGCTGCCGGTCCTGCCCGGTCCCCGGGCCGCTGGAGCCGACCGCACCCCCAGGTAAACAGACCGCATGGTCCGGCAATGGGAAAGTCAAACCGCCGGCAGAGTGGCCGCGGCAGCCGGAATCCCGCCCGGTCAGGACGCTTATGTGTCGGAAGTCGGGTTCTCTCGAGGGGATCTCGAGCGTCGGCGGAGAGAAAACAAGACCGCTGGTTTGAGATTGACATACCGTCCGTGCTGTTTTTTACTCGGTGGTGTCGGGTGGATCCCGGACGACGGGCGCGCCCCCCCGGGCCGGCCCGCCGGCAGCATCGGGGCCCGGAGAGACCGGGTACCGGCAGACGGAGGCCCGGCGGCATCGGGGCCCGGCAGGATCGGAGCCCGGCTGGATCGGGGCCCGGCAGGATCGGGTACTGGCAGACGGAGTCCCGGCAGGGTCGGGGCCCGGCAGTCCAGGGCCCGGCAGGGTCGGGGCCCGGGGAGTCCCGGGTCCGGCAGTCCGGGGCCCGGCAGGGTCGGGGCCCGGGGAGTCCGGGGTCCGGCAGGTCCGGGGCCCGGCAGGGTCGGGGTCCGGTGGTCTGGGGAGTCCGGGGTCGGGCAGGGTCGGGGCCTGGGGAGGCGGGGCTTGGCGGTGCCGGTGGTCTGGTGGTGCGGGGCTGGGGTGGTGCGGGTCTGGTGGGCCGGGCGGGTGGTGCGGGTTGCGGGAGTTCCGGGGCCGGGGTCCGGGAGGGTCCGGGGTCCGGGGTTCGGGAGGGTCCCGGGGTTTGGGGTTCGGGAGGGTTCGGGGTTTTCGGGGGTCTGGGTGTGGACGGGGTCCCGGGGGCCGGTAGAGCGCAGTGGACGGACAGGGGAGACGGCGTGGACACCGACATACTGGGCACACTTGCGGTGCGGGAGAGGGGTGTTTCGATCACTCCGACCGCTCCCAAGCCGCGGCAGGTGCTGGCGCTGCTGGTTTTGCAGGCCGATCAGATGGTGCCGGTGGGCATGTTGAGTGAGGAGTTGTGGGGCGGCAGGCCGCCGCGTAGTGCGCGGCCCACTCTGCAGACGTACATTCTGCAGTTGCGTGAGCTGATCACTGTGGCGCTTAGGCGGGATGCGGCTGATGCCCGTACGGCCAAGGATGTGCTGCTGACCGTGCCGGGCGGTTATCTCCTCAAGAGTGGTGAGGGCGGCAGTGACGTGCGGGAGTTCGAGCGGCTGGCCGGGCTGGGTTACCGGGCGATGGACGCTGCTGATTTCCCCGGGGCTGCCCGGCATCTGCGGGCCGCGCTCGCGTTGTGGTCCGGGCCGCCGCTGGCCGATGTGCATGCCGGGATGCACCTGGCCACTGAGGTCAAGCGGCTGGAGGAGAGCCGGCTGTGCGCGCTGGACCAGCGTATCGAGGCCGATCTGCGGCTGGGCCGCCACCGTGAGCTGCTGGCCGAGCTGACCGTGCTGGTCAGCCGCTATCCCACGCACGAGAGTCTGTGCGGGCAGTACATGCTGGCCCTCTACCGTTCCGGGCGCCGGGGTGAGGCCCTGGACGCCTACCAGCGGCTGCGCGCCACTTTGGTGCGCAGTCTGGGCCTGGAACCGTCGGCGGCGCTGAGCAAGTTGCAGCGTTCCATCCTGATGGCCCGGCCGGACGGCTCACCGGCCACCGCGCCCGGTCCCGCGGGGCCGGGTTCCACGGGGACCGGTCCCACGGGGACCGGGCGCCTCGCCCCGGTCGGCTGACTCCTCCTCTCGCCCCGCTCCCGCCCAGGTCCCGGCCCCTCCCGCCGGGACCTGACGCATGCCCCGCACCCGGCCCCCCGCCCCCCGTCCTCCCCGTACCGGGGGCTTGCGGCCGAGCCGCCCACCCCGCCCGTGCCGCCCGGTTGGCCCCGCATCCCGTCCGTCCACCCCGCCCGTGCCGCGCGTCCGGCCCTCATCCCGCCCGTGCCGTCCGGTTGGCCCCGCATCCCGTCCGTCCACCCCGCCCGTGCCGCCCGTCTGGCCCTCATCCCGCCCGTGCCGCCCGTCCGGCCCTCATCCCGTCCGTGCCGCGCGTCCGGCCCTCATCCCGCCCGTGCCGTCCGGTTGGCCCCGCATCCCGTCCGTCCACCCCGCCCAAGCCGCCCGTCTGGCCCTGCACCTCGTCCGAGCCGCCCGTCCGGCCCTCACCCCGCCCGTGCCGTCCGGTCGCCCCCGCATCCCGTCCGCCCCCCCACGCCGCCCGCTCGTCCGCCCCCCCACGCCGCCCGCTCGTCCGCCCCCCCACGCCGCCCGCTCGTCCGGCCCCGCGCCCCGTTCGCCCGTGCCGCCGCGCTGCCGTAACCGCCCGTGCCGCCCGTGCCGCCCGTGCCGTGCGTGCCGCCCGTGCCGTGGGTGTTGTGGGTGTCGGCTGTGTGGGGCGTGGCGGCTGTGGTGGGTGGCGTGCGGCGGTGGTGGTGCTGTTGTCCGGTCGGCGGTGTGGGGTGTCGGGTGGGGGTCTGGGCGGGCGCGAGGCGGGCTCGAGTGGCGGGGGGCAGGGTGGGGTGTGCCTGGAGGAGGAGGGGCCGGCATGTCGTCGCGCGTGCACGCCTGTGAGTACATGGTGGGGGTGGCTGCTCCGGCCGGTGTCGTGTACGGGATGCTGGCCGACGCTGTCCGCTGGCCGGTGTTCTTGCCCTCGGTCGTGCATGTCGAGCGTTTCGATTTCGACGGGGTCCAGGAGCGGCTGCGGATGTGGGAGCTGGCCGATGCGGCCGGTGCCGGTGGTGCGGCCGATCCGGCCGGTGCGGGCGGTGTGGGCGGTGTGCTGGGTGGCCGGGTTGGGTCCTGGCATGTCCGGCGGGTGCTGCACCCTGATGCCCGGGCGGTCGTGTTCGAGCAGGAGGACGCTGCCTGGCCGGGCAGTGTGACCTCGGGGGTGTGGAGTGTGCGGCCGGCGGGTGAGAGGGAGTGTGTGCTGGTCCTGCGTCAGGAGCGCGGGCTGCCGGTGGCGCCGGCTGCGGACGGGGCTGGTGCCCGCCGGGAGGCGGAGGCGGAGGTGCACCGCCGGCTCGCTGAGATGCGGCGGGCGGCCGAGTGGTGGGAGCAGCTGGATGAACTGCTGCTGTCGTTCGAGGAGCGGGTGCGGATCGAGGGCCCCGCGGAGCTGGTCTATGACTTCCTCTACCGGATCGACGACTGGCCCGAGTGCCTCCCGCACGTGGAGTGGGCCAGTGTGCGCGAGGACGTGGCGGGGATCCAGGTGGCGTCCCTGGACACCTGTGCCGCGCCGGGCGGGCGGACGGTGAGCACGCAGGCGGTGCGGCTGTGTTTCCCGCATGCCGGGCGGATCGTCTACAAGGAGACACGCATGCCCGAGCTGATCGCCGCGCACAGCGGTGAGTGGTCGCTGCTGCCGGACGCGTGCGGGGTCACGGTCGTCGCGGCCCACCAGGTGATGCTCCGGCAGGAGGCCGTCGCCCCGGTGCTCGGGGCGGGTACCGGCCTGCTCGAGGCCCGCGACCATGTCCGTGCGTGGCTGTCGCGTGCCAGTACCCAAGTGCTGGGCCTGGCCAAGTGGCATGCCGAGAGCACCGTCCGCCGTCTGCGATGAACTGGTGACCAGATGAACAGGAGGCCGGTCATGGCCGTCACCCAGCCCGCCGCGCCCAGCACCCCCGCCCCCGCCCCTGCTTCTGCCCCGGCTCCTGCCCCTGCCCCTGCCCCGGCTCCTGCCCCGGCTCCTGCCCCTGCCCCTGCCCCTGCCCCTGCCCCTGGCCCTGCTCCTGGTCCGGTTCCTGCTCTTGCTGCCTCGCCGGCCCGGCCGGCGGCCCCGGCCCCGCGGTCCGCGCCGTCTGGGCCGCCCGCGCTGTCTGGGCCGGTGGTGCGGGGGGAGACGGGGAGCGGGAGGCGCGGGGGCGCCGCCGGCCCGGCCGGGCCGGCGGCGCCGGGAGGGCTGGCGCACCGGTATGCGGCGCTGCCGCCGCCGCTCGAGGTGGGGCTCGCCGCGCTGCGGCTGGAGGCGCTGCTGGGCGATCCCCGCGATGCGGCCAACCCCTACAGCCTGCCCGCCCTCGCCGCCGCCCCTGCCGGGTCTGCCGCCCCTGCCGCCCCTGCCGGGTCTGCTGGGTCTGCTGGGGCGGGGGAGGGCCGGGCCGGGCGGGCGGCCCCGCTTCTCGCGGCGGCCGGTCTGGGACAGGTGCGCGCTGCCGACCAGCGGGTGCGTGCCCTGCGTCCGCTCCTGCGCCGGGATTTGGCCCTGGGGCATGCCGCGGGCACGTCCGGCACGTCCGGTGCGTCTGGTACGCCGCCTGCCGGGCGTGCCCGGGGGCAGGTCGCGGAGTCCTGTCCGGTGCCCGCCGCGCTGCTCGGCCCGGCGGCCCTGGTGGCGGCCGCCGGCAGCGTGCTGCGCCAGGCCGCGCTCACCGTGGCCGGCCGCGGCGGTGAACCGGCCCTGCGGCAGTGGCAGCCCGTGCTCGCCGCCGCCTTTGCCGACCTGCTGGCCTGCGAGAGTCTGACCTGCGTGGCGCTGCGCCACCCGGCCGCCCCCGCCCCCGCCCCCGCCCCCGGCCCCGGTCC
This sequence comes from Streptomyces sp. NPDC090798, assembly GCF_044768965.1. Taxonomy (NCBI): domain Bacteria; kingdom Bacillati; phylum Actinomycetota; class Actinomycetes; order Kitasatosporales; family Streptomycetaceae; genus Streptomyces; species Streptomyces sp. NPDC090798. The sequence goes on from NZ_JBIVXA010000018.1 coordinate 5,803, forward strand.
CGGCCCTGGTCCTGGTCCTGGTTCCGGCCCCAGCCCCGGTTCCGGTCCCGGTCCCGGTTCCGGTTCCGGTTCTGGTTCCGGTTTCGGTTTCGGCCGGGGGGTGGGGGCGGGACTGCTGGGTGCGGTGGCCGGTTATGTGGTGCCGACCGTGCTGGCCGACGTACTGGCGCAGCTGGGGCTGGTCCTTGCCGAATGCGGTCACGGGCCCGCCAGTACCGGGGGCCGGATGCTCGCGAAGCTGATCCGCGACCTTCCCCTGGCCGGGGTGGACGCGGCGGGCGCCGCGCACTGGCAGGCCCGTCTGGCCAGGGCCCTGCCGGCCCTGGCGGCCGAAGAGTCCCGTGTCCCGTACCGCGGCGTCCCGTACCGCGGCCCGGCTCCCGCCCTCTTCCGGCTCGCCGACCCGCCCGCCCCTGTCCCCGTCCCTGTCCCTGTCTCCGTCCCTGTCTCCGTCTCCGCTGCCGGTGTGGGCGCTGTCGGGGAGCAGGGGGACGGGTACACCCCGGACGGGCACGGGTCCGGCCGCTTCACCCCGCACGGGCACGAGCCGGGCGGGGACGGCCCGGGTGGGGACAGCGTGGTGCTGTCGGGTCTGCTGCGTGCCGGTGGCGCCCGTCCGGAGGGTGTGGATGCGGACCGTGCCGCGCTGGGGGCGCTGGCCCGGCGGCTGCTGACCGAGCAGCGTGCGCTGCGCCGGCCGTGCCGCACGGCCGGTGTGGACCCCGGCGCTCCGGTGGCGCGGGCGCTGGCGGACCGGCAGGCCCTGCTGTGGCTGGCCGCCGCCGTGCTCGGCGTCAGGGAGGCCGCCGACGACGGCCGTGGCCTGTTTCTGGGCGGTACGCACTGGGCGCTGCTCGCGCTGTCGGGCATCGCCGGGCGGCTGGGCGTGCCGCTGCCCGGACCGGTTCCCGACCCGCGCGCCGCCGTCTGGGCGGAACTGGCCGGCCGCGTCCGCCACGGCGTGGACTGCGACGTGTATGCCACCCGGCTGCTGTGGTGAGCGGGCACAGCCCGGCCGACGGCCCGGGCAGCACCACACCCCCCGGGACCACACCCCCCGGGACCACACCCCCCGGGCTCGCACCCCCCGGGCTCGCACCCCCCGGGCTCGCACCCCCCGGGCTCGCACCCCCCGGGCTCGCACCCCCTGGGGCCATGTCCCCCGGGGCTGCGCCTCCCGGGATTGTGTCCGCCGGGGCGGGTTCCGGCGGACACGGTTCCGGCGGGCCGGGGCGGAACGGGGCGGGGGACGGCGGGGGAGAGCGGGTGTCCGGCCCGCTGCTGCCCGGGCTGCCCTCCGGCCTGCCGCCAGAGGCCTCGCCTGTGCCTGTTGCGCCGTCCGGTGCGCCGCCTGTTGCGCCGTCCGGTGTGCCGCCGGGTCTGCCGGCCGGGCTGCCGCCGGGTGTGCCGGCCGGGCTGGTGTCCGGGTGGGGGGCAGGGGGGCTGTCCGGGGTGTCGTCGGGGTGGCCGTTGCACGTGGCGGGGCCGGACGGGCCGTGGGAGCAGGTGCATGACCAGCTCGCCGGGCAGGGCCATGTCCTGGTGCACACCACCTGGGGGCAGTGGCTGACGGCGGCGCTGCTGGATCCCGGGCTGCGGGGCCTGCTCGGCCGTGACTGGCCGCGTTACCGGCAGACGGCCGCCCCGGCGGGCCGGCTGCGGTTCGCCGTCTCCCGGATGGTCCTCAAGCACACCGCGGCCGCCGTGCTCCAGGTTCCCGCGGACGCCCTCGACCTCGCCTACCGGCCGGGCGGCCGTCCGCATCTGCGCGGCCTGGCCGAGGCCGAGGTGAGCCTGGCCCACACCGACGAGCTGATCGTGGTCGGCATCAGCCGCAGCGGGCCGATCGGGGTGGACGCCGAGCCCGTCACCCGCCGGCCCTCCTTCGAGCTGCTGCACCCCTACGTGTGCACCCCGGACGAGGCCGCGGCGCTCGCCGCGCTGGGCGAGGACGAGCGGGCGCTGCGGCTGCTGCACCTGTGGACCCTCAAGGAGGCCTACACCAAGGCGCTCGGGCACGGCATGCGGCGCCGTTTCTCGGCGGTCGGGTTCTGCCGTGACGAGCAGGGCCGTACGGTCCTGGCCGGCGAGCCGGACGGCGCAGCGCGGTGGATTTTGGCCACCCATCTCGTCCACGGCCGGTATCTGGTCAGCAGCGCCCGCCGCCCGTCGCAGGAAATCGAGAGCGCTTCGCGGACCGCTCCACACCCGCTCGAGGGAACAGGCCTCCCACCTGCGGCGACGTTAGGCTGGCAGCTGCCGGGCAGCTCCGGCGCACAGCCGACATGACGAGAGGCGGGCGTCGTGAACCACCGTGCAGCCACCCCACCGCACCCGGCCCGGCCCGCCCCGCCCCGGCCTGTCCCCGCCCGGCCTGTCCCCGCCCGGCCTGTCCCCGTGCGGCCTGTCCCGGTGCGGGGCGCCGCCGCCGCAGGACGTCCCGGCGGCAGCTTTCGCCGCCGCCCGGCCCGCCGCGGGCCGGGCGCCGCGGCCCGCGCCCGCCGTGCGGCCGGCCCGTCCGCCGTCACCCGGCCCGATGCCGTCCCGCCCGCACCCGCACCCGCACCCGCACTCGCGCCCGCGGCTGCCGCGTCCGCAGTGGCAGTGGTCGTGCCCGCCGTGCCTGCCGTGCCCGCGTACGGCCGGCTCCGCCCGCCCGCCGGGCCGGCCGTACGTGTCCTTCCCCCGCCCCTGCACCCCCTGCACCCCCTGCACCCCTTGCCGTCCTTGCCGGTCTTGCCGGTCTTGCCGGTCCGGTAAGGGGGGCAGGGGGCCGGTTTGCCGTGCCGCGGGGGCGGGTGCTGGGGTCGGGGAGGGCGGATGAGCAGCCAGTACGTGCCGCAGGGCGCTGTCCTTGTTGTGGTCCACGAGCCGGTCCCGCTGTCGCCGGGCGGTCCGCTGGTCCTGGAACTGCGCGGCCCGCTGGGCCCGGCGGACGCCGAGACGGTCGCCGCCCGGCTCGCGCAGCGCCACCGTGCCTTCGATGTCGCGCTGGACAGTCACCGGCCCGGCCACCACACGCTGCGTCTGACCCCGCCCGCCGCGGGCGGGTTTGCTGCGCTGCCCGCGGACCTGCTGGCCGACCTGCTGGCCCCGCCCCCGCCGGGCGGGGAGATCCTCCCGGTCACCGGACACCAGCAGACCCTGCTGCGCGCCGCCCTCACCCCCACCCCCACCCCCACCTCCGCCTCCGTCGGCGCCGACAACACCGGCAACACCGACAACACCGACGGCGGTGAGGGTGGTGAGGGTGGTGAGGGTGGCGAGGGTGGTGGGGGTGGTGGGGGTGGTCTGGTCGAGCAGTTGTACTGGGACTGGTCCGGGCCTCTCGACGTGGCGCGGTTCGCCGCGGCGTGGCAGTCCGTCGTCGACCGGGAGTGTGTTCTGCGGGCCTGTTTCGACTGGGTTGCCGCGCCGCGTCTGGTGCTGCACGCCCGGGCCGAGGCGGATATCGCCGTGTATTCCGCGGCTGCCGTCACCTGGCCCCAGCTTCTGCGGCGGGACCGGGCGCGGGGGTTCGCGCTGCACCGGCCGGGGCTGTTGCGTCTGAGCGTGCTGGAGGCGGAGTGCGGGGGTGGTGCGGGTGCGGCGCCGCCGCGGGTGCTGCTGAGCTATCACCCGGCCCTCCTCGACGAGCGGGGTGTGCACCTGCTGCTGCGGGAGTTCTACCGCGCCTACGCCGGCGGCGGTGTCCTGCCCGGCGGGGAGCGCCGTCCCGACCTGCGTGACCATGCCCGCTGGCTGGCCGGCCAGGACACCACGGCCGCGCGGCAGTTCTGGGCCCGCGCCGTGCCGCCGCCGCGGGCCGCCACCCGCCCGGGACGGCCGGGCGGCGCCACCGGGCAGAGCGGGCCCGGTCTGCTGCACACCCGGCTGCGGGCGCCGGAGACCTTCCGGCTGCGTTCCTGGGCCGCGCTGCGCGGCGCCGCCGAGTCCAGCGCGTTGCACCTGGTGTGGGCGCTGCTGCTGTACCGGGCGGCGGGCGCGCGGGGGCCGCTGCCGGTGAGTTTCGGGGTGCAGCTGTCGGGCCGGGACATCGCCCTGCCGGGTGCCGCGGGCATTCCCGGCCTGCTGGACAGCCCGATGCCGATGACCGTGACCGTCGATCCGGCCGCCCCGCTGGCGGACCTGCTCCACCAGGTCCGTGACACGCTGCTGGACCTGGCCGCCTACCCGTGGGCCAGCACCGAGACGATCCGCGCGTGGACCCCCCGCCCGCCCGCCGCCCCCGCCCCCGGTCCCGCTGCCGGTCCCGCTGTCGGTCCCGCTGCCGGTCCCGCTGCCGGGCGCGTTGCCGGTCCCGTTGACGGGTTCGGTCCGGTCTGCGGTGCCGGCGGCACTCTGGTGCGTTTCGACGGCCCGCTTCCGCTGCCGAAGGCCCTGCGCGGCGAACTCGCCGCCCAGGGCGTCCACGCGGACACCCCCCGCAGCGCGGCCGGCGCCACCGGCGGGCCCGTCACCCTCGCCGCCCGGCACGACACCGCGGGCGGCCTGGTCCTGGGCCTGTTCCACGACCGGGCGCATCTGGCGGACGAGGACGCCGCCGCTCTGCACTCCCAGTGCGTACGCCTGCTGCGCGCGCTGCCCGAGTACCGGCAGGCCGAGGCCAGTGCCGGCCAGCTGCTGGACCTGCTGGCCCAGGCCGCGATACCGCGCGTGGCCCGGCCCGTGCCGCCCCCGCCGCACCCCGCCCTGAGCGTGCTGCGGCCCGGGCATCCGCACGCGGACGTGATCTGCCTGGTCACCGCCCCCGGCGTGCCGGCGGGCAGCTACGACCTGTTCGTCCGCGGCCACCGCGGCCCGGAACAGATCGTGGCCGTGCACCCCGACGGCGTGCCGGGCGGGCCGGGCGTGCTGCACCAGGCCTTCGGGCCGGGCCGGCGCCTGGTGCTGTGCGGGTGCGGGCCCGGGGGGAGGGCGGCCTACGAACTCGCCCAGCGCACGCCGGGTGCTCCCGGCGCCGTGGCGGCCGTGGTCATGACCGGCATCGGCGACGCCGCCGCCGGCGCGGCCGCCCTCGCCCGGGGGGTGCGCTCCGTCCTGGCCCCGCCTCCCTGAACCCGCCCGCCCCGTGCCGAGGCTGGTCCCGCCGGAGCCGGACGTCCGTCCGGCCGCCGCGCGCAGCCGTCACGTCGAGGGTGAGTACGTGCCGGGGCTTCTTGACGTACCCACCGAGAAGACGTACCCACCTAGACGGCGTGCTCGGTCAGACGGCGTGCTCGGTCAGAGGGCGTGCTCGGTCAGAGGGCGTGCTCGGTCAGAGGGCGTGCTCGGTCAGAGGGCGTGCTCGGTCACCCTCGTCACGGATGGCGAGGGTGATGCTGTGGAGGAGCACCCCGCCGGCTTCGAACGTGGGGAGCCGCAGCCGGTCCACGGCCTCCTTCTGGCAGGTCTGTGTCGGGACGTCCGGTGAGCGGGTGGCAGCAGACGATCGGCCGGCCCTCTGCCGGCCGTCCGTGCCTTGCGCCGGTCCGCCGTCATCGGCCGGACGGCATCGATCCCGCGCTGCACGCCCTGGGCGGCGCTCAACACGCGGGCCGAGCAGGGATGTCCGGGTGTCCTGGCGCCGGCGGCCGGCATGCGGCGATACCGGCGCGGCCGACGGGCCGGGAGGGGCGGGTGCGTGTGTCCCGCCCGGCATGATCTCGCGGCTGCGATGTGTTCAGCGATCGACGAGGACGACGAGATCGACCTCTTCGTCGAGATGGGCGCGGCGGGTGTCATGCCTGATGACCGAGCCTGCGGATGCTGCCGTTCAGCGGGTGGGACGGCAGACACCGCCGGGCAGCCCGGGCGGACCCCGCCCGCCTGCGCGCGTCCCCGGTGCCCGCCGTCCCTCCCGCCGTACCCGCCGTACGCCCCTGCCGTACGTCCCTGCCGTACGTCCCTTGCTGTGCCTGCGGGTTGTGCCCGCCGGCCGCCGGCCCCGCACTGCCCGCCCGCCCCGGCCCCGTACGCAGCCGGCCCGCAGTGTTCCTCCCGTCCTGGCCCGCTGCCCGTTGCCGCCGCGGTCGCGGCGGGCGGCGGGCAGCGGGCCGGGGGGCCGGGGGGCCGGCCGTCAGGCCGTGAACAGGTCGTAGGTGGAGCTGTGGCGTGGTCCGGCGAGGACGTCCAGCTGGGGATCGACGGTCAGGACGGCCTGGTGGAGGCGCTGCAGCTGGGGGGAGGGTTCCACGCCCAGGTCCTCGATCAGCCGCACCCGCAGTCGGCGGTAGACCTCCAGCGCGGAGGCCTGCCGGCCCGAGCGGTAGAGCGCCACCATGGCCTGGGAGTGCAGTCCCTCGTGCTGGGGGTGACGGGCGGTCAGTTCGATGAGTTCGGCGATGAGTTCGGCATGCCGGCCCAGCCGCAGGTCGGCGTCGATGCGCCGTTCCACGGTGACCAGCCGGCTCTCCTCCAGCCGTACCACCTCGATCTCCAGGACCGGTCCCAGCCGCACGTCGACCAGGGCGGGGCCCTGCCACAGGCCCAGGGCCGCCTTGAAACGGGCGGCGGAGACCTCGTCGTCGCCGCTCTCGAAAGCGGCCTGTCCCTCCCTCGTCAGCCGGTCGTACTGGTGCACGTCGACGCAGTCGGGCGGGATCTGCAGCAGATAGCCGCCGTGCCGGGTGGCCAGCACCTCCTTGGCGCCGCCCGGCGCACCGGGCCCCATCGCGGTGCCCAGCCGCCGGCGCAGCTGCAGGATGTAGGTCTGCAGCGTGGTCAGCGCACTCTGCGGCGGCTGTGTCGCCCAGATCTCCTCCATGAGGGTCGGGACGGGCATCACCCGCCCGGGATACAACGCCAGCAGCGACAGGATCTGCCGCGGCTTGCCCGCGCTCGGAACGATGGATCCCCCGTTGACCTCGGCACTCAACGGACCCAGAACCTGAATCCTCACGGTCTCCTCCGTATTCCGCATTCCGTATGTCGTCGAGCTCCTTGTCCCGTTCCACTCCGGTGGCCGGAAATCCGCGCCGCCGCTCACGCTAGCCGCGGCCGTCCCCGTCCAGCGTTTTCCTGGATCCGTTCTCGAGCGGACTTCCAAGTCCGGTGCTGCGTACGCCGTTCGACGCGCTGGAGAACGTGTGTACGGCCGCTCGAGGAGAACTCCTGATTCCGCTGTCGCCGCACTCCAGACGGCTACCGTCGTCCCTTTTCCCACGCCGGCGCGGCCGCCGGCCCGATCCGTTATCACCGGGACGGGCGCAGTCAAGACACCATTTCCCCGGCCCCGCCGCGTACGCGCCGCACCGCGCGCCGCCCGCGCCGCCACCCGGCCCCCGCCGCCTCCCCGGCCGCCCGCCCGCACGGACGGCGGCTGGCCGAAGCGTTTCCCCCCGCCCCGCGGCACACCCCGCGCCGTCCCCGCGCCGTCCCCGGGTGCGGCGTCCTTCGAGCGCAGTGAGAGCGGTTCTTGAGCCGGGTGGCCGACGGTGTCCCCACGACCGAAGGAGGGGTATGGGCACGCCGGAGCACCACGAGCCCGTCCTGCGCGTGGAGCGCGGGCAGGCCAGCGACGAGGAACTGGCCGCACTCACCGTGGTGCTGCTCGCGCTGCGCGCGGGCGGCGCGTTCCCCCGCCGGGGCAGGCCGGTCAACGGCTCCCGCTGGTGGCGGCCCCGCACCCACCGGGCCCCGCGCAGCTGGCAGTGACACCGGCCCGCACCCACCGGGCCCGGCCGGCAGTGACACCGGCCCGCACCCACCGGGCCCGGCCGGCAGTGACACCGGCCCGCACCCAGCGGGCCCGGCGCGGCCGGCAGTGATGCGGAACTCCCCGCCCCAGAAAGGGACCTGACATGGCAATGACCACCGCCCCCGCCCCTGTTCCCGCCCCCGCCCCTGTTCTCGCCCAGGGCCCGGCCCCCGCCCAGGGGCCGGCCCCCGCCGCGGGGCCGGCCGGCGTCCGCGGACGCGTGGCCGAACTGCACGCGATCCGCGAGGCGGCCCGGCTGGGCCCGGGGGAGAAGGCGACCGCCGCGCAGCACGCCAAGGGCAAGCTGACCGCCCGCGAACGCATCGCCCTGCTGCTGGACGAAGGCAGCTTCCAGGAGGTCGAGCAGCTGCGCCGGCACCGGGCGACCGGGTTCGGCCTGGAGGCGAAGAAGCCGTACACCGACGGTGTCGTCACCGGCTGGGGCACGGTGGAGGGCCGTACGGTCTTCGTCTACGCGCACGACTTCCGTATCTTCGGCGGCGCGCTGGGCGAGGCCCACGCCACGAAGATCCACAAGATCATGGACATGGCCATCGCGGCCGGCGCGCCGCTGGTCTCCCTCAACGACGGTGCGGGCGCCCGCATCCAGGAGGGCGTCTCCGCGCTCGCCGGGTACGGCGGCATCTTCCAGCGCAACACCAAGGCGTCCGGTGTCATCCCGCAGATCTCGGTGATGCTCGGCCCGTGCGCGGGCGGCGCCGCCTACAGTCCCGCGCTGACGGACTTCGTGTTCATGGTCCGTGAGACCTCGCAGATGTTCATCACCGGCCCGGACGTCGTCAAGGCGGTCACCGGCGAGGAGATCACCCAGAACGGGCTCGGCGGCGCCGACGTCCACGCGGAGACCTCCGGTGTCTGTCACTTCGCGTACGACGACGAGGAGACCTGCCTCGCCGAGGTGCGCTACCTCCTGTCGATGCTCCCGCAGAACAACCGCGAGAACCCCCCGCACACCACCCCCCACGACCCGGCCGGACGGCGCGGCGAGAGTCTCCTGGACCTGGTCCCCGCGGACGGCAACCGCCCCTACGACATGGCGAAGGTCATCGAGGAGATCGTCGACGACGGCGACTGCCTGGAGGTCCACGAGCGCTGGGCCCGCAACATCATCTGCGCGCTGGCCCGTCTGGACGGCCAGGTGGTGGGCATCGTCGCCAACCAGCCGCAGACCCTGGCCGGTGTGCTGGACATCGAGGCCTCCGAAAAGGGCGCGCGCTTCGTGCAGATGTGCGACGCCTTCAACATCCCGATCGTCACCCTGCTGGACGTGCCCGGATTCCTGCCCGGGGTGGACCAGGAGCACGGCGGGATCATCCGCCACGGCGCCAAGCTGCTGTACGCGTACTGCAACGCGACGGTGCCGCGGATCTCGCTCATCCTGCGCAAGGCGTACGGAGGTGCCTACATCGTCATGGACTCCCAGTCCATCGGCGCCGACCTCACCTACGCCTGGCCCACCAACGAGATCGCCGTGATGGGCGCCGAGGGCGCCGCCAATGTCATCTTCCGCCGGCAGATCGCCGAGGCCGCCGACCCCGAGGCCATGCGCGCCCGCATGGTCAAGGAGTACAAGTCCGAACTCATGCACCCCTACTACGCCGCCGAACGCGGCCTGGTCGACGACGTCATCGACCCCGCCGCCACCCGCGAGGTCCTCATCCGCTCCCTGGCCATGCTGCACGCCAAACACGCCGACCTGCCCTCCCGCAAACACGGCAACCCCCCGCAGTAACCCCCGCCCCGCCCTCTCCCGTCCCGCCCCCGCCCTGTCCCGTCCCGGGAGCAGACCGGGCGGTCTGCTTTGCGGGCCGCCGGCCGGGGCGGGCGGAGCCGGGGCCCGGCCCCTCCCCGGAGGGTGCGGACCGGGGAATTCCGGCCCCCGGGCGGCCTGTTACCCGTCTGCCGCGGGTCTGCTGCCGGCCCGTCACCCGACAGAAACAGCATGAACGGTCTAGTATTGACAGACCGGACGTGCTGTTTTGTAATCGTGGGTGCGGCACGGCACACCGACCAGGGGAGACGGCGTGGACATCGACGTACTGGGCGCACTGGCGGTGCGGGAGAACGGGGTGTCCATCACCCCGACCGCGCCGAAACCGCGGCAGGTCCTGGCTCTGCTGGCGCTCCACGCCGACCAGGTGGTGCCGGTCGCGGCCCTCATCGAGGAGCTGTGGGGCACGGCCCCGCCGCGCAGCGCCCGCACCACGCTGCAGACGTACGTGCTGCAGCTGCGCGAGCTCATCGGGCAGGCGCTGGGGGACGACCGGGCCGCCGCCAAGGACGTTCTGATGACCCTGCCGGGCGGCTATCTGCTCGCCTCCGGCGGCGGCAGCAGTGACGTGCGCGCCTTCGAGCGGCTCGCGGGGGAGGGCTACCGGGCCATGGACCAGGGCGCCTTCGCCGAGGCGGCCCGCACCCTGGGCCGGGCGCTGGCGCTGTGGACCGGGACCGCGTTCGCCGACGTCCAGGCCGGGGCGCAGCTGGCGATGGAGGCCCGGCGGCTGGAGGAGAGCCGGCTGTGCGCGCTGGACCAGCGCATCGAGGCCGATCTGCGGCTGGGCCGCCACCGCGAACTGCTGCCCGAACTGACCGTGCTGACCAGCCGTTACCGCACCCACGAGAACCTGCACGCGCAGTTCATGCTGGCCCTGCACCGCTCGGGGCGGCGCAGCGAGTCGCTCAGCGTCTACCACCAGCTGCGCGCCACCCTCGACACGGACCTGGGCCTGGAGCCCTCGCCGCGGCTGCGGCGGCTGCAGCACTCGATCCAGACCGCGGCGCCGGAGGCGGCACCGGCGCCCGCCCCGGCCGACGGCGCAGGGGCGCCCGCACCCGCGCGGGTGCGCTGACACGGCGCGGACCCGCGCGGGCCGGCACGGCAGGCCGCGGCACGGCAGGCCGGCCGGGCAGGGCCGTGCGGCAGGGCGGCTTTCGCGGGGGCAGTGCGCGAAGTGACGCGCGAAGTGACGCGCGAAGTGACGCGCGCAGTGACGCGCGAAGGGATGCGCGAAGGGATGCGCGCAGTGGCGCGTGGAGCGCGGCGTGGGGGATGCGGTGACGGTGCCGGCGGGCGGCTCATTCTTTGGGCGGAGGGCCACAGCGGCGGCTGGTTCCCGGGAGCCAGTCACCACCGGCGGGGATCACCACGGCCGGGGATGTGGCGGGGTGCCGGCGGCGCCCACAATGCCACAACGGCCACCCGGGATACGACCCTTGGAGACGCCCACCATGACATCCGTCCCTCAGCCGCCCGCGGTCTCGCCGACGCCCGCGGCCGACGTGCTCGCCGAGCTCACCGCGGTGCTGGCGGGCATGATGAGCGTCGAGCCGCAGACGCTCGACGCGCAGGAGCCCTTCCGGCTGCTGGGCCTGGACTCGATGCTGTCGGTCGAGTTCGTCGCGGCGCTCAACGCCCGCTACGGCACCCGGATCGCGGCCACCGCACTGTATGAGCACCCGACGCCGGAGGCACTGGCCCGGCACGTCGCGGCCGAACTCGGCACCCCCCGCCCCGCCACAGCCACAGCCGCAGAGGCAGAGGCAGAGGCAGAGGCGGAGACGGATGTGGCCGCGGCCGCGGTCGTGGATGTGGATGTGGAGGCGGTCACGGACACGCTGCGGGGGCAGCTCGCCGGGATCCTGCACTGCGGGCCGGGGGACATCGATGTGAGCGCGCCGTTCGCGGCGCTGGGGCTGGACTCGATCCTGGCCGCGGAGTTCCTGGCCGGCATCAACCGCACCTACGGCCTCAGCGAGCAGGCCGACCTGCTCTACGACCAGCCCGACCTCGGGGCCATGGCGGCGTACGTCGGCGCGCGGGCGGCGCAGAGCGCGCACCGCACGCCCGCCTCCGGCCGTTCCGGCGCGGCTCCTGCCGTCCTGGCCGGGCGGGCAGGGCCGTCCCCGGCGTCGGGCGGCGTCCAGGGTTCGCCGGCGGCGGGGGTCGATCTGGACGCGCTGCTCGACGCGGTACGTGACGAGGTGCTCAGCATCGACGAGGCGGCTGCCCTGCTGGCGGCCCGCTCCGCCTGACGGACCGTCCGAGACGAAGGGCGCACGGTTGATGGACACCCGGGAGATCCTGACGCGGTTCAAGGGCGGCACCCTGCGGCGTGAGCACGCCGTGGCCCTGCTGGCCGGCACTTCGCCGGTGGCGGCCCCGCCGGTGGTGGCCCTGCCGGTGGCGGCGGAGCGTGAGCCGCTGCCCCCTCCCGGCACTGTTCCCGTCCCCGGCACTGTTCCCGGTGCCGGCGCCGGGAACAGTGCCGGGGCGGGGGCGGGGGCGGTGATGCCGTGTGCGGTCGTGGGGATCCAGGGCCGTTTCCCGCAGGCAGGGGATCTGGACGCGTTCTGGCGCAACGGGCTGCGGGGGCGCATCGCCGCGGCCGCGCTCCCGGGCGGTCGGCGGTCGGCGTGTGCGGGCTGGCGGGGGCATTTCCTGGACGGTGTGGAGGAGTTCGACCCGGACCTGTTCGGGCTCGATGCCCGGGAGGCGGCGGGGCTGGACCTGCCCGAGCGGCTGCTGGCGCAGAGCGCGTGGCAGACGCTGGAGAGCGCCGGATACGCCGGAGCGCGTCTGGAGCGGCTCACCGCTCCCGACGGCACGGCGCGCAGCGTGGGGGTGTATGCCGCTCTCGGCCCGGCCGGCGGCGCGCCGGCGGGCACCGGGCGCCGGCACACCGTCTCCGCGGCTTCCCGGCCCGGACCGGCCGCGCGGCTGTCGCGGCTGCTCGATCTGCGCGGGCCCAGTCTGAGCGTGGACACCGGTGACTCCTCCTTCCTGACCGCGCTGCACCTCGCGCTCGGCGCGCTGCGCGCGGGCGAGTGCGCCGCGGCGCTGGTCGGCGCGGTCGAGCTGCGCCTGCATCCGGCGTGCCAGCGGCCCGGCGGCGGTGAGGGGGTGGCGGCCGTGCTGCTCAAGCCGCTGGCCGCGGCCCGTGCCGACGGCGACCGTGTGCACGCCGTGATCCGCTCCAGCGCGGTCGGCCACCCGGGCCGCGCCGCCCCCGGCCCGCAGCACGGCCGGCTGGTCGGCCGCGCGCTGGCCGCGGCCGGCCTGCGGCCCCCGGGCGAGGGCCCGCGGCATCCGGACGCCGGCCCGCAGGTCCCGGACTGCGGCCCGCAGCTGGAGGCGCCGGACGCCGGCCTGGAGGCTCTGGGGGTCGGTCTGGAGGAGAGTTCCCGGACGGTGGCGGCGCTGGTGGGTGATGCCGGGGCGGTGACCGGAGCGGCGGCCCTGGTCCGCGCCGTGGGGCAGCTGCGCCACGCCGTGCTGCTGGCCGGGCCGGACCGCCCCGCGCCCGCCGCCTGGGAGCCGGCCCGCCGCGACGACGGCACGGTGCTGCCCCGCAGGGCGCTGGTCAGCGTGCCCGGCCCCGCGGACCCCGCGGACCCTGTAGATGCCGCAGATGCCGTGGGTCCCGCAGACGCAGCGGACGGCGTGGACGGCACGGAGGGCACGGACGGTACGGACGGCACGGACGGCACGGAGGGCACGGAGGGCGTGGAGGGCGTGGAGGGTGTGGGTGCGGTGCTGGTCGTGGAGGAGGCGCCTGCCGTTCCCCGCGCCCCGGCCCGCACGGGCCCGCCGCCGGGCACGCGTCCCGCGGAACTGGTGCTGCTGTCCGCCGCGACGCCCGCGCACCTGGCGGCCACCGCCGGCCGGCTCGCGGCCCGCCTGTCCGGCACCGGCCGGGACGGCGGCCCGGCCGGCCCGGATCTCGCCGCGGTCGCGCACGAACTGCGCCTGGGGCGGGCGGTGTTGCGCTGCCGTCTGGCGGTGACCGTCCGCACGGTCGCCGAACTGGCCGACGCGCTGGCCGGCTTCGCCGCGCACCCCGGCCCGGGCACAGACCCGGCGGGCGTACGCAGCGCCGACCTGCGCACCGCCGCAGGCCCGCCGCTGATCGAGGGACTGGAGGAGACCCGCGCCTACGTGGCCGCCCTGTGGCAGGGCGGCCGCCTGGAGCAGCTGACACGGCTGTGGCTGGCCGGGGTCGACGTCTGCGCCGTACTGCCCGCGCATCCCGGCCCGGCCGCCGTCGAGCTGCCCGCCACCGTGCTGCGGCCCCGCCCGCTGGAGCCCGGCCCCGGCACGGACGGAGCACCGCAGTGACCACCCGCCCCGCACCCCCGACCACCCCCACCCCCACCCCCATCCCCGCTCCCGAGCCCGCCCCCGAAGCCGCTCCTGGTGCGGGGGGCCGGGAGCCGGTCAAGCTGTGGCTGTGTCCCAACGACGGCCTGCCGCCCGAGGTCGCCGGCCTGCTCGCCACGCACTGGCTGGATGCGCAGGAGCAGAAGACCGCGAGCCGCTTCCTGTTCGAACGCGACCGGCGCCAGTACCTCCTGGCCCACACACTGGTGCGGCGCGCGCTGGCGCTGGAGGCGGGCCTGGCCGAGGCGGAGCTGGTCATCTGGCGCTCCGCGCGGGGACGGCCCTTCTTGCGGCCCGCCGCCGCGGGAGGGCCGCGCGGCGGGTCCCAGCTGGACTTCAACCTCTCCCACGCGGGCGGCTACAGCCTGCTGGGCATCGTGCGCCGGCACCGCATCGGTGTGGACGTGGAACGGCTGGAGGACCGGGACGAGCGGGCCATCACCACCATCGTGCGCACCTTCGCCGCCCCGGAACGGGAATGGGTCGCACAGGCCGGCGCCGGGCCGGCCCGGGACCGGCGCGCGCTGCGCGTGTGGACCCTCAAGGAGGCCTACTCCAAGGCCCGCGGCCTCGGTCTCGGGCTGCCCTTCGACGCGTTCGTCTTCACGCTGGACGACGAACGCGGCGTACGGGCCTTCACCCCGCCGGCCGACGACACGGCCCGTCCGTGGCGGTTCGTCGAACTGGAGCCGGTGCCGGGCGTGCTGGTCGCCGTCGCCGTGCCCGCCGACGAGGCGCAGGACCCGGTCGTGCACCTCGGCTACGGCTTCCCCTGGAGCCGCGCGGCACTGCGCAGCTTCCCGCTGCCCCGCCCGGTGGGCGGACACCCCCCAGCACTCCCCGCGTAAGACGTGTGCGGCAGGCGTGCGGCAGGCGTGGGGAAGCGGCCCGCGTCCACCGGTGGCGGTCCGCCGCACGCGCCGGCGGCAGCACCGAAAACGGCAGCGAAACCTTCTGTGCCGGGCGCCTTGGGCCCGCCGGGGATGGCCGTACGACGATCACTTCGCAGGCCCGTTCCTTCGGCCAGGCCGCTGCCCGCTGTGCCGCGAACCGCCCTTCCTGTCCGCCCGCCCTGCTCCCTGCGGTCGGGGAACTCGCCGGCCCTCCCTCAAAAGGCGCCCGGGTCGCGGACGCCGGTGCCGGCACCGGGCTGGCGACCGCTCTCCCGCGCGCCCGCGGCGCGCACGTCATCGCGGTCGAGCCCGGCCCCGCGATGGCCTCGCGGGTGTGCCTGCGGCTGCCTGACGTCCCTCTCGTGCTCGGGACGGCGGCCACCTGCCGCTGGCCTCCGGATCCGCCGACATCCGCACCTGCGCCCAGGCCTGGCACTGGACCGGCCCGCGCAGGTCCGTCCCGGAAGCCGTCCGGGTGCTGCGCCCCGGGACGCCACACGGGCGTTCCTGGCCGCGGAGCGCGGCCTCCTGACGGAAGTCTTCCCGGACAAGACGGTCGAGGAGCGCTGTGTGGTGAACCCGGCCGTTGCCGCCCCCTGACACCGCGCGGCGACCGGGCCTGCGGCCCGCACCACCCGCCCCGCCCGCCCCGCCGGTACAGGCCGCCCCGCCCGCACCGCCGGTACAGGCCGCCCCGCCGGTACGGGCGGGGCGGGCTGTATCCGGTGCGAGGGGGGGCCGGGCGGGCCGATCTCCAGCGGGTTTCGAAGGGGTCTCGAGCCCGGCCGCCGACCGTGGGGCATCCGGACATCCGCTGCTTTTGCTGTCTGCCGCCGGGAGGTCGTGCCGTGCCCATCCTCAGGTATCTGGAGAGCCCGCTGGACGACCTGCTGCGGCGGGCCGCGGCCCGTGACGCGGACGCCCCGGCCGTCACCGTGGCCGGGGCAGGCGCCGGGGCCGGGGCCGGGGCTGGGGCCGGGGTGTCGTTCGAGGCCCTGGACCGGGAGGCGGACCGTGTCGCCCACTACGTGCGGCGCACGGCGGGCCGGGCCGGCGCGGTCGTCGCCGCGGCCACCACCCTCGACGCGGTCTTCCCCGCCGTGTACTACGGCACCGTCCGCAGCGGCCACCCGCTCGCCCTGCTCGACCCGTTGATGGGGCCGGCCGCCCTGTACGAGGTGTGCTCGGCGGCCGGGGCCGAGATCGCCTTCGTACCCGCCGCGCTGGCCGGGCTGCTCGCCGGGCTCGGTGACCGGCTGCCCCTGCTGCACACCGTCGTCCTCACGGACGCCCCGGCGGACGCGGCAACAGACACGCCGGCGGGTGCGGGCGGGGGTGTGCCGCTGGCGCGGGCGCTGGCGTCGGTGCCCGCCGGCCGGCCCGTGCGGACACCGACGCCGGGCGTGGACACGGTGGCGTGCCTGCAGTTCGCCCCGGACGGTGCGGGACGGCTGAACGGGGTGCGGCTGACGCACCGCAACCTCCTCGCGGGCGCCGCCCAGATTGCCCTCGCCCACCGTCTGGGCCCCTCCTCCGTCGTCCTCAACCACCTGCCGCACTACCACGCCGTGCACCTCAACTCGGCCGTCCACGCCGGGGCCCGGCAGGTGCTGTGCCCAGACCCGGATCCCTTCGGGGCACTGGACGCGGCCGTGCGGGCGGGGGCCACCCACTTCTACGCCCCGCCCGCCCGGCTGCACCGCCTCGCCGGCGACACCCGGCTGGGCGGGGCCGCCGCCAGGACGGGCGCCCGCCGGCTGAGCGCCCTCCACGTCAGCGGCGGCGCGCTGGAGCCCGACCGCGCCCGCCGGCTGCGCGACGCGCTGCGCGTGCCGGTCCTGCAGGGCTACGGCCTCACCGAGGTGTGTGCCCTCTCCCACCACCAGCCGCCCGGCTCGCGGCCCGGTCTCGGCGCGGTCGGGGTGCCGCTGCCGGGCACCGAGTGCCGGGTCGTCCTGCCGGGCAGCGCGCGGCCCGCGCCGGTGTGGTC
This sequence comes from Streptomyces sp. NPDC090798, assembly GCF_044768965.1. Taxonomy (NCBI): domain Bacteria; kingdom Bacillati; phylum Actinomycetota; class Actinomycetes; order Kitasatosporales; family Streptomycetaceae; genus Streptomyces; species Streptomyces sp. NPDC090798. The sequence continues at coordinate 22,542 of NZ_JBIVXA010000018.1, forward strand.
GACCGGCCAGGTGCAGATCCGCGGACCGCAGCTGAGCCCCGGCCCGCCGGCCGGCCTAGCCGGGGCACCGGCGGACACGGACGGCTGGCTGTCCACCGGCGATACGGGCTACCTCGACGCGGACGGCGGACTGCACCTGGTGGATGCGCCCGGGTCCGTGTTCACCTGCGACGACGCGCTGGTCGCCCCGGCCGTGGTGGAACGGGTCATCGGCCAGGACCCGCGGGTGGCCGACTGCATCGTCGCGGACTGGCCCGACCCGGCACGCGGCGCCCTGGTCTGGGCCGGCGTGGTGCTGCGCGAGCGGCCCCCCGGCGACGACTCCGGCCTGCTCGACGTCCTCGGCTCGGTCGCCGAACAGGCCAACGCCCGGCTCGGCCCCGGCGAGCAGATCCGCCGCCTGGAGGCCCTCGACGCCGTCCCCCGCCGGCCGGGCGGCCGCCCCGCCCGCCGTGAACTGCGCCGCCGGCTGCACGCCCTGGCCGCCGTGGAGGCCGCCGCCTGACCCTCACCGCCCTGCGGCGCGGGGTGAGGGGGGATAGCGGACGGGTCGGGGCCCGCTGGAGCGCACCGGACACGGCCGCGCCCGCCGCCTACGGTGAACCGGGCGGGACATCCAAGGACCCGGCAGGACAGACATCCAAGGACCGGCGGGACAGACGTCCAAGGACCGGCGGGACAGACGTCCAAGGACCGGCGGGACGGACATCCAAGGACCGGCAGGACATCCCGGGAGACAGGGAGGAGACCGCCATGGACGAGCGGCACGCCACACTCCGCGTGCTCCCCGCACCGGCCCCCGGCCCCGGCCCCGGCGAGGCGGCCGGCCCGGCCCCCCGCCCGGACGCGCCGGCCGCCGTGCGCGTGCACGTGATCGGCGAGGACCCGCTCGCCCGCCGCGGCATCACCGCCCTCCTCGAGGGCCACCCCGACATCCGCGTCACCGGCGAGAGCGAACCGGGACCGCCGCTGCTGCGCGCGCTGGCCGCCCGGCCCCCGCACGTCCTCATCGCCCACGGCGCGCCCGGCGGCGGACAGCCCGCCGCGCCGGCCTTCGGCGGCGGGGATTTGCCGCTGCTGACCCTCGGCGGGCCGGGCCGCACCGACGCCGCCGGCCGGCCGGCCGGCGGCCATCTGCCGGCCACCGCCACCGCCGGGCAGCTGGCCTCCGCGGTCGTCCTGGCCGCCGCCGGCTACAGCCTGGTGCACGGCCCCACCCCGCCCCCGCCCGGGCGCCGGCCGGCCGCCGGGCCCCTGGCGCCGATCTCGCCGGTCAGCCCCGACCGGCTCACCGACCGCGAGTGCCAGGTCCTGGACCTGCTGGCCCGCGGCCTGTCCAACGGCGAGATAGCCCGGGCGCTGACCCTCTCCGAGCACACCGTGAAGACCCATGTGCAGAACCTGCTGCACAAGCTGCGGCTACGCAACCGGGTCCACGCCGCGATCTACGCCTTCGAATCCGGCCTGCGTCGTCCCCCGGCGGCCCCTCCGCGCCCGGCCGCCGTCGCGGCCGACACCCCCTCCGGCTGACCGCCCGGCCCACCGCAGCAGCGCCAGCCTTCCGCACCCGCCTGCCTCCGGCGCCATGCCGTGCGCCGTCCTGGTCCGTCGCACCCGCACCTGCCATCGGGCCCTAAGGGGGGCGGGGTGAGGACCGCGCCCGGCCCGGCGGCGTCGGCACGCGCACGGGGGCACAGGGGTGCACAGGGGTGCACAGGGGTACGGGACAGCGGAGGTTACGGGGGTCTACGGGAGTCACGGGGCGGGCGGGGCGCATCGTTTGGGCCAGCCGATGTCCTCGTCGGACGGCGTGTCCGGCGCCGGCGGGGCGGGACGGCCGGTGTCCGCCGCCGGGGAGGGGCCGCTGCCGTGTCCCGCGGCGGCCGTCCACGCCGCCCGGGGTGGTGCGCACACCGATGGCCTCATCGTCGACTCCCGGGCGTTGACCTGCGGAGGGGCTCCGCACCCGGCCGGGTGCGCCGGCCGGGTCCTGCCGAGCGTGCCCCGCCGCGCTGGAGGAACGCTGGAGGAGTCCACGAGAGGCGCGTGAGAGGCGCGTGAGAGCGGCACGAGATTCCCGGCGGGGGCCTGGCAAAGGTTTGCCCGCGTGTTGCCCGGCGCCCTACGCTCGGGGCGGCTCCCGGCGAAACTTTCTTGCCCGCTCACCCCAGGGGATTCGGTCATGCTGCGACAGCCCGCGTTCGGACACCGCCTGAAAAAGCTCCGGACGGCCCAGGGGCTGTCGCAGACGGCGCTGGCCGGCGAGGGCATGTCCACCGGCTATCTCTCCCGCCTGGAATCGGGGGCGCGTCAGCCCACCGACCGGGCCGTGGCCTATCTGGCGGGCCGGCTGGGCCTGGACGTCGCCGACTTCGAGGAGCCGGTCACCGGTTCCCTGGCACACGCGCTGACGCTGGCGTCCTCCACCGGTTCCGCGGACGCCATCGGGGCGCTGCGCGCGGCACTGGCCGCCGAGGGCCACGAGAGCGCGGTGCTGCGCTGGCAGGCGCTGTGGCTGCTGGCCCGGGCCGCCCGGCTGCAGGGCGACCACGCCGCCGAGCGCGCCGACCTCGGCCGGCTGGTAGCGCTCGGCGACGAGGTGGGATCGGCCGAGCTGCGAGTGCGCGGCCTGACCCGGCTGGCCCGCTGCCTGCGCTCGCTCGGTGAGATCACCCCCGCCCTGGACGCGGCCGTCGCCGCCCACGCCCTCGCCCAGGGCGAGGACCTGGGCGTGGAGGACCGGGCCGCCGCGCTGCTGGCGCTGGTGTCGGTGCAGGCGGAGGCCGGGCAGGTGCCGGAGGCGCGGGTGCACGCCGACGAACTGGCCGCGCTGGTCGCCGGCCGCACCGACGCGCTGTGGGCCGAGGCCATGTGGACAGCCGCCGCCGTCCGGGTGCGCCAGGGCGACCACACCGGGGCGCAGGCCTGCCTGGACGCGGCCCTGGAGCGCTTCAGCAGCCAGGAGGACCTGGTGCTGTGGCTCAGGCTGCGGCTGGCCGCGGGCCGGCTGCACCTGCAGACCCTGCCCCCCGACCCCGCGCGGGCCGAGGACTGCGCCGCTCAGGCCGAGGCCGCCCTCGCCTTCGTCGGCACGCCCGCCCTGCGCCAGGATTTGACCGCGCTGAAGGCCGATCTGGCGTTCGCCACCGGCCGCTACGACGATGCCCGCGCCCTGCTGGGCGACCTGGCCGGGGACGAGCCGAGGATGACCTACCGCGACCGGGTGCGGCTGGAGATCCTGCGCCAGCAGCTGCTGATCCTGGGCGGCGACGCCTCCGGCGTGGAGGGGCTGCGCACCCTGGCGCAGCAGGCCCAGGCGGACGCCAACATCGACCTCGCGGCGGAGATCTGGCGGACCCTCGCGGACGCCCTCGCCCAGTCCCGGCCCGCCCCGGCGTAACCCGGACACGGGGACAGCCCCCACCCGCCCGGACGGAACACCACCCGCACCAGGCCCAGGCCCCAGGCACCAGGCACCAGGCACCAGGCACCGGGCACCGGGCACCAGGCACCAGGCACCGGGCACCGCCCGGGTCGGGTCTCCGCCGGGCGGAGACCCGACCCGGGCCCTTTGACGCCGGGGGCACCCTTGCGGGACACCGGCAGGATGCGGCGCCGACGCAACTCGCGGCGGCCGGGGTTGGAGTCGTAGCCCTTGCCGCCGAGCCGCGGGGTGCCGCGCCCGTCGCGGATCGGATGGTGCCGCCGGTCGGCCCGGCGACGGGCCGGTCCTGGCCTCCTCTTTTCCGCGCCCATGCGGGAGCCGTCCGCGCACGCCCTCGACCAGTCGAGTGTGCCCGCAGCGTGCAGTCCGGCAAGCAGGATGCGGTGCAACTGGTCGAAGACGCCGGCCTGTTGCCCGCGATCCAGGCGCCGCCGGCAGATCCGGCCAGACCTGAACCAGCTCCGGCGGCACGAATTCCAGACGATGCAGTTGCAGAGGACGTACAGGATGCCCTGCAGACACAGCCCGTCCGGCACCGCAATCCGCGGCCGAGCACTCATCCCCCGTAAGCGGCCGGATCAGCACACCGGTCACGCCCGGCCAGGGCACAACAGGATCCTGTGACGAGCTCTACGGGTGCGGGGGAGCGTAACCACCGGTGCGCCGTGCCGGGGGACGGTGCCCGGGCTGTCTCCGCGGCGGGCGGCTCCGTGCACCGGGCGCCGGCTACGGCTGGGTTCGCGGCCCTGGCCGGCCGCTGCCCGGGCGGGCCCGGAGTCCGGCCGGCAGGGGACACGGTATTCCCCGCTGCTCCGCCGTATTTCGTGCCCCTTTTTCTCGAGGGTGCCTCGAATTCCGGCGGACGCGGCAAAACGCGCCTTGACGCGCGGCGTGATGGTTCGTGAATCTCAGTACGGTATTGGCCGCCCGCGCCCGAAGGGACACCACCGTGGTCAGCAAGAAGAAGAATCCCGCAGGAAACGAGCCGGAGCTCAGCCCCGCATTCGGCAGTGAGATCACCGACGGCCTGGACGAGGACACCGAGGCGTCCGTCCTGGGCAGCATCGCCCTGCAGTAGGGGGTTGCTGCGGACGGGAAGGGGGTGGGGGAGGAGACCCGCGGGTTTTCTTCCCCACCCCCTTCCCGTCCTGTGCGGCGCCCGCATTCTGCGGTGTCAGGACGCCGCGAGCGCCACGCACATCGCGCCCAGCGCCACCGCCTGCAGCACGACCCGGGCATTGATGACGCTGTCCCAGGTGCGCTGCAGGCCCCGCGCATTCGGCGCGGTGCGGCAGTCGAGGGCGGCGTCGGTCAGCTCCTTGTTCACCGGCGCGCTCACCTTGTTGTAGACGGCCAGCCACACCACCAGGGCGGCGGCCGCGACGGCGGCCGCGACGGCCGCCGTGACATGGCCGCCGAACCCGGCCGCGACGGCCGTGGCCACCGTGGCGAGCAGGCCGAAGACGCCCGGGACGGGCATCCGGCGGTCCCCGAAACGGTGGATCTGCCCCATGGTGCTGGTCAGCACCGCGTCGTCGACGTGCGCGAGGGCCGGCCGCTGGACGATCGCGGAGAAGACGTCGGTGCCGTAGACCACCGCGTTGGCCATCGTGGCCACCACGGCCAGGGTCTGTACGAGGGTTTCCATCACAACCACCCTTGTCCGTCTGCCGGTTGCCACATGGCCTGCCGCCACGTGGATTTATCAACGCTAGATGTACTGCCGACACTATCAAGTTCAGTGCTTCGAATGCTAGCGTTGACAACTCCAGTGGTCCGCAGGGGATTCCGCAAGGACGAGGGAGCACCCCGGGCCGCAGCGGAGCGCCGTCCCCTCCCCGCGGGGACATCCGCCCGGACAGCCACGAGGAGACAGACCCATGGCCCTTGGACGTGCCCGTCGCGTACTCATCGCCGGCGGAGGGATCGGCGGCCTGGCCGCGGCCCTCGCGCTCCAGCGCGCCGGCCTCGAGCCCGTCGTCTTCGAACGGGCCGGCGAACTGCGCGACGGAGGCGCGGGCCTGCACATCTGGACCAACGGCGTGCTCGCACTGGACTGCCTGGGCGTGGCCGGACAGGTCCTGCGCACAGCCCCGGCCCAGCAGGTCGCGCACTTCAGCACCCACCGCGGCGAGGTGCTGGGCGCCTGGCCGGTCGGCGACTTCGTCGAGCGCTACGGCGCGCCCACGATCGCCGTCGAGCGCTCCGTCCTGCACGGCGTGCTGCGCGAGGCCCTGCACGGCTCCCCGGTGCGCACCGGGGCCCACGTGACCGCCTTCGAACAGGACGAGGACGGAGTCACCGTACGGTTCGCCGGCGGCGGCAGCGAACGGGGCGACCTGCTGATCGGCGCCGACGGCATCCACGGCACGGTCCGCGACGCCCTCTTCGGCCCCGCCCGCAACCGCTACAGCGGCTACATCGCCTGGCGCGGCCGCTCCCCCCTGCGGCACCCGGACATCCCGCCGGGCACCTTCAACGCGATGTTCGGGCCCGGCACCCGCTTCACCTACTACGACGTCGCACCCGGCCTGGTCCACTGGATGAGCGTGGCCAACGGGCCCGCGGGCGGACGGGACGCGCCCGGCGTGCGGGAGATGCTGCTGCGCCGCCACCGCGGCTGGGGCGGCCCGGTGGCCGACATCCTCGCCGCCACCCCCGAGGAGGGCATCATCCGCGGCGACGTCGAGGGCCGCAGCCCCGAACGCCGGTGGGGCCAGGGCCGCGTCACCCTGCTCGGCGACGCCGCGCACCCCATCACCTTCAACATCGGCCAGGGCGCCTGCCAGGCCCTGGAGGACGCCCTGGTCCTCGCCGAGCACCTGGAGCACGCCGACGACCCCATCGCCGCGCTGCGCCGCTACGAGCGCGAACGCCGCGCCCGTACCGCGCCGCTGCAGCGCATCGCCTGGCGGATCGGGCGGATGGGCGCGGTGGACAACCCGCTGCTGATCCGGGCGCGCGAGGCGTTCATGCGCAAGAACTGGAACACGAAGGCCTTCGCCGCCGCGGAGAAGGGCCAGGTCGCCTACGGCACCCGCTGGGCCTCGGCCTCCCGCCCCGCCCCCGCCCCGACCGCCACCGTGGACTAGCTCCCGCCCCCACGTCCCGGACCCCCGCCCCAAAACCCCCGGTCCCAGGCCCGGTTGCGGGCCTGGGACCGGCTGTCGCGCCCGCGGGCCGCGACCCCGCGGACGGGACCCGGCCCACAGCCCCTGAGCCACGGGCCACAGGCCACCGGGCTGGGCTGGGACCGGGACATGGTCCGGGACCGGGACCGGAGATCCAGCCCCGGCTGCCCTCCCCGTGGCCCCTGGCTCACGGGCCGCGGGCGGCCCGGGGCCGGGTTCCGGGTTCAGCGGACCGGACCCCGATCCCGCCGCCGTACCCGCCGCCACGGGCCACAGGCCACAGGCCACAGGCCACGGGCCACGGGTCACGGGTCAGCCATGGCCCGAATCGGCCCTGGTTCCCGGCCCGGCCCAGCCCGGTGGCCGTACGGCCACCGGCCCGCCCGCCCGGCGGGCGTCAGCCGGCAGCCGGCCGCCGCTGCAGGGCGCCCGGCTGCCGCGCCCCGGCCCGCGCCGCCGGATACAGCCCGTCCCAGAGCGGGTCCCCGGGCGGAAACCCCAGGCAGACCAGGACGTTGACCAGCATCCCGTACGCCATGAACGTGGTGGTCTGGCCCGTGTCCGCGCCGAGCGGCCGGTGGACGGTGTCCCACAGCCGCCGCCACTCGGCCCGGACCGCCTCGCCGAACGCCGCGTCACCGTCCGCCTCGCCCGCCGCCACCGCGACGTAGACCTGCATCTGCATCAGCAGCCGTTCCGGCTCCTTGACGATGACGCGGGTGTACGCGTTGGCCATGGCGCGCAGCGCCTCCTCGCCCGCCAGGCCCTCGGTGGCCTCGGTGAACAGCCGGGCGGTGTCGGCCAGGCAGCACCGCGCCGCCGCGAGGAAGAGCGCCCGCTTGCCCGCGAAGAGCCGGAAGAGGTACGGCTGCGACACCCCCGCACGCCGGGCGATGGCCTCGGTGGACGTGCCGTCGTACCCGCCCCGGGCGAATTCGCTCACGGCCGCGCGGATGACGCTCCGGCGCCGCTCGTCTGCACTCATCCTCACCATGCCAGCAAGTTAGTGGCTGATTGCCGGGCGCCGTAGTGCCGGTCCAGACGCATTCAAGGAATGCGCCAGAACCCCGTGGCAGATTCACAGAATCAAGCACCGCTCGCCGACGGCCCGGTGACCTTTCTCCGGCTCCGCAAAAAGCTCTCCCGGACCGCTCTCCCGGACCGTTCTTCCAGGTCTTCGGACAGCTCTTCCGGCAGTTCTTCCGGCAGTTCTTCCGACGGTTCTTCCGACAACTCAGTGAGGCAGGAACGGGGATGATCGACAATCTCTTCACGATGTTTCCCGGGCAGGGCTCGCAGCGCGCGGGCATGGCCGGGCATCTGCTGCGCGAACACCCCCGCACCGCCGGACGCGTCCTGGCCCGCGCCGAGGACGCGACCGGCCTGCCGCTGACCGCGCTGTGCAGCACCGCGCCGGAGGAGGAGCTGGCCCCGACCGAGATCGCCCAGCCCGCCATCGTCGCCACCAGCCTCGCGGTCCTTCAGGTACTGCGCGAGGAGGCGGGTTTCGTGCCCGCCGTGGTGGCCGGGCACAGCCTGGGGGAGTACCCCGCGCTGGTGGCCGCCGGGGTGCTGGAGGCCGAGGCGGCGCTGCGACTGGTGCGCCGCCGGGGCGAGCTGATGGCGGGGGTCTCCCGCCGGGTCGGCGGGGCGATGACGGCCGTGCTGGGCCTTGCCGCCGCCCGGATCGAGGAGATCTGCGCGGACTGCGCCCCGCTGGGCGTGGTGGAGATCGCCAACTACAACGAGCCGGGCCAGAGCGTGATCTCCGGGCAGCGCCCCGCGGTCGAGGAGGCCGCCCGCCGGGCGCTGGCCGCGGGCGCCGAGCGGGCGGTGGCGCTGAAGGTCTCGGCGCCCTTCCACTGCTCGCTGATGCGGGCGATCGAGGACGAGTTCGCCGCCGAACTGGAGCGCGTGCGCTTCAGCGCGCCCCGGCTGCCCGTGATCAGCTCGGTGACCGGCACCCTGGTGCGCGACGGCGGCCACGCCCGCGATCTGCTGCGCCGTCAGCTGGCCGGGCCGGTGCGGTGGGCGGACGTGCTGGGCGCCGCGGCCGCGCACACCGTGGGCGGCTGCCTGGAGGTCGGTCCCGGCCGGGTGCTCAGCGGCTTCGCCAACCGCACCGGCGTCCACTCCGTGGTGCGCAGCACCCACGACGCACGCCGGATCTCCGCACTGCTGCGCGAGCTCGGACAGCAGCCCGCCCCTGGCGCCGCCGCCTGACCCGGCGCACGGACCGGCCCCCGCCCGCCCCCACCACCCACTCCCGCCCACCACCCACTCCCGCCGGCTCCGGCCGGCCCCGGTCCCAGCCCCCTCAGTGCCCCTCAGCGTCCCTCGTGCCGCCCCGCCCCTTCCCGCCCCCTCCAGTCCCGTCCCTCCCGCCGCCTCTCTTCCCTTCTCTCCCATCTCTCCCTCCTCCTCTTCTTCTCTTCTTTTTCCTCTCCCGTCCGTCCGGTGCGGGCCCCCGGGCCGGTACCGGCGGAACGACCCATCCGAAAGGCAGCCAACGGTGTCCGAAACCCTGACCCCCACCTCGACCGACTACTTCTCCGCGGTCCAGGCCGCCATCGCCGACGCCCTGGGCATCGACGAGGCCGAGGCCGTGCCCGAGGCGACCCTGCTCGGGCAGCTGGGTGCCGAGTCGATCGACCTGCTCGACATCCTCTTCCGTATCGAGCGCGCCACCAAGGTGAAGATCACCGTGGCCGACATCGCCGCCCTGCTGCAGGGCGGCATCCCCGACGAGGAGTTCGGCGACGAGAACGAGGTCGTCAACGACACCGGCCTCACCCACCTGGAGAAGGTCCTGCCGCAGTTCGACCGCAGCCAGCTCAGCGAGCCGCTGACCGCCGAGGGCGTGCTGGGCCTGTTCACCGTGCAGAACCTCACCGACCTGCTGACCGAGCGGGCCGCGGCCCAGCACGCCGCCTGAACCCGGACCCCTCCCCGGGGTTGGTGGCGGTGCGGGCCAACGGCGTCCCGCACCCCCGCCGCCCCTCCCGCCCGCGCGGGCCCCGGCCGGCCACCGCCCCCTCGTAGCAGAAACGGGAAGAGACAGATGAAGCTGAAGGACCGCACCGCCCTGGTCACCGGTGCCTCACGCGGCATCGGCCGGGCCATCGCCCTGGCCCTGGCCGAGCAGGGGGCGGCCGTCGCCGTCAACTACCGCTCCCGCCAGGAGGACGCCGCCGCGGTCGTCAAGGAGATCGAGACGGCGGGCGGCCGGGCCGCGGCCGTCGGCGCCGACGTCGCCGACCCGCAGCAGGCCGCCCGCCTGGTGCAGGAGGCCACCCGCCTCCTGGGCCCCCTCGACATCCTCGTCAACAACGCGGGCACCAGCGACGACGGCCTCATCTACGACGCGCCGCCGGACGCCTGGCTCAACGTCATGAAGACCAACTTCGGCGGCGCCTGGCACTGCACCCACGCCGTCCTGGAGCAGTTCATGGCCCGCGGCGACGCCACCATCGTCAACATCTCCTCCGCGATGGGCGAACGCGGCTGGATCGGCCAGGCCAACTACTCGGCCTCCAAGGGCGCGCTGAACTCCTTCACCCGCTGCGCCGCCGTCGAACTCGCCCGCTTCGGCATACGGGTCAACGCGGTCCTGGCCGGGTTCACCCCGACCGAACTCGTGGACGGCGTGCTGCAGCGCGACGGCGGCAAGAGCATCAAGCGCCAGATCCCGCTGCGCCGGTTCGCCACCACCGGCCAGGTCGCCGCGGCCGCGGTGTTCCTGGCCGGCCCCGACTCCGGCTACACCACCGGCGAACTGCTCTGCGTGGACGGCGGGTTCTCCGCCCAGCTGGGCATCGGCCGCCCGTAACGGACGCGTGAGGGAACGGAAGAAGAGACGACGATGCGATTCCATCTGATCGACCGGATCGAGACCTGCGCGCCCCGCGAGCACATCACCGCGCGCAAGGTCACCTCCGCCGAGGAGACCTACTGGCAGGACACCGGCGACGGGCCCGCGCTGCCCTTCGGGCTGGCCCTGGAGGCCCTGTGCCAGTCCGCCACCTGGCTGATCATGCTCTCCACCGACCACCGGCTGCGCGCCGCGCTGCTGGCGGTCGGCGAGGCCACCGCGCACCGCCCGGTGCGCCCCGGCGAGGTGCTGCGCATGCACGCCACCGTCGAGTCGATGACCGAGGAGGCCGCCCTGCTGGACGGCACCGTCACTGTGGACGGCGAGAACGTCCTCGAGGCGAGCGGCATCCTGTGCGCGCTCATCGACGCCGAACGCCTCGACGACCCGGCCGCCACCCGGCGCATGGCGCACCAGCTGCAGGGCGGGGGGCCGGTGGGATGACCCGTGTAGCCATCACCGGCGTCGGCGCCGTCACCCCGCTGGGCAACGACGCCGGCACCACCTGGCAGGGCCTGGCCGCCGGCCGCAGCGGCGTCGGACCGCTGACCACCTTCGACGCGGCCGGCTTCCCGGTCCGTATCGCCGCCCAGGTCAAGGACTTCGACCCGGCCGCGGCGATCCCGGCCCGCATCGGGCGCAAACACCTCTCCCGGGTGGGCCTGTTCGGTGTCGCGGCCGCCTGGGAGGCGCTGCGCTCCGCGCGGGCCGAGGACCTGGGGGAGGAGGTGTACGACTTCGGCGAGCGCGGGGTGGCGATGGGCGCGAGCGTCGGCCGCCCCGAGCTGCAGGCCCTCCTGGACGTCGGCCACCTGCGCGCCACCACCGGCCGCGCGGACGCGTTCTTGTGCCACCCCCCGGCCGTCACCCTCACCGACGACCAGAACGTGCCGCTCAGCGCGATGGCCCGGATGATGTCCGCGACCGGGCCGATGATCGGGATCTCCACCGCCTGCTCCGGCTCCGGGCACGCCATCGGGGAGGCCTACCGCGCCATCCAGGAGGGCGACGCCCGGCTGATGGTCGCCGGCGGCTACGACTCCCTGACCACCTGGCTCGACCTGCTCGGCTTCAGCCTGCTGGGCGCGCTGACCGACCGTCACAACGACGATCCCGAGCACGCCTCGCGGCCCTTCGACGCCGACCGCTCCGGCTTCGTGATCGGCGAGGGCGCCGTCGCCGTCGTCCTCGAAGACCTCGACGCCGCCCGCGAGCGCGGCGCGCCCATTCTGGGCGAGGTCCTCGGCTACGGCTCCACCCTCAACGCCTGGCGCATCACCGACTCCCCGCCGGACGGCTCCGGCGCCGTCCAGGCCATGGAGGCGGCGATCGGCGAATCCGGGCTGGGCACCGCCGGCATCGACTACGTCGTCGCGCACGGCACCAGCACCCACGGCAACGACCAGTCCGAGACGGTCGCCATCAAGAAGGTCTTCGCCGACGACGCCCGCCGTCTGGTGGTCAGCGCCCCCAAGTCGATGGCCGGCCACCTCACCTCCGCCAGCCTGGGCCTGGGCGTGCTGGCCGCGCTCGGCGCGATCCGCCACTCCCTGGTCCCGCCCACCGTCAACCTCGACCGGCCCGACCGCGGCCTGGACCTCGACTACGTGCCGCACACCGCCCGCCCGATGCCGGTGACGGCGGCCCTGATCAACGCGTTCGCGTTCGGCGGCAGCAACACCAGCCTCGTCGTCGGCGCCCCGCGGGAGGACACATGACCACCACCGTCCCCGCCGCGGGACCCACAACCACCCCCACCCCCGTACCCGTCCCCGGACCCACCCCCGGCCCCGGCGACGGCGCGGGATCCACGACCGTCACGACCGGCCCCGGCCCCGTCTCCGGCGCGGGATTCACGGCCGCCGCCGTACCCGGCGGCGGGCTGGGCGGGTTCGACCGGCTGCTGGAGGCCGTCGTCGGCGAGCGGGCGGCGGCCGTGCGCAACGTGCCCGCCACCCTGACCTGCTTCACCGACCACTTCCCGCGCCACCCCGTCCTGCCCGGCGTGCTGCTGCTGGAGAGCATGGCCGCGCTCGCCCGCACCGCCGCGGGCCCCGGCACCTGGCGCCTGGCCGCCGTGCGCGGCGTGCGCTTCAAGCACTTCGTCGGCCCCGGCGACCAGGTCCACCTCACCGTCGAGGTGACCGCTCACGGCCCGCACCGCACCGAGTGCCGGGCCACCGCCCGGGCCGGCGGCCGGGTGGTCGCCACCGCCCGCGTGCTGGCCCTGGTCAGCGACGAGACGACCCGGGAGGGCACAGCATGAGCGAGCAGCGCCGCCGCGTGATGGTCACCGGCATCGGCCTGATGACCGCGATCGGCCAGAGCGCCGCCGAGACCTGGCACAGCCTGCTGGAGGGCCGCTGCGGCATCGGGGCGCTGCGCGCCTACGACCCCGCCCCGCTGCGCACCGGCATCGGCGCCGAGATCCCCTCCTTCACCCCCGCCCAGTGGGCCTCCCGCCGCACCCTGCGCATGCTGTGCCGCGGCGACCAGCTCGCCCTGGCCGGCGCCACCCTCGCCCTGCGCGACGCGGGCCTGGACGACGGGAGCGACCTGGGACAGCGCACGGGACTGTTCCTGGGCAGCAACAAGGAAATGCCCCGCATGGACGAGCTCATCGCCCAGCTGCAGGCCGTCCGCGCCGACGACGGCACCCCCGACCTGCACCAGCTCGGGCAGAGCGCCTCCTCGGTGATCGCCCCGCTGTTCTTCGTCGAGGGACTGCAGCCCGCCGCCGCCTTCCACATCTCCGAGAAGTACGGCATCCGCGGCGCCAACGCCTACTTCGCCGGCACCGCCGACTCCGGCGCGATGGCGATCGGCCGGGGCATGCGCACCGTACGCCGCGGCGAGGCCGACATCGTGCTCGCGGGCGGCTACGACGACGCCACCGGCTGGTGGGCGATGTCCAAGATGGACGGCCTGGGCGTCCTGAGCACCCGCACCGACCTCGGCCAGGAGGCCTTCCGGCCCTTCGACCGCGACCGCTCCGGCTCCGTCTTCGGCGAGGGCGCCGCCCTCCTGGTCCTGGAGGAACGCGAACACGCCCTGGCCCGCGGCGCCCGCTGCTACGCGGAGATCACCGGCTTCGGCGCCGGCAACGACTGCGTCCGCCCGCCCAGCCCCCAGCCCCGCGCCCGCGGCCTGGCCCGCGCCATCGGCCGCGCCCTCACCGACGCCGCACGGCCCTTCCCCGACGGCAGCTACATCGCCGCGCACGGCTGCGCCACCCTGCAGGGCGACGCCAGCGAGACCGTCGCCCTGCACGACGCCCTCGGCACGGCCGCCAAGTCCGCCCAGATCAGCAGCGTCAAACCGCAGACCGGACACCTCGTCGGCGGCGCCGGCGCGCTGAACGCGGCCGTCGCCGCCCTCGCCCTGGACAGCGGCACCGTGCCCGCCACCCTCAACCTCCACCACCCCGCCGCCGAGTGCGACCTCGACTACGTCCCCCTCACCCCCCGCCACACCCGGCCCGACAGCGCCCTGGCCCTGGCCCGCGGCCTGGAGGGCCAGGCCGTCGCCGTCGCCCTGGGACGGACCTCATGACAGACACACCCGCAACACCCGCCATATCCGAAAGGAGTGCGGCCATGACCGACGTCCACGACCACGCCATACGGCCGGACACCGCGGCCCGGCCCCGGACCGTGGTGGTCTGCGGTGTCGGCGCCGTGACCGCCCAGGGCGAGGGCGCCGCCGCGCTGTGGGAGGGCATCCGGGCCGGGCATTCGGCCATCGGCCCGGTCACCGGCCTGCCGATGGACGGCTACGGCACGGCCATCGGCGGCGAAGTGCCCCCCTTGTCCCGGCCCGCCTACGACTACCTGGCCGCCTTCGGCGGCAGCGAACGGGAACCGGCCGTCGACTTCGCGCTGACCGCCGCCGCCGAAGCCCTCCAGGAGGCGGGCCTTGCGGGCCTGCCCGCCGAACGCTGGGGGGTGGCGTTCGGCTCCTGCAACGGCGGCCTGCGCAGCGCCGAGAAACTCGCCCGCCGCAGCCGCGAGGGCACCACCCTGCCCGACGACGCCCTGCACTACCTGCTGGTCCCCCCGCAGGCCATCGCCGAGGCACTCAGCGCCGCCTTCGCTCTCAAGGGACCGGCCCTGTCCGTCAACACCGCCTGCGCCTCGGGCGCGCACGCCATCGCGCACGCCGCCGAGGCGATCGCCGCGGGCCGCGCGGACGCGATGCTCGCCGGCGGCAGCGACGCCTTCACCGAGACCGCGTTCGCCGGCTTCACCAGCCTCCAGTCGCTGTCCACCAAACCCGCCGCCCCCTACTCCAAGGACCGCGACGGCCTGTCCCTGGGCGAAGGCGCGGGCATGCTGGTGCTGGCCGAGGAGTCGGTGGCCCGCGCCGCGGGCGCCCCCGTCCTGGCCGAGGTCCTCGGCTACGGCCTGTCCGCCGACGGCTACCACGCCACCGCCCCGCACCCCGAGGGCGAAGGCGCCGCCCGCGCCATCCGCGGCGCCCTGAAAGCCGCCGGCATCACCCCGGGGGACGTCGGCTACATCAACGGCCACGGCACCGGCACCCCCAAGAACGACTCCGCCGAGTCCAACGCGGTGCGCGCCGCGTTCGGCGAGGCCGCCCAGAAAACCGCCCTGAGCAGCTCCAAGTCGATGATCGGCCACCTGCTGGGTGCGGCCGGCGCGGTCGAGGCCATCGTCACCGTCAAGGCCCTGGTCGAACAGACCGCCCCGCCGACCGCCAACTTCACCGGCACCGACCCCAAGTGCGGCCTGGACGCGGTCCCCGACACCGGCCGCGAACTGGCCATGAACGCCGCCCTGTCCAACAACTTCGCCTTCGCCGGCGCGAATGCCTGCGTCGCCTTCGGCTGGCCCTCCGGACGGCGCTTCACCGTCCCCGCCCCGCCCGCCGCCGAGAAGGTCGTCATCACCGGCGGCGCCGCCCTCACCCCCGCCGGCGAAGGCCTCGAGGCGCTGTGGGAGGCCTGGCGGCAGGGACGGCGGCTGGGCACCGACGAGGACGGCCTGCGCGTCGCCCGCGCCGTCTTCGACCCCGCCGCCCACATCGGCGCCCGCGACCGGCGCCGCATGGACCGCCTCTCCCAGCTCGCCGTCGCCTCCTGCCGCGCCGCCCTCGCCCACGCCGGCCTTCAGGCCGACGAGCACACCGGCGTCGTCCTGGGCACCGGACTGGGCCCGATGCGCAGCATCGAGGACTTCCTGCTGCCGGTGCTGGGCGGCTGCCCCGCCCACGGCAGCCCCGCCGTCTTCCCCAACACCGTCTTCAACGCCGCCGCCGGCCAGGTCGCCATGCACGTCGGCGCCAAGGGCCCCACCTCCACCGTCACCACCGGCCACGCCGCCGGCGCCTCCGCCCTGACCGTCGCCCACGACCTGCTGCTGCAGCACCGCGCCGAGGCGGTGCTGTGCCCGGCGGTCGAGGACCTCTCCCCGGGCGTGCTGGCCGCCTACCGCCAGCTGCCGCTGTTCGACGACACCGGCTACACCCTGGCCGAGGCCGGCATCGCCCTCGTCCTGGAACGCGAATCCAGCGCCCGCGCCCGCGGCGCCCGCATCCTGGCCGAGTTCGCCGGCCACGCCACCGCCGGCGACGCGGCCGGCATCGGCCGCTGGAACAGTGAGGGCGAGGGCGTCGAGCGCGCCATGCGCGCCGCCCTCACCCACGCCGGCCTCACCCCCGGCGAGCTGACCGGCATCTGGGCCAACGCCGCCGGCCTCACCCGCGCGGACGCCCCCGAGGCCCTCGCCACCGGCCGGCTGGCCGCCGAGGCCGGCTGCCCGGTGCACACCCCCAAACAGACCCTGGGCGAACCGGTCGGCGCGGGCGCCCAGCTGGCCGCCCTCCTCGCCCTCACCGCCTGGACCACCCCGGCCGGCGGCACCGCGGCGGGACCGGTGCTCATCAACAGCTCCTCACTCGGCGGCACCCACATCAGCCTCGTCCTGCGTCCCGCAACGGAGAACTGACCATGCCCCACACCCCGGCCGCCCCGCCCGCCGAACCCCGCGCACGCCATGTCTCGGTCCTGGCCACCGGCGCCCACCTGCCGGGCGAGGCCCTCGACAACGACACCCTGGCCCGCTTCTGCGGCCCGCTGCCCGCCGACGTCCTGGACGGCATCCAGGTCAAGCGCCGGCACTGGATGGTCGACCCGGCCACCGGCGCCCACACCACCAGCACCTCACAGATGGCCACCGCCGCCGCCCGCCAGGCCCTCGAGCGAGCCGGCGTCCAGGCCGGCGAGATCGACCTGATCGTCCTGTCCACCGCCAGCCCCGACTACCTCCTGCCCGTCGCCGCCACCTACGTCCAGCAGCAGCTCGGCCTGGAGAACTGCGCCGTCATCGAGGTCCGCGCCGGCTGCGTGGGCGCCGTCCAGGCCCACGACATCGCCCGCCGCCTGCTCGCCGACGGCACCTACACCACCGCCCTGGTCATCGGCGCCGAAGCCGTCTCCCCACTGCTGGCCCCCGTCTTTTTGGGCCGCGACCCCGAACGCGTCCGGATGCGCGACCGGCTGACCGTCTACACCTTCGGCGACGGCGCCGGCGCCCTGGTGCTGCGCGCCGGCGAGGAGGGCTCCGCGCACGGCCGCCCGCACCCCGTCTTCGCCACCCGCTCCCTGGGCGGCGCCCGCAAACCCGGCATGCTCATCGTCGGCGGCGGCACCGACGCCCCCCTCGCCGAACAGCAGCGCCGCCCCCGCCTGATGGACATCCGCCTCGACATCCCCGGCACCGCCCAGTTCGGCCCCCGCGTGTTCGTCGAGGGCATCCACGACCTGCTCACCCGCTCCCGCCTGGCCCTGAGCGACCTCGACGCATGCGTGCTGCCCGAGGGCAACGCCGAGTACTTCGCCAGCGAGTACGCCGCCGCCGGACTGTCGGCCGCCGACCAGGCCACCCTGAACAAGACCATCGTGGAAAACCTCACCGACGTCGGCGCCACCGGCTCCGCCGCCGTCCCCCTCGCCCTCGACGCCGGCTGGCGCGAGGGCCGCATCCGCCCCGGCGACACCGTCCTGCTGCTGGCCATCGAGGCCAGCCGCTACCTGTACGCGGGCCTCACCCTCACCTGGGACGCCCCCTTCCCCGGCCGCTGACCCGCCCCGGACACCCGCCCCGGGCACCCGCCCGCCGCCCCTGTGACCTGCGCCCCCCGCAACCCGCGGGGCGCCGAGAGCGAAGGACGAGAGAACGTGTCGATACACGAGACGGAGCGCACCGCCCGCAGCGTGGAGGAACGCAACAAGAAGACCATCCGCCGGGTCTTCGACGCCTTCGTCAACCAGGGCGACTTCTCCGTCGTCGACGAGATCTACAGCCCCCACATGGTCGACCACCAGCCGCTGCCCGGCGCCCCCGAAGGCCTCGAAGGCGTCCGCTACACCATCGCCGGCCTGCGCGAGGGCTTCCCCGACCTGCACGTGACCATCGAGGACATGAGCGCCCACGGCGACCACGTCGTCATCCACAACACCTGGCGCGGCACCCACCTCGGCGACTTCCTCGGCGCACCGCCCACCGGACAGGCCATCGAGTTCACCGGCGTCGTGGTGTGGCGGCTGCTGGCCGACGGCCTGATCGCCGAACGCTGGGGCATCGGCGTGGAATCCAACATGCTGGCCGTCCTCGGCCTGCGCCGCCTCGCCCCCGCCGCCCGCAACGGCGCCCGCACCGCGGCCCGCCGCACCGTCACCAGCGCCGGCGCCCTGCTGCCGCTGCCCCCCGGCGCCGCCGGCGCCTGGCACGCCCTTCAGGCCGAGCTCGCCGGAAAGCAACTGCGCGCCTACGAAGCCTCCCGGCGCCGCGCGGGCATCCTCCAGGAGTCCTTCGCCCTCCAGCCCCTGGGCGGCCAGGACGTGCTGGTCCACCGGATCGAGGCCCGCGACCCGCAGGGCGCCGCCCGCCGCCTTGCGGCCTCCGCCGACCCCTTCGACTCCTGGCTGCGCCAGGAAACGGCCGCGGTGCTGGGCACCGACCCGTGGACCCACCTGGCCGCCAACGCCGCCCCGGCGGGCCACACCTGGATGTCCGTCACCAGCGAACTGACCACCGCCGGCTGACGGGCCCTTCGAGGACCGGGGGACCGGCACCCCACCACTTCTCTAGCAATGCCACCCACACTGTCACTGCTAGACAGTCACTGCCGGACGACAACCGCCCCGTGCACGGCTCAGGAAGGAACCGACGATGCGGCAACGAAAACTCGGCAGCCAGGGGCTGGAGGTCTCCGAGCAGGGACTCGGCTGCATGGGCATGACCTTCGCCTACGGGCCCGCCGACGACCAGGAGGCCCTGCGCACCGCGCACCGCGCCCTGGAACTGGGCGTGAACCTCCTGGACACCGCGGACTTCTACGGCCCGCACAGCAACGAGGAGTTCGTCGCCCGCGTCATCGCCGGCCGCCGCGACAGCATCACCGTCTCCTCCAAGGTCGGCAACGAAGTCACCGCCGACGGCACCATCACCGGCCGCCTCAACGGCCGCCCCGACTACATCCGCACCTCCATCGACGCCACCCTGCGCCGGCTGGGCACCGACCACCTCGACCTGTACTACCTGCACCGCGTCGACCCCGCCGTCCCCGTCGAGGAATCCACCGGCGCACTCGCCGACCTCGTCACCGCCGGCAAGGTGCGCCACCTCGGCATCTGCGAGGCGTCCGCCGCCACCATCCGCCGCGCCCACGCCGTGCACCCGCTCACCGCCGTACAGACCGAGTACTCCCTGTCCACCCGCGACGTCGAGGCCAACGGCGTCCTGGCGGCCGTCCGCGACCTGGGCATCGGCTTCGTCGGCTACAGCCCGCTGGGCCGCGGCCTGCTCACCGGAGCCATCCGCAGCCTCGACGCCCTCGCCGAACACGACTTCCGCCGCATCGCACCCCGCTTCCAGCAGGGCAACCTCGAGACGAACCTGCACATCGTGGAACAGCTGCAGGCGCTGGCCGCCGCCAAGGGCATCACCGCCGGACAGCTCGCGCTGGCCTGGGTGCTCGCCCAGGGCGACGACATCGTCGCCATCCCCGGCACCAAACGCGTCACCTACCTGGAAGAGAACCTCGCCGCCTGCGCCGTCGAACTGAGCGCGGAGGACCTCGCGGCCCTCGACCAGATCGCCCCCCACGGCTCCACGGCGGGCGACCGCTACCCCGTCGGTGCCATGGCCACCCTCGACGGCTGACCCCCGACCCCGGCCCGCGGGCCTTCGAAGGCGAAGTGAGTGCGATAACCATGGCGAACATCACGATCATCGGCGGCGGACTGGCCGGCCTGACCGCGGCGATCTCCGCCGCCGAACAGGGCGCCCGCGTCACCGTCCACGAGGCCCACTCCCACACCGGCGGCCGCGCCCGCTCGGCCGCCGGCCCCTACGTCACCAACGACGGGCCGCACACCTTCTTCGACAACGGCGACGCCTGGCACTGGCTGCTGCAGCGCGGCCTGGCCGGCCGCTACGTGCGGCTGTCCTTCCACGAGTGGACCCGGATGCGCTTTCGCCACCAGGGCCGGCTGCGGATGACCCTGCCGTCCGGCTACATGAAGATGACCTGGCGCCACCGCGGCATCGAGGTACCCGTCGACCGCTCCTTCCAGGACTGGGCCAGCGAACGCTTCGCCCAGCAGACCGTCAACGAGGCCCTCGGCTTCCTCGGCCCGATCCTCTTCGACGGCGACCCCGGACGGCTGTCGGCGGCCTTCGTGTGGGAGCGGCTGCTGCGCGTGGGCACCCCCCGCTTCCCGCTGCCCAGCCGCTACTTCATCGGCGGCTGGGGCGCGCTGATCGCCCGCATGGAACGCGTCGCCCGCGCCCGCGGCGTGGTCATCGAGACCGGCTCACGGCTGAGCGAACTGCCCGCCGGCGGACCGGTGATCGTGGCGACCTCGCTGGCCTCCGCACGCAGCCTGCTCGGCGACCCCGGCCTTGAATGGCCCAGCGGCACCGCCGCCCTGCTGGACATGGCCGTCACCCACTCCAAGAAGGACGGCAACGTCTCCTTCGACATGGACGAGGGCGGCTTCACCTCCCAGTACTCCGACCACGACCCCTCCCTCGCCCCGAAGGGCCAGGCCCTCTTCCAGGGACAGATGCCACTGCGGCCCGGCGAGTCGAAGGCCGACGCCCTGGCCCGGCTGGAGAAACTCTTCGACCTGACCACCCCCGGCTGGCGCACCCGCATCCTGTGGCGCCGCGAAGGCGTCTCCCGCGGCCGCACCGGCGCCCTGGACCTGCCCGGCCTCAGCTGGCGGGACAGGCCCGCCGTCGACCGCGGGGACGGCGTGTACCTGGCCGGCGACAGCGTCGCCGCCCCCGGCATCCTCGCCGAGACCTCCATCAACAGCGCCCTGCGGGCCGCCCAACTCGCCGTGAACGCCCGGCCGGTGGCACACCGTTCCGCGGCGCTCGGGCGATGAGCCCCCCTCGCGTGACACCCCACCCTGTTAGGGAGCGCAGCACATGAGAATCACCCTGTCCGAGCGCGGCACCCCGGACTGGCAGACCGCCGCGGACCTCGCCCGGCTGGTGTTCGCCAAGCAGTACCAGGCGAGCATCTCGCCCGACCCGGACGGCTTCCTCGCCTTCTTCGAGACCGCCGCCGACGGCCAGGAGGAAGTCCTCGCCTGCGCGGGCCTGTCCTTCCCCGAGGAAGAGAGCATCCTGCTCGAGCGCTACCTCGACGCCCCCGTCGAAGACGTCATCACCCGGGCCGTGGGCGCCCCCGTCAAACGCTCCCAGGTCCTGCAGATCGGCTCCATCGCCTCGGTACGGGCCGCCGCCGGCGCCGAGATCATCAAGGCGATCCCGCTGATCATGGCCTGCCTGGGCCGCCCGTACGCGGTGATGACCATGACCGGCCGGCTCGCCGCCCTCATGCAACGCCTGGGCTGCGTCTTCCACCCCCTCGCCGACGCCAGCGCGGAACGCCTGCCCGAAGGCGAACGGGCCGCCTGGGGCTCCTACTACGACACCCGGCCCGTCGTCGGCTACGCCGAGGCCGCCGAACAGTCCACCCTCCTGCTGGCCGCCATCGGCCGCTACTGCTTCACCTCGGTCGACATGCGGCTGCTGAGCAACCGCCCGCAGCAGGGGGTGCTCACCCGTGCCGCCTGACACCCCCACCCGCCTGTCCCTCGCCCAGGGACTCCTGGAACGGGCCGCCAGCGACGCCGTCATGGTCCGCGTGCTGGCCGCCGACGGCAGCCGGCCCGCCACCTTCAGCTACCGCGACCTGATCGGCGCCGCCCTCGCACTGGCCGCCAGGCTCCAGGAACAGGCCCGGCTGCTGGGCCGGCCGGCCCGGATGGGACTGCTCGCGGAGAACTCGCCCGAATGGGTCGTAGCCGACCTGGCCGCCCTGTTCGCCGGCGCCGTCGAGATCCCCGTCCCGACCGCCTTCACCGCACAGCAGGCCGCCTCCCTCCTGCAGAGCGCCGACCTGTGCCTCACCGACAGCGCGGGCGAAGCCGCCCTGGCCCGCTGGCGCGCCGGCACCCCCCAGCCCGTCCTCCCCGACGGCTGCCCCGCCCTCGCCCTCGACCTGCCCGCCCTCACCCGCGCCCCCCGCCCCGCCGCGCCCCCGCAGATCCCCGCACACGACCAGATCGTCAAGGTCATCCACACCTCCGGCACCACCTCCGCCCCCAAAGGCGTACAGATCCGCCGGCACGGCCTGGACGAACTCCTCACCTCGCTGCGCGCCCGCACCCGCCCGGAGATCTTCGAGCGCTATCTGTCCATCGTCCCGCTCAGCCTCCTCATCGAGCAGGTCGCCGGCCTCTACATGCCCTTCCTGGCGGGCGGTTCGGTGTCCTTCCTGCCGCCGGGCACCGCCCTGGTCGGCACCGCCGCCGACGCCGCCCCCCGCATGCTCACCCTGCTGCGAGCGGCCCGCCCCACCGCCCTGGTCGTGCCGCCCACCGTCGCCGGCCTCTTCCTCGCCCTGTGCGACCAGCAGCCCGGCGAGCACGTGCACGAGCGCCACCGGCGGATCTTCGGACACGACGGGCCGGTCTTCGTCGCCTGCGGCGGCGCCCCCGTCCCCCCGGAGATCCTCCAGCGCCTCGACGCCTACGGGCTGACCGTCCACGAGGGCTACGGACTGAGCGAGAACTCCTCCGTGGTGTCCTGGAACTTCCCCGGCGCCGTCCGCTTCGGCACCGTCGGCCGCCCCCTGGACCACGTGCACGCCGAACTCGCCGAGGACGGCGAACTCCTCATCCGCAGCACCTCCCTGTTCGCCGGCTACACCCGCGAGGACCCCTCCAGCGTCGTCGTCGACGACCAGGGCCGCCTGCACACCGGCGACCTCGCCGAGATCGACGCCGACGGCTATCTGCGGATCACCGGACGCAAGAAGAACCTCGTCATCACCGCGGGCGGCCGCAACGTGGCCCCCGAATGGGTCGAGGCCCGCTACCGCGAACTCGGCTTCGTCCGCGAGGCCGCCGTCGTCGCCGACGGCCTCGACCAGGTCCACGGCCTGTTCGTCATCGACGCCGGCCTCGACCCCGCCACCGCCCGCCGCGAGATCACCGACTTCGGCAGCCGGAAACTCTCCGGCATCGAACGCGCCGCCGTCGTCCACCTCATGTCCGAGAACGACCCCGCCTACGCCACCTGCTTCACCGTCACCGGACGCCCCCGCCGCGACGTCGTGCGCGCGTACGTCCTCGAACAGCCCCGCACCCCGGCCCCCCGCGGCGGCGAGACCAAGGAGAAGGCTTGACATCTCCCCCAGCTGAAGCAGGGGGATTCTTCCCTCGCGGGTTGAGCTTTCTGCTTCTCAGACAGCAGCTGCCCCGAATCAACGGCGGGGGACATCGCTACGCCCAGCAGTCACACGCCAGCTCCACAGACCTGAAATCCCGCCAGCCCGGCGGTAGACCCGGCCAGCTTGGATATCACCGGCCGAGCGTGGCAACGCTGCTACATCCGCGGGCAGTTGCTGGTGAACGACGATCCGCCCTGGCGGCGAATCGTCTTCCCTTGCCCTGCTCCGCAGGAGTCCGTTTCCTCCCCAGCCCGAAGGCTGGGGTATCCACGGAGGAATCCAGATGAGCACGGCTATGAAGATCACCCCCTACGGCACCGGCAGCGGCCTGCTGGTCGAACCCGCAGGCCCCGGCGGCCTCGACGGCATCGACCCCAAGGAACTGCGCGACCTGCTCTCCCAGGCCGGCTTCCTGCTGCTGCGCGGCTTCGGCGCGGACATGGACGCCTTCACCGCCCTGGTGCAGCACACCTCCACCTCCACCACCCTCGACCCCGCCCGCGACTTCTACTCCGAGGTCGCCCAGAAGGTCGACGCCGGCTTCGACGAGGTGGGCCTGCACACCGAGAACGGCAACAGCCCCTTCCGCTCCCACCTCGCCTGGTTCTTCTGCGAGAAGGCCGCCTCCTCCGGCTCCCAGACCACCGTCTGCGACGGCTACCGCGTCTGGGACGCCCTCAGCCCTAAGGCCCGCACCGCGTTCGCGGCCCAGGACATCGTCTACAGCCGCTACGTCGCCGAGCCGCAGTGGCGGGCGATGGCCCACCACCTGCTGGGCCGCACCAAACCCGCCGACGAGATCGGCGTCGAAGAACTCCTCGCGCTGGCCGGCCAGTTGCCCGGCACCGAGATCGTGCCGCAGACCGACGGCGGGGTGCGCTACGCCTTCACCACTCCCGCGGCCGGCACCACCGTGTTCGGGCCGCGCCCCTCCTTCGCCAACAGCATCCTGGGCCCCTCCTTCAACTACGAGAAGCCCACCATCACCTTCGCCGACGGCACCGCCCTGTCCCCGCAGCTGCTGGCCGAGGTCGAAGAGGTGACCGCCCGCCTCACCGAGAACCTCGACTGGCAGGACGGCGACGCCGCCGTCATCGACAACACCCGCGTCATGCACGGCCGGCGCGCCATCACCGACCCCGACCGCACCATCTACAACGCCCTCAGCTACATCGAGGCACCCGCCGCCTGACCGGGCCGCCCCTCCCACCCCCGCCCCCCTCAGCGGAAGAAGAAGGAGGGGGAGGGGGCCCAGGGGCGGGAGGCAGATCCATCCGAGAGGGAGCCATGACCACCGACCACACCGCCGCCCCCCGCCCGACGGACACCGCACCCGCCGGCGCCGCAGCGGATCCCCGCCGCTGGCGCCTGCTCGTCTTCGTCGCCCTCGCCCAGTTCATGGTCCTCCTCGACACCACCGTGGTGAACCTCGCCCTGCCCGCCATCCAGGCCGACCTGAAGGCCGGCGCCACCGCCGTCGAATGGGT
The DNA here is from genome assembly GCF_044768965.1 of Streptomyces sp. NPDC090798. Taxonomy (NCBI): domain Bacteria; kingdom Bacillati; phylum Actinomycetota; class Actinomycetes; order Kitasatosporales; family Streptomycetaceae; genus Streptomyces; species Streptomyces sp. NPDC090798. Next base: position 47,250 of record NZ_JBIVXA010000018.1, read on the forward strand.
GCTGACCGCCTACATCCTGTGCTTCGGCGGCCTCATGCTGCTCGGCGGCCGCACCGCCGACCGCTGGGGCAGGCGGCGCACCTTCCTGCTCGGCGCCCTGCTGTTCACCGCCGCCTCCCTGCTGTGCGGGCTCGCCCAGGGCGCCGGCCTGCTGATCGCCGCCCGCGCCCTGCAGGGCTGCGGCGCCGCCTTCCTCTCACCGGCCGCGATGTCCCTGGTCACCACCACCTTCCCCAAGGGCCGCGAACGCACCACCGCGCTCGCCGTATGGGCCGCGCTGGCCGGCCTCGGCGGCACCCTCGGCGTCATCGCCGGCGGCCTGATCACCGACAGCCTCAGCTGGCGCTGGATCTTCTACATCAACCTGCCCTTCGGGATCGTCGCCGTCGCCGGCGTCCTGCTGCTGTCCCGGGGCCGCCCCGAAACCCGTATCCGCGGCTCACGCCCCGACATCGCCGGCGCCGTCACCGTCACCGCGGGCCTGGCCGCCCTCGTCTACGCCATCGTCAACATCCAGGACCACGGCGCCGCCTCCACGCCCTACGTCCTGGCCCCGGCCGCCGCCGCCCTCGCCCTGCTGGCCGCGTTCGTCCTGATCGAACGCCGCACCCCCGACCCGCTGATGCCGCTGCACCTGTTCGCCACCCGCTCCCTGGCCACCGCGGGCCTGGGCCGCGTCCTGACCAGCGGCGTGCAGGCGTCCGTGCTCTTCCTGTGCAGCTACTACCTGCAGCGCACCCTGGGCTACTCCACCCTCAGGTCCGGGTTCGCGTTCCTGCCGCTGGGCGTCGTCGCCATCCTCGTCACCGCCCCCGCCACCCGCATCATGCACAAGGCCGGCCCCCGCCCCGTCTACCTCGCCGGCGCCGCCGGCTCCGTGCTCGGCCTGATCCTGCTCACCCAGGCCCCGCAGCACGGCACCTACCTGCTGCACCTGCTGCCCGCCCTGCTCATCCTCGGCGCGTCCATGCAGTGCTGCGGCATCCCCGTCAACGTGCACGGCGTCTCCGACATCCCCGCCCGCCAGCAGGGCATCGCCTCCGGCGTCCTGGTCGCCGCCTTCCAGGTCGGCGCCTCCCTCGGCGTGGCCACCGTCGCCACCAGCGCCCTGACCCGCACCACCCACGAACTCACCCACCACACCGCCCCCGCCCTGGCCTGGCTGGACGGCCTCCACCTCGGCTTCTGGATCGCCACCGGCATCGGCGTCCTCAACCTGCTCACCGCCTACTTCGGACTGCCCCGCCACCACCGGGCCCCCGCCCCGGCCACCCGCACCGCCTGACCACCCCCCCCAACCCCCCAACGGACACGGAGAGGCCCATGGCACGCCCCGGAGACACCCTCCACCTCGGCAACGACAAGCTCACCTTCCTGACCACCGCCGCCGAAACCGACGGCGCCTTCGTCGAAGTCGAAGTCGAGTACGCCCCCGCCGTCATCAAACCGCCCCAGCACTACCACCCCCGCCAGACCGAACACATGCGCCTGGAGAGCGGCCGCCTCAGCCTCCAGCTCGACGGCGTCCTGCACGAGTACGAACAAGGCGCCGACTTCTACATCCCGCCGGGCGCCGTCCACTCCATGTGGAACCCCGGCCCCGAACCCACCCGGGTCATCTGGCGCACCACCCCCGCCTACCAGACCGAAACCGTCTTCGAGACCCTCTGGGGCCTGACCAACGAAGGCCGGCTGCGCCCCGACGGCACCCCCCGCCTGCAGATGCCGCTGCTCGCCCTCGCCTTCCGCGACGAGTACCGCGTCGTCACCGGCCGCCCCTACCCCCTCGACACGGCCCTGTGCCTGCTGCTCTCCCCGCTCTCCCTGGCCTGCGGCTACCGCCCCACCTACCGCCCGCCCCAGAACACCGCCACCCTCCAGCCCACCGCCTGAACACACCGCCAGGGGACCGGAGTTCGAGCCGGACACCAGGGCGCAGCGAGCCGCGCGCCCTAGCGTCGGCCCCAACCGACATACGGCCGATGCGTGGAGGAATGGTCATGGCCACCGAAGCACACGAATTCACCCTGCCCGGCGCGGATCTCCCGCAGCCCGACGCCGAACTGCGCAAGAAGCGCGAGGCGGTCGTCCTGCAGCACACGGTCGCCGAGATCGCCTGGGACATCGACGGCGTGCTGGCCACCTTCCCGCGCGGCGGCGTCTACCGCATCCAGGCCTTCGAAGAGGGCCCGCTGATCGGCGAAGAAGCCATCAAGAAGGGCTACTTCGCCGACCTCAAGGCCGCCTTCCCCGACCTCGAGCACGAACTGCACCACGTGCACCACACACCCACCGCCGTGATCCTCGAGGCACAGGCCCGCGGCAAGCAGGAGGCCGACTGGCGCGGCATCCCCAACCGCGGCAAGTCCATCGACGCCCCCGTCGCCGTCTTCTTCCACTTCGACGGCGACGTCCTGATCGACGAGACCCTCTACTTCGACATCGCCACCTTCCAGCGCCAGCTCGCCTGACCCTCCCCCCTTGTTCCGCGGGCGTGGGGGGGGGGGGGGGGGGGGGGGGCGGGGGGCGCGCCCCCCCCCCCCCGCCCCCCCCCCCCCCCCCCCCCCCCCCCCCCCCCCCCGCGCCCGCCCGTGTGCCGAGCGGGGCTCGAGGAGAACTTGAGCAGGCGTCCGTAGCGTCGACGGCGCCGTACCGGCCCGCGCGCGGGCGCGGGCACAGCCAGCCGCGGGCCGGACCGGTCACGGCGATGAGCATCTCGCACGACCCGCCTCCAGAAAGGATGCTCGGATGAGCACCGTCAACCCCCCATCCCCGGGCGGTGGAACCAGCAGGGTGGTCTTCTGGGCCATTCTCACCACCAGCCTCGCCTCGTTCATGGCGGGACTGGACAACCTCGTCATCATCACGGCGCTGCCCACCATCCGGGAGAAACTCGGCGGCAGCCTCACCGACCTGGAATGGACGGTCAACGCCTACACCCTGTCCTTCGCGGTCCTGATGATGTTCGGCGCCGCCCTCGGCGACCGCTTCGGCCGCCGCAAGGTCTTCAGCCTGGGCCTGCTGCTGTTCACCGGCGCCTCCGCGGCCGCCGCCCTCGCGCCCGGCATCAACGAACTCGTCGCCGCCCGCGCCGTCCAGGGCGTCGGCGCGGCCATCATCATGCCGCTGTCGGTGACCCTGCTGACCGCCGCCGTGCCCGCCGAGAAACGCGGCGCGGCCCTGGGCATCTGGGGCGCCGTCAACGGACTGTCCATCGCCGCCGGCCCGCTGGTGGGCGGCGCCATCGTCGAGCACCTGTCCTGGCAGTGGATCTTCTGGCTGAACGTGCCGATCGGCCTGGCCCTTGCCCCGCTGTCCTTCCGCAAACTCGCCGAGAGCCGTATCGCCCACTCCCGCCTGGACGCCGTCGGCACCGCCCTGGCCAGCCTCGGCCTGTTCGGCATCGTGCTGGGCCTCATCAAGGGCCACGGAGACGGCTGGACATCCCCGCAGGTCCTGGGCGCACTGATCGGCGGCACCGCCGTGATGGCCCTGTTCGTGGTGTGGGAGAACCGCACCGAACACCCGATGGTGCCGATGCGCATGTTCCGCAACCGCGCGTTCACCGCGATCAACCTGGCCGGCGCCCTCATGTCGGTCGGCATGTTCGGCGCGATCTTCCTGATGACCCAGTTCCTGCAGAACATCCAGGGCTACACCGCCATGCAGGCCGGCGTACGGCTGCTGGCCTGGACCGCCATGCCGATGGTGGTCGCCCCCATCGGCGGCATGGTCTCCGACCGCATCGGCGGCAAACCCGTGGTCACCCTCGGCCTCGCCATGATGACCGCCGGCATGGTCTATTGGGCCTTCGTCCTCAAGCCGGACGTCTCCTACGCCGCCCAGCTGCCCTCCCTGATGATCTGCGGCGCCGGCATGGCCCTGTTCTACGCCCCGCTGATGAACCTCACCATGGGCTCGGTCGCCGAACACGAACAGGGCATCGCCTCCGGCGTCACCGCCGCCACCCGCGAGGTCGGCGCCGCCCTCGGCGTGGCCCTGCTCGCCTCCATCTTCAGCGCCAACGGCGGCTACGCCTCACCGCGCAACTTCGTCGACGGCCTGGTGCCCGCCATGTGGGTGGGCGCCACCGCGGTGGCCCTTGCCACCCTCGCCATGCTGCTGGCCCCCTCCCGCCGGCGCGCCGCCGCGAGCGCCCCCGTCGCGCAGGCCGCCCCCGCGCAGGAGACCGCACCGGCCCCCCTGCACTGACCTGGCGCCGGGGCCGGCACCACCCCCCCGGGGTGGCGCCGGCCCCGGCGCCGTCCCACGAACCGGCGCCCCGACGCCCCGACGAACCGAGGACGCATGGCCATTGAGGAGATGAAGGTCCGCGACGCCTTCCGGATCACACCGTCGCAACTGCCGGACAACCGGGGCCTGTTCTTCGAGGCCTGGCGCCTGGGCGAGCTGACCGGAAGCAGCGGCCAGCCGTTCACCGTCCGCCAGGTCAACTTCTCCGTCTCCCGGCGCAATACGCTGCGCGGCATCCACGGCACCACCCTGCCGCCGGGCCAGGCGAAACTGGTGACCTGCGTGCGCGGCGCCGCCCTGGACGTGGTCGTCGACCTGCGCGTCGGCTCCCCGACATTCGGCATGTTCGACACCACCCTGCAGGAAGCCGGCTCCGGCATCGGCGTCTACCTCGCCGACGGCCTCGGCCACGCCTTCCTCGCCCTGAGCGACGACACCTGCATGAACTACCTGTGCTCCGAGGAGTACGTGCCCGGCACCATGGTCGACATCCAGGCCCTCGACCCCGACATCGGCATCCCCTGGAACACCACCGGACAACTGATCCGCTCCGACAAGGACACCCACGCCCCCAGCCTCCAGCAGGCCGCCGCCCGCGGCCTGCTGCCCACCTACGAACAGGCCCTCGCCTCCTACCACCCCGCCGCCGGCGCCGGCCGTCACCCGTAACCGGACCACCGGCCGCGCGGGCCCGCGCATGCTCATCCGACGACCTGACGGGTGGCGCCGGCAGCCGGAGGCGCGGTGGTCGAGCGTGTCCGGGCGGTCCTGCGCACGCCGCCGGCCGGCTGCTGCTGATCCGGCGCACCTGGCCGGGCACAGCGCCCTGCCGGGTTTTTTCCGGCGGGCACGTCGAACCGGACGAGCCCCGCCCGCGCGCGGCCCAGGTCCCGCGATACGCGAAGAGACCGGCGCCGAGCCGCAGCTCACGGGCCCGCTGCAGGTGCCGGCCGACGCACACCAGCGCCAGTATTTCTACCTGGCCCGCATCCGGTCATGATCCGAGGCGGACCGCACCGGCCCGGAGTTCACCGGCCCGGACCGCGCAGAACACCGGCTCGAGGAAGTCCCGCTGCCCGTCCGGGCGCTCGACGCCCGCAGGCTGGAGCCGGCCCGGCGCAGGGCTTCACACGGCTTCTCCCACGGCCTGGCGGGATCTCCACTCGCGGCGCAGGAGATGGATCCGCAGAGCCGCGACGGCGAGAAAGGCGAGGCCGATGCCGCCCCAGGCTGTCGATCAGGCGCGGACCCCGCACGCCGTGGCGGAGGCCACAGTTCCGCAGGCGGGAGACGGGAAGGGGCGTCAACTCCGGCCCGCCCGGGGGCCAAAGCAGGCAGGAGCGGAACCGGCCGGCACCTCACCCGGCGGCACCTCGCGGTGATCTGTTCCTGCGCACGGGCATCTGCCACTTCTGTTGAAAGTGCGAACCGATGTGCTCCGGTCGCCGAACGGGGGGCGCCGACCTAACCTCGGTTGAGGCCGACAGTGACCAATGGGGCAGTTGTTCAAGATGGGAGAACATCGTGAATGCCACATTCCGCAGCCACTGGGGGCGCACCTTCGCCGTGGGAACCCTGACAGCGGCCCTGCTGTCCGGGGGAACAGCGGGCGGTATCGCGGTAGCAGCCACCGGATCTCAGCAGCACCCGGCCGCACCCGCAGCGACACCTTCGACATCGGCGTCGGAGACGTCGAAGACGACGACCACCGCGCCGTCGCCGACGATGACCACCACCACCACCAAGCCGTCGCCGACGACCACCACCAAGTCGGCGCCGTCGAAGACCACCAAGCATTCGCCGAAGCCGACTCCGTCGAAGAGCAGGAAGTACTCGCCGAAGCCGAAGCCGACTCCGTCGAAGAGCAGGAAGTACTCGCCGAAGCCGACTCCGTCGAAGAGCAGGAAGTACTCGCCGAAGCCGACTCCGTCGAAGATC
>NZ_JBIVXA010000018.1:53538-184736 GCF_044768965.1 Streptomyces sp. NPDC090798
CGCCGAAGCCGACTCCGTCGAAGAGCAGGAAGTACTCGCCGAAGCCGACTCCGTCGAAGAGCAGGAAGTACTCGCCGAAGCCGACTCCGTCGAAGATGACGACGGCGCACCCGACCGTGACCACGAAGCCGACCAAGACCTCCTAGCCCTGACAGCCGGGGCACGTGACACGCCCGCGCCCCTGAGGCGTGGGCGTGTCTGCCGGAGCCTCAGAGCCGGTCGTGCGAACTCACAGGGCGGCCTTCTGCTTCAGGGGTTCCCACCAGGTGCGGTGGTCGCGGTACCAGGCGAAGGTCTCGGCCAGGCCCTGGGCGAAGTCCTTGCGGGGGCGGTAGCCGAGCTCGCGGGAGATCTTCGTGCAGTCCACCGAGTAGCGCAGGTCGTGGCCGAGCCGGTCGGGCACGTGCTCGACGCTGTCCCAGGTCGCCCCGGCGAGGTCGAGCAGCAGGGTGGTCAGTTCCTTGTTGCTCAGCTCGGTGCCGCCGCCGATGTTGTACACCTCGCCCGGCCGGCCTCCGGTACGCACCAGTTCCAGGCCCTGCACGTGGTCGTCGATGTGCAGCCAGTCCCGGACGTTGAGCCCCTCCCCGTACAGCGGGACGCGGTGTCCGTCGAGGAGGTTGGTGACGAACAGGGGGATGACCTTCTCGGGGAAGTGGTGGTGGCCGTAGTTGTTGGAGCAGCGGGTCACCCGGACGTCCAGGCCGTGGGTGCGGTGGTAGGAGAGGGCCACCAGGTCGGAGGAGGCCTTGGAGGCGGCGTAGGGGGAGTTGGGGCGCAGCGGGTCGCTCTCGGGCCAGGAGCCCTCGGCCAGGGAGCCGTAGACCTCGTCGGTGGAGACGTGCAGGAAGCGGGCCGGGCCGCCGGGCCGGCGCAGCGCGGCGTCCAGCAGGGTCTGGGTGCCCAGCACGTTGGTGGTGATGAACTCGGCGGCGCCGAGGATGGAGCGGTCGACGTGGGACTCCGCGGCGAAGTGCACGATCTGCTCGTGGCCGGCGACGAGTTCGGCCACGAGGCGGGTGTCGCAGATGTCGCCGTGCACGAAGCGGAAGCCGGGGTGGGAGCGGACCGGGTCGAGGTTGGCGGGGTTGCCGGCGTAGGTGAGCTTGTCCAGGACGGTGATTTCGACGTCGCCGGGGCCTGCCGGGCCGAGCAGGGTGCGTACGTAGTGCGAGCCGATGAACCCCGCTCCGCCGGTGACGAGGATGCGTGTGGTGGTCATCTGATCCCTCCGTGGATACTCCGCTCTTCAGGGCGGAGAGGAAACGGACTCCTGCGGAGCCGGGCGAGGGGCTGTGATTCGCCGCCGGGACGGATCGCAGGGCCCTGACCCGCAGGTGGCCTTTACGGATAGCCGTACTAGTTTGTGAGCGTGACCACGAACCACGTGAAGCGGGCGTTCAAGTACCGCTTCCACCCGACCCATGCGCAGGCGGCCGAACTGTCGCGCACGTTCGGGTGCGTGCGGAAGGTCTACAACCCGCCACGAGCGCCGGGACCGTGCCGCTCTGGCCAAGGCCCAGCGCAACCTTGCCCGCAAGGCCAGGGGTGAGAGCGCCAATCGCAGGAAGGCCCGGCTCAAGGTCGCGAAGATCCACGCGCGGATCGCCGACCGCCGCCGCGACACGCCGCACAAGCTGACCACTCGGCTCGTTCGTGAAAACCGAACGATCGTGATCGAGGACTCGACCGTGCGCAACATGGTCAAAAACCGGACCCTGGCCCGCGCCATCAGCGACGCGGCATGGGCGCAGTTCCGGGGCCTTCTGGAGTACAAGGCCGCCTGGTACGGGCGGGAAGTGATCGCGGTGGACCGCTTCTTCCCCTCGTCCAAGCTGTGCTCCCACCGCGGCACCTTGCAGGAGAAGATGCCGCTCAGCGTCCGTACCTGGACGTGTGACTGCGCAACGACCCACGACCGGGACGTGAACGCGGCGAAGAACCTTCTGGCTGCCGGGCTGGCAGTGTCCGCGTGTGGAGCTGGTGTAAGACCTCAACGGAGAACTCCGGGCGGGCAGTCGGCGACGAAGCACGAACCCTCACGGCGCGAGCCGTGAGAATTCCCCTCGTTGACGAGAGGGAGAAGTCAAGACGATATCTGCACCTTGCTGTGGTCCCCGAGGATGAGCCGGTGGGCGGCGGGGATCCGGGGTGCGGGGGTCACCTCCACGTTGCGTCCGATGATGGAGGCCTCCACGCGGCGGGCGCCGCGCACCGAGGAGCCGTCCAGGACGATGGAGAACTCGATCTCGCTGTCGGTGATGCGGCAGTCGGGGGCGATGGAGGTGAACGGGCCGACGTAGGAGCCGGTGATCACGCTGCCGGTGCCGATGACGGCCGGGCCCACGATGCGTGAGCCGCTCACCCGGGCGCCCTCGTCGATCCGCACCCGGCCGATGATCTCGCTGGCGTCGTCGACGTCGCCCTCGATGTGCGGCTCGGTGTGCTCCAGGACGGAGCGGTTGACCTCCAGCATGTCGCCGACGTTGCCGGTGTCCTTCCAGTAGCCGGAGATCGTCGTGGAGCGCACGTCGCGCTGCTGGTCGATGAGCCACTGCAGGGCGTGGGTGATCTCCAGTTCGCCGCGCCAGGAGGGCGTGATGGCGCGGACGGCCTCGTGCACGGCCGGGGTGAACAGGTAGACGCCGACCAGCGCGAGGTCGCTCTTGGGGGCCTCGGGCTTCTCCTCCAGCCCTATGACCCGTCCGTCCGCGCCGAATTCGGCGACCCCGAACTGGCGCGGGTCGGGGACCTGGGTGAGCAGGATCTGGGCGGCGGGCCGCTGCGCGCGGAAGGCGTCGACGAGGTCGGAGATGCCGCCCACGATGAAGTTGTCGCCCAGGTACATGACGAAGTCGTCGTCGGCGAGGAAGTCGCGGGCGATGAGGACGGCGTGGGCCAGGCCCAGCGGCGCGTTCTGGGGGATGTAGGTGACGGTGAGGCCGAACTTGGAGCCGTCGCCGACGGCTTGCATGATCTCGTCGGCGGTGTCCCCGACGACGATCCCGACCTCGGTGATGCCCGCGTCCGCGATCGCTTCCAGGCCGTAGAAGAGCACCGGCTTGTTGGCCACGGGCACCAGCTGCTTGGCGGATGTGTGGGTGAGGGGGCGCAGGCGGGTTCCGGCCCCGCCGGAGAGTACGAGAGCCTTCATGAAGGGGAGGCTAGGAGCGGGCACTTGAGCCGGGATGGGGGATGGGCCGCGCCCACAGGCCCCCTCCAGGGCGGCTCGAGAGGCGGTGGGGATCCTCGGGTGACACGGCGGGGCGGGCGGCTGCGCCTGCCCGCTTCGGTGACGCGAGCCCAGGAAGGCTTGAGGCATGGCAGACAACCACCGTGAACTCGTCCAGCGCTTCGTCGACATGATCAACGCTCATGACGTGAGCACCATGAGCGAGCACACCGCGCCCGGGCACATCGACCACAACCCGGTCGTGGAGGACGGTATCGAGGCGAACACGGCGTTCTGGGAGCAGATCTTCGCCGCGTTCCCCGATGTCAAGGTCGTCACCCACGACCTGGTCGTGGAGGGGGACCGCATCGCCGGGCGTTTCGAGTACTCGGGCACCCACCAGGGCACGTTCTTCGGTGTCGAGGCCACCGGGCGGCCGCTGAACTTCCAGTCGATCGACTTCTGGCGGGTCGAGGACGGGCTGCTGGCCGAGCACTGGGACCAGCTGGACATGGCGGGGCTGTTCCGCCAGCTCGGCGTCGACATCCACGCCGGACAGGACGGCCGGTAGCCGTCGTCGGGCGCGGGGGGGGGGGGGGGGGGGGGGGGGGGGGGGGGGGGGGCGGCGGGGGCGCGGGGGGCGGGGGGGGGCGGGCGGCGCCCGCCCCCCCCCCCCCCCCCCCCCCCCCCCCCCCCCCCCCCCCGCCCGTGAGCCCGTCCGCGTGTCGTCTATACGGGGCCGGGGTGGGCCGCGGCCTGTTCGACGGCGTCGACGAGCCGGGCGTGGGCGAGGAGGGCCTCGGTGTGCGGGGTGAAGTCCTCGCCGTCGAGGACGGCGTGGGCGAAGACGCCCGCGATGTTGGTGAAGTGGGCGTCCGGTGCGAGGCGGATCTCGCGGACGGCGCCGCCGCGTTCGACGTGCAGCACGGGGACGTGCTCGTCGGGGGTGCTGAAGGCGCGTTCCAGGCGCAGCCGTCCCTGGCTGCCCCACAGGTCGTAGCCGCTGCGGTAGGCGTGCTCGACACCGTAGGCGAGCTGGGCGGTGGCCCCGCCGGCGGCGGTCAGCAGGGCGCCGCCCGCGGGCGCCGGACCGTGCGCGGTGGCGGGGCTCACGTGGGCGCCGGCCACCCGCAGGCGCGGGCCGAGGAAGAGCTGGGCGGCGCGCAGCGGATAGGCGGCGACCTCGGGCAGGGTGCTGGCCCGCCGCAGGGTGCCGTCGGCGTCGCGGCGCAGCGGGATGCCGAACTCGGAGCCGAACAGGCGCAGTTCGCCGATCAGCCCGTCGTCGAGCAGCTGTCGGACGCGGGCGTGCTGGGAGTGGTGGAGGAACATGAAACTCTCCATCAGCAGCAGGCCGCGCTCGCGGGCGAGGGACACCGCCTTGTCCGCGTCCGCGAGGCGGGCGGCGAACGGCTTCTCGCACAGCACGTGCTTGCCGGCCTGAAGGGCCCGCAGGGTCCACTCCACGTGCAGTTCGGGCGGCAGCGGCAGGTAGACGGCGTCCACGTCGTCGCGCTCCAGCAGCCCGGCGTAGCCGGCCACCGGCGTGCCGCCGAATTGGCCGGTGAACGCCCGCGCCTTCGCGAGGCTGCGGCTGGCGATCGCGCTCACCTCGACGAGCGGCTGGCGGGCCATCGAGGGCAGCATGCGCCGCTCGGCGATGTCCGCGCAGCCCAGCACCCCGATCCGCAGCACCGGCCCGCCCGCTCCTGCTGTGCGCTCGGGCCCGTTCACCGGGCGTACGCCCCGCCGCGGGCCCAGGCCGCGCGCAGCCCGGTCAGCAGCGTACGGGCCTCGATGTTCAGGTAGTTGCTGTGCCGCAGCAGCGCGGACAGCTGGCCGGCGGTCACCCACAGGAAGTCCCCGGGTACGTCGACGGGGAACTCGCCGCCCACCTCCATCAGGACGTAGCGGTTGCCGGCGTGGTGGAAGCGGCCGCCCTCCTCGGACTGCACGGTGTCGTACAGCAGCGTGGCGGGATCGGCGCGCAGGACGAGGTCGAGGTAGCGGGGCCGGCGGGGCAGCGGCAGGGTCAGGGCGCGGCCGGGCTGGCACTGCACGGTGGGGCCGAGCTCCGCCACGTCCAGCACACCCGCCTCGGAGCGGGCGTGGGCGAGCAGGTGCGGCACGCCGCCGATGCGGCGCACCACGAACGCCGACAGGCCCTGTTCGGCCGGCGCGAGCAGGGGCTGGGTCCAGCGGGTGACCTCGCGGTTGGCGGCGGCCACGGACGCGGCGATGACGGTGAAGTGGTGGCCGCTGTCGTGGGCGATCGCGTCCTCGGTGCGCCGCCAGCCCTGCACGGCGGCCAGCGGCATGCTGGTCTGCACGAGCTCCCGGTGGGCCTTGATCTCGGTGAGCCGGTTGAGGAGGTGTTCCATGCTGTGCAGCGGAGGTCCCTCGTCGGCGTACGAGGGGATCAGCGACAGCACGGTGCGGGCGTCCATGTTGACCACGTTCGACTCGCGCAGCAGCTGGTGGATCTGGCCGAGGGTCAGCCAGACGAAGTCCTCGTGCGCGGGGACGTGGCCGAGGGCCTCGACCACCATGTTCCGGTTGCGTTTGCGCAGGAACCAGGAGCCCTGTTCGGACTGCAGGGAGTCGAACAGCACGCGGGAGGCGGTCCGCGGCGGGGCGAAGTACTCGATGTAGTTCACCCGGGCGCCCTTGTGCACGCCGGTGTAGTTGCTGCGGGTGGCCTGCACGGTGGGGGACAGCTGCACGGTCTCGAGGTTGCCGGGTTCCATCTTGGCCTGCATCAGGCAGTGCAGGACGCCGTCGAACTCCTTGACGACGATGCCCAGGATGCCGATCTCGGGCTGGTTGATGATCGGCTGCGACCAGGACGCGGCGTGCCCCTCCCACTCGGCGCGCACCTGCAGGCCCTCCACGGAGAAGAACCGGCCGCTGTCATGCACGAGGTTGCCGGTGGAGTCCGAAAAGCGCCAGCCGACCAGGTCGCGGAAGGGGATGCGCCGCACCTCGTAGCGGTTGGTGCGGCGCTGTTCGGCGAACCATTCGCGGAAGACCGGATTGGGCGTCACCGGGCTGTCCAGGGTCTGGGCCGACAGCGTGAAGCGCCGCCCCGGAGGGGTGAGGGTGCCCGGGGGCACCGCCTGGGTGATGGTCATCAGTCGTGACTCCTTCGCCGTGTGCCGCGCGCCCAGGGCCAGGCCGCCGCCACGACGATCCGCCAGGGCGATCGGCCGTGACTGGAGAGCGCCTCGAAACGCCCCGCACGCCCGCTCGAACCCCCTCGCCTGCCGCTGCTATGCCTCCTGTCACTGCTAGACAAAGGGTGGGGGCGTCCCTACCGTGGGGCGGTATGAGAATCCTCTTTGCCAGCGCGGGCAACTTCGGGCACGTGTATCCCCTGCTTCCCTTGGCGAAGGCCGCGCGCGCCGCGGGCCACGAGGTCGCCTTCGCCACCGGCGAGCAGCTGCACCCGGCCCTGCGGGCGGCCGGCCTCGAGCCGGTGGCGGCGGGCCGCTCGGTTCCCGAGGCGTTCATGGAAGCAGTACGCGGCAGTGCCGGCCTCGAACACGGCGAGGGCGACGGCGACCTGGGCGCCCAGGACGTGCCGCCCGAGGTACTGGCCGACCTGCATGTGAAGGTGTTCGGCTCGGTGCTGCCCCGCTGGGTGGCCGCCGACCTCGCCCCCGTCCTGGCCGGCGGGAGCTTCGACCTCGTCGTCTACGAGGCGCTCAACCCCGGCGCCGCCTTCGCCGCGCACCTGGCGGGCGTGCCCGCCGTCGCGCACGGCGTGGGCGTGATGGCGATGGGCCCCGAGGAGGCCCGCATCCAGGAGGAACTGCTGGCCACCGCCGCCGACCTGGGCGTGCGCGTGCCCGGCGGCCAGCTGCTGGCCCTGGCCCGCACCTACATCGACATCTGCCCGCCCTCCCTGCAGGACCGCGGCTTCCTGGCCGCCCCGCTGCCCCGGATCGAGCAGCGCCCCGTCGCCTACGGCGTGCCGGGCGAACTGCCCGCGGCCATCCGGGACGCGGACGGCCCCTTCGTCTACCTGACCCTGGGCACCGCGCTGGGCTCGGTGGACGTCCTGCGCACGGTCATCGAGGGGCTGCTGCCGCTCGAGGTGCCGGTCCTGGTGGCCACCGGCCCGGTGGTGGACGTCGCCGACCTGGGCGAACTGCCCGAGCGGGTGGTGGCGGCCGCGTGGGTGGCCCAGCCCGAGGCACTGAAGCGGGCGGCCCTGGTCGTCCAGCACGGCGGCGCCGGCACCACCCTGGCCGCGCTCGCGGCCGGACTGCCCCAGCTGATCCTCCCGCAGGGCGCCGACGGACCCGCCAACGCCGCCGCCGTACGCGACGCCGGCGCGGGCGAGGTGGTCTACGCCGCCGACCTGACGGCCGGCGCGGTCACCGCACAGGCCCGCCGCATCCTGGGCGACGAGACCTACCGCGACGCCGCCCGCAAGGTCGCCACCGAGATCGCCTCCATGCCCGCCCCCACCGAAACCGCCACCCGCCTCCCACAGTTCACGACCTGACCCCGGCCCGGGTAACTGCCCCCGGCCTGCGAGTGCCCGACCTCGGCCCCGGGTACCGGCCCTCCGGCCGGGCGTGTCTGGTCCGGGTGTCCGGGTGTCTGGCCCTGGCCTGCGGGTGTCCGACCTCGGTCCCGGCTGCCGGTCCTCCGGCCGGGCGTGTCTGGTCCCGGTCTCCGGGTGTCTGGCCCTGGCCTGCGGGTGTCCGACCTCGGTCCCGGGTGCCGGCCCCCCGGCCGGGCGCGCCTGGCCCCGGTCCTCGGGTGTCTGGCCCCGGTCTCCAGGTGTCTGGTTCCCGTCCCGGGGGCGGGACTCGGCTTCCGGCCGGGGGCCTGCGGACCGGGCTCCCGGCCGGGGCAAGGAGCCCGGGGTTCCTGGCCCCGCCTCCAGGGCGCTCACTGCCACCCCCGAGGGGTGACCCGTCCGTAGAAGGAGTGACTCGCCCTCCGCCGCAGGACCGACTCCCGCACACCGGGAGGGGACGGCTTCGCTCCCGGGAGCCATCCCCGCCCCGGGACCCTGGTCCGCCCCACCGAGCCCGCCTCGGGTGCGTATCCCGCCCAACCCCCGGAGGGACACGCACCCCGCCCCCCGGGCGCCGGCCCGCCGGCCGCCCGGGCACCGGCTCCGGTGCGCGCGTGCATTCCCCCGGCACGCGCGCACCGGACGCCCCCGCCGCCGTACGGACACGGCCGGCCCCCGCCGCCGTACGGCACGACGGCGGCGGGTACGGGACCGTCCGTCTTCAAACGGATCGCGCCCAGAGCCGGCCCGGGGTCGAAGGCCGGGGAGGCGTGCTGACCCGCATCGGCCCCATGCGGCAGTGGCGCCCGCCGACGCGGGGCTCATGTAAGCCGTAACCCAGCCCGGCCAGATCCACCCGTTGCCGGACGGGCTGCGTGCAACGGGAAAGTGCGAAGCGTGCCGGGGCCCGTTGGGAACCTCTCCGGTATCCCGTCCGGCAACTGTCCGCGCCCGCCAGGCGCCTGACGGCGTGTCCGCAGGTCACCACGCCGCCTTTCCGGGCGTGGCCGGGAGCCCGTGTCTCCCCAGTCCGGGTGGCCGAGCGCACCGGGTACGGCCGGCTGTCGTACGTGCGCACTCGGGAGGCATGGCGAGGGCCATCGGGTACGGGGGCGTTGGCGTCCGGGATGACGGGCCGGGCCGTGGGCCGGGGTCGGCGGATTGCTGGGGTGCGCCGAGAGCAAGTGCCTCGCCGTGGGCCCATGAGTCCGCGGGCGCGGAGTGACGCCCCTCACGTGACACACCTCCCATCTAGTTCACGATTCAACTTCTTGCGCGAAAACATCTCTCGTGGAAGGTTGATTGGTGTGAGCGTCCTACCCGGGGACGGGCCACCCGCCCCCGCGTGACACCCAAGGAGGCCGCGATGTCGGCATCCAAGAACCGACTGCAGGGACTGCTCGCACGGGTCGGCCGCCTCTTCGGCGGACCCGCCGGCAGACACGCCAGGCGTGTGTCCCTGCCTGCACCAGAAGAAAAGGAACCCATCATGTTCAACATCGCCAACGTCAAGGCCGCTCCCAGCCCGGACCTGCTGACTCCCGACAACTCGGTGATGCTGTTCGTCGACCACCAGCCGCAGATGTTCTTCGGTACCGGCAGTGGCGACCGCACTGCGATCGTCAATGCCACCGTTGGCCTGGCGAAGGCGGCCAAGGCGTTCGGCGTCCCGGTGGTGCTGACCACCGTGGCCGCCGAGTCGTTCTCCGGCCCGCTCCTGCCGCAGCTGGCAGAGGTCTTCCCGGGCGAGGAGATCGTCGACCGCACCACGATGAATGCCTGGGAGGACAACGCGGTCGTCGAGGCGATCAAGGCCACGGGCCGCAGGAAGATCATCATCTCGGGCCTTTGGACCGAGGTGTGCCTCGTGCTCCCGGTGCTGTCCGCGCTCGGGCAGGGCTATGAGGTGTACGTGGTGGCCGACGCCTCCGGCGGCATCAGCCCGCAGGCGCACGAGCACGCCATCGAGCGCATGGTCAGTGCCGGTGCTGTGCCGGTGACCTGGATCCAGGTGCTGCTCGAGCTGCAGCGCGACTGGGCCCGTGCCGAGACGTACCTCCCTGTCATGGAGATCGTCAAGGAGCACGGCGGCGCCTACGGTCTCGGCGTCGTCTACGCCCAGTCCGTCATCGGCGCCCACGCCGCGGGCTGACCGCTGGGCCGCCGGCCCGAGGGCGCTCCGCCCCGGGCCGGCGCCGGCCGGCCAAGCAGGACCTCGATGCGCCCGATGCTCGGGGTTTCAGCGGCGCAGAAATGATCCCGCGCCGCAGGGCGAACGCCACATATCGCAGGCAGGCGTCGAACTGCGCGCGAGTGGCCCGAACGCCTCGTCCGCGCGGCTGCCGGCCCGGGCGGCTGGGGCACTCGCGAAGATCCTGCCGCAGGGCGTCCAGCCGATACGTCGCACCACGTCTGCATGCGAGATCAACCCGAACCGGACAGGGGCTGCGGCCCAAGGGAACGACAGTGAACCTCAATCATTCCTCGGCACCTGGCGCGCCGGGTGGTCGTGAGCCGCTGCTGCCGGCGCTGATGACCGTGACGGCGGTGAGCGGCCTCATCGACGCGATCAGTTATCTGGGGCTGGGACACGTCTTCACCGCCAACATGACCGGCAACGTGGTCATCATAGGCTTCGCCGCGGTCGGCGTCCCCGGCTTCTCGGTGCTCGGCTCGGTGGTGTCGCTGGTCGCCTTCCTTCTCGGAGCCGGGGTCGCCGGTCGTCTGGAAACCGTTATGCGCCGCCGCACTTCGCCGGTTTGGCTGCGCTGGATTCTGGTGCTGGAAGTAGTGCTCCTGGCCACGGCTACCACTGTCGCCTTCACCGCGAGCCGTGCGGTCCATGTGCTCATCGCCCTGATCGCATTGGCTATGGGCCTGCGCAACGGGACGGTCCGCAAACTCGCCGTACCGGATGTGACCACGACGGTGCTGACACTCACGCTGACCGGGCTGGCCTCCGACTCGACTCTGGCAGGCGGTACCAATCCGCGTGTCGGCCGCCGATCGGCCTCGGTGCTGGCGATGCTGGCCGGCGCATTCGGGGGAGCCCTGCTCGTGCAGCACACGGGGCTTGGCTGGCCCCTGCTGGTCAGCACATTCGGTACCGCTGCCGCCGCCTTGGCCGTGCCGCGCGGCTCATCCTCCCGCTGACGCACCCCGGTCACGTCCCGCCCCGCTGCGGCCGCAGCAGCCGCCTCACCCCTCACACAGCTGAGCACCCCCCTGGAGATGATTTCCATGGCCACTATGCCTGTGGCTGGCCTCCCCCCTGTCAACGATGGTCACGTCGCCGACCTCGTGGTCCGCAACGCCAAGGTCTACACCGGCGACCCGGTGAACCCGCAGGCCGGCGCCGTCGCCATCAAAGACGGCAAGGTCACCGTGGTCGGTGACGACAAGGACGTCGCGGGCCTGATCAGCGCCCGCACCCGGGTGGTCGACGCGCTGGGCCGCCGGGTCATCCCCGGCCTCAACGATTCTCACCTCCACGTGATCCGCGGCGGCTTGAACTACGTCCTGGAACTGCGCTGGGACGGTGTGCCCACGTTGCGCCAGGCACTGGCGATGCTGCGCGAGCAGGCCGCCCGCACCCCCAAGGGGCAGTGGGTCAGGGTGGTGGGCGGATGGTCGGCGGACCAGTTCGCCGAGAAGCGCCTGCCGACCCTGGCCGAGCTGAACGCGGCCGCGCCGGACACACCCGTTTTCGTACTGCACCTGTACCAGTCCGCCCTGATGAACCGCGCGGCGCTGAAAGCGGCCGGCTACACCAAGGCCACCCCGGACCCCAGGGGCGGGCAGCTCGTGCGCGGCCGTGACGGCGAGCCGACCGGCATGCTGCTGGCCGCCCCCAGCGCGCTGATCCTCTACTCCACCCTTGCCGCGGCGCCGACCCTGCAGGGAGAGGACCTGAAGACCTCCACCCGGCACTTCCTTCGCGAGCTGAACCGGTTCGGTCTCACCTCGGCCATCGACGCTGCCGGCGGTTTTCAGAACTTCCCCGACAACTACGGCACCGTCATCGGCCTCGCCAAGGCCGGCCAGCTGTCGCTGCGCATCGCCTACCACCTCTTCCCGCAGACCGCGGGACAGGAGATCGACGACCTCAAGCGCTGGATGGGCATGGTCCACCCCGGGGACGGCGACGAGTGGCTCCGGCTCAACGGGGCCGGAGAGAACCTGACATGGTCGGCAGCCGACTTCGAGAACTTCACGGAGCCCCGGCCCGAACTGGCCGCCGGCTACGAGGGGGACTTTGAGCAGGCCGTGCGGCTGCTGATGGAGAACGGCTGGGGCTTCCGACTGCACGCCACCTACGACGAGACGATCCGCCGCGACCTCGCCGTCTTCGAGAAGCTCGCCGCCGAGGGTCTCTTCCCTGCCGGCAACCGCTGGCTGTTCGACCACGCGGAGACCGTCTCGGGCGACAGCCTCGACCGCATCGCCGCACTCGGCGGCGCCATGTCGATCCAGAACAGGATGTCCTTCCAGGGCGAGGCATTCGTGCGCCGCTATGGCGCCCAGGCCGCCGCAGAGGCACCGCCGGTGCGCGCCATGCTGGAGCGCGGCCTGACCGTCGGCGCCGGCACGGACGCCACCCGGGTGTCCTCCTACAACCCGTGGGTCGCGCTGCACTGGCTGGTCTCCGGCCGGACCGTCGGCGATCTGACGATCTATCCGCCGGACAACCGGGTCAGCCGCGAGACCGCACTGACCATGTACACCCAGGCCGGCGCCCAGCTCACCGGAGAGCAGGACGTCAAGGGCATCCTCAGGCCCGGCTTCTACGGCGACCTCGCCGTCCTGTCCGACGACTTCCTCACCGTCCCCGAGCAGGACATCCCGCACATCGAGTCCCTGCTGACCGTCACCGGCGGCCGCATCGTCTACGCCGCCGCCGAGTACGAGGGCCTGGACGAGGCGATACCGGCGATCAGCCCGGCATGGAGCCCGGTCGCCCACTACGGGGGCTACCAGGCCACCGTCAAGCCCAGCATCTCGGGCGCGCGACAGGCCGAACTGCTCGGCCAGGCCGTCGCCGAGTCCGAACAGCACCGGCACTGGCGCGCCCGGCGCGGCTTCGCCCCCGAGGCTCCGACCGAGATCTTCGACACCTGCTTCGTGCTGTAGCCCACCGCGACTCACCGCTGCTGCACCACCCACCCACCCACGCTTGAGGAGAGTGTGATGAACACCGGACTGCTCATCCTGAGACTGGCCGTCGGCCTGCTCTTCGTCGGGCATGGGATCCAGAAGGTCAGCCACCGCCTCGGAGGCCACGGCATCGAGGGTGGAGCGGCAGAGTTCCGGGCAGACGGATTCTGCGGCGGCCGGCTCACTGCGGCCGCCGCGGGAGGCGGACAGATAGCCGCGGGGCTGCTGCTGTGTGCAGGAGCGCTCACCCCCTTGGCGGCCACCATCGCAGGGGGAGTCATGACGGTCGCGGTCACGGTGAAGTGGCGCAACGGCCTCTGGGTGCAGAACAACGGCTACGAGTACCCGCTCATCCTGATGCTCCTGCCGGCCGTGCTCATGCTCACCGGACCCGGCCGCTGGTCGGTCGACCAGGCCATAGGTCTGCTTCCCTGGGCCCCATGGTGGGCAGCCGCGGCCGTCGGCCTCGGCGTTTTTAGTGGGCTGATGACCCGCGCCCTTCTCGCGCAGCCGGTCCCTCACCACTGAAGTGATCAGGAACATTCGCGCCACCTGCACGTTAGGACTGTTGTGGAGCGCGAAACGAGGGGTCGGCAGGGCGAGGAACCACCGCCCCCCGCCGACAGCGGCGACGACCGAGGTGTCGAGCAGGACATCGATCGTGAACTGCTCGACTGGTGGATGCTGGTGATGCAGGGCTTCCACGCCACACATGACTCCCTCGCGAGCGAGGTGACCGGTCGCTTCAACCTCGGCCCAGGCGCGGCCGAGGTCCTGGTGCGCTTGCTCAATGCCCCCAAGTACCGGATGCCGATGACACGCCTGGCACACGAGACACGTAAGTCCAGCGGCGGGTTCACCAAGGTCGGCGACCGGCTCTGCAACGCCGGTTTGACCCGCCGTATGACCTGCCAGGATGACCGGCGCCTCATCTACCTCGAACTGACCGACCAGGGTAAGGACATGGCCCGGGCCATCTCCCAGCTGGTGACGCAGATCATGCGCGCCCGAGTCCTCACCCCCCTCGGACGCGACGGGTTCGCCGAGCTCGCCGATGCCATGCGTGAACTGCGTGACGCCAACGACGATCTCGGGAAGTAACGGCGCGTTTGACGCATCACACGGTCCGCCCAGCAGGGCTCGCTGATCGGGGTATGGAGGGTCCGCCCCAACCTTCTTAGAAGGTACTGCCGCCTTCATCCTGTTGGTCGACCGGCCCGACAAGGGCCTCGCTGATCTCGCGCAGCTGGTCCACCCAACCGTGCTCCCGTGCGCGGTCCACCAGATGGGAGAGTCTGCTTGTCGATATCCCCATCCGCCGAGCCAACTTGGTCAGGCCCAGTTGCCCATCAGGAGCTTCCAGAAGAGGGCGTGCGCGGATGCTGTCGTGGCGTTGTCCTGACGTCACCAGGATCGCGAACGGGCGGCCCTTGCCGTCGCAGGCCAGGTGGATTTTGGTCGTCAGTCCGCCCCGGGATCGGCCGGGGGCGTGATCGTCCGGTTCGTCCGGCCGGTACTGCCCCCTTTTTCGGCCGGTCGCTGCGGCGTGCTGGTGAGCGCGGACGATGGTGGAGTCGATCTGCACCAGCCAGTCGATGTCCCCGGCCGCATCGGCGTGGGCCTGGATCTGCTGCGGGGCCCGGGTGAACACACCGTCCAGGGCGTAGCGGCGGAAGCGGGTGCAGACCGTTTTCCACGGTCCGCAGCGTTCCGGCAGGTCACGCCAGGAGATCCCGGTGCGGATCTTGTAGACCATGCTGTTGGTGACCTGCCGGTCCTCCACCCGCGGTCGGCCCGTTGCAGCCCGCGGTATCGGCGGAGCAAGTAACTCCCACTCCTGATCGGTGAGTTCATGGCGACGTAGCACACGACCGTGATCCACCATCCGATGATCTTTGAAGACGGACCCTAGGAGAGCGGCAGAGCGAGATCGCGCGCGCCGGCCGGGGCGGCCAGCAGGTCGTCGACCGGGGTGTGCGGGGACGCGGCCGTCAGCGCGGCCAGCGCGGCGCGCAGCTCGCCGGCCAGCCGCACGGCCCGCGTGCGGGAGAGCACCGCGGGGGCGAACTCCAGGCGCAGCAGCGGGTCTTCGCGCCAGCGCAGCACGCTCAGCGCGGCGTCCGCCGTGACGGCGCCCGCGTGCCCGTGGTGGAAACGCGCGCTCAAGTCGCCCGCCCGCACACGCGCGGGCAGCAGCTCGTCGCGGGCCGCGAACGTCACCGGTGTCAGGACGGGCCGGGAACGGTCCGGGCGCACCCCGAGCTCGCGCGCCAGCTCGGCGGTGTCGAGGTCCGCGCAGCCGAGGGCCTCGCTGAACGCGCAGGCGACCCCGCGCAGGAAGTAGTCGACGCCGCCCTCCAGTTCACAGCCCACCGGCACCGTCGCCGAGCACGGCGCGAGGGTGCCCAGCAGCGCCGCCGTGACGCGGCGCGGCACCTCGCAGCCCACCAGCAGCCGCTCCAGGCCCGCGCGCCGCCCCACGGCCAGCGCCCACGCCGCCAGCAGCACCGTGCCGTGCGGCACACCGGCCCGCCGGGCCGTCGCGTCGGCCGCGTCCCGCAGCCGCACGTCGAGGCCGACGTACAGCCGCTCGCCGCGGACATCGAACACGGCGGGCCGCGGCGCGCCCTCCGCCAGGTCCACAGCGGCCGGAAAGCCGCGCAGCCGCTCGGCCCGCTCGCCCGCCGCGCGCAGCCCGCCCGGCCGGGCGGCCACCGCGGCGCGCCCCGCCGTATCCGGCCCGGGACGCAACCCCCGCACCAGCGGGCGCCGGCGCACGGCACGGTCGTAGTCGGCGAGCAGTTCCTGCCACAGCAGCGCCGCCGACCAGCTGTCGGCCACCGCGTCGTGGTACACGAACGACAGCAGATGCGCACCCCCGGCCAGCCGGCTCAGGGCGAAGGCCAGCGGCGGCCGGCCCGGCCGGCCCACCAACTGCCGCGCCCGCGCGGCCAGATACCCGTGCACCGCCGCCACCGGGTCCCCGCCCCCGCCCCCGCCCGCTCCCGCCGCCTCCAGAGTGACCAGCGGCGGAGTACACGCGGCGAGAACCCGCCGCACCGGGCCGTGCGGCGTATCCGCGAACACGGTCCGCAGGCCCTCGTGCCGCGCACCGACAGCGGCGAGCACACGGCGCAGCGCGCCCGCGTCGAGCGGCCCGGCCAGCTCGGCGCTGAGCACCCGGCACACCGCACCGGCACCCGCCTCCCGCTCGGCGGCCAGCGCCGCCCGCTGCCCGGGCAGCAACGCCCGCACCGCGCCCGCGCCCGCGGGCGGTCCGGGCACCGCGGCCGGGACGGGCACGGCCCGGGCCAGTACGTCCGCCAGCGGGGCGGGCCCCAGCAGCTGTGCCAGGTCCACGGCCAGGCCCAGCTGCCGGCCGGCGCGCGCCTGCAGCCGCACGGCCTGCGTGAGGCCGCCGCCCAGCGTGATGAAGGGGGAACCCGCGGCCCCGGCCGGCAGGGTGCGCCGGTCGCAGCCGATGACGTCCGCGGCCAGGTCGAGCAGCTCCTCCAGGGGAGTCGGGGTCAGCATGGGGTGGCCCTCTCTGTGGGCAGTCGTGCCCCGATCCTGGCGCCCGTGCCTCGAAGACCGCTCGAACCCTCCCCGCACCGAGCCGCCGTTCCCGTACGGCAGCAGCAGATTTCAAAGGCAGGGACTCTATCACTGACAGCTGGATTTTCGCCGAAAGTGCTAAAGTTCGGTTCATGACGCCCCGAGAGCGACGCCTTCGCGAGCAGGCCCAGCGCCACCGGCTGATCCTCACCACAGCCCGTGAGATGGCCGAGTCCGAAGGCTGGGACTACGTCACCACACGGCGTCTGGCGGACCGTATCGAATACAGCCAGCCGGTGCTCTACCAGCACTTCAAGAACAAGGACGCCATCGTCCACGCGGTCGCCCTGGAAGGCTTCGCCGAACTCGCCGCCGCGCTGCGCACCGCCCGCGAGGAAGCCGGTGACCCGCAGGAGGCACTGGGCGCGGTCGCCCGCGCCTACGCCGACTTCGCCGAGCACGGACCGGTCCTCTACGAGGCCATGCTCACCCTCGACCCGGGCGAGGACACCACCGGGGCGGCCGGCACGCCGGCGCCGCTCGCGGACGTCCTCGCCGAGATCGGACAGGCCGTCGAGCCCGTCGCGGCCGGCCGCGACAGCGGGCTGCTCACGGAGGTCCTGTGGAGCGCCTGGCACGGCCAGGCCGCCCTCACCCGGGCGGGCCGCCTGCGCCCGGACCCGGCGCGCCGGCGGCTGGCCGCCCTGACCGACGCACTGCTGGGCCCGGCGGCCCAGCCCGTCTGACCCGGCGGGACCCGGCCCGTCCGGCCCCGAACAGCCGCCCGGCCCGCCCGGCCTGGGACAGCGGCCTCTCCGTCCGCCGGGACGGGCCGGACGTGTCGGGGCCGCAGCCGGTCCGGACTCCCGGACCGGACTGCCGACGGGACTCTCAGGCGGGGCTCTTGGCCGTCTCCTTCTCCTGCTCCGGCTCGGCGGGGCCCGCCCCGGCGGACTCGTTGAGCCGCTTGCCGAGGAGCACGAACAGCAGGATGAGTCCCACCGTGAGCAGGATGTGCCCGAGGCCCGCGGTCAGCGGCACCGCCTCGGGGACATGGTCGCCGAGCACGGTCTCGGTGCCGTGGACGAACATCATGGCGACGGTGATCGCGATGCCCACGTTGTAGAACCAGAAGAAGTACGTGAACAGCTTCGTCCCGGACAGGGCGAACTGCTTGTCCAGGGCGAGGACGATGAGGAATCCCATCATGCCCAGCGCGAGCAGATGGGTGTGCATGAGCGCCAGCTGGGTGTCGCCGGTGAAATCGTTGGCTTTGGTGAACTCCCGGTAATACAGCCCGGAGATCACTCCCAGGATCATGTAGACGTGTGCCGCGTAGTACGACTTCCGCATCCCCGTGCTCGCTCCCTGCCGGTCAGTGCTGGTCAATTCAGGCTCTGCCGGGGGCCATTGAAGCACTCCGGAACGAACGCTTCGCCCGATTCGGGAGATCGTTCGAGCCACTCTCGAGCAGGTCTCGAGGACCCCTGCGACGCCCCGGGGCAGGCTGGGGCGTCGAGGTTCGTCCACCAAAGCCCACGCAGACGAAAGGCAACCGCTTGACTTCTCCCCTTCCTGAAGGAGGGGGATTCTTACGGCTCGCGCCGTGAGGGTTTCTGCTTCGTCGCCGACTGCCCGTCCGGAGTACTCCGTTGAGGTCTTACACCCGCTCCACAGACTGTCACCGCCAGCCCGGCGGCCAGAAGGTTGTGCGCCGCGTGCACGTCGCGGTCGTGGGTCATGCCGCAGGCGCACGTCCAGGTGCGGACGTTCAGCGGCATCTTGTCCCGCAGGGTGCCGCAGGCGGAGCACAGCTTGGAGGAGGGGAACCACCGGTCGATGGCGATCACCTCGCGCCCGTACCAGACGGCCTTGTACTCCAGCATGCTCCTGAACTCACTCCATGCTGCGTCACTGATGGCGCGGGCGAGCTTGTGGTTTTTGACCAGATTGCGCACGGTCAGGTCCTCGATCACGATCGTTCGGTTTTCACGAACGAGCCGAGTGGTGATCTTGTGCGACGTGTCGCGGCGCCGGTCAGCGATCCGCGCGTGGATCTTCGCGACCTTCAGCCGGGCCCTGGCCCGGTTCGCCGAGCCCTTTTCCTTCTTCGCGAGACGACGCTGCTCCTTGGCCGGAGCGGCACGGTCACGGCGCTCGTGCCGGGGGTTGGTGATCTTCTCTCCGGTCGAGAGGGTCAGGAGACGCTCCAGCCCGGCGTCGATGCCGACCGCATTCCCCCTCGCGGACAGCGGCTTGACGCCGGGGTCGTCGCACAGCGGGGAGACGAACCAGCGGCCCGCCGCGTCCTGCGAGACGGTCACGGTGGAGGGGGCCATGCCCTCGGGCAGCGGTCTCGACCACACGACGGCCAGCGGTTCGGTCATCTTCGCCAGTGTCAGCGCTCCGCCGCGGAAGCGGAATGCGCTGGTGGTGTACTCCGCGCTCCTGCGCGTCTTCTTCCGCGACTTGAACCGCGGGTACCTGGCCCGTTTGCCGAAGAAATGGGTGAACGCCGTCTGCAGGTGCCGCGGCGTCTGCTGGAGGGGGACCGAGGACACCTCGTTCAGGTACGCGAGTTCCTCGGTCTTCTTCCACGCCGTCAGCATCGCGGAGGTGGCGTTGTGGTTGACCCGCTCCTGACGGGTCACCCACGCCTGGGTACGGGCGGCGAGCGCCAGGTGGTAGACCTTCCGCACGCACCCGAACGTGCGCGACAGCTCCGCTGCCTGCGCATCCGTCGGATAGAAGCGGTACTTGAACGCCCGCTTCACGTGAGTGCTCAGAACTCACAAACTATCGCATCAACTCCTGACTATCTGCGGGTAGTTGGCCGCGAACGACGATCCGCCCTGGCAGCGGATCGTCTTTCCCTGCCCTGCTCCGCAGGAGTCCGTTTACCCTCCGCCCTGAAGGGCGGAGTATCCATGGAGGGATCAGATGAGGCACTCCCGTACGGTCGCGGCCGTCGCCGCGGTCACCGGACTCTTCCTGGCCGCCGCGGGCGCGGCGAGCGCACAGGTCACACCCGGACCCGTCACCCCGCCGTCCCCCAAGGATCCGGAAGAGGCCGTTTGACGCACCTCTGCAGTGCCTGCGGCGGCCCGGCGTCCCGCTGCCGCCGGCGGCCCGGGGCCTGAACGTCGTCCTTCCCTCCCTGCCGTCGTGCTGAGGGAAGGTCACGGACACGCCCTGACGGGTACGGCGGCCGGGGGACGGACACTCCTGCGAGCCGGTGGCCCAGCGGCGTTGGCCCGCGCACCGGAGAACCGAACGTGCCGCTCTCCGCCCGGGGCCGCACCCTGACAAGGTGTCAGGGTCGGCTCAGGGTGGGGGTAGGGGTGTCACCGATGGTGGTCGGCGGGCGGTGGACAGCAGGCTGATGACCATGCCGAACACCACTGCCGATCAGCCCCGCTTCCCTCTCGCCCGCCGCGCCGCGGTCTCCTTCGCGGGTGTCGTTGCCCTGACGGGGCTTGCGGGGGCGTACACGCCGAGCTTCGCGTACGCCGAGCCGCCCGCCCCCGCCGACAGAGCTGCCGTCGCGCAGCCCGCGGCTGATTTCGGCGACTGTCCGGCCCTCCCCGCCGGGGTCGACCCGGCCCGCTGGAGATGCGAAGTGCACACGGCCGCACCGCGGTTGACGGTGGGCAAGGTCACCGTGGCTCTCGCCCCGATCACCATGACGCACGCCGAGGGTCCGCTCCCGGACGGCGCCAACGGGCAGGTGTGGGGTGCGATGCACAGCGCGCCGACCGCCGTCGCGGGCGGGGTGTCCGGTACGGCGCAAGGTGAGCGCGCGCGGCGGCCGAGGCTGGCGATTCAGCCGGAGTACGGCGGCCGGTCCGACTTCTACACCGGGCAGTTCAGCCTGCGATTCAGGCTGATGAGCCCGCGGTTGCCGCAGGGCTGCACCATCGGCGCCGGTGCACCGGTCGACTTCCGGCTGAAGCGATCGGGCCCTTCGCAGTGGATCTCCACGAACCCGCCGCTGATCAGGTTCTCGGCGTACGACGACACCTTCGCCGCTCCTGCCGCTGAAGACTGCGGGCCGATGGCCGGACCGCTCAACCGGCAGCTCGGGCTCCCGGCGCCGAGCGGGAACCTGATGACTTACGACGCGACCTACACCTTCAGGACCTATGACCAGCTCCCGGCGCGCTGAGGGGCGGCACGAGACGCATACGGTCTTCGAACACTGCGCCTGGTGACGTGCCGGAACGAGTGGTCGTCGGGGTGTGCGCCGCCCTGCGAGCCGGCTCCCTGCGTGTCCGAAAGGCGCGCTTTGGCAGCACAAAAGGCGGAGAGCCATTGTGGAAACCATGGAAACCGGACCAGTTCCGCAGGTTTCCGATTATGGCGGGCAGCGTGCTGACGTGATCGTAGGGGCAGCCGGCCGGCTGTTCTTCGCGCCGGACCGAGCCCGCCCCCGGAGGACCGGGCTCGGCCCCGCCCCGGAATCGCAGGCCGGAGAGCCGTTCGGGCTCACCCGGCCACCGGCACCGGCACCGCGGGTGCGGTCTGGCGGGCGGGGGAGAGGGTGGTGTGTTCCCGGGTCCCGGCCGGGGCGAGCGGCGGCCGCGCCCCGCCGCCCAGCCGGCTCAGCGCGGCGGCGGGGGCGTCAAGGGCGGCCTCCAGCAGGGCGGTCAGCTGCCCGGTCAGACGGGCGGCGGCCGTCTCGCCGACGGCGTCGTACTGGTAGGCGGCGGTGACGGCGATGCCCGCGGGCGCGCCGGCCGGCGTGTGCCGTTCGGTCAGGATCAGGCCGAGGGCCGCGGCCCGCAGCGGGAGCAGGGGCGGGGCCGCCCGCACGGTGAGCCCGGCCGCCTCGTACGCCTCGCCGCTGTCCGCCAGGACGCTCAGCGCGATGCCGCCGGGCCGGGCCAGCGCCGCGGCGCCGGCGCGGTAGGCGGCGAGGTCCGCGGCGCGCACCCGGCGCAGCAGCGCGGTGAAGGCCGGGTCGCCGGAGGTGTCCACGGACAGGGCCAGCACCCGCCCGTAGGGGCCCACGGCCCGGCGCAGGGCGGCGCTGTCACGGGCCGGCACCGGCGCGGCCACGGTGATGGCGGGGCCCGCGCCGAGCCGGGTGAGCAGGGCCGCGAGCGCGGTGTGCACCACCATGAACAGGGTGGCGCCCTGCGTGGCGGCCAGATGGGCCAGCCGCTGGTGCAGGCCGGCGTCCCAGTCGAGGGCGAGGCGGCCGACGCGGGCGTCGGCCGGGGCGGGCCGGCTGCCCGGCGGCACGGTGGGCGCCAGGTCGCCGGCCCTCGCCCGGGGCGCCGCCTCGGGCACCGGGCCCTCCCAGCGCGGCGCCCGGCCCGCGGCCCGTGCCCGGTAGGCCAGGGCGAGTTCGGCGGCCAGCGGGGTGTGCGACCACAGGTCGACCAGGTCGGCCGGGAGGGTGAGCTCCAGCAGGTGGTCCCCGGCGGCCAGGGCGCGCAGCCGGGTGCCGGCCGAGCCCAGCCGGCTGTTGCGCAGCGCCCCGTGACGGCGCCCCACGTCTCCCAGCGCCTCCTGCAGCGCCCCTGCGTTCAGCGCCCCGCGCAGCCGCAGCGGCAGGACCGCGCTGCCCTCCCCGTCGAGTGCCCCGTCGAGCGCCCCGGCGGGCCCGGTGGCGGCGGCCGGCCGCTCGCCGGCTGCCGCGGCGAAACGGGCCGGGGTGGGCGCCTCGCGCAGGGCGCGGTCGTCCAGGCCGGCGCCCAGCACCCGGCGGGCCCGGGCCAGCAGCCGGGCCGCGGCCGCGGGATGCCCGCCGATGCGGAAGAAGTCGGAGTCGGCGTGGACGGTACGCCGCGGCACGCCGACCGCCTCGGCGAACAGGTCGCGGACGATCTCCTGCAGGGGAGTGCCGGGCGGTTCGGCGCCGGACGCGGGCGGCGCGGCGTGCTCGGCCTCGCCGTTGCCGCCTGCGCCCCTCGGCAGAGCGGGCAACGCCGTCAGCGCGGAGAGGACCATGCGGTCGGGCGGCTTGGGACCGGAGAGTGACATCGCGGCTCGCTCCTTCGACAGCGGCTACAGAGGAAGGCTTGGCAAAACCTTGCCAAGATCCTGGCAACGGGAA
This sequence comes from Streptomyces sp. NPDC090798, assembly GCF_044768965.1. Classification (NCBI taxonomy): domain Bacteria; kingdom Bacillati; phylum Actinomycetota; class Actinomycetes; order Kitasatosporales; family Streptomycetaceae; genus Streptomyces; species Streptomyces sp. NPDC090798. Next base: position 76,012 of record NZ_JBIVXA010000018.1, read on the forward strand.
CCTGAGGGGCCGTCTCGAACCACTGGAGCCGCGGTGGCGCCGCCCGGGGCTTCTCCGGCTGGTACGGCACCCCGGCGTGAGGCGACAGGGCCGCGGCGCGCCGGAGGGCTGCACAGCTGCACGCGGATGGCGTGGGCGAAGTACCGCAAGACCGTCGCGGAGGTCCTGTTCACCCCCGGACGAGCTCATCCTCTTCTGCGGCATGCCGATCGGGTTCGAGGACGTCACGGTGGGTTGCACCCGTACGGGCCGGGCGCCGCTCGACGAGACGGTCACGTTCGTCGGTGGTTGCTGACACCGCCCGCCCCCGGCCGGTCGAAGCGCCGCTTCTCGCCGGGTTCACGTAGCGGTTTATATGCCATATTCCAGACATGCTCTCGATGAAAGGCATGTCATGAAGATCGCGGTCATCGGCGGTACCGGGCTGATCGGGGCGCAGGTCGTCAAGAATCTGAACGCCGCCGGGCACGAGGCGGTACCGCACTCGCAGTCCACCGGAGTCGACGTCATCAGCGGCCAGGGACTGGACGAGGCGGTGGCGGGAGCCGACGTCGTCGTCAACCTGACGAACTCCCCGACCTTCGACGAAGCCTCCCCGGCCTTCTTCCGGACCTCGATGGACAACCTGCTGGCCGCGGCCCGCAAGGGCGGCGCCGGCCACTTCGTCATCCTCTCGATCGTCGGCACGGACCAGGTGCCGGAGCTGGACTACTACCAGGCCAAGGCGCTCCAGGAGAACATCCTCGCGGCCGGGCCGATCCCCTACTCGATCGTCCGCGCGACACAGTTCATGGAGTTCATCGACGCCGTCATGTCCTGGACCGCCGACAGCGACACCGTCCGGCTGCCCGCCACGCCGATCCAGCCGATCGCCGCCAAGGACGTGGCCGACGCGGTGGCGGAGGTCGCCGCGGGCACCCCGCTGAACGGCATCCGCAACACCGCCGGCCCCGAGATCTTCTCCCTGGACGAACTGGGCCGGATCACCCTGTCCCACAAGGGCGACAACCGCACCGTCGTCACCGACCCCACCGCCGGCATGTTCGCCGCCGTCAAGGGCGACGTCCTCACCGACAAGGACGCCCACCTCGCCCCCACCCGCTACGCCGACTGGCTCTCCGCCTGAAACCAGCACCATCTGCACCGGTCATGCTTCCGGCGGTGCGGCCGGGGCCCGGGCCGGCCGCTTCCACGGCAGACGCCGAGGCCACAACCCCCGGATGCGGTTGGAGTACCGGGGGCCGGCCCGCCGCCGGCGCTCAGGCCACGGCCCAGGGGCCCGGGTCGCGGGTGCGGCGGCCGGCCGCGGCGGGCCGGCTCTCGTCCCATGCCGGGGCCAGCGCGGCGGAGAGGATGCCCCACAGCTGGCCGGCGGTCAGGGCGTGCACCGGGACGACGACCTGGCCGGCGAGGCTGACGCGGAACGCGGACTCCAGCGCGCCGACGATGCCGATGAGCGCCATGGAGTCCAGCCCGTAGGCCTCCATCGGGACATCGGCGGCGGGCTCCTTGTCCTTGCCGAGCCCCGGCAGGCCCTGGCGCAGGACGTCCTCGAATTTCGCGTTCCACGGTGCGTGGGCCATTGGGCGACTTCCTTCCGGGACACGGGAGAGGCGAAGCGGCGCTCCGGGCAGCACCGTGCCGCGTCCCGCTCGAGTTGCCGTGGACGCCCGCTCAGGCCGCAGGCCCGCCCCACGACATGACCGAGGCCCCCGCCACGGTGCTGCTGCCGGCGGGGGCCTCACGGGTTCGGCGGGTGGTCCGGTGGGTGGTGGTCCGGTGGACGTCGTACGGGGAGCGGGGAGCGGCGGGGGAAGGGTTCCGCGGACGCGCGGGAGGGGACGGCCGCGCGAGGGCGGGCGGCATCCTCAGACGGCCGCGCTGCCGCCCGCGACCGGCCAGCCGATGTCATCGGTGGCGGAGACGGTGGCGGTGGTCTTGGGCCAGCCGATGTCGCCGTTCGCCGAGACGACGGTGGCCTTCGGCCAGCCGATGCCGTCCGTGGCTGCGGCAGTGGTGACCTTGGGCCAGCCGATGTCGTCGGTGGCGGAGACGGTGGTGGTGGTCTTGGGCCAGCCGATGTCATCGGTGGCGGAGACGGTGGCGGTGGTCTTGGGCCAGCCGATGTCGCCGGTGGCCGAGACGACGGTGACCTTGGGCCACCCGATGGAGGAGGAGGCGGTCGTGGTGCTCGCCGCCTTGGGCCAGCCGATGCCGTCCGCGGCGGTGCTGATGCCGCCGGCGGTGAGCACGGCGGAGGCGACGGCGGCGGTGGCGGCGGTGACGGCGAGGCGGGCGACGAGGTTCTTCATGACAGCTCCTCTGTGGCAATGAAGCGAATCTGCGTTGGTAACTTCTTGCCAAGAAGCTTGGCAACGCCTCCTCGGGATCTGCTCGGTATTCGCTGGAGATGGGCTGGAGACCGGCGAGAGACGCCGTACCACCTGCGCAGATGCCTGGCAAAGTTTGTCAAACACCCCGCTCCGAGGGCCGCACGGAGCCGAATCCGAGGGGGGTGAACAGCACTCTCGCGGCCCCTCCGCTAGAGCACCGCCGGAGCCCCCGTTGCCATCACGGCCTCACGCTAGGCAATGTATTGCCAAGCAAGTTGGCAATGTTTGGCGACAGCGGGGGGAGGCCCCGGAAATGAACGCGACGCCGTCATCCACGGACCACAGGGACCACGCGTACGGCACGGACCGCACGGAGCCCGCGGACCAGGAGGGCCGGACGGTCCACCTGGACACGGCGGGCTGGGGCACCATGCCCGCCGCCGTCCGCGCACTCGTCGCCGACTGCGCGAGCCGCGAGGACCGCTACGGCCCGCACGAGCTCGAGGAGGACCTCGAGGACGTCCTGCGCGCCGAGGTCCACGAGCGCCTCGGCGCTCTGCTCGGCGTCCCGGCCGCCGACACCGCCGTCGTCACGGACGCCGCCGGCGCCTTCGACGCGCTGGTCTCCCGCCTCGCCCCCGGCCGCGGCGAGCGCGTCTGGACCACCCCCTACGAGAGCGCCGCCCGCCTGACCGCCCTCTACGCCCTGCGCGACCGCACCCGCTGCACGGTGGAGGTCGTCCCGCTGCGCGAGGACGGGGACCTGGACCTGGAGTGGATGGCCCGGCACATCGACGACGACGTCGCCCTCGTCTCGGTCGTCCACGTCCCCTCCGGCTGCGGAATCGTCAACCCGGTCGAGGAGATCGGGCAGCTCCTCGCCCCGTACCGGTGCGTGTACGCCGTCGACGCCTCCTACTCCGCCGGCCAGCTCCCCGTGGATGCCGGGCGCATCGGCTGCCAGCTGCTCACGGGGGACGGCTGGCGGTTCCTGCGCGGCCCGTACGCCGTCGGGTTCGCCTTCCTGGCGCCCCGGCTGCGTGCCGCGTTCGAGGACGCCGCCGCCCACCGCCCCCCGCCGCCGAACGCGGCCGTCGCGGGCCTGAACGCCGCCCTGGCCCACCACACGGCCACCACCGCCACGGCCACCACCGACGGGTCCGCCGGCCTGGCCGGGCAGGGGCTCCTGCCCGCCCTGCGCGCCGCCGTCGAGGAGTGCCCCGGCACCGAACTGATCGCCCCCGGCCGGGTCCAGTCCGCCATCCTCGCCTTCCGCCACCGCGACCTGCCCGCCGCGCTCGTCCGCCGCCGGCTGGCGGCCCGCGGTGTCGTCCTGTGGAAGACGGTCGCGCAGGAAACCCCGCTCCACCTGCCCCGCTCCGGCGCCACCACCGCCCTGCGCGCCTCCCTCGGCCCCGACACCACCCCCCAGGACATCGCCCGCTTCGGCCGCGCCCTGCGGGAAGTCGTCCGCGAGGAGACCGCCGGTGCGCAACGCCCCCGCCCCGCCCGCACCCGCCCGCCCACCCCTGCCCCCGCCCCCGTCCCGGCCCTCGCCTCTGCCCCGGTCCCGCCCGCGGGGCCCCGGCCCCGGCCGTCCGCCCGCCGCCACCTGACCCTGTGCCCCACGCCCTGACCCCGCCCGGCCTGCGAACTCGAACCCGAAGGACACCTCCGGGACGCCCGCCTGCGGACCGGCCGTGATCAAGCGCCCGGAGAAAGCGCTGGATAGAATTCGGGCATGGGTGAGCGGCCCGTCCACACGGCGGCTGCGCCGGGACCCGTTCCGGGAGTCGGTTCCGGCGGCGGTGTGTGATGGGCGCGGCGTCGGGGGGAATGGAGCTGTACTCCGGCCGGGCCTCGGGCCTGATCGGGGCGCAGATCGCGGGCTACCGGGTGGAGCGCGAGATCGGCCGCGGGGGCATGGCCGTCGTGTACTGCGCCAAGGACCTGCGTCTGGACCGTACGGTCGCGCTGAAACTGCTCGCCCCGGAACTGGCCCGCAACGACACCTTCCGGCGCCGCTTCACGCACGAGTCGCTGGTGGCCGCCGCGATCGACCACCCGCACATCGTGCCGGTCTTCGAGGCCGGTGAGACGGACGGTGTCCTGTACATCGCCATGCGGTACGTCTCGGGGCTGGATCTGCAGGCCCTGCTCGACCGGGACGGTCCGCTGCCGGTGACGACCGCGCTGCGGATCGCCGGGCAGGTGGCGTCGGCGCTGGACGCGGCCCATGAACACGACCTGGTGCACCGGGACGTCAAGCCCGGCAACATCCTGGTGGCCCGGGGCACGGACAGTGATCATCCCGAGTACGTCTACCTCACGGATTTCGGGCTGACGAAGAAGTCGCTGTCGCTGACCGGGTTCACGACCGTCGGCGAGTTCGTCGGCACGCTCGACTACGTGGCCCCGGAGCAGATCTCGGGCCGCCCGGTGGACGGCCGGTGCGACCTGTACGGCTTCGCCTGCGTCGTCTACGAAACCCTCGCGGGCCGCCCGCCCTTCCAGCGGGACGACGACATGGCGCTGCTGTGGGCGCACCAGTACGACCAGCCGCCGCCCCTGAGCGAACAACGGCCGGGCCTCCCGCCGGCGCTGGACGGCGTGCTGGCCAAGGCCCTGGCGAAGGTCCCCGAGGACCGTTACGACTCCTGCCTGGAGTTCGTGGCGGCACTGCGGGCCGCCGCGAGCGGCGCGGGCGCCGCTGCCGCTGCCGCTGTCGGCAAGGACATGCACGCGCCGACCCAGGTGGTCCCCGCGGTCGCCGAAGCCGCGCAGGCACCCGATCCGGTGCCCGATCCGGTGCCCGATCCGGCGCCGGATCCGCCGCAGTGGGCCCGGCCGGTCTTCGGCCGTACCCCCGGATAACCCGCACGCCGTACACCCGGTCGGTGCACGCCGTACGCCCGTCCGGCCGTACGCAGCCCGCCCCGGCCCGGCCCTGTCCGCTCCTGCCGGGGTGCGGGGCCGTCGGCTTGCGAGGTGTGCGGGACGGCCGCACACAATGGTGTGAAGAGGAACCGACGGCGGAGGGCGAGGGGGAGGGCACGGGGCGGACGGCAGGAGGTTGTGTTGCGGGTTTCCTGACGCTGTGCCGCTGGCCTGTGTGCCGCAGGCCCCGATGCCGGGAGTGGAGCTCGTGAGCATCGAACCGTCGTCGTCCGAACCGTCGTCCGAACGCCCCAAAGGTCCTCCATCGGGGCCGCTGGCGGGGTCTTCCCAGCCGGGCCGGCCCACACCCCCGGACGCCGTGACCCGCCAACGCGGCGGGCGGCAGGGTCCGCCGGGCGGACCGCCGGGCGGACCGCCCGGCGGCGAAGGCCCGGGCGGCGACGAGGGCCCGCACCACCCGTGGTGGAAGTCCGCGCCCCGGGTGGCCGTGGTCGCCACCGCCATCGTGGCGGCGGTGGCCCTGATCCTCGTGTTCACCCGTTCCGACGGCACCTCGAACCAGCAGCGGGGCGAGGTCTTCCTGCAGTCCGCCGGGAGCACGGGCACGGACCCGTTCACGGAGTCGACCGCGAAGGAGGGCGCCGCGCCGGCGACACCCTCGCTGCCCTCCACGGCCACGGGCACGGACAACGCGGCACAGAGTGTGAACGGCGACGCCCCCGGCCTCTACGGCGGGACACGCAACGTCGCCAGCTGCGACGTGGAGAAGCAGATCACCGCCCTCAAGGCGAGCCCGTCGAAGAACGCGGCCTTCGCCTCGGTGCTGGGCATCCAGCCCTCCGCCGTCCCCGGCTATCTGCGCACCCTCACCCCCGTACAGCTCCGGGCGGACACCCGGGTCACCAACCACGGCTACCGCAACGGCTCCGCCACCAGCTATCAGGCCGTGCTGCAGGCGGGCACCGCCGTCCTGGTCGACGACCGCGGGGTACCGAGGGTGCGCTGCGCCTGCGGGAACCCGCTGACACCGCCGGCCGCGCAACAGAGCGCCCCCAGGCCGGTGGGCCAGTCCTGGTCCGGATACCGGCCCGCGCACGTGGTCGTCGTCGCGCCGGCGCCCCGCCCGGTGAAGAAGTTCGTCGTGGCGGGCCCGAAGAAGGACGACTGGTTCACCCGGAACCAGGGCGACCACCGCGGCGAGCACGACAAGAAGACGACACCACCCCCGCCCCCGCCTCCACCTAAGCCGTCCACACCGGGCAGGGAACAGACACCCTCGAACGGCAAGACCTCGCCGGGACCGGGCAAGCCCTCCGAGTCGGGCAAGCCGTCGAAGTCGGAGTCGGGTAAGCCGTCCAAGCCGTCTGAGTCGGGTAAGCCGTCGAAGTCGGAGTCGGGCAAGCCGTCCAAGCCCTCGGAGTCGGGTAAGCCGTCGAAGTCGGAGTCGGGCAAGCCGTCGAAGTCCTCCGAGTCGGGTAAGCCGTCGAAGTCGGAGTCGGGCAAGCCGTCCAAGCCCTCCGAGTCGGGCAAGCCGTCCAAGCCCTCCGAGTCGGGTAAGCCGTCGAAGTCGGAGTCGGGCAAGCCCTCCAAGCCCTCCGAGTCGTCGAAGCCGTCGACGTCCGGCAAGGAGTCGTCACCGTCGAAGGACAAGTCCTCGCCGGAGTCGGGCAAGCCGTCCTCCCCGTCGTCCGGGGAGTCCTCGAAGACGCAGGCCCCGTCCTCCGCGCCGCCCTCCTCACAGCCCGAGCCAAAGACGTCCGCGCCCCAGACGTCCGCGCCCCCGTCCTCCGGGCCTCCGCCCCTGTCCTCGGCGCCTCTGTCCTCCGCGCCCGCGTCTTCCGCGCCCCAGAACACGGCACCCCAGAACACGGCACCTCAGAACACGGCACCTCAGAACACGGCACCCCAGAATTCCGGACCCGCGCCCGCCGGCACAGGACAGCAGCAGCAACAGCAGCCGCCCGGCCCCGCGTCCTAGCAGCGCTGGCGCACATACGCCGCACGGTGTCCCAGGACCACCGTGCGGCGTCCTTTTGCGCGCTTTACCCGACTCGTCCCGCCGGGTCAAGTCACGACTCCTCGGAACGTGACCGTGCGGTGCCCGTGGGGCCTACTTGAAGTGCGGGCCTCACCGGAAAGGAAATCCGGAAAATAAATGAGGCAGGACGGTAGGACGGAAATCCTCGCAGAGGGTTCTCTCTTTCACCGAAACCGCGGAGTCCCGAATTTTCGGGGCAGACAGAAGAGCCCCCTGTATCGGTAGGAGAAAACCCATGACCCGTATTTTTCACACCAACAGCGACGTCCGTTCCAAGCGCCGGGGCTTCCGCCTCGCGACACTCGCCGCCTCGGCCGCGGTGATCACCGGGGGCATCGTCCTTCCGGCGTCCGCCGCGATGGCCGCCCCGATGCCCGCCGCGCATGTCGTGAGCTTCGTCCACGGCGGCGGCGCCGGCGGTGACGGAGGTGCCGGAGGCGGCGGCTTCGTCGGCGGCGGCGGGGGCTCCGGCGGCTCCGGCGGCGGCAGCGTCCTGGGCGTCGGCGGTGACGGAGGCAGGGGCGGCGCCGGCGGCGACGGCGTCCTGTCCGGCGGCGGTGGCGGCGGCGGTGGCGGCGGTGGCGACGGTGTCGTCGGCGGCAACGGAGGCAGGGGCGGTGACGGCGGCACCGGCCTGTTCGGCGGCAGCGCCGGCGGCGGCGGCACCGGCGGCGGCGGCATCCTCCAGGGCGGCAACGGAGGCAAGGGCGGCAACGGCGGCTTCGGTGTCTTCCAGGGCGGCAGCGGCGGCAAGGGCGGCGCGGGCGGCCTCGGCGTTCTCTTCGGCGGCCTGGGCGGCGGCGGTGGCGCCGGCGGCGGCAGCATCTTCTGACCGTCCCGCCCCGGTGGGGCGGAGGCCCGCGCGGCCTCCGCCCCCCAACCCCCCAACCCCTCACCCCCGCACCCCCATTGACCAGTGCGCGGAGCCGGACGGCCGGCGCGGCGCCCGCAGAACCCCAACCTTGCTCAAGGAAAACGGAGAACCCCCATGTCCAGAACTCGCTGGCAGCGTCCGCTCGTCCTGGCGGTGGCCTCGGTGGCCCTCGCCACCGGCACCGCGTGCGCCGCCCAGGCGGCGCCGGGTGTCACCACCGGCACCAGCCAGATGGCCCCGGCCGACCCGTCCCACTGCGGCCAGGGCGGGGAAGGCGGGCAGGGCGGGGAAGGCGGCAAGGGCGGTGCGCCCGGCCAGCCGGGAGAGCCCGGCAAGCCCGGCGGGCTCGGCTGCTTCAAGTTCGGCGACCTGCCCGACAAGCCCAAGTCGGAGCTCACGGGCGTGGACAAGATACGGATCGTGCTGACCGTGGAGTCCGGGCAGGCGAAGAAGGCCGATGTCGCCAAGAAGTACAAGATCTCCGAGAAGGAGTTCGACACCTGGGACAAGCAGTTCCGCGACGGGGACTGGGCCGCGCTGATGGGTTTGAATTCCCTCTTCGGCTCCTGAGGAACTTCCTCCGACGCCCCGGCCCGGTGCGGGCCGGGGCGTTCCTGTCAAGCCCCGAGTTCCCGGGCCGTGACGGCGAGGCCCTGGCCGGGTTTATTCGATACAGCGGAAACCGCGGTACGGAAAATAATTCTTTGGAAAGAGGAAATGCCATGCGTATGCGTTCTTGGAAGGTCCGTCTCGGTCTCACGGTCTCGACCGCCCTGACCGCTGGTGTGGCGGCCGGCGCGCTGGCGCCGGCCGCGATGGCTGCGCCGGTGCCGCAGAGCCATACGGCCGTGGTGGCCGCCTCCCGGCAGCTTCCCGCCGACGGCGCCCAGCCGGGCGGCGGCCAGTTCGCCGGCGGCCGGTTCGCCGGCGGCCAGTTCGGCACCGTCAAGGTGGGTGACGACAGCGTGCGGATCGGCGACCGGGTGTGCGCGGGCAACTGCAACGGGACCGTCAACGGGAGCAACGGCGGCCAGGGCGGGATCTGCGCCGGGCTGTGCACCGGCAGCGCCAACGGCGGCACCGGCACGACCGGCGCGCCGGGCCGCGAGGGCGGTATCGGCGGCGAGGGCGGGATCTGCGCCGGGATCTGCGGCGGCAGCGCCAACGGCGGCACCGGCGGCACGGGCGGAGCCGCGGTGGGCACCGGCGACGGCGGCCGCGGCGGCAAGGGCGGCACCGGCGGGATCTGCCTCGGGCTCGGCTGTGAGAGCGGCGGCACGGGCGGCCGCGGCGGCACCGGCGGCGCCGGCTGACCCCTGCCCGCCCTTCCGGCTGACCCCTGCCCGCCCTTGGGGGCCCGGCCCGCGGCACGGTGGGAGCGGTGGCGCCCGCGGGGTCAGGGCGCGGACAGGCCGAGCAGGTCCGCCGCGTTGGTGTCGAGGATCATCGTGGCTTCCTCCGGGGTGAGCCCCGAGTCGGCGATGTGGTCCACGGCCCGCAGGAAGACCCCCCCCGTCCTCGTAGGGGAAGTCCGTGCCGAGGACGAGGCGGTCCGCCCCGAAGGACGCCGGCGCCGCAGCAGCGGCAGTGCCCCTCCCAGGTGCGAGGCCAGGACACGCATCCGCGGATAGCGGACGGGGAGACCGGCGAGGATCAGATGCACACCGTGTCCTCGACCGGCGCCCCGACCATCCAGGTCATGTCGTGCCCGGTGATCAGCGGGCTGGCGGCGCCCTCGCCGGCCGGGTGGATGTACAAGACGGCGCCGCGCCGGTCGAGTTCCTCGTAGAGGGGGTGGAAGAGGGGATCGGCGCGGGTGCGGCCGAGCACGGTCGTGGTCACGCCGGCACCGACCGCCCCGAGGCCGTCGAAGGCGCGGGTGAGCTCCCGCAGGGCCGCGTCGACATGGGGGGAGAGGCAGCGCGGCGAAGATCCGGAAGCGTTCGGGGAAGCGGGCCGCCGGCTCCGCGTACGACTCGTTCGCCGCGCCGGCCAGCGCCACGGCGTCGGACTCCCCGGCCAGGTGCGGGGACTGCGGGGCCACGCAGAGCAGCTGGAGGTCGATGGCCGCCCGGTCCATCAGTGTGAAACGACGCTCCAGGTCGGCCGCGGTCGCGTCGGCGCCGATCCCGCGCTGGCCTACCCGTATCGGTCTGCCCCAGGCGCTCGAGGCGGTCGAGATACCCCGCGGTCCACAGGTGGGCATGCACGTCGATACGCAAAGGAGCCACCCTCCGATGGAACGCCCGCCCAGCGGCGCGGTCCAGCCGGCGACGGACTCGGGCCGGGGGTTCCCGCAGCGCGGACGGCCCCGTGTCGTGATCGAGTGGGTTCATGGGCGGGGTGAGGACCGCGACGTCGGGGCGGTAGGGAGAGCGTGTGGTGAGGGAGCGGATCGACTACCGGGCGCTGTTCGCCGCCACGCCCAGCCCGTATCTGGTGCTGGGCCGCGACCTGGTGATCGTGGACGTCAACCGGGCGTACCTCCTGGCGACCGGCCGCCCCCGGACGGAATTGGTCGGGCGGTATCTCTTCGACGCCTTCCCCGACAATCCCGCGGACCCGGGCGCCGATGGGGTGCGGAATCTGAACGCCTCCCTGCACTGGGTGCTGCGTTCGAAGGAACCGGACACCATGGCGGTGCAGAAGTACGACATCCCCGTCACCGGCCGTCCGGGTGCGTTCGAGGAGCGCTGGTGGTCGCCGATCAACACCCCGGTGCTCGGGCCGGACGGGCAGGTGGAGTGGATCATCCACCGAGTGGAGGACGTGACCGAGTTCGTCATGTCCCGCCTTTCGCGCGAGCAAGTGGCCGGCGTGCTGGGCGAGCGGGAGGCGATGGAGGCCGAGCTGTATGCGCGGGCGCGCGAACTGCAGCAGCTGAACGAGGAACTGCGCAAGGCGCACGCCCGGGAACGCCAGATCGCCGTCACCCTGCAGGAGGCCATGCTGCAATCGCCCGACCTGGCGGCCCACCAGGACATCGCGGTGCGCTACATGCCCGCCGCCGGGTCCCTGAACGTGTGCGGCGACTGGTACGACGTGGTCGATCTGCCCGGCGGCTTCGCCGTGGCCGTCGGTGACGTCGTCGGACACGGCCTGGAGGCCGCCGCGGCGATGGGCATGCTCCGCAGCGCCCTGTCCGCGGCGGTCCGCGCCCTGCACGAGCCGGCCAGAGCGCTGGAGGTGCTGGGCCTGTATGCCCGCTCGGTGGAAGGGGCGCTGGCCACCACCGTGGTCAAGGCCGTCATCGACAACCGGGGCCACCGCATCCGCTACAGCAGCGCGGGCCATCTCCCGCCCGTTCTGGTGCACCCCGGCGGCTCCTTCGACCTGCTCGACCAGGCCACCGACCCCCCGCTGGGCGCCCGCCCCCGCCATGTGCCCCGCCCCCAGGCCGAGCTGCCCTACACCCCGGGAGACACCCTCGTGCTCTACACCGACGGGCTTGTCGAACGCCGGGGAGAGGACATCGACGTCGGCCTGCGCCGGCTCACCGACACCCTCACCCGCCACACCCGTCTTGCCCCCGAACGCCTGGCCGACATGCTGCTCGCCCGCCTCGGTGTCAGCAGCGGCGGAGGCGACGACGTCGCCCTGGTCGTCGTACGCCTTTAGCGGCCACGTCTGCGCGGCCGCAGCGCCGGCTGCCCACCGCCACCTCCTGCACGGAAGGGAGCCGTGGCCGTCCGCGGGCACGGGCGGTGGCCGTCCGTGCCGCCCGGCGGTCAGCCGGGGGAGAGGGACTGCTCGGCCCAGACGGTCTTGCCGGTGAGGGCGTGCCGGGTGCCCCAGCGCCGGGCGAGCTGGCCGACCAGCAGCAGGCCCCGCCCGCCCTCGTCGAAGGTCCGGGCGCGCCGCATGTGCGGGGCGGTGCTGCTGGAGTCGAAGACCTCGCAGGTCAGCGTGGAGTCCTCGTGGATCAGCCGCAGCTGGATGGGCGGTCGGCCGTAGCGGATGGCGTTGGTGACCAGTTCACTGACCGTCAGTTCGGTGATGAAGGCGGCGTCGTCCAGCCCCCAGGCGGTCAGCTGCTCGGTGGCGTGCTTGCGTGCCCGGGCGACGACGGCCGGGTCGCAGGCCAGGTCCCAGGCGGCGACCCGGTCGGTGTGCAGGACCCGGGTGCGGGCGACGAGCAGGGCGATGTCGTCGTCGGGACGGTGGGTCAGCATGGCGGTGAGGACCCTGTCGCAGACCGTGTCGAGGGTCTTCGCGGGGCGGGCGAGGGCGGCGAACATCTTGTCCAGCGCCTCGTCGATGTCGTGGTCGCGGGCGGCGAGCAGACCGTCGGTGTAGAGGGCCAGGAGGCTGCCCTCGGGCAGTTCGGTCTCGAAGGTCTCGAACGGCAGGCCGCCCAGGCCCAGCGGCGGACCGGCCGGGACGTCGAGGAAGCGGACGGCGCCGTCCGGGGTGACCGCGGCGGGCGGCGGGTGGCCGGCCCGGGCGAGGGCGCAGCGGCGCGAGACCGGGTCGTAGACCGCGTACAGGCAGGTGGTGCCGATGCCCCCGGCACTCTCGGCGGCGCCGTCCGTGCCGCCCTCGTCGGCGGACAGATGCAGGACGAGGTCGTCGAGGTGGGTGAGCAGTTCGTCGGGCGGCAGGTCGACATCGGCCAGGGTGCGCACCGCGGTGCGCAGCCGGCCCATGGTGGCGGAGGCGCGGATGCCGTGGCCGACCACATCGCCCACGACGAGGGCCACCCGCGCACCGGACAGCGGGATGACGTCGAACCAGTCGCCGCCCACACCGGCCCGGGTGCCGGCGGGCAGATAGCGGGTGGCGATGTCCAGGGCTCCCTGGTCGGGCAGCGTCTGCGGGAGCAGGCTGCGCTGCAGGGTCATGGTGCTGGTGTGCTCCCGGCTGTCGCGGCGGGTGGTGTGGATGCTCACGGCCGCCTTGGCGGTGAGCTCCTCGGCCAGCCACAGGTCGTCCGTCTCGAAGGGCTCCGCGCGCCGGTGCCGGCCGAACAGGGCCACGCCGAGCGTGGCGCCGTGGGCCCGCATCGGCACCACCATCACCGAGTGCGTTCCGCTCCCGAGGAGCCGGGCGGCCCCCGGGTCCTGCCGCGCCCACCGGACGAGGTCGGGGTCGGCCGCGTCGTACAGGGCGCCGTGGCCCTGGGCCAGGCACCGGGCCACCGGTGACAGGGCCGGGCAGAGGATCTTTGTGCCCGCCGCGGAGGCGGCGGCGGAGCCGTCATCGAGGACCGAGCGCACCGCGGTACGGGTCATGGACAGGGGCCTGTCCGGGGCGGCGGGGGAGGGCTCGCCGCCGTGCCGGGGGGCGTCCAGCAGATCGACGGCGGCGAAGTCCGCGAGCCGGGGGACGGCGATGTCGGCCAGTTCCTGTGCGGTGCGCCCGCTGTCCGCGGTGGTGCCGATGCGGGCCGAGGCCTCGCTCAGCAGGAGCATCCGCTGCCGGGCGAGATGCTCCTGGATCCGCTGGTGCGCCGCCAGGCACACCGCGCGCACATGGCCGGCGGGGTCCTTCAGCGGGACGAGGGAGGTCGACCAGCCGTCTTCCGCCCCGGTGCCCGCGGGACCGGGGCCCGCCCGCAGGCGCTGCGGGCCGCCGCCCTCCAGCACCCGGCGCATCTTCGCCTCGGTCTCGTCGCTCACCGGATGCGGCACGATCTCCGGCAGGCGCAGCCCGCGCATCCGGTCCTCGGTGCGGGACAGCACCTGCTCCATACCGGCGTTGGCCCGCACCAGCCGCAGGTCCGCGTCGAAGACGGCCAGGACGCAGGGCGACTGGCGAAACGCCCATTCCCCCAGCCGGCCGCTCCCGGGCGTCCCGCCTCCGGACGCCTCGCTCCCGGACGTGCCGCCCCGGGCCGCTTCTCCTTCGGGCGTGCAGGCAGGCGTTTGTCCTTCGGGCGTGCCGGCAGGCGTTTGTCCTTCGGGCGTGCCGGCAGGGTTTTGTCCTTCGGGCGTGCCGGTCACGGCGGACACCACGAGCCACTCGGTGAGGGGGCCGTCCACCGTACGGCGGTGCGCCAGCAGTTCCCGCCGCACCCGGCGGCCGTCGCGGTGCCGCAGCGCCACGGTGCCGCTCCACCGCTCCCGTCCGGCCGCGTCCCGCAGCATCGCCGCGCCGGCCGCGCCGGCCGCGTCGGCGTCGTCGGCGAGCAGACGGGCGGCGGGCTGTCCCACGACCTCCGAGGGCGGATAGCCGAGCAGCTGCCGGGCGCCTTCGCTCCACTCCGTCACGATGCCCCGCGCGTCGACGGCAGCGGTGGCCGTGGGAGTGGGAGTGGGAGGGGCCGGACGGGCCGGACCGGGGGAGGCGTCCGACTCGTGTGGCCGCTCACCAGGATGGGTGGGAAGTCGCTCCATCGCCGCTCATCTCGCCCTTCGGGAACCTGCACGGCCGGGGGCTCTCCTGACAAGCATGATCCCGGGGGGCACGGACCACCAACCCGGCGCCGTCACCGGGGGCGCGGGGTGTCGCTTCGTCCGTGAGCGCGCCGCTGCAAACCTGCGGGGATTGCCTGTGACAGGCCTGTGACAGTCGGCGGACACCGTCATGAAGTCCCCCGGCCACTCTTTATGTAAAGCGGACAAAAAGCCTTATTCGGTCATATGTCCCCTGCTTTCAAGGGTGTGAGCAGCGACGACCGAGCCGACACGTCGGAGGAAATCCCATGAGTCTCACACTCACCACGCCGCACGCCGAAGCCCCCGTCCCCGCGCTGGCCCCCCGTGAGCAGGAGACGCTGCGACATATCGCCGCCGGGCGCACCTATCTGCAGACGGCCCGCCACATGGGGCTCTCCAAGCACACGGTCGACGCCTACCTCCGCCGTATCCGGGCCAAGCTCAACATCAGCAGCACCGCCGAACTCACCCGGCTGGCCATCTCCCTGGGCCTGTGACCACCGCACTCCCCGAGGCCGTGCCACCACGCTCCCCAGGGCCGCGGGTGACCACCGCGCCGCAACGCCGCTGCTCACCGGCCCGGGCCGAACTCCTGTCGGCCCGGCCCCGTCAGCAGCGACACGCCGGCGCCGTGACACACCGCCCCGCTGCCGGAAGACCATGCCCGACCACGTCTCACGTGCGCGGCCTGGACCGGCCCGCTCGTGCGGCCTGGGACAGAGCGACCCCCGCGAACGCCACGAACGCGACGCCGCACCCGAGCAGGCCGGTCTGCTCGGGTGCGAGGAGGTCGGCCTTGCTGTCGGAGTACGTGCAGGTGAGGGAGGGCGGAAGGACAGTTCTTTCGATGTCCTGTACGTCGATCCGGATCAGCTTGGTTTCCGGAGGGACCGTCTTGTGGTGCAGGCACTCGTCGTAGAGCTCGGTCCGTGAGAGTTCCATCGCGGGGCCGACACCGATCACCCAGATCATGGCGGCCGCCAACGGCGACCAGATCGCACCGGCCCGCACCCAGCGCGAGGCCCGCGACTTCCGCCCGATCAGGATGACGGAGAGAGCCACGACCAGGACCCCGGCGCCTGCCCACATGACCCACGTTCCCAGGACTGTGGGGTGCGAGGGTCCATAGGTGCCCGAGTCGGTCCAGTAGCAGGCGACATCGGGCGGGAAGACGTCCACGCTCACGCGCACCAGCGGGAAGTCGTTGTCGAGGGTCTTCTGGCCGCACACCTGCACGGGATCGGTGAAGGCCAGCCCGTACGCCACGGCACCCGCGTATCCGAGCACCGCCACACACGCCCCGGCGACGGCCCAGCGGACCTGCCGGGACGGACGGCGCCGAGCCGCCCACAGCAGGTACGCAACGGATCCGGCCGCGAACAGGAAGAGACTGACCAGCGGCACGGCGTAGAACACCAGCATGTTCACGGCCTCCGCGCGCGCTCGTCCACGGACCGCTCGTCCACGGACCGGCCGGATACGGACCGGCCGGATACGGCCAGGGCCACTGCGCTGACCGCGAGGCCGGCCAGTGCCGGGTTCACGTATCCGGGTACCTCCCGGTCGTAGGTGGTCCCGTCGCTCCGGTGGCACACGAACCGGACCGGTACCCACCAGACTTGGTAGTCGTCGATCCAGTAGTCGCGTTCCTGCACGCCCGTGCGGCAGGGCCGGATGGGAGACGAGTCCGCCCCGCCGTCCGCCGCCTCCAGCGCCGCACCCGCGACGTACAGCATCCCCCACGCGTACATCGCGGCCGCGCCCGCCGCGACGACATACGCGAGACCGCGGAGCGACCGCGCGAGCCCGCCTCTCCAGACGGAGGCCAGTCCCCGGCCCAGGAACACCGCGCCGGAGACGACCGTGACCAGGACGGCCAGCAGACAGAGCAGGAAGCTCACTTCATCTCCCCCCGGCCCTCGTCCTCAGGACATACGCGACCCGCACCACATGATCCCCTCCCGTCACGGTTCCCCCGGGGGCGGGGACGATCAAGGCAGGGCGGGCGGTTGCACGGACCCGGTCCAACGGCCGGCAAGCGGCACCGGGCCGCCCGGTGCGCCAGACCGCAGTCCCACCCCACCCCGCCCGTTCCTCACTTGACGCCGGGCCGGCCGCCGGGCATGCGGCCACCCTGGCTGACTGGCCGTCAGGAAGCTGTGCCCGCAGGCAGGTTGCCCGCACGGCCCGTCCGCCCGGACCCTGCCGTCCGCCCGGACCCTGCCGTCCGGTCCCGGTGTCGTACGGTCCTCACCGCGCCGTCCCGGACCCCCCTCGCCGACGGGCGGGGGGCAGGCCGCGCTCCTATGCTGGTGGGGCAGGAGCTTGAGGGTGGTGTCCACGGCACGGCGGTGACCTGCGGTTCGTCGCGCAGCTGACCGGCGCTCTCGTCCACCACGCTCGCGGGCTCGTCCTCGGCTGCTGGGAGTGGGCCCATGACGCACGCGTGCAGACGACTGCGCAGGGGGGCCGTAACCGCCACGGCGGTGGGGATGTTGACGGTGCCGGTCGCGGGCCCGGCCGCGTTCGGGGCACCGGTGTCCGTGCGCACCGCGGCCACCGTCCCGCAGCCGCCCTCGCCCTCCGCCTCGCCGACGGGCGAGGTCCGCACACTCACCCCCGCCGTGACCGGGCAGCTCGACCGGACTGTGCGGCAGGTCATGCGCGAGGCGAACGTGCCCGGGGTGAGTGTGGGCCTGTGGACACCCGACCACGGCACCTACATAAGGTCGTTCGGGGTCGCCGACAAGAGCAGCGGCCGGCCGATGTCGCCGGATCTGTACACGCGGATCGGCAGCGAGACCAAGACGTTCACCGTGACGGCCCTGCTGAAACTCGTCGACGAGGGCAAGGTGGGCCTGGACGACCCGATCGGCAGGTACGTCGCCGGGGTGCCGAACGGGGAGAGGATCACCCTGCGCGAGCTCGCCGGGATGCGCAGCGGCCTGTTCAACTACACCGAGGACCCGCGCTTCTTCAAGGCCTTCACCTCCGATCCGCGGCGGTCCTTCACCCCGCGGCAGCTGCTCGCCTACGCCTTCAGGCATCCCGTGCTGTTCCCGCCGGGCCAGAAGTTCTCCTACTGCAACACCAACCTCATCCTGCTCGGCCTGGTCATCGAGAAGGCCGGCGCGAAGCCGGTCCAGGACTACATCCACGACAACGTCCTCGCCCCGGCGGGCCTGCGCCACACCCTCTTCCCGACCGACGCCGCCTTCCCGAGCCCGCACGCGCAGGGCTACACCGACCAGACCGCGACCGGGAAGGTCGAGGACACGGCCGGCTGGAACCCGTCCTGGGCCTGGGC
Organism: Streptomyces sp. NPDC090798; assembly: GCF_044768965.1. Lineage (NCBI taxonomy): Bacteria > Bacillati > Actinomycetota > Actinomycetes > Kitasatosporales > Streptomycetaceae > Streptomyces > Streptomyces sp. NPDC090798. The sequence continues at coordinate 93,839 of NZ_JBIVXA010000018.1, forward strand.
GGCCGGCGCGATGATCTCCAACCTGGACGAGCTGCGCGTGTGGGCGCGCACGGTGGCCACCGGCGTCCTGCCCGACGGCACCACCCTGATCAGCCCGGCCACGCAGAAGCAGCGGCTGGCCACGCTACCCACCACGATCCCGGGCGCCGGATACGGCCTGGGCATCTTCAACGTCCAGGGGTGGATCGGGCACAACGGCTCCCTGCCCGGCTACGAATCCCTGACCATCTACCTCCCCGCGGCGCAGGCGACCCTCGTCGTCGTGCTGAACACCGACATCGACCACAACGGCGCGGAGCCCAGCACTCTCTTCGGGCAGGCGATCACGAAGATCGTCTCCCCGGGCCACGTCTTCAACCTGCCCGCGCAGCCCGCGGCCCGCTGACCCTCCCCGCGAGGCGGAGCCGGCCGGCGTACGGGGGAGAGGGGCGCGTACCGCCGCAGCCCCCCACCGCTCCGCAGGCCCACGGGTGCGACAACTCGCTAGCCTGGACACCAGGGGGCGGCTCGGGCGAAGCCCAAGGAGGCTGACGTGGCTGAAGCGACTCCTGAGGCCGGAGCGAAGGACAGCGACCGGACACACGCCGGCCCCCGCGGCACCGGCACCCCCGGCTACCTGCCCATCGCCGAGCACGGCCTGATCGGCGACCTGCGCAGCGCCGCCCTCGTCGGCACGAACGGCACCATCGACTGGTACTGCTGCCCCCGCTTCGACGCACCCAGCGTCTTCGCCTCGATCCTCGACGCCGAACGGGGCGGATCCTTCGAACTCGCCCCCGACGTCCCCACCCGCACCAAACAGTTCTACTTCCCCGACACCAACGTCCTGATCACCCGCTTCTTCGCGGACGACGGAGTCGGCGAGATCCAGGACTTCATGCCCGTCGTCGACGACTCACGCGAGGCCGACCGCCACCGCCTCATCCGCCGTGTGGTGTGCGTCCGCGGAGCACTCCCCTTCCGCGCCCGCGTCGCCCCCCGCTTCGAATACGGCACCGTACCCCACACCGTGCACGCGGAGGCCGGCCAGGCGGTCTTCGCCTCCGCCGCGCTGCGCCTCGCCCTGACCTCCACCGTGCCCATCGAGGTCGACGGCCCGGACGTATGGTCCCTGTTCAAACTGCACGAGGGCGAGACGGCCGTCTTCACCATCGACAAGATCGGCGGCGCCGTGGCCCCCCGCTTCTGCGCCGTCGCCGAGGCGGAAAGAGAATTCAACGCGACCGTGCGCTACTGGCGCCGCTGGCTGTCCCAGTCCCGCTACCGCGGCCGCTGGCGGGAAATGGTCCACCGCTCCGCCCTCACCCTGAAACTCCTCACCTACGCCCCCACCGGCGCCATCGTCGCCGCGCCGACCACCAGCCTGCCCGAACAGATCGGCGGCGAACGCAACTGGGACTACCGCTACGTGTGGATCCGCGACGCCGCGTTCTGCGTGTACGCGATGCTCAGACTCGGCTTCACCGACGAGGCCGAAGCCTTCATGGGCTTCGTCACCGAACACGTCCAGCGCGCCCCCGACGGCCCGTCCGGACCCACCGGCCCCCTGCAGATCATGTACGGCATCGACGGATGCCGTGACCTGCCCGAACGCGAACTGCCCCACCTCGAGGGCTACCGCCGCTCAGCCCCCGTACGCGTCGGCAACGCCGCCGTCGACCAGCTCCAGCTCGACATCTACGGGGCACTCGTCGACTCCCTCTACCTCTACGACAAGTGGGGCAAGCCCATCTCCAGCGCCCACTGGGACAGCATCAGCGAGCTCGTCGACTGGGTGTGCGACCACTGGGACCAGCCCGACGAGGGAGTCTGGGAGACCCGCGGCGGCCGCAAGACGTTCCTCTACTCCCGCCTCATGTGCTGGGTGGCGATCGAACGCGCCATGCGGCTGGCCCAGCACCGCGGCCTGCCCGCCGACATGGTCCGCTGGGGCGCCGTCCGCGACACGATCTACCGGCGGATCATGAGCCACGGCTGGTCCGCCGAACGCCACGCCTTCACCCAGTACGAGGACAGCAACATCCTCGACGCCTCCCTGCTGATGATGCCGCTGGCGAAGTTCATCGCCCCGACCGACCCCAAATGGCTCGCCACCCTCGACGCCCTCGGCGAGGACCTGGTGTCCGACTCCCTGGTCTACCGCTACGACCCCCAGGCCAGCCCCGACGGCCTCCAGGGCGAGGAAGGCACCTTCTCGATCTGCTCCTTCTGGTACGTCGAGGCACTCACCCGCGCGGGCCGCCTGGACGAGGCCCGCCTCGCCTTCGAGAAGATGCTCACCTACGCCAATCACCTCGGCCTCTACGCGGAGGAGATCGGCCACACCGGCGAACAGCGCGGAAACTTCCCCCAGGCCTTCACCCACCTCGCCCTGATCAGCGCCGCCTTCAACCTCGACCGCATGCTCGGCTAGGCCCTGTCGTCACACCCCCGTCCCCTCACACGCGACCCCGGCCGGCTGCTCCGCGTCATCCGAACTGGCCCGGCTGGTAGTCACCGGCGGGCTGCCGGACGATGACGTTCAGGCGGTTGAAGGCGTTGATGAGAGCGATGACCGACACCAGTGCGGCGAGCTGCTCCTCGTCGTAGTACTTGGCGGCATTCGCCCAGGCCTCGTCCGTGACCCCGCCGGCCGCGTCCGCGATGCGGGTGCCCTGCTCCGCCAGCTCCAGGGCCGCGCGCTCGGCGTCGGTGAACACCGTGGCCTCCCGCCAGGCCGCGACCAGGTTGAGCCGCACCGAGGTCTCCCCGGCGTGCGCGGCGTCCTTGGTGTGCATGTCGGTGCAGAAACCGCAGCCGTTGATCTGGCTGGCGCGGAGCCTCACCAGCTCCTGCGTCGCGGCCGGCAGCGCCGAGTCCGCCGTCACCTTGCCCGCCGAGACGAGGTGCCTCAAGGACTTGGCCACGAGCGGGCTGCCGAAAAGGTTCAGTCGGGCTTCCATGGGTGCACTCCCTGCCGTTGTGGGCGGATACACCGCTATGACGAAACCAGCTCGGCACGATGTGACATCAACGGATGTGACGCGCGTCTCCCTGCCGCGGCCGCACCGCGGCAGGGCCCCACGACGACGTTCCCTACGCGGCTACGACGCCGTTCTGCCCCCGCGCCCCCGGCCCGGCGGCCGCCACGAGAGGCAGCGCCCGCCCCCCTGGCCGCGCCGCCCCACCGCACCCGGCTGTGACGCAGCTCCTGTCGCCCCCGCGGAAGGCCGCCGTACCGTTGTCCGCCATGCACATCCCCGCCCGGGCGCGCAGTGCCCGCGACCGGATCACCCACACCGGAACACCCAGGACAGGCGGGCACACGCACAGGACGGTCCACCATGCCCACTGATCTCTCGCCCGTCATCGCCGCCTCCGCACGCTGGCTGCTGTCGGCCTTCCCCCCGGCCGCCGGCCCGCTGAACCAGGCCCTGGCCGAAGCCCAGGCAGGACACGCGGCCACCATCGCCGCCGCCCTGCGCTACCCCACCGCGCTGGACGCCGAACTGCTGGACCTGCTGGGCCCCGGCGGCTCCGGCCGGCTGGACTTCGTCACCGGCGCCGACGCACCCCCGCTGACGGACGCCACCCACGCCTGGCGCACCCAGGTCGACGAGACCGTCGTCAGCTGGGCGGCCTGCCTGCTGGCCGACGCCGACCTCGCCGCCCTGGCCGCCGCCTGCCTGGCCGCCACCCACCACGGCCCCGACAGCGTGGGCGACGCGCGCCGGCTGACCATCCCCAGCCCGCGCGACCACCGCGCGGCCCCCCTGCTGCGCCACCCGGACTTCCTCGGACCGATCGCGGACCTCCACCGCGAGACCCTCCTCGGTCTCCTCGGCGCCGCCCCGGCCGTCACCGCCCCCGAGCCCAGGTGACCACCAGGCCCGTACGACCACAGGCAGCCGGCCCTCGTCCGGCCGCCGCGGCCCGTCGCGCTCAGGGCGCCTTGAACAGAGCCGGGAAGCGCGGAGCGAGCCAGGGCTTGCGCCCCCCGACCAGGATGCGGCCCTGAGCGAGGGCGCCCCACTGGCCCCGGCGCCCGAGCGCCATCAGGAGAAAAGTGACCGGCTCGATGAGGATGGTGCAGTCCGCCCGCCCCGGCAGCCGCTCACCGACCGACACCGCACCCCCGTCCACCCGCACACCGAACCGGCCGCCACCCCACAGGCGGATCGCATAGCAGGCGCTCAGCCCGGCCGTGCGGGCCGTGTCGGTCACCCGTGGCATCGCCGTCATCAAGAACGGCAGCGTCAGCCGCACCCGCCCCCGGTCGATCATGTGCGCACGCCCCAGCGCACGGGCGAGATCGTAACCGTGTCCCAGCATGTGCGTGAGCAGATACGACCCCAGCACATCCGGTCCCATCGGGCCCAGCGGAGTGACCACGGTCCCCTCCGCGCCCCGCTCCTCCAGCGCCTTCAGACACGCACCGGCCTGCTCCACGATCATCCCGGCCAGCGGCTCGGCCCCGCGCTCACCGAACGCGGCGAGCCCCTGCTCGTTGGCCGCGGCGAGACTCTGCGGCGTGCCGTCCCCGTAGCTGCGCGCACGTCCCGCCGCGATGTCCGCCATCAGCTCGTTGGCCAGGGCCAGATGCGCGGCCGCCTCCCCGACGCTCCACTGCGACTGCGGCACCCGACGTTCCATGCCGGCGCCCGCCCGCAGCAGTGCGGCGATCTCCTCGGCCGTATCCCGTATCGCCGCACCGAGCCCCTCGGGCACCGCGCCCCGTACGTCCGGTCCCGCCACTGATTCCACGCCGTCCCGTCCTCACTTCCGCCCCGTTCCGGCGTACAGGAGACCAGGCGGCAAAGGCGGCGACAAGCCCCTGAACCGACGAACGATCTCGGCTGTTGTACGCGGCGTACAGTTTCCCCATGGCGCGGCCTCGACAGTTTGACGAAGAAGAGGTTGTGCGGGCTGCCCGCGATCAGTTCTGGTCTGTGGGCTACAACGGCACCTCCATCGACGACCTGAGCGCGGTGACCGGCCTGGGCCGGGGAAGTCTGTACGGGGCCTTCGAGGACAAGCACGCGCTGTTCCTGCGGGCTCTCGACAGCTACAACAGTGACGCGCTGGGAGCCTGGCGCACAGCTCTGGGCGGCCCCGGACCGGCCCTGCCCATGCTGGAGCGGCATGTGCGTAATGTCGCGGACGGCGTCGTCTGGGACGTGGAACGGCGCGGCTGCATGATGGCCAAGAGCGCAGCGGAACTGTCGGCCGTCGATGAGGGCGTGGCCGAGCGAATCGCCGCGGTTGTCCGCGGGCTGCATGGCGCGCTGCAAGGCTGCATCGCGCGGGCCCAGGCGGAAGGCTCTCTGGATGCTGACGCGGATGCGGACAGCCTCGCCAGCCTCCTGCTTGCCGTGCTGCGGGGGCTTGAGGCCCTGGGCAAGGCGGGAGCCACTGCGGAGGTCGTCAGCGGGGCCGCGGAGCAGGCCTTGGCGCTCCTTCCCCGTGTTCCGGCGGAGGGGTCGCAGGAGCGAAGCGCCATGCGGGTGTCCGATCCCTGACTGCGCGTGTCTGCGGACACGCGAAGGGGGTGTTATTTGCCGCCGGCCACCCTCGGCGGCCTCTTCTTCCGCAGGTACGCGAGGGCCTCGGTGAAGTCCTTGGCCTTGCAGACGGGGCGCAGGGCCATGTGAGCTTGCCCGCCGCGACCAGCCGCGCCGACTCCGCGCCGAGGTCCGGATGACGGGCGGGCGGAGGAGGCCCGCGGCCTCCTCCCTCGGCTGTCAGGCCCCGACGGCGACGTCCACCTGGTCGGTGTAGAAGGCGACGTGGCCGGCGATGGCGGCGACAGAGTCGTACGGCTCGCGGTAGGACCACACCGCGTCGGCCGGGCCGCCTTCGGCCAGGGCGATGTTGTAGTACGACGCATCGCCCTTGTACGGGCAGTACGTCCGGGTGGCGCTGTCCGTGAGCAGCGTCTGGTCGACGTCGTCGAGCGGGATGTACTGGACCGGCGGGTAGTTCGCCTCGCGCAGCGTCAGGGCCCTGGTGGTGTCGGCGACGACGTGTGTGCCGACGCGGGCCACCACGCGCACGCCGGTGGGCTCGATGGTGATCGGGTGGTCGGGTCCGGGGATCTCGGGCTCCCGTGTCGTCATGGTCCTGTTCCTCTTCCCTGTGGGTGGTTCAGCCGGCGATGAGGTCGAACTCGTTGCCCTCGACATCGGCGAAGGTGGTCCACCGGGCGCCGCCCCTCTCGACTTCGTCGAGCTTCGTCGCCCCGAGCGCGAGCAGGCGCTCGGTCTCGCCTTCGTAGTCGCCGGTGATCAGATCCGGGTGGAACCGGTTCTTGGTGCTCTTGGCCTCGGGAACCTTGTGGAAGGCCAGCCGCGGTCCGTTGCCGGGATCGCCGGCCTCCACGACGGCATCGTGCTCGTCGGCCCCCTCGGCGACCTTGCGGTCCAGGGCCGCGGCCCAGAACCGCGCGGCGCGTGCGGCGTCATGGGCGTCGAAGGACGCGCCGAAGAACGTCGTACTCATGTCTTGCTCTCTTCCCTGATATTGATTAGACCAGTCTGTCTTGCTGGCGTCGCAACCGTAGGCACCACCTCTCACCAGTGTCAAACATCTATCCAAGGAGGAAGGGGCATGGGATCGGCCGCCCCGGTGTTGACGAGACCAGACAGGTCTGTTTAGCTGAATACCGAAAGCAGACAGACCGGTCTAACTATTCAGGAGGAGGTGCGATCATGGCCGAGACACGTACAGCCCTGGTGACCGGCGCGACGTCCGGTATCGGCCGGGCCGCTGCGAAGAAGCTCGCCCGGGACGGATTCAAGGTCCTGGTGCACGGACGCGACGCCGACCGCGGAGCCGCAGTGGTCAAGGAGATCGAGGGCCTCGGTGGCCGGGCCGAATTCCTTGCCGCCGACCTCACCGACGTCGCCGCCGTCAGGCAATTGGCGGAGGCGGCCAAGGACGTCGAGGTCCTCGTCAACAACGCCGGGTTCTCCTGGTTCGGCCCCACCGCCGACCTGGAGCCCGACACATTCGACGCGCTCTTCGACGCCAACGTACGCAGCGCCTACTACCTCACGGCCGCCATCGCGCCGGCGATGGCCGAGCGCGGCCGGGGCACCGTGATCAACCTGGGCAGCATGGCCGGGCAGATCGGCCTGGCAGGCGGCGCCGCCTACAGCGCCACCAAGGCCGCGCTCACCTCGCTGACCCGCTCCTGGGCCGCCGAGTACAGCCCGCGGGGTGTGCGGATCAACACCATCGCCCCCGGACCGGCCTACACCGGCGGCTCCTCCAGGGAGAACCTCACGGCCCTGGGCAAGACCACGCTCCTGGCCCGCACGGCGGAGGCCGAGGAGATCGCCGATGTCATCGCGTTCCTGGCCTCGCCGGCCGCCGGCTACATCACCGGCGCTGTCATCCCCGCCGACGGCGGACGCACCGCCGTCTGACCGTCCGACCCCCCACCACTACAGAAACCGAGCAAGACAATGGACAACCCCGTCGTATTGATCACCGGTGCCCTCACCGGCATCGGCCGCGCCGCCGCCGTCGGCTTCGCCAAGCAGGGCGCGAACGTGGTCGTCACCGGACGCCGCGATGAGGTCGGCAAGGCCCTGGTCGAGGAACTGCGCGGCCTCGGCTCGTGGGCGGAGTTCATCAACGCCGACGTCCGCGACGAGGACGAGGTGCGCGCCATGGTCGACGAGACCGTCGCCCGGTTCGGCCGTCTCGATGTCGCGGTGAACAACGCCGGCACCGAAGGCCGGCCCAGCCCGATCACCGACCAGAGCGCGGAAACGTACAACGCGACGTTCGACACGAACGTCCTCGGTGTGCTCCTGAGCATGAAGCACCAGGTCCGCGTCATGCGGGACCAGGGCAGCGGCAGCATCGTCAACATCTCCTCGACCTACGGGCACGAGGGCGCCGCGGGGGCCTCCGTCTACGTCGGCAGCAAGCACGCCGTCGAAGGCATCACCAAGTCGGTGGCCCTGGAGGTCGCCGGCTCGGGAATCCGGGTCAACGGCGTGGCCCCGGGCCCCACGGACACCGGCATGCTCACCCGCTTCACCGGCACACCGGAGAACAAGGCGGCCCTGGTGAGCGAGGTTCCGCTGGCTCGCCTGGGCCTGTCGGAGGAGGTCGCCGCCGCGATCGTGTTCATCGCGTCGCAGGAGGCCTCCTACATCACCGGCCACATCCTCAACGTCGACGGCGGCCACACCGCCAACTGACCCACGTCCGGGTGCAGAGCCCGTCCTCTGCACCCGGACGGCGGACGCGCGGCTGTCGAAACCGCCGTCCGCCCCCTCCCCGACACAGAACGCTGGTTCAAGGAGAAGCGCCCTTATGGCCGACTACACCCACGACACCGCCCCGACCCAGTTCGTCGAGGCCGGCGGCATCCGTTTCGCCTACCGGCGCTTCGGCGACGCGGCCACGGACCGGATCCCGGTCGTGTTCTTCCAGCACTTCATCGGCAACCTGGATGACCACGACCCGGCGATCAGCGACGGCTTCGCCGCCGACCGCGAGGTCATCCTGTTCAACAACACGGGAGTCGCTTCCACCAGCGGCGTCGTCCCGGACACCATCGAGCAGATGGCCACCGACGCCGGGACGTTCATCGACGCCCTCGGGCTGTCGCGCGTGGACCTGGTCGGCCACTCCATGGGCGGCCTGGTCGCCCAGCAGGTCGCCCTCCAGCGCCCCGACCTGTCCCGCAAGCTGGTCCTGGTCGGCACCGGCCCGCGCGGCGGCGTAGGCATCGGCGAGACGCCGGCGGAGACCGCTGCACTGTTCACCGTCAAGCTGCCCCGGCAGGAGGACATGTGGCTGCCGGTCCTGTTCGCCCCCACCGAGACCAGCCGGAAGCTGGGCCGCGCCTACGTCGAGCGGATCGTCGCCCGCAAGGACCGCGACGCCTCCCCGTTCGGCGAGCAGGTCTACGCCGGCCAGGGCACCGCCATCCACGCCTACGGCACCACGAAGGACCCCGCGTACTCGATCCTGAAGAACATCACGATCCCCGTTCTGGTGGTCAACGGCACCGACGACATCATCATCCCGACGATCAACTCGTACATCCTCCAGCAGTTCCTGCCGGACGCCGAGCTGATCATCTACCCCGACGCCAACCACGGAGCCCACTTCCAGTACCCCGACCGGTTCGTGACCCACACCAAGCTCTTCCTCGACCGCTAGGAGCACGGCGACCGCCCCCCGATCGGGAAGACAGGTCTGTCTAGCCTTGTTATGCAGGCTGGGACCCGGATGAGCCCCTGAACGGAGCCGTAGACTGGACCGTCAGTCCGAAAGAAGGGAGCGTCCCGTGCCGAGCAAGGCCACTACCGCCTCGAAGCCGTCCGCGCGTGAGCGCCTGCTGGCCGCCGCCGACGAGCTGTTCTACAGCGAAGGCGTCCAGACCGTCGGCATCGACCGCATCGTGCAGAAGGCCGGCGTCGCCAAGGCCTCGCTCTACAACCTGTTCGGCAGCAAGGAAGAACTGGTCCAGGCCTACCTGGATGCCCGGCACGCCGACACCCGCGCGCAGGTCGAACGCGCCCTGACCCGGTTCCGGACACCACGCGAGCGGCTGCTGGGGGTTTTCGACGCGCAGGGCCAGCTGTTCACCGAGCCCGACTTCAACGGCTGTGCACACATGACGGCCAGCGCGGAGGCGCAGCCGGGCAGCCCCGTCGAGGGTGCCGCGGACCGGTACCGGCTGTGGGTCAGGACCCTCTTCACGGATCTGGCGCGGGAGGCCGGCGTCGCCGACCCCGAGGACCTGGCGAGGCAGCTGCACCTTCTGTACGACGGTGCCGGGGTGTCGGCGCGGATGGACAGGGACCCTTCCGCGGCGACGACCGCCCGCGCGGCCGCCGCGGCGCTGTTTGACGCGGCGGTCAAGGACAAGGAACTGGTCGACGCCGGGCAGTGATCCGGTGGGACGCCGAAGCCCCCGCCGAGGACCGGATCGGCCGGGGCTCCCTGAGGGGATCACGGGTGGAACACCGGGAGGAGGCCACCCCTCACGGCCTACGCGGTACTGGTGCGGCTGCGCAGGTCGGTGCGGGCGCTGTCGAGGATTTCGTCGGCGAGGGCGGGGTCGGCATCGGCGACGGCGCGTGACAGCAGCAGGGCACCGGCCATCTCGCTGAACAGTGCGATGGCCCGCGCTCGCCGCTCGCCTTCGTCGAGTCCGGGTGCCTGGACGATCTGCGTGAAACGGTCGAGGTTCGCCGCCAGGCCGTTCGCGTAACGCTCGCGGGCGGCCGGGTCCAGTCGGCGGGCGTCGCCGGCGAAGCCCGTGTTGGGGCAGCCGTGCTCGATGTCGGCGCGGTGTCCAGGCGACAGGTACCAGTCGATCCGTTCTGCGAGCGGGTCGCTTCCGCGGGCCTGGGACGCCGTGATGGCCGCGTCGAGGTTGCCGAACCCGTCCGCCATGGCCTTGGTGAGGACCGCGTCGACGAGCGCGTCCTTCGAGGCGAAGTGGTTGTAGAAGCCGCCGCGTGTCAATCCGGCCGCGCCCATCAGCTCGACGAGGCCGACGGCGTCGACGCCGCGCTCACGGAACAGGCCGTCCGCGGCGGCGATGATCGCCTCTCGGTTCTCTGCTGCTTGCTGCTTCGAGACGCCCACTGTCTCCTCCCGGGCCCGGCTCCTGGGAGGACTGTAGCGAGCCGGACCGAAGATCTCAATGTCGATCGTCATTGACATCGTCGGGTGGCAAGCGTAGAAACAATGTCGATCGACATTGTGATGCGATGGGGTTCATCGGTTATCTCGCGGAGGCCGGCATGGCTGCACCCGAACAGAACAGGACACTGGTGCTGAAGGCGTTCGACACGCTGTTCAACCAGCGCGACTACGACGCCGCCGAGGACTTCTGGTCCGAGCACTACATCCAGCACAGCGCGCACATCGCACCAGGACGCGCGGGGCTGTTCGACCTGATCCGCTCCCTGCCCGACACGCTGCGCTACGAGCACCAGCTCGTGCTCGCCGAAGGCGACCACGTCATGCTCTACGGCCGCTTCACCGGCAACGGCAGCCCCGCCGCCTCGGTGGCGGCCGACGTGGTGCGCGTCGAGAACGGCAAACTCGCCGAGCACTGGGACGTCCTGCAGGATGAGGCGACCCGCACCGACTCCGCCAGCGGCCTGCCGATGTTCGGCGACCAGTTCCCGCCCGAACGCTGACCGGCACCGCCGTACGGACGAAGCCATGCCGGCCGGCATACCGGCCATTTCTTCGGGCGTGGATGTATGGGCTTTACCGGGCTTTACCGATATCGGGAGCAGTGGCCATGGGAAAGTTGCAGGGAAAAGTAGCGGTCATTACCGGCGGCACCACGGGGATCGGGCTGGCCACGGCAAAGCTCTTCGTCGAAGAGGGCGCCTACGTCTTCATCACGGGCCGCCGTCAGAAAGAACTCGATGAGAGCGTCAAGGAAATCGGCCGCAACGTATCCGGCGTCCAGGGCGACGTCGCCGAACTGGCCGACCTCGACCGCCTCTACGAGACCGTCAAGGAGAAAGGGCGGCTCGACATCCTCTTCGCCAACGCGGGCCTGGGCGAGTTCGCATCGCTGGAAGACGTCACGGAAGAACATTTCGACAAAATTTTCGACATCAATGTGAAGGGCGCACTCTTCACGGTGCAAAAGGCCCTGCCGCTCTTGAATGACGGTGCCTCCATCATCCTCACGGGCTCCGTTGCGAGCGTCAAGGGAACCCCCGCGTTCTCGGTCTACGGCGCGAGCAAGGCCGCCATTCGAAATTTCGTCCGGGGATGGACGGTAGAGCTGAAGGATCGCCGTATCCGGTCCAACGTCCTCAGCCCTGGCCCGATCGAAACCCCGCTTGTGGCGACGCAACCCCAGGACGCCATCGCGAAAATCGCCTCCACCATTCCGATGGGCCGCATGGGGGAGCCCGACGAAGTTGCCAAGGCGGCGCTTTTTCTGGCCTCGGACGACTCCAGCTTCGTCACGGGAATCGAACTGTTCGTTGATGGCGGCAGAGCGCAGATCTGACCCCCGGACCAGCTTCACTCCCGATGGCCGGGACCCAGATGAGTACCTGTCGAGTCGCGCAGCCGGTCGCACCGCCCGGCGATCGGCCACCCGTACGGGGCCGGGGCCCGGCAGCGGCACCTCGCGCTCGACGAATGCGAACGGACCGCCGACCGAACGACGCTCTGGCCCGCATCCCCGACGCGCCGGCAGCGACCGGCGCGGCACCCCTTGGCCCGCGCGGTACGCGGCCGTGACCGGCCTCGGGACCGTTGCCCTCACCCGCGGAGCCGGCGAGGCCGATTTCGCCGGGCAACGCGGCGCCCACCACTACATCCACAGCACGGCCCACCCGCTCGGGGACGCGCACACCCAGGACACCATGGCGTTCAGCGCCCTGCGCGGGACTCGCCCGACGGCCGAAACCGTGCCGCTGGACCGGACCGAGGAGGCATACCGGTAGATGCTCTCCGGCGCCGCGCGCTTGTGGCCGGTGCGCACCACCCGCTGACGCTGCTCGTGACGATTGGACACCTGCCCAGCTCAGAGCCCAAGACATGAGCTTGGGAGACGGGAATTTCCTTCCTGCCCAAGGAGCCTGACCGATGGACATCTCTTGTCAGTTCGCCACATCCCTGCATTCCCCCGAACACATCGCCGTCGCCGAGCAGCTGGGCTACCACCGCGCCTGGCTCCACGACACCCCCGCCCAGAGCCCCGACGTCTGGGCGATGCTGGCGACGGCCGCCGAACGCACCCACCGCATCGGCCTCGCCCCCGGCGTCCTCGTCCCGACACTGCGCCATCCCATGGTCAACGCCTCCGGCGCCGCCACCCTGGCCGCCCTCGCACCCGGCCGAGCGGCCCTCGCCTTCGGCACCGGCTTCAACGGCACGCGTGCCCTCGGCGCACCTCCGGCCACCTGGTCCTACCTCAGCACGTACGTCCGGACGGTACGCGGTCTGCTGCGCGGTGACACCGTGGAATGGGAGGGCGCCCCCATGCGCATGATGCATCCCGGCACGAACGCACCGCAGCGCCCCGTCGACATCCCGGTGCTGGTATCCGCGCTCGGTCCCAAAGGTCTCGCTGTCACCCATGAGATCGCTGACGGCCTCTTCAGCGTCAACGGCGAAACCGCCCACGCCCACGAGTTCGCCTGGGCCGCACTGGGCATCCATGGCACCGTCCTGGGCGAGGACGAACCGCTGGACTCCCCCCGCGTGCGCGCGGCCGCCGGCCCTGGCAACGCTCTGGCCTATCACGCCGCCCACGAATTCGGCGGCGACCCCACCGCCCTGCCCGGCGGTCAAGCCTGGCTCGACGCCGTCAGCGCCCACCCCCGCACCGAACGCCACTTGGCCGTGCACGACCAGCACCTCATCGGCCTCAACGCGGCCGACGACGCCGCCTGGAACGCGGGAAGTTGGCAGGCGATCACCGCCACCACCGTCACCGCGACCCCCGACCGCATCCGCGACACGCTCAGCGCCTACGCCCGAGACGGCATCACCGAAATCGTCTACCAGCCCGCCGGCCCCGATATCGTCGGCGAACTGGAACGCTTCATCGCCATCGCCGGCGACGTACAGCTGAAGCCTTCGTGATCGAGCAGGGCCGAGAGCCGGCCGTTACGCCTGCCCATTCGGTGGCCTTGCATACCGCGAGAGAGCCGGCCCAGCTGTCCTGGGCGTCTCCGGCCCAGGCGCCGGCGGTGTTGACGCGGATGCCGAACAGGTCGCTGACGACGAGGGGCGAAAGCTCGGCGGCGAGCAACGTCTGGTGAGCGGCCGCCTGCACGGTGCCGGGGCCTCGTGGGGTTCGCGGCGGCCTTCCTCACGCCCGCCGAGGACATCCACGACCCGTTGCCGGCCACGGCCGGCCCGCCGACCTGTTCGCGCTCAAACGGCAGCGGCAGGTATCCCCGGCCGCTTCGCTCATGCGCGCCCGGACCCAGAACGTGGAGAGCCTCCAGGCCGCGTCAGCGGCACAACCACCGGCTCGTGCGCGCGAAGCGTCCGCGCACGGCCGCATCACGCCGCCACGGCGCAAGATGTCGAGCTGCGCAGGAAGCGCAACGGCCAGGCGGGCGTACAACAGGCATCGACGCCGCAGCAGGCGTCTCCCAACTCCGCGACCGGGCGGGCGCCTTCGGCGGTCACGGGCCTGGTTGCGCGCACGTTCGCGCAGCGCATTCCGTCGGCCGCCGCGTGAGGCAGGGTGAAGGCGGCACCGGTGGTTCGCGCGCAGGGTTTTCGCGGCGCGAGCCGTCGGCGGAGCTGAGCCCGGTCAGCGGGTGGTGTAGCCGCCGTTGGCGAAGATGGTCTGGCCGGTGATCCACCAGCCGTCCGTGGCCAGGAATCGCACGATCGGGGCGATGTCCTCGATCTTGGTCAGGCTGTTGCCCATGGCCTGCGACTTGTGGAACGCGACGCGCTCGGGCGTCTCCTGGCCGTAGAAGAACGGGGTGTCCATCGGTCCAGGGGCGATGCAGTTCACCGAGATCATGCGGGCGGCGAACTCCTTGGCCGCGGCTCGGGTGTACTGCTCGACCGGTGCCTTGCCACCGGCGTAGGTGGCGTATCCGTCGGTGAAGGCGGCCAGCAGCGAGGTGACGATGTTGATGATCTTCCCGCCGTCGTTGAGCTGCTTGCCGGCCTCGCGGATGAACAGGAACGCGGTCTTGGCGTTCACGGTGTGCATCGTGTCGTACTCGGCCTCGGTGGTCTCCACGATGGGCTTGCGGAGCACCATGCCCGCGGTATTGACGGCGACGTCGATGCCGCCGAACCGCTCCTTTGCGGTGTGGAACAGGCGCTCGACATCGGCGACCTTGGCCAGGTCGCCCTGGACGGCGATGGCCTCGCTGCCGGCGGCCTCCACGGCCTTCACCGTGGTCTCGGCATCCGACCTGGTGGCGTCCGAGTGGTAGTTCACGACGGCTTTCGCGCCGGCCTCGCCCAGCGTCCGGCTGATCAATCCGCCGAGGTTCTTCGCCCCGGCTCCGACGACGGCAACCTTGCCGGACAGCGAGTGGTTGTTGCTCATGGCCTGGAGACTCCTTGTGTGCCGGGGGCGGGGGGCGCTTGCCCGTGACCGCCTGTCCGACAAGGGCAGGAAATGAGCGGGAGAAAATACGAGCAATCAGCCGGTATCAACCCTTGTGCACCGCTGGCACCTCGTCTACCGGGCGCGCTGAACCCGCCACTCGAACGGGCCCGCTGCGCTGCCGTCCGCGCCGGGGGTGCTGGACCGGCGGGAGAAGACGCAGGGCCGCCTTTGCCCCCCCCCCCCCCCCGCCAAGGCCGTCCGCCAAGCCGGTTCGCCACGTCCGTCCGCCAAGCCGGTTCGGCCGGCCGGTTCGCCAAGTCCGTTCGCCCCGGGCCGTGTTGGGGGGACGCCGGAGGCCGATGGCATAGTGCCCCGCATGCCGATACGGACCGCACACCCGCAAAAGGGCAGGCGGTGGGGGACCCTCGTCGCACTCCTCGCCGCACTTCTCCTCACGGCCGCCGCGCCCGCCGTCGCCGACGGGTCCGGTGAGACCGAGCTGCGGTTCGAGGCCCCCGGGACGTTCGTCATGTACAACGCCGACGAGGGCGCGAAGGCCGCGAACGGCGAGTTCGTCCTTCCGGTCGCCGTCGTGCCCGGGAACACCGGACCGGCCCGGAACATCAAGGTCGTGGTGGACGCGTCGGGGCTGGCCGGGGTGGCCCGGGTGGGCAAGGGCAGCGGCAACAACTGCACCGGCGGGGGCTGGGTGTGGACGTGCGAGTACGGCACCCTGGACAACGACGGGGAGAGCATGCCGCCCTTCACCCTCCACGGCGTGGACGGGGTGCGGCCGGGCGACAGCGGGACGGTCACGTACACCGCGAGCGCGGACAACGCGCCCTCCGTCACCGGCACCACCCGCATGACCGTCGGGGGGCCCACGCTGTACGGGCCCGAGAAGCTGGGGAAGATGACCGGGGTGGAGCCGGGGAAGCCCGCGGCGCTGACACCGAGGTTCTCCAACCCCAGCCGGTTCTCCACGCAGCGCGGCATCGCCCTGCGGATCACCGCACAGGGCGGCCTGGTGCTGACGGCCCGTTTCCGCAACTGCTCCTACAACCCGACGTTCACCGACGCCTGGTGCACGTTCCCGGTGAAGGCCGCCCCGCGCACCGCGTACCGCACGAGCTCACCCTTCACCTTCACCGCCGTCCCCGGGGAGCTGGCCGGCACGCTGGACTACTCCTGGTCGTCCGACCCGCAGCGGCCCGCCAAGCTCACGGTGCGCGGCACCGGCGCCCTGCTCACGCTGACCAGGACGCCCGAAGAGGGCATCCACGACGGCACCGGCGCCGTCACCGTCGTGGAGACCACCGTGCAGGCCGACTACGCGGCGGTCACCGGGACCGTGCGGGGCCGGGTCGGCGACACGGTGAGCGTGACGCTCGGCGTGCGCGACCTCGGCCCCGGCAGGCCGGCGGACGAGAGGGGCCGCTTCGAGGTGGTCCCGCCGGAGGGCACCACGGTCACCTCCATCCCGTACACCTTCGAGGACACGGACGGGAAGTGGGCGTGCGCGCGGACCAAGAAGCCGGGCGGGGCCTTCGTCTGTGATCTCGACAGCGACGTGTTGTGGTCGGGGGGCGACGGGACGACCACCGTGGACTTCCGCTTCCGCGTCGACCGGCAGGTGCCCGGCGCCCACGGCACCATCCGGACGTACAACCCCTACGACCGCACGCCCCACAACGACACCGCCCGCATCCCGCTGGAGGCGTCACCGGCTCCGTTGTACCGGTCGGCCCTGCGGCCCGCGGTGCTGATCCCGGCGGTCCTGGCCGCCGTGGCGGCCGCGGCCGCAGGGGTGGCGCACCGCCGTCGCCGCCGGGCCGCGGCCGTCCCCGCAAGCTCCGCGGACGGCGAGCGCTTCGGCGGCTGACGGAGCACAGCATGGACCCGCGACTGAACTACGTCGCCGGCCCGGCCGCCGGAAAGGCCCTCAAGTACTTCATGTCGGCGGGCAAGGCGCTCAAGGACTCGCCGCTGCCGGCGAAACACTCCCGTCCGCCCGCGACGCCATGCACGCGCCCCCAAGTTCTCGGCTTTACTCGGACAGGGAGGGACCCCCTCGACGCCGCAGGGGCCGCCCTCCGGGCGGACGGCGGGAAGGTGGCGACAGGACCTAGCCGATGCGGGCGAACGTGACCGTGACGGGGGACTGCTCCAGGCCGGTGTTGCCGACGCTGAACACCTCGGCCGGGAAGCCCGTGCCGGTGATGCTGTTGCCGCTGACGGTCAGCGTCGCGGTGTTGCCGTCACCGTTGCCGTTGCCCACGTCACCGTCGGCGGCCGCGGTACCGGCCAGACCGAGCAGAGCGACGACGGCTACGGCGGCCAGAGCGAGAGCGGTCCTGATACGCATGAGCACATTCCTCCGAAATCGGCCGCCCGCACACGACCACGCGGCCTTGTCACTTGAGGATGTTGACGGCCCGGGCGACCACCAGCACCACCGTCACCAAGGAGACCGAGGACTGCAGCATCATCAGCATCTTGGCCCAGCGCGACAGCGGCATCACGTCGGTCGGGCTGAAGGCGGTGGAGTTGGTGAACGACAGATACAGGTAGTCCAGGAACGCCGGCTCCCAGTCCGGCGGCGCGGTCTCCGGGCTCTGCATCTGTACGAAGAGGAAGTCGGCGTACTGACTCCGGCCGCGGACCCGCGCCATCGGCCCGCCGCGGTCCCACTCCCAGTACCACAGGGCGAACACGATGACGTTCGTCAGCCAGATACCGCCGCCGGTCAGCAGCAGCGGCCCGGCCTCCGTCTCCCCGGTGCCGTTCACCAGGCCCGTCACCAGCCGGACCGCCGACCAGCCGTTGGCCAGACTGATCGCACCGGTCAGAGCCAGCCCCCACCACCGCAGCCACCGGGTGCGGGGTTCGACCCGCCGGGGATTCGCCGCGATCAGACCGGCCAGCAGCACCAACTCCAGGACCGGCAAAGCCCAGTACGGCTGGAAGGCGAGCCGGTGCGGCAGCATCCACTGCAGAGCGACCGCCACCAGGATCACCGCGGTCACCGCCCAGCGCGGCTCACCCCGCGTCGCCCGCCGCCACGCGGGCGCCACCTCACGCTCACCGCTCTCCAGCAGCCGCTCGATCCGCGCCAGGCGGCTCTCGGCATCACCCGTACCTTCACTCATGGCGACGATTGTCCCCGGCGCGGGCCGCCTCTTTGACCAGGCACCGATACTGGGCGCCGATGCCAACCAGCCCCACCAGGAGGCATCGACACCAGCACAAGGACACCTGTTGCCGCCTCTGACGTACACCCTCCGAGCCCGCACCGACCGCGGCTGCTCCTGGACGGTCACCGCCACCGAGGCCGACGACACCGGCACCACCGAACCCCGGCGGCTCGCCGCCGGCATCGGGCACCTCGAGACTCCCTAGGCCCAGGCCGCACCGGACGATAGAAAAACCATTCCGGACCACTACTGCCGGAATTCACCGGAGCCCACTGCCGCCCCCGTCCCGATCCTGCATCTTGACTCACCCTGAAGTACGGGACCGTGAGGCTCCGTCAAGTCGGTTGCCGGGAAAGCGAGGAGATGAAATGCCGGAAAGGAACAACGATTTCGGTAAATTCGGCGCTCGCGGCATCAAGGGCCACGAGGCCGTGGCCCGGCAACTCGACGCGCTCGCGGGGTTCGCCGCCACCCCGGTCACCGCCCGGCGCGGCCTCCTCGCCCGGCTCCACTACCTCACCCGCACAGAGCGTGCCCGCGCCGCGGCCCGGGAGGCCGGCCTGACGGTCACCGACCGGACGCTGAAGGCCTGGCTGGACGACAGGCGCAGTCCGTCCAGGAAGAACCCGCAGAACATCGAGAGCGCGTACCTGCGGGTGCGCCGGCACAACGTCGCGCGTTACCTGCTGGGCCGTCTCAGCCGGGAAGGCCGCGGGACCCGTGGAGCAACGAGGCCGTCGTGGACCTCGGTTCCCAGGCGAAGGATTCGGGGCGGTACCGCATTCCCGCACCGAAGGATAAGAAACACATAAAATTCGGGTGCATGGCGGGGTGTTGGCAGGGAACACGTTGCCTCGGAGGTTGATAACTATGGTTCCCCTGCTTCTCGTTCTTCTGCTTGCCCTGGTTCTCTTCGGTGCCGGTTTCGCGCTGAAGGCTCTGTGGATCGTGGCCGTGATCGTGCTGGCTGTATGGCTGCTCGGTTTCGTCATGCGTTCCGCCGGAGCCGGCGGCAGCCGTGGCCGTTGGTACCGCTGGTAAGGAGCAGCACTCCCACCCCATAGCGCGGGGCGGTCCCAGGCCTTGAGGCCTGGGACCGCCCCGCACTCATGTGACTCTTGCGTGAAAATGCCGACGCCGATGCGCGGGTGGCGGGGGAGCGGGGCAGGAGAACGGTGCGGCCGGGAGGCCCGCTGTGCGCGCCCGGAACCGCGCACCTCCAACACGGCGGGTTTCCCGGGCGCACCCGGCCGCACACCACGGGCAGACCGCGGATCACCCCGGGCTGAGGCGGATGCAGCCGCGCCGCCGTCCGGATCGCGTGCGCGCCGCGACAACCGCGCTTGCCCGCGGTGACGGGGGATCACGGCGACCCCTGCAGTACCGCGCTGTCACCACCCGGCAGCTGATGCCGGCCATTCCAAGGACCCGCGGACAAGGCACCATGTCATGGCGCCGTTGAGAAGGCGCTTTCGGCCCAGTCGGCGAACGACGTCCAGCGCAGATCGGGATGGGCGGCGTGCAGCGCCGACAGGTCGACGCGGTAGCCGGGACCACGCAGGAACGCCCACATCGCTCGCATGTCGTCGTTGCCGATCTCGTTGAGCTGCACTTCGTTGTGGCGAACGGTCCCACCGACCGCCGTGCTCAACGCGGCCGCCATGTCTTCGGGCGTGGGGGCGTCACCGGCGAGCTCGATGCGCTGTCCGACAAGCGCGTCGGGCGCGGCGAAGACGGCGGCGGTGAACTCGCCCAGATCGGGGCGTGCCAACTGCTGCAGCGCACGGTCCGGTGGCAGGGGCAGATCGAGCACCCCCTGGCGGATCCGGTCCTCGCCGCCGAGGGCGTTGTCGAAGAAGTAGGTGGGCCCCAGGATCGTGTAGGGCACCTCGCCTGCGGCCAGTTCCCGCTCGATGACAGCCTTGGTCTCGAAGTGCGGCACACCAGTGTCCTGATCGGCACCTGCTACCGAACTGAAGACCAGGTGTGGCACACGAGCATGATGGGCGGCGGCGAGAATGCTCCGGCCCTGTGCGATCTCGGCGGCCGGTCCTGACTCGAAGGGCGTGGTCATCGCAAACACACCGGCTGCGCCCCGCATGGCTGAGGCCAGGGACTCGCGGTCCATGAGATCTCCGCCCACCACCTCGACGTTGCGGGCGGCCAGGCCCCGGGCCGAAGCGGATCGAGGGTTGCGGACCAGGCCACGGACGGCGACGCCGCGGGACAGCAACGCGCTGACGACGGCGCCGCCCTGTCCCCCCGTCGCCCCGAGAACCAGTACCGACTGGTCGACATTCATGATCAAAGCATCCTTCCGATCGGCCCCGAAGGGCCCCGCCGCTGGTGGGACTGAGCCGCTGGATCACTCCTCGCGATGCGGGCGCACGGCTGCTCGTGGAGCATGCAAGCGTCCCGGTCCGGCGGCCGGTGAGGCGCGCCGGGATGCCTGCCGGGTTGCCTGATTCCCCGGCTGAGGGCAGCGTGGTCGGTATCGGCCGGCTGTCCTGGGAGGAGTGTGCTGTGGCCGTGATCTCCAATGAGGCGTCGCGGACGATGTGGCCGCGGCTGCGCGTCGCCGACTGGACCGAGACCCGGGACACCCTGCACATGTGGGCCCAGATCGTCGGCAAGATCCGGCTGGCCCACGCGCCCATGGTCAATCACTGGTGGCAGGTCACCTCGTATGTCAGCCCGCGCGGGCTGACCACGTCGGCGATCCCCTACCGTTCAGGGGTCTTCGACATCGAGTTCGACTTCCTCGACCATCAGCTGCGTATCCGCAGCAGCGACGGCGCCCACCGCAGCGTGGCCCTGGAGCCGAGGCCGGTGGCCGACTTCTACCGCGAGACGATGCGGGCCCTGAGCGAGCTGGGAATCGAGACGAAGATCCAGGCGTCTCCCAACGAGGTGGACCCGGCGATCCCCTTCGATGAAGACCACCAGCACACTTCCTACGACCCGGGGGCCGCGCAGCTCTTCTGGCGGCAGCTGCTGCAGGCCAACCGGGCGCTGGGGGAGTTCCGCTCGTACTTCGCCGGCAAGGTGAGCCCGGTGCACTTCTTCTGGGGCGCCATGGACCTGGCCTGCACGAGGTTCTCAGGACGGGCGGCGCCGCCGCATCCCGGCGGCGCCCCGAACTGCGGTGACTGGGTGATGGTGGAGGGCTACTCCCGCGAGCTGAGCAGCTGTGGTTTCTGGCCCGGCGGCGGTGAAGAAGGAGCCTTCTACTCATACGCCTATCCCGAGCCGGGTGGCTTCGCCGACCACCCGGTCACCCCGGCCGACGCGTTCTACAGCCCTGACTTCGCCCAGTTCCTCCTGCCGTACGAGGCGGTGCGTACTGCGGCCGACCCGGACCGGGCACTGGCTGGTTTCCTGCACACGACCTACAACGCCGCCGCGGAACACGCCGGCTGGGACCGGGCGGCCCTGGAAGAGGACCCGGACCGGTGGCGACAGCACCAGTAGACGGGCAGGCCCGGCGCGCTCGCGCCGGGCGGCGGTGGTGAAGCCGGAACACCTCCCGGCAGCGCGTCCGGGGTGGGAACGCGCCCCACACCGAACGACGTCGCCCCCTCCCGGTCCATCCGGTCCGTAGCACTCAGCGGTCCGCGGAGCGCCACCGCACCGGCGAGCGCAAGAGGCCGCCCCAGGAGATCGCCGGCCGAATCGACGCGGCCGGTTCCGGCGGCTGCGTACGGGGGATTCCAACGGCTGCGTACGGGGGATTCCATCAGGATCGAAGTGATCGACCTGAGCGGCCCGTGCTCGGCATAGTGGCCGCAGCACACCGTGCCTCGACGCACCTTGATCCGGTCACCGCTCGGTGGAACGACAACGCGGGGGAATGCATGCGTGCTCACAGGAAGATCGGCGCGACGTTGGCGACAGCGGCGCTGGCCATCGGATTCGGCGCGGTGGCGGCTCCGTCCGCCCATGCCGCCGCGGGCTGCTGGACCAACGACGGCGGCATCAGGTGGTACTGCAACAACGTGTCGGGCGCGCCCGTCTACGGCATCATCGGCAACAACCACTCCTACCCCGACCCCGGCACGATCGTCGGCTACATGTACTCCAACCCGAGCTGGTTCTACTGCAAGGAAGACGGCCAGGCCTGGGTCGGCGGACCGCACCCGACCCGCTGGCTGATGACCGTCGCCGACAACGGACAGCTGGGATTCATGAAGGACACCGCGATCTACAGCGAGACCGACCCGGTGCTGGACTGCTATCGCTAGCGGGTCACCGCGTGGAGCTCAGGCCCTGACGGGATACGTGTCAGGGCCTGTCCGATCATGTCGTGCCTGATCATGTCGTCTCCTCCGCGGGAAGGCAGGACGAGTTCAGGCGTCCGGGCGGGCAGGCTGCCTGCTGCTGTCGGCGGCGGCCTTGACGGTGGGCCACTGCGCCAGCGAGATCATCCCCATCACCCGGTGGATGAGGTAGAAGGCCAGCGGCAGTTCGACACACGCCGCGAGCACCGCCGACAGCCACACCCCCGAGGTGCCGAAAGCGAGCGACACGTCGAACCACGCGTCGCAGATCAACAGCACCGCCGTCGCAGCCGCCGACACGATCACAGCGCGGTGCCGCAGCCACCCGAGAAGCGCCGTGGCCGCCATCGCGACCATGAGCAGGGCGTCGAATCCGACCCATGTCACGCGCCACTGGCGGACCTCGTACACGGACGGCAGTGTCATCGCCAGCAGGACCGTCCACGGGACAAGAGCGAGGGCGCAGACGGTGAGCAGTTCCAGCGTGTGGCGCCGGTGCCGGCGTATCCGCTCGGGCAGATCGGCCGCCGGTGCCGCGGCTCCTTCCTGGGTGCTGGTTTGGGCGTCGCTCACGTCGGCTGCTCCGTTCTCGTCTGTCCCGGACGGACAGCGGCGGGGTGCTCCGCCGGCATCGGGCGGTCAGGTGTCCGGTGTTGATCCAGCCCAGAACTGCCAGGCTAGCCCGCACCCGGCCCGCCCCGGCTCCGGGCCCCTGATGTGCCGCACGTCCGCAGCAGAGCTGCCGCCGTCCGTCAAGTCCCGAGTTCTCCTGCCACGTATTCCAGGGGCATGACTCCTTTCGTCCGCCGGTGCCTAATAGAGATGCCGGCCGGTTCAACGGAAGCCGGCCGCACCGAATACCGAATGGCCGCGAATTTTCAGGACTGTTCGGAAACCCTGATTATTTCTCACGGAGGAGAATTCCCATGACCCGCACTTCCCGTACCCAGCGTCTTGTGATGCTTGCCGCCTCGACCGCCCTGGCGGCAGGAGGCGCGCTGATACCCTCCAGCGCTTTCGCCGCCCCGGCGACGCCGCACACCGGGACCGTGGCCGCGGTCGCGGCAAACCACCAGGGCCACCAGGCCGCCGAGATCACGGGGCTGGTCAAGAACAGTACGACCACCACCACCAAAACGACGGTCAAGAAGGAACTGACCATCAAGGGCCTCAAGATCACCACGATCACCAAAACGACCAAAATCACCAAGAATTCCCAGGGCGTCGTGATCAAGAAGGTCGTCAAGATGACCAAGAGTGTCAGGACGATAAGCATCGGTGAAAACAACGGCAACAACAATAATGAATAGCAGCCGCTAGGGCCGGGCTGAGGAATGCCGTCCCGGCGGTGCGGGGGACGCGGTGGAAGCCGCGTCCCCCGCACCGCCTTGCCGGGCACCGGTCGCATCGGCGCCCAGCGGCAGCGACGGGCACCCGCGCCCCGCACGTGACATGACGCACGACATGACGCGCATGCGAGCGCCGCCCCTCGCGACCCCCGACGGCGAACCGGACCCGGCCGCCCGCCACCGCATCCTCGACCCCTCCTACCGCGGCCTACCGCGGCGCCTTCGACGCCGGACGGCAGGCCCGCATCGTCCCCGCCCGCCGGCGGCACGACCCGCGCGGCGAACGGGAAGGCATGGCCCCGGGGAGGCCGCGCGCCGCCACACGTCCTCGTCGTGGCCGCCCTGTCCTCGCCGACGACACCACGCTCGACCGGCTCGCCGCCTACGCCCACGCCGGCGGCCACCTGGTCCTGGGCCCCCGCACGGGCCACGCCGACCACGAGGCCCGGGCCTGGCACGAGGCGCCCCCCCGCCCGCCTCACCGATGCCGCGGGCGTGTCGTATGACGAGTTCAGCAACCTCACCGCGACGGCGACCCACCGGGCCGACGGCCCGACCGTCACCGACGCCCTGAACGGCATGTCCCTCCCCGCCGGCAGCGGGTGCGGGGGCACGGTCAGGATCACCGATGTCCACGGAGAACCACTGGCACTCAACGGGATCGCCCTGCGGCCGGACGCCGCGCGGCCGACACGCGTCCGGTTCGCACAGCGCTGACCCTCGCCGGTCGAGCGGTCGAGTCCGGCCCTGGACGCCCGCGCTAACTCATTGCTTTGTTCGGCAATCACCACCCGGACGTGATGGCACGTCAAGGCGATGTGAGGCACCAACGACCCACCGGAGAAAGGCAAGACGTCTCGGCATCTGTGCCGGACCGTACTTGACAACGCGGCCGAGGAGAGGTCGAATCTGCTTGCTAAAGCAAGTAAGTTCTCCCATCTGAGAGTGGGTTGTCATGCCCGATGTACCCGTGCGCAAGTACTACGCCGGAGGACAGTGGCGGGAGGCCGGCGGCGGGGCGGTGTTCGAGGACTACGAGCCCTACACGGGTGAGGTCTTCGCACGCGTCGCCGACGCCGGGGGAGCGGAGGCCCGGATCGCGATCGAGGCCGCGGCGGAGGCGTTCCCGGCCTGGGCGGCGCTGGCCCCGGCCGAGAAGGCGAAGCTGTTCTACCGGGCGGCCGAGATCGTACGGCGCAGGAGCGAGGAAATCGCCGAGATCCTGGCCCGGGAGACCGGCAGCACCATCCCGTTCTCCACGTTCCAGCAGGAGGGCGTCGCCGCGACCCTGGAGCAGGCGGCCAACTGGGTCTTCCTGCCCAAGGGCGAGGTCCTGCAGTCCAACGTCCCCAACACCCACTCGGTCGGGGTGCGCCGTCCCCTGGGAGTCGTGGCGAGCTTCACTCCGTGGAACGGCGCCAGCATCCTGTCGTGGCGGGCCGTGCTCAACCCGATCGCCGCGGGCAACACCGTCGTCGTCAAGCCGTCGGAGTTCGCGCCCGTATCCGCCGGCCTGATGGTCGCCGAGATAGCCGAGGAGGCCGGCTTCCCGCCCGGAGTCATCAACGTCGTCACCCACGCGCCCGGCCGCGCGGCGGCCATCGCCGACGAGTTCTTCGCCAGCCCGGACGTACGGGTCATCAACCTCATCGGCGGGGTGAACACCGCGCGGATGCTCGCGGAACGGGCGGGCCGCACCCTGAAGCGGACGGTCCTGGAACTCGGCGGCTACAACCCCATGATCATCCTCGACGACGTGGACATGGACTACGCCGTCCGCGCCGCCACCTTCGGAGCCTTCTTCCACCAGGGCCAGATCTGCCTCAACACCCGCAAGATCATCGTTCAGCGCGGGATCTACGAGGAGTTCCTGGAGAAGTTCGTCGCACGCACCAGGACACTGCCCTCGGGAGACCCGCTGGACCCGGCGACGATCATCGGCCCCCTGGTCACCCGGGCGGCGGTCGACCTCGTGGACGAGCGCGTCAGGGAAGCCGTCGCCAAGGGGGCCACGCTGCGCACCGGCGGCACGCACGACGGCCTTGTCTACCAGCCCACCATCCTCACCGACGTCCCGTACACCGCGACCGTCTCCAACGAGGAGACCTTCGGGCCGCTCGTCGTCGTGGAGGCCGTGGAGAGTGCCGAGGAGGCGGTGCAGGTCGCGAACCGGACGATGTACGGCCTCACGTCCTCGATCCTGACCGGCGACACCTACCGGGGCCTCGAGCTGGCGCCGACGCTGCAGCACGGCATCGTCAACGTCAACTCGCCCACCGTCAACGACGAGATCCACGCGCCCATGGGCGGCGTACGCGACAGCGGCTGGGGCCGGACGGGCCCCGACAGCCTCGCCGACTTCACCGACGTCATCTGGATCAACGCCACCAGCGACCAGCGGGCGCTGCCCTTCTGACCTGGTCCGGGCCGAAGCGGGGTGTTCACCGCCGGCGGTGGCGTGGCGGGCCACTTCGGCCGTCGTCAACGGAACGGTCTGAACGCCGGACCGGGCGGCCGACGCCGAGAGGGGCAAGGAAGTCCGGTCGCGCTCGGTCGGCGGCTACGACGCAGCGGCCGCGGACGCGTCCCGCACCAGCCCGCCGTACGGGCACGGCGAGCTGGTGATCGGCACCGGCCTGCGCCCAGCCCCCACCGGACGCCGCCGTGAACGAGCTGCGCGCGGACGGCTTCGACGTCCGCGACGCGGACGCAGCCCGCCTCCCGCCGTGTGTACGGCACCACATCAACTCCTTCCAGCTCCCCGACCTGCCCGGCGGCCTGCCGCACCGTCGCGGGCACGGTAGGCGGTCAGCCGGCCCGGTGCTCGCCGAAGAATTCGGTGAGCTCGGCGACGGCGGGGGTGACGTATCCAAGTACGAGGGCCGGTGCCCGGCATGCCGAGAGCACGCACCTGACGCCGCAGGGGCCGCCCTCCGGGCGGACGACGGGAAGGTGACGACAGGACCTGGCCGGCCGGCGAGGGCCGGCCGGATCGTGGCCGAACTCGGATTGTTCTTGCGTAAGCAAGCATCTTTGGCATGCCAGTGCTTTGTCAAGCAAATAAACCGGGATGGGTGAGCGGCTCTGTGCGGCGCCGCGGGCTGCGCGAGAATCCGAGATCCGATCAACGCTTGAGCTTGCTTGCTTGAGCACGTAAGCTGCACGGATGAGTGACGCTGATCCGCTGGCCGCCGAAGAAGAACGCCTCTGGCGTGCCCTGATGCGCGTCATCATCGCGCTCCCGCGCTCGCTGGACGACGATCTGCTGCGGGCCACGGGACTGACGCTCACCGAGTACGTCGTCCTCATGAGCCTCTCCGAAGCCGAGAACCAGGAGCTGCGGATGACGGATCTCGCCGCGGCCAGCGCCCTGTCGGCGAGTCGGATCACCCGGATCGTGGACACACTCCAGGCTCGGGGCCAGGTGACCAAGCGGCGCCACGAAGGCGACGGGCGGGGCAATGTGGCCTCTTTGACCCCGGAGGGGCTAAAGCGCCTCCAGGCCGCTTACCCCGTTCATCTGGCGAGCGCCCGTAAGCGGGTCGTCGACCAGCTCGACGGACGCTCCCTGCCCGCTCTGGTGAGGCAGTTCGAGGCCGTGGTGAAAAAGCTCGACTGAATCGGGCCACGGACGGCCGCGACTCGCCGCCTCCGTCTTCGACGCCCTGAACATGTACGTCGCCGAGCCCGCCGACCTGGAGTGAGGCCACCGGCGCGAAGAGCGGCGGCGAAGCGAAGGGGGATCCTCGGCCGAGGAGCAACTGCGCCTCGCCACCGGCGAGGTCGCCGATCACGTGGCGCGGTTCAGGGCCGTCTACCAGAACGCTCCGGCGGATCCGGCGGACCCTGGCGTGTACGAGGCGCTGGTGCGGCACTTCATCGGCTGAGGACCTGGTCGACGCGGTCGTCGTCTGCGCGCCCGGGTGGTGGAGCTGACGCGGACCGCACCGGTCGGGCGGTCCGCGTCGCGCTCCCCGGCGCCGGGGTTCCACACGCCTCGTCAGGCCCGGTACACGTGGCGGGCGATGTGCTCCGCGATCATGATGGTGGTCGCGTTGGTCACCGTGGACGGGACCTCCGGCATGATGGAGGCGTCCACGACGCGCAGCCGCTCAACCCCCTTGACCGCGCCCGACTCGTCGACCACGGCCCATTCGTCCTCGGGCCCTCCCATGGGCACGGTCGAGGTGGGGTGACCGTAGGTGGAGATCCGGGCCTCGATCGTGTTGAGCAGTTCCTCGTCGCTTTGGACGGCGTCGCCGGGAACGAGTTCGCCGGCCACCACCCGTGCGAACCGCGGCGTGCTCACGAGGCTGCGCACGAGCTTCACGCCCTCCAGCATGCGGCGGCGGTCCCTGGCGGTCGCGAGGTAGTTGTCGTCGATGACCGGAGCGGCGTGGGGGTCCCGGCCGGCCAGGCGGAGGGAGCCCCGCGACTCCGGCCGGGTGAGGGCCGTCGCCAGGAGCAGGGCTCCGCCGGTCGGGCTGAAGGAGCCGTCCAGCAGGTGCACGGCCACGATGCCGAGGTCCAGTTCGCCGGCCCGAGCCTCGGTCGAGGCGCACCACAGACCCGCCGAGAAGGCGTCCGTCATCGTCTGGTGCCCGGGCGCCAGGGCGAACAGCGAGTGGAAGAACGGATGGTCCTGCAACCGCCGGCCGACCGGCAGATCGGCGACCACGTCGATGCCCAGTGCCCGCAGGTCCTTCGCCGGGCCGACGCCGGAGCGCAGCAGGATGGCCGGACTGCCGTAGCTGCCCGCGGCGAGTACCACCTCGGCGGCCTGGTACACGGTGCCGGAGGCACCCACCACGCCGCGCGCCGTGCCGTCCTTGATGAGTACGGTGTCGACGGTGACCTCGCTCAGCACCTGGAGATTGGGGCGCCGCCGCACCGGTGGTGTCAGATAGGCCAGGGCGGTGTTCTGCCGCACCCCGCCGGCGATGTTGACGGGATAGCCGCCGACGCCCTCCTGCTCGGCCCCGTTGAAGTCCTCGACACGCCGGAACCCCCGGTCCGCCGAGCCGTCGACGAACGCCCGCAGAGGCGACGTGAGTTCCTCGTAGGACCACTGGCGGACGGGGAAGGGTCCGGAGCGCCCGTGGTAGGCGTCGTCGCCGGCCGGTGTGTTCTCCATGTGCCTGAACGTGGGCAGGACGTCCTCGTAGGACCAGCCCTTGATGCCGTAACGGTCCGCCCAGGCGGCGAAGTCCGCGGAACGCGCCCGGATGGCCACCCCCGCGTTGACGGAGGAACTGCCCCCCATGGTCCGGCCGCGCGGAGCGGGGATGCCCGGGGCCCGGTCGGTGCCCCGCGCGGTGTAGCCCCAGTCGTGATCAGGATCGGCCAGCAGATGCGGGGTTTGGAGCCCGTGGGGTAACTGCCCCGCGGGGTAGTCCGGGCCTGCCTCGATCAGCAGGACCTCGCGCTGCGGGTCCTCGCTGAGCCGGGCGGCGAGTACGGCGCCCGCGGATCCGCCCCCGACGACGATGACATCGGCGTCTTTGCCCGGCTGGTCGTTGCTGTCGCTCACGGATTCCTCCGAGGACTTGTCAGTGGATGCGCTTTAAATGCTTCTTCAAGCAAATTGAAACTGTTGAACTGGTCAGGTTCCTGCCACGTCGCGGTCGGTGATGCGACACCTCAGAGATGCGCTGCCTCGGGAACGACGCGCTCTCCGAGCAGTTGGAGGGCTGCCTGCTGGTCGGCTCCCCGTACCGGGCCGATGACGTGGTCGATGCCGATCCGGTGCAGCCGGCGCAGTTCGGCGAGCAGGCCCGGCACGTGCTCGCCCCGCCGCCCGGGGTCGAGGGGGAGGAGGACGGTCTTCTCGATCGTGTCGTAGTCCCGCCCGGCCCGGTCGCAGTGTCCGCGCAGCACATCGAGCTTGTGCCGGAGGTCCGGTCCGTGGAAGAGGTTGCAGGCGTTGCCGTACTCCGCGACAAGCCGCAGCGTCTTCCGCTCGCCGGACCCGCCGATCAGGATCGGCGGATGGGGGCGCCGTACCGTGCCCGGGGAGTTGAGGGTGCGCTCGAGTTGGTAGTGGCGGCCGTTGAAGGGCCCTTCGTCGTCGCTCCACATCTGCAGGCAGATCCGCAGCGTCTCCTCGAGACGCTCGAACCGCTCGGCGACAGGCGGGAAGGGCAGACCCAGTCCGCGCGCCTCGGCGACGTTGAACCCCGCGCCGACGCCGATGCCCAGGGCCGCCCGGCCCTCGGACAGCACGTCGAGCGTGGTGACCATCTTGGCCAGCAGGCCGGGCTCGCGGTAGCCGGCCGAGGTCACCAGGGCGAGAAGCTCCACGCGCCCGGTGCTCGCCGCCAGGTAGCCCAGCGTGGTGTAGGCCTCCAGCATTTCCTGTTCGGACGCCCCTACGATCCCGATCTGGAAGAGATGGTCCATGACGGCGATGCGCGTGAACCCGTACTCCTCCGCGGTGCGGGCGAGCCGGCCCACGTGACGTGCGATGCCTGCCGGCCCCTGGGGCTGGGTGAAGTCAGCGATGGCCATGCCGAGGTTCATGCGGGCTCCCGTGTTCCGGACCGACCGACCGAGTATGCACAGGCAGTAATCTGCTTTGTCAAGCAAGGAAATGCTGATGGCCGCCGCGCATGTTGGTACCGGGAAACCAATTTCGTGACAAATATGGTGTCCGTCGCCCAATGGCTCCATCCGTGCACGCTCCTAGCGTCGTCCTCGTGGCGCACGACGCCCCCTGGCCGTGGCAGCCGTCGAACGTGCCGTCACCGAACGGACCGCACTGCGCGACGAGGACGCCTTTGTCGAGCAGGATCGGATCGTCGCTTCGGTTCCGGCGTCCCACGACGCGAAGGAAGGCGCCCGAGCCTTCACCGAGAAGCGCGCACCCCACGGGCAGGGCCGCTGACCCGGCGCCCGGCTCCAGCACGAAAGTCGGTGGCAACAATGACCGAGCAATCCACCGTCCACGGCGTGACCTACGACCTGCTGCGAACCCTGAAACTCACCACGGTCTTCGGCAATCCCGGCTCGACCGAGCAGACCTTCCTGCAGGATTTCCCCGAGGACTTCACCTATGTCCTGGCGCTGCAGGAGGCGTCTGTCATCGCCATGGCCGACACGTTCGCCCAGGTGACCGGCCGCCCCGCATTGGTCAACGTGCACTCTTCGGCCGGGGTGGGAAACGCCGTGGGCAACCTGGTGGCGGCCTACCACGGAAACACGCCCCTGATCATCACCTCGGGACAGCAGCACCGTGAACTCGTGATCGGGGAGCCGTATCTCGGCAACCGCGAGGCCACCACGCTGCCGAAGCCGTGGGTGAAATGGTCCTACGAGCCGGCCCGCGCCGAAGACGTCCCGGAGGCCTTCATGCGGGCCTACGCGGAGGCGCTGCAGCCGCCGGCGGGACCGGTCTACCTGTCGATTCCCATGGACGACTGGAAGCGTCCCCTGTCCGGATTCACCCGGATCCGGACCGTCAGCGACCGGGTCGCCCCCGACGCGCAGCGCCTGCGGCTGTTCGCCGACCGCATCTCCGCAAGCCGTCGTCCCGCGCTGGTCTTCGGGCCGGAGGTGGACCGGGCCGGCGGCTGGGACGCGGCCGTGGCCCTGGCGGAGAAGCTGCGCGCTTCCGTCTACGGCGCCCCGCTGCTGGACCGCGCCTCCTTCCCGGAGGACCACCCCCTCTTCCGCGGCCCGCTCGGCATGTCGGTGAAGACCATCAGCGACCGGCTGACCGGGCACGACCTGGTGGTCGTGATCGGCGCGGAGGCGTTCCGCTACTACCCCTACGTGCCCGGCGACTACCTCCCCGACGGCACCGAGCTCCTGCAGATCACCGGCAATCCGGGGGTTGCCGCGGCGGCGCGGGTGGGCGACAGCCTCCTGGGCGATCCCGCGACGGCGATCGAACTGCTCCTGGACATGGTCGCCGAGGGGTCCGCGCGGACCGCTCCGGAGCCGATGGCGCGGCCCCGTGAGCTGCCGCAGGCGCCGAACAGCCCGCTCACCCCGCCCGAGGTGTACGCCGCCCTGAGCAGGGTCAGGCCGCCGGACGCGGTCATCGTCAACGAATCGACCTCCACGATGGCGCAACAGGTCGAGTGGCTTCCGACGGTCAGGACCGGATCGTTCTTCGCCACGGCCAGCGGAGGGATCGGCTGGGGCACCCCGGCCGCGGTGGGCGTCGCGCTGGGCGACCGGGACCGGGGCGTCGACCGGCCGGTGGTCGGCCTGATCGGCGACGGTTCCTTCCAGTACTCCGTGCAGGCCATCTGGACGGCGGCCCAGCACAACCTCCCGATCGTGTACGTGGTCATGCGCAACCAGGAGTACTCCATCCTCAAGTCGTTCGCGGTGCTGGAGGAGACGCCGGGCGTTCCGGGCCTCGACCTGCCCGGGCTCGACATCGCCTCCGTGGCCCGCGGTTTCGGATGCCGAGCGGTCGACGTGGAGACCACGGGGGACCTGGAGCGGGAGTTCAAGGCGGCCCTGGGCGCCGGCACCACCACCGTCATCGTGGTGCCCACGCAACCCCAGAAGGCGATGTTGTAGACCATGCGCCCGGCACGATGGGACAGGAGACAGCGCTCATGGACCTTGGACTGAAGGACCGGGTGTACATCGTCACCGGTGGCACCCGCGGTCTGGGCAGGGCCGCCGCGCGCGAACTGGTGGCGGACGGTGCGAGGGTGGTCGTCAGCGGCCGCAGCGAGGAGTCGGTGACCGACGCCGGGGCGGAGCTCGGCGGCCAGGGGCAGGCAGTCGGTGTCGTGGCCGACAACGCCGACCCCGCTGCCCCGGACCGGCTCATCGGCACGGCACGCGATGCCTTCAAGCGGCTGGACGGGGTGCTCATCAGCGTCGGCGGCCCGCCGACAGGTACGTCGGACAGCATCGACGACGACCAGTGGCGCGCCGCCTTCGAGTCGGTCTTCCTCGGTGCGGTGCGGCTGTCCCGCGCCGTCGCGGCGGAGCTGGGTGAGGGAGGGGTCATCGGCTTCGTTCTCTCCAGTTCCGTGTACGAGCCGATCCCCGGCCTCGCGCTCTCCAACGCCTTCCGGCCGGGCCTGGCCGGTTACGCGAAGAACCTGGCGAACGAGCTGGGCCCCCGGGGCATCCGCGTCGTCGGCCTCGTGCCCGCCCACATCGAAACCGACCGGGTCCGCGAACTCGACGCGCACACCGGCCACGCCGACGCCGCCCGCGCCCGTGCGACCGCCGGCGTCCCCCTGCGCCGCTACGGAACCCCCGAGGAGTTCGGCCGCAGCGCCGCCTTCCTGCTGTCGCCCGCCGCGTCGTACCTCACGGGCGTGATGCTGACAGTCGACGGGGGTGTCCGCAGAGGCTTCTAGGGGCCTGCCCCGCCGCTCCGCGAGGCGCCTGAGCTTGTCGCGTACCGGCTCGACCTGGCCGGGCCCGGAGAGTTGCCGGCGTCCCACGGGGTGCGTCCGCGGTCGGCACGGCGCACGTCCCCCGCACGTCCGCAAAATGAGCTTATGCGGTGATCTGGCGCGATAGTGGTGGAGTTGTGTCCGTGCACTCTACGTGAGGAATGCATGTCGTGGTCACTGTCAGCGACGCCTTCTACGGAATCCTTCGCCACCACGGAGTGAAGGCGGTGTTCGGTAATCCGGGGTCCAACGAACTGTCCTTCCTGACCGGGCTTCCGGACGACATCCCGTACTACCTGGTGCTGCAGGAGGGCGCCGCGATCGCCATCGCGGACGGGTTCGCCCAGGCGTCGGGCACGACCGGCTTCCTCAACCTGCACGCGGCCGCGGGGAGCGGCAACGCGATGGGCTGCATGACCAACACGGCCAGCGGCCACACGCCGATGGTCGTCATGGCCGGCCAGCAGGCGCGCCGGTACGTGCCGGTGGGCGCGATGCTCACCAACGTCGACCCGGTCAAACTCGGTGACCCGCTGGTGAAGTGGTCGGGTGAGCCGCTGCGTCCGCAGGACGCCCCGTCGCTGCTCTCCAAGGGCCTGATGCTCGCCGACTCCGCGCCCCGGGGTGTGGTCTACCTGTCCGTCCCGCTGGACGACTGGACCGAGGCCGCCGAGGACAATGCCCTGAACCACCTGCTCGAACGCGGCGTGGACGGCGACCCGGTGGTGCCGCAGCGGGCCCTGGACACCCTCGTCGCAGCCCTGGACCGCGCCTCGGCGCCGGCCCTGGTGCTGGGGCCCGGCGCGGACACCGAGGAGGGCTTCCAGGCCGCCGTCGCGCTGGCCGAACGGGCGCACCTTCCGGTCTGGATCGCCCCGAGCCCGCCCCGGGCGCCCTTCCCGACGCGACACCGCTGCTTCCAGGGGCAGTTGCCCACCGCCGCGGGGGAGGTGGCCGACGTGCTCGCGCACTACGACGTCGTCGTGAGCTTCGGGGCACCGGTCTTCCGCTACCACGTGCCCAGCGACGGGGACTTCCTGCAGCCGGGCACCAGCGTGTACGCGGTCACCGACGACCCGGACGAAGCAGCCCGCGCGCCCTTCGGGCGCATCTCCATCGGCGACCCGTCGGACGCGCTCGTCCGCGTCGCCGCCGCGGCCGCCGGCAGCGACCGCCCCTGGCCCGCGACCCGCACGATCCCCGAAGCCGACACCAGCGGACCGCACTTCACCATCGAGGCGATCCTCGACGCGATCGACCGGGGCAAGAACGACGACACGGTCATCGCCCTGGAGTGGACCTCCGGGGAAGTGATGCGCGACCGCCTGACCATCACCCGCGCCAAGTCGCTGTTCTACTCCGCCGCCGGCGGCCTGGGCTGGGGCCTGCCGGCCGCCATCGGACTGCGCCTGGGCTGCCCCGAGCGGCCCGTGGTCGCCCTCATCGGCGACGGCGCCATGCAGTACACCCCGTCCGCCCTGTGGACCGCGGCCCGCCACCAGGTGCCCGTCACGTTCGTGGTCTGCACGAACACCAAGTACCGCGCGCTGCAGGACCTCGCCGAGATCATGCACGTCCCGGGAGGCGACTACCTCGACATCTCCGGCATCGGCGTACTGGACATCGCACGCGGCTACGGCCTGGAGGTGCACCGGGCCGAATCGCTGGAGGACCTCACGGACTACGTCAGGAAAGGCATGACCGCGACCGGCCCCCGCCTCGTCGAAATCCTCCAGCGCTGACCGGCGCGGCAGTCGTCAGCCGGCGAGGAACTCCGGCAGGTCTTGTCGGACTTCCCCATCGCGGCCCTGCTGATGTGGCGTGACACCTGACGGCAGAACCTAGGGGCGCAGTGCGACGTCGACGGCCATGGTGAGCTTGTCGACGAATGCCGGACGGTCGGCGACGCGGTGCTTCCAGCCCTCGGCGGCGGCGTGCAGGACCTCGGCGATCTGCTGCGGGGTGACGCTTTTGGTGGGCCGGCCGGAGGTGGCGACGGCCTCGGTGAGCGCGTCGAGGAAGGCGGCCCGGTAGTCGTCGTACATGCTCTGGAGCTGTGCCGTGCCGTGCTCCAGCAGGTCGTCGACGCCCTCGTTGATGTGCGTGCCGACGTAGCGGCCCAGATGGGCGTCGAGCGCGGCCACCAGACGCGCATTGAGGTCCGCATCGGGCGCGGCCAGCGCCGTGCGGACGTCGTCCAGGGCCTCGTCCAGCGCCTGCCGCATGGTCTCGCGGAACAGCTCCTCCTTGCCGGAGAAGAGGAAGTACAGGCCGGGGCGGGAGATGTCCGCCGCCTGAGCCACCGCGTCCATCGACGTCTTGCGATAGCCGAACGTGGCGAAAACGGTCAGTGCCGCCGCGAGCACCTGCTCGCGGCGTCGGGTGTCCCCACGGGTCGCTGCCATATGCACACCATACCGAATGAGCGTGCTATACATATTTTGTAGATTCTGTTTAGTGGCGGGCGTACGGGCCACGCCACGAGAGAGGGCATCATGCGCAAGACCGTTCTGATCACAGGTGCTTCGACAGGCATGGGCGAGGCGGCCACCTTCGAGTACGCCGCGCGCGGCTGGAACGTCGTGGCCACCATGCGTGACACGACCAAGGCCAACCCGGCCTTCGCCGGCCTCGGCAATGTCCTGGTCACGCGCCTCGACGTCACCGACGTCGCCGGCATCGGGCAGGCCGTCAAGGAGGCCGTCGATCGCTTCGGCGCCATCGACGCTCTCGTCAACGCCGCCGGCTACGGGCAGGTCGGCGCGGTCGAGGAAGTCAGCCCCGACCAGCTGCGCGACCAGTTCGAAACCAACGTGGTGGGCCTCGTCCAGGTGATCCAGGCCGTGCTCCCGCACATGCGGGAACGCGGCTCCGGCCACCTCATCAACATCGGCTCCATGGGTGGCCACGTCAGCCTGCCCACGATGGCCGTGTACTGCGCCTCGAAGAGCGCGGTGCAGAACCTGACCGAGGGACTGGCCAAGGAGGTCGGCCCGCTGGGCATCCACGTCACCCTGGTCGAGCCGGCGGGCTACGACACCAACTTCGGGACCAATGCGAAGCTCCCCGCCACGTCCATCCCCGCCTACGCGCCCTCCTACGCCGCCATGGCCGAATTCGCCGAGCAGGCGGTGAGGGGCGACCTCGTCAAGTCCATGGCGGCCGTCGCCGACATCACGGGCATCGACGAGCCCCCGCTTCACCTTGCGGTGGCCACCGCCGGCCTGGAGATGGTGCGGGACCGCTTCGCCGAGCTGATGGACGAGTACGCCCGCTGGGAGCCGGTCACGGCCGGCACCGACTGACGGCGAGATGCGCCCGGTGCGGGGATTCCGCGGCGGCCCGCGCCCGGCAGAGCGGGGGGCCTGACCGGGGGAGTGCGGTGCGGTCGATGCGTGAAGAGCGGACCTCCAGCACCGGGGCGACGTTGGCCGGCTGCGGGCCCGGCCCGCAAGCACGCGCCTTGTATCCATACGTGCGACGTGCGCGCCGTGTGACCGATGCTCCTGATGTGACATATATGGCAATATGGGATATGTGGTATTTGGTGCTGATGGGAACTTCTTTGTTGAACCCTCGGCTGAAAGAGTTCAGACAGGCGAGAGGAGTGCATCATGATCGCCAAGCTGCTCAGCAAGCTGTCCTTCACCCGCCACTACGGTGCGTACGGGGCCCATGAATGGAATGCGTACGCCGGCGACTGAGTCTGACCGCACTGCCGGCGGGCGCCCCCGGGCGCCCGCCGGTTCCCAGCGAGCGACGCTGCCGACGACATCGGCCTGGACAGTCGGCAAGGTTCGAGAGTCAGAGACGATCTCATGGGCCGGATGAATGAGCCGCCGCGGTTGCCCGAAGGCAGCTTCGCGGCCTGGAGCCGCGACCGGCTGGCACTGGCACGCCGCGGCGCTGAGGAGTGCGGGGACGTCTGGCAGCTGGAGCCGGGTGTCTACGTAGCCGCTACGGCCGGGCCGTGTGAAGCAGTCCTGCGCCGCGCGCAGGACTTCCCCAAGGCATCCTCGCCCCTCTTCCCGCCGTTGAAGCGCTCGAGCGGAGCACCGACGCCCGAGGAGCGTGCGCACGCTCACGCCGCCCGCATGCGCGGACTGCGCCCGCAGGCGGTTGCAGCCCGGATCGGTGAGATTGCGCCCAGGGCCGCCCGATTCGCCGACCAATGGCCCACGGGCCAGGACGTCGAGATTCTGCCCCCGGTCCGGCACGCCCTGGCGGAGATCGGCGTTGGCTACCTCTTCTCCGAAGACGCTCCCGCCCTGCTGCCCTTTGCCTCACAGCTCTTCCTGGCCCGGGAGGTGCTCGTACGCCCCTCGCGCTGGGTATGGCCGCGCTGGATGCCCACACCGGCACGGCGGTTCCGCACACGGCAGCAAGTCGCCTTCATCAACGCCTTGCGGCCCATCGTCAGGCGGCGCCGTTCATCGGGCCGGCTCGGTGACGACATGCTGGGACAGATGCTCCGTCCCTCCTCCCGCTACGGCCTACTGCCGGAAGAGGCCATCCTCGACACTCTCCCCGGAATCACCGTCGCCACCTTCGAGACACCTTCCCGGGCAGCCGGATGGATCCTGCTCCACCTGGCCCGGTATCCCCAGGCAGCGGGCCGCGTCGCGGCCGAAGCCGCCTTGCTGCCCGCGGACCCGGCCGCGACGACCAGCACCGACCTCGACCGCCTGCAATACACCCAGGCACTGGTGCGCGAGGTGCTCCGACTCCACCCCCCGAGCTGGCTACTGACCCGGCGCGCCACGCGACAGACCCAGCTCGCCGACTACACCATCGACGCCGGGTCCACCGTTCTCGTCTGCCCCTACACCGCCCAACGCGACGCACGGGAACACTCCGAGCCCGACCAGTTCCAGCCCGAGCGCTGGCTCGATGATTCGGACTCGCCGGCGAAACCCGGGGTCTTCCTCTCCTTCGGTACCGGGCCGCATGGCTGCGAGGGAGCCGCTCTGGCCATGGCGATGCTGACGCTCCTGACTGCGCAGACCGCCCGCCGCTACCACTTGAGCGAGCCGCCCGGACCGGAACCCAGCTACCAGGTCACCACCCTGGAAGGTCTCGCGACTGTCGGCTTGCGCCTGCGTGCCACCGTGCGCAGCTGAGGGCAGTCCCGCCTTCGGCGACAGGCCGCCCCCCGGCGAACAGCGAACGTCGACCACGTTCGGTGCCGTTCCCACCCGCTTGGATGGCCCGCTCAGGGTGCGTCCATCGCGTGTCGCTGGTCGAACTCGTCGGCGAGCATGCCCATCATGACGAGGTCGTGGTGCCGGCCGGCGAAGAAGACGTGTTCCCGCAAGCGCCCTTCCTCGGTGAAGCCGAGCCGACGGGTGAGTGCCAGCGATGCCTCGTTGTGGGCGAAGACCACTGCCAGGCATTTGTGATAGCGCCGCTCGGCGAACATGAAGCGCAGCAGCAGCACCAGGGCTTCTGCCGCGTAGCCCTTGCGCCGGTGGTCAGCGCCGATCATGACATCAAACTCGAACCAGCCTGAACGAGGGCCGGTGCGATGCGAGCCGACTGTGCCAACCAGCTCTCCCCTGGCCGTCGTTTCGACTGCCAACCGGAAGCGGTCGTCACCGCACTTGGCAACGGCTTGCTCCTTCGCCCAGGCACGGTAGCTCTCGGCGGACCGCGGTAGATCCAGCCGGCTCCCTCGCCGCCCGTCATCGTCGGCGAAGCGCGTGAACGCTGCCCAGTCGTCGGGCTCGATAGCGCGTAGGCGTACCCGTTCACCAGTCCAGGACGATGCCATGCCCTATTCGATCACGCTGCGGTGCACGCGAGGCCGAGAGGCACGCCGAGGCAGGTGTTGCCCGCCGTACTCCGTCTCACCGCTGACCGTCGTCCTCATGCCGGAGCCACGGGGTCGCGCAGCGGACGCAAGTCCGGCTCGCCGGCCCTGTCGCGGAGGAGAGCCACTGTGACGCCGACGGCACCCGCTTTCTCCGACCACCCGTCACGACTCGACGACATCGCCCAACACATCGTCACCCGCACCTCGGCCGGTGCCGACGTGGGCACCGGGCCGCCATTGAACAGATGAGCTCCCTCCGGGCAACCGGCTCTGCCCGGCGGGCTGTTGACGGGGCATCCGGTCTTGCTGCCCGGGGATCCGCCTCTACCGGTTCCCTTTGCTGGTCAGAGCGTCTTCGCCCTGCCATATGCTGGCTTGGTGAGTAGCGAACCGGTTCCGCCAGAGGGCACCGCCGTCGAGCTGATGCGGGCGATGACGCGGCTGCGCGCGCGGTTGCGCACCGAGGCGCCGATCGACGACCTGCCGTGGAACTGGTCGCATCTGACCACACTGCACCGGATCGTCACGGACGGTCCGATGACCGTGAGCGAGCTCGCGCAGGCCGAGCACGTGCGGCGGCAGTCGATGGCGGAGACCGTGGCCGCGCTGCGCACCGGTGAGCTGATCACCACCGCGAAGGACCCCAACGACGGGCGCAAGGCCCTGGTGAGCGCGACCCCGGCCGGGCGGACGCTGACCGAGCGGATCCCGGCGGCCCGTGAGGCGTGGCTGGCCGAGGTGATCGGGTCCGCGCTTCGAGCCCCCGAGCGTCGAACGCTCGACAAGGCCGCCGAGATCATGAATCGCCTGGCGGACTCCGAGACCGCCTGACGTCGTGACGGCTACTTCACCGCCGTGCTCAGGGCGGCGAGGTCCGCGGTGCTGATGATCTCGGCCTGGTGGGGGAAGACCTTCTCCATGAGCACCCGGTGCACCTCCGGATCGGGGTCGGCGGTGGCGTCGGCCAGGAGGAACAGGCGGTAGTCCTCGTCGGCCGCCTGCCGAAGGGTGGTCAGCACCACGCCGCTGGTGGACAGCCCGGCGAGGACCAGGGTGTCCACGTCGCGGGCGCGCAGTTCGGCGCGCAGGTCGGTGTCGCTGGCGAAGGCACCGATCCGTGTCTTGCGTACGGTCAGATCGTCCTCCTCGGCCTTCAGGGACTCGTGCACCGCCGTCGCCGCAGTGCCGTCGGTGAGGTATCCGGCCGCGGCGGCCTGGGAGAACGTCTTGTTGTGGGCGGGCACGGCGGCGGCGTCCTCCTCCGCGAGCGCGACGCGTACGAAGACGACGTGCGCCCCGTGGGCGCGGGCCCAGGCCAGTGCCTCGCCCGCGCGGGCGAGCACGCCCTCCGGGTCGGGCACGACGCCGAGCACGACGGGCTGGAAGTCCATCAGCAGCAGCGCGGTGCGGGCCGGGTTGAGGGCGGGGGTGGTGTGCGTACCAGTGGTCATGTCAGTGGATCGGCTTTCTGTGCGAGGGGGTTCTGCGCGAGGGGGTTCTGTGCCGGGCGCGGGGCCCGGATTCCGGGCCCCGGCCGGGGGTTGGTTCGTGTGGTGGCGGTCGGCCCGGGCCAACTGCCGGTCGAGGACGGTCATGACGAGGACGAGAGCGGAGATCACGACCAGCACCCACGCTATGGAGTGCAGGCCGCTGTCGCCCACGCTGCGGTGGAAGGCGGTGCCGGTGATCGCCGCCGAGGCGATGGACCCGATGTAGCCGAAGGTGCGCAGCAGTCCGGAAGCGGTACCCAGCGCGGCGGCGGGGGCCTCCTGGTAGAGGACGGTCTGATTGGCGACCGTGCCGGCGCCGGAGGTCAGGCCGAAGACCGCGGTGACACAGATGACCGCCGCCACCGGGGTGCCGCTGCTCACGAACAGCGTGGCCACCGCGCCGACGAGCAGCAGGACCGCGCAGGCGATCAGCGGCAGCCGTACCGCCGCCCGCCGCGACACCACCCGGGCGGCCAGGGCGGTCAGCACGCCCATCGGCATCAGCATCAACCCGGCCTGGTAGGCGGACAGGCCGCGGGCCACCTCCAGCCACTGGGTGAGCCCGTACAGGATCACGTACGTGCCCATCAAGGTCAGGCCGTTGCGCAGGTAGGTACGGGTCAGGGCACCGTTGGCGACGAGCAGCCGTACGTCGAGGAAGGGCTGGGCGGCGCGCAGTTCCCAGCCGACCAGGGCGGCGGCGAGGACCAGGGCGGCGGCGAGCGCGGGCCAGTCCAGGCGCGGCAGCGCGTCAAGGAAGATCATCAGCGCGGTGAGCGAGCCGCCGAAGCCCAGCATGCCGAGCAGGTCGATGCGGGAGGCGAGCGCGCGCGGCGAGCCGAAGCGCACCGGGTCGGGGTCCCGGGCGATCCCGGCCAGCGCCAGGAACAGGGCGATGGCGGCGACCGGGATGTTGATCCAGAAGGCGGCGCGCCAGCCCGCCCCGCCGATCAGCAGTCCGCCGATGGCGGGGCCGACGGCGACGGTGGCGGCACCGGTGATCGACAGACCGCCGAGCACCTCGCGCGGCGGGGCCTCGTGGCCGGCCTGTTCGGCACGGCGGCGGATCAGCAGCATCGCCGCCGGGTAGCCCGCCGAGGTGCCCGCGCCGATCAGCACCCGGGCCACGATCAGTGCCGTCAGCGAGTGGGCCAGCGAGCCGACGATCCCGGCCACGAGCACCAGCGTGATACCGGCCACGAAGATCCGCCGGGGCCCGAACTCCTCGGCGAGACGCCCGGCGGCGGGCTGGGCCAGCGCGCTGGTGAGATAGAGGCTGGAGATCAGGATCGCGGTGTCCCCGACGGGGATGCGCAGGGCCGCGGCGATGGCGACCAGCGCCGTCGCGATGATCGAGCTGTTGACCGGGTTGAGCGAGGCCCCCAGGTACAGCGGCGCCACGAAGCGCGCACCGAAGGGATTGCCACGGGGTGCTCCGGCCTCGGGTATTCGCTCCGGAGTGCGGGTGTCACCGGCAAGCGGCACGGCGCGGCTCCTTCCTCCGGGACCTTCCGCGACGGGGCAGACCTGCTGGGGAGATCCCGGCGGAGATGAGCAGGCCACCTGACAAATATTAGCAGGCAGCCTGTCTATCTTCGTCGGGGTCGCCCACCATGGCCGGAGAGCGGTCCCGGCGCGGCCTGCCGAGCCCCGCGACCCGGACGGCGACGAACGCGGCGACGCGGCCGCCGCCCTCTGCGATCACCGCCGATGCGGACCACGCACGGCACGGCCCCACCGCAACGCCCCTCACGCGGCGAAGCCGGTGAATGGGGGAGAGGTGCGGCCTCGGTCGGAACCGGAGGATCAGCCGTTCCCGGACACGCGGGTTCCCGCACAGGCGAGGACGGCCCGAGTGCGCCGGCGAGCAGGCGGCGGTGGTCGGGCAGGCCGGGCAGTGTCACGCGGCAGCCGCCCGCCGCGGCTGTGCGAAGCGGTCCTCCCACGCGGTGCGCACACCGCGGCCGGGCATCTTGCGCAGGATCGGCCCATGCGCGCCGCTGCGCGGCCACGACGGGAAGCCGGACAGGAGCGAGGCCGCCGAGCACGACCACGGACCGATGCGCATGGACGAACTCGACGTCCTCGCCCCCCTGGAGCACGAAGAGACGACAGCGTCGCCACGCACCCCTTCCCGGCCCGCTCCTAGATCGTTGCTACGGTTCACCGGTGTCTGACTCTTCACGCGATACCGCCGAAGGCGCCGGCTGGGGCACCCTGGAACACGGCGAGTACAAGCACCTCATGCCGCACCGGGTCGAGAAGCTCTCATGGCTCAACCCGAAGACCCTGTGGGCCGCACGCAACGGCGTACTGGCTTCCTGGTTCGGGGATCCCACGGGCCATACCCGCAGCCGCTGGGTGGCGCAGCGGACGGCCGCCGGAGCGCCCGTCACCAAGGTGATCCGGCGCGACGAGCCGGACCGGTTCTCCTTCATGGTCATCGGAGACACCGGAGAAGGGGACGATCCCCAATACGCCGTCGTCCCCGGCTTCCTGAAGGCCAGTCAGGGAACGAAATTCGCCGTCATCGCCAGCGACGTGATCTACCCCGTCGGCCGGACGGACGACTACGGCACGAAGTTCTTCCGCCCGTACCAGGACTACCAGGCACCCATATACGCGATACCCGGCAACCACGACTGGTACGAAGACCTCGGCGGCTTCATGCGCGTCTTCTGCGACGACGCCCCGCCACTCGCCCCACAGCCCGCGCCGCGCCCCCTCTCACGGGCCTGGCTGCGGTCACTGCTGTGGCACCGGCCGCACCCCGCCGACAGACAACGTCTCACCGAGGCACGGAAGTTGCGCTCCGCACCAGCCCAACAGGCCGTCCAGCCGGGCCCGTACTGGGCCATCGACGCCGGGCCGGTGCGGATCATAGGCATCGACACGGGACTGCTGGGAACCATCGACGCCGAGCAGGGCGCATGGCTGCGCGAGGTGTCCAAGGGGCCTCTCCCCAAGATCCTCGTCACCGGCTCGCCCCTGTACGTGGACGGCGAACACCACC
The DNA here is from genome assembly GCF_044768965.1 of Streptomyces sp. NPDC090798. NCBI lineage: Bacteria > Bacillati > Actinomycetota > Actinomycetes > Kitasatosporales > Streptomycetaceae > Streptomyces > Streptomyces sp. NPDC090798. Next base: position 137,370 of record NZ_JBIVXA010000018.1, read on the forward strand.
CTTGCCCCATCGAAGGCGGCGGCACCGTCGACGACCTCGTCCGCGACCCGGACCACCGCTACCTCGCGGCCATAGGCGGCGACATCCACAACTACCAGCGCTACCCGGTGCAGGTGGACGGCCGCACCATCCAGTACGTGGTGTCGGGCGGCGGCGGAGCCTTCATGCACGCCACCCACACCATCCCCCGCGTCTCCGTCGCGGACGTCACCGAGCAGGAGTTCCGCTGCTACCCGCTGCGCGGCGACTCCCTCGCCTTCTACAGCAGGCTCTACGGACGCCGGCTGCGCCTGCGCCGCCTGTTCACCCTCACCGAGGCCGAGGCGACAGCCGTCGTCGCCGAACGCCTCGGCATCCCGCCGACCCGCACCCAGGGCCCGCCCGCCCGCGTCACCCGGCGCACCCGTCTGATCGCGAACCTGCTGGGCGCGGGCGGCCGCCCCGACCGCACCTCGCGCTTCCGCCTGCCCGTGCGGAAGATCTACACCCAGCTCTTCTCACCGGGTTCGGCGACCTACAGTCCGCCGTTCTTCAAGTGCTTCCTGCGCCTGGACGTCACCCCGGAGGCGGTCCGGCTGCGCTGCTTCGCGGCCACCGGCAACCGCGCGCAGGAACTCGACCCGCCGGTCGAGGACGAAGTCATCATTCCGCTGGCCTGAACACCCGAGGACTCGGGCGCTGTCCCGCACGGCGGCCGGTCCGGCTCCTTCACCGCCGCGGGATTGCGGGACGCCGCGGCTGCGCTATCATTGATCTTGAGCAAGCCGCCCGAACTTCCGGCGGCCGGCCTCGCGTTGGTGGTCCAAGGAAAGACGCCCCGCTTCCTGCGGGGAGATGCAGGTGCAAGGCCTGCCCGGCGCTCCGCACAGCCCCGTCTCCGGTATCCCGGAGGCGGGGCTGCTTTTTTGACCGCCGGGGACCGCGGCGCCGGCAGAGGGGGCCCCGACTTCCGCGCCCGTCTGCGCGCCGGGATCAACCGGGCGGCCCGGACGGAGGACCAGTGACGTTTCTCCGGTGAACCGCTTGCGCCATTGAGGTGAGTAAAGCTCGTCCAAGGGGATGGTCCGGTATCGCTATAGGGATCCTCTTGTTCTGGCAAAGGGCAGTCGTGTTGCGACGGCCCTTTCCATGTGACGTGTTCAACCCCACGAGAGGAACCGGACGTTGACCTACGGGAAGAAGCTGAGGGAGCAGATCGCCGGGCCGGAGACCACTCCGCTGATCGGCCAGAGCAGCACGTCAACGGCCCGGAGAACCAGGGCCTTGGTGAAGCCGGCCGGACGGGAGGACCGGGCACAACTGTGGGCTCCGGAGGGGCAGCCCGTGCGAGGGGCATCCTGCTTCACGATGTACGGCCACGACCCTCTTACCCACGGCTGCTCCCGCCCAGGATGATGCCCTCGCGGTGCTCCAGGAGCAGCTGGCCGATTCGGCGGGGCAACGGGAAAGCGTTGCTCTCTGCGTCCGCTCAGATGTGCATGTCGGGGGTGCCGCGAACTGCATACGCCGGCAGGCGGCCTTCCTTCAGGCAGGCCGGAGAGAGCGAGAGGCCGAACCGCTGCTCCATCACGCCGAGGGTGCGCCGGTAGGTATCCGTGTAGTGCTCGCGTTCGTGAGCGATGATGGTGGTCCCGTCGGGCTGCAGCACGTGCCCGGCAACGAGGTCTGGAAGCAGCAGGTCAGGCTCCTGGCCCCAGCGCCACACTTCCTCGCCCAGCCCGAAGCCACTCAGTTCCACGCCGTCCCGAGCGTAAAGGACAGTGGCCGGCGGATGCTCTTGCATCGGCACGTAGTGGACGGCTTCGGCACCATTGCGGGAGATCTCTGCCAGCCGGTCCCCGCCGGTCGAGTCCCCGTACTCCAGAGCGAACGACCAGCCTCCATGCTCTCCGACCCGTACAACGCCATCGCCATCCTTGCCTGGGCGGTACCACTCGCCGAGGTCCCACGCTTCGGCGTCGGTGATCGGTTCGGTCGCTCCGTCCCGGTCGCCTCCCATACGTACCGCCAGTTCCTGCGGAGATATCCCGCGTGCGAACACCACGCTGGACATCCAGTGCTCCAAATCGACCAGCCACCGAATCCCTTCGTGCATGACTTCGCCCCTCACCCATGAGCCATTGATGGTCGGGCGCACCCTATGACGTGCCACCGACAGGACGATCCCGCAGAGCAGCGCCAAGTGATCGTGCCACCGGCCTGGAAAGCGTGGCGCCGGCGCTGCCGCGCTCAACCGGCCAACTCAAGTGCTCGGTCACAGCGGCGGACTTCGCGGTCTTTCCCACCACGCTCGAAGCCAGCTTGTTCCCAACCTGGGAACCAGTCCTGACCATCCAGAACGACGACATTCGCGTACGGAAGGTCACCGGGAATCTCCACGTCTCTACGGATGGATCGGCGACACCCGCATCGTGAACGGTGTCCTGGCCACCCGGGACTACGGCTGACCAGTGCTCGTTGGGCGCCATGGGCCGGGTTTGAGTACGGGTACTCATGACACCGCGTGCCTGCCGGGGTGATTGTCGCTGGGTGAGTGCAGATGGCGAACGTACGGGTCGGGGCGTGGCTGCGGCCTTGGCTGCTGTCGAGCTGGCAGCCCTTGCCCTGGTCTGGCTGTCCTGGGCTTCGTCCTACTGGTCGTGGGACCCGCAGCACTACGGCGCGCCCCCGGGTCCCTACCTGCAGAAGGCTGCTTTCGTGCCGGCAGCCGCCCTGCTTGCCGCTGTCGTGGCCGGAGTGCGTCGGGCCCGCGCGGTCGCCATCACCCAGCTCATGATGTCCGTCGCCATCTGCGGGATCATGATCGGCGCGAAGGGTGCTGGTGAACGCGTCTACGAGTCCTCCTATCGGGACGCCTGTCACGCGGGCATGATCTGTGACGCCCCTTTGCCCGCTCGATGAGCTGCTACGGAACGCGGCATCACCCTGGCTTGGGCGGTCGGCGGTCGGTGGCAAACGCTCAACGTTCATTGGCACGGGACAACTACCGTTGACGACTCACTGCACCCTCAGCCCCGCAGCTCATGAACTCGAGGACGTTTTGGCGTAGAGGTCTCTGCGATCGCTCCCGCCTTCGATGCTCTGGCCTTCATCGACTTCGTGAGCCTCACCGATGGCCTGGAACACCCGCGGCCAGAGAAATTCCCTGCGGTCGGGCGTGAGTTCGATGCGATCGTGCTCGACTTCATGCCCCGGGGCGAACTGCGGTTGGCAGCCCTCACATCTCAAGGCCCTTGCCGACGAACCTAGGCCCTGTCATGTGGATCAGGCCTGGGCCGCAGGGTCTGGTGCGCGCCTCGTGAGGCGACCTGATCCAAACGGACAGACCCTAGCGGGTATGAGGAGGGCGCTGTGCGGTGGGAGCGCATGCGGCTTCCTGGGCGGCCATGACCTCATCACCGTGCTCGAAGGCCCACGCTCCGACGGCGTCGATGGGTGCCAACAAGGTCCGTCCCAGAGCAGTGAGTCGGTACTCGACCCGCGGTGGTGCTCCGGGACGTGCGTGCCGGTCCACCAGTCCGTTGAACTGCAGGCGCCGCAGCGTCTCGGTGAGGACCTTGGAGCTGATGCCCCCGATCCGCTCCCGCAGTTCGACCGGGCGCCTGGGACCCTCGCGCAGTGACCAAAGCACCACGGCGTTCCAGGTGTTGGAGAGCAGGTCGAAGGCGAGGCGGGCGCGGCAGTCGGCGAGGAAGGCGTCGGTCGTCACGTACCAAATGGTGCCCCACAGGCCACCTAGCGTCGTCCCGAAAGGTCGAAGCAGGCACGGAGAGGAATCGTGTGATGAGAATCGGCGTGCTGGGAACGGGCAACATGGCGGACGCACTCGCCACCCACTGGACGCGGGCCGGGCACGAGGTGACCATCGGGGGACGGGACGCAGACAAGGCGGAGCGGCTCGCGACGCGCATCGGGGGCAGCGCGAAGCCTGCAAGTCTGCGTGCGGCGGCCGAGTTCGGACAGGTGGTACTGGCCGCGCTGCCCTATGACGCAGGGACGAGCGTGGCACGAGAGCTGCGGGCGGCCCTGGACGGCAAGGTGCTGCTCGACTGTTCCAATCCGGTCGGGCCAGGCTTCCGGCTGCTGACGGAAGGAGGCCTTCCGGCCGCACAGCAGCTGGCCGAGGCGGCACCGGGAGCCCATGTGGTCAAGGCGTTCAATCTCTGCCACGAGGACGTGTGGCGCATGCGGCCACCCGTCTTCGACGGGCGGCCACTGGCCGTTCCGGTCTGCGGGGACGACCATGCAGCCCTCGCGCGCGTACGCGAGTTGGTGCTGGATGTGGGCTGCGAGCCCGTAGCGGCCGGCGGTCTCGAACGGGCGGGACTCCTGGAGGCGACCGCCGCGCTGTTCATCGCGCTGTGGGTCGGAGAGGAAGCGGATGTCCAGGCAATCGCACCTCCGCGGGCCTATGCGGCCGGACCGAGTGGTGAGCAGGCGGAAGGCGGCACGAGGGCTTTCCATGAGCGGTGGCCGGCGGAGACAGCAACGCCGAAACAGCCGGCAAGCTGTTCGTCGGTGAGGCGACCGTGAAGACCCATGTGCCGCGGGTACTGAACAAGCCCGGACTGCGGCACCGGACGCAGGCTGCCGTGTACGTACACGTACGAGACGGACGTCGTCGCGCCCGGGGACAACCCTCCCTGAGCTTCCCCTGGTCCGAAAATGAAGCTTGAGCCCAGGGCAGCAGGATGAAGGCCGCGGGTTCAGGTGGACTCGACGGGTTCGAAGCCGACGGTGTTCGCGCCGACCCGGTGCCTCCGGTGCCTCCAGGAGTTGCCCGACTCTGGCTCGATGCCGCCCATTTTGTGCGCCCGGACTTGCCGACGCCTTGACGATCCGTTTCCTGCACGTTCAACCAGCCGTCTGTGCCTGCGTTGTGTGCCGTCCCTAAGGTCCCTGAGTGTTTCGGAAGAAGGGGCTCATGGACACACCTCTCGCAGTCCAGGCTCGTGGGATCACCAAGTGCTTCGGCGACGTCGTGGCACTGGACGGCGTCGATCTGGACGTGGCGCAGGGGCAGATCCACGGCCTGGTCGGACCCAACGGCGCCGGCAAGACGACGCTGCTCGGTCTCCTGCTGGGCCTGGCCGTCGCCGACAGCGGCCGCCTCGAGATCCTGGGCACGCCGCTCAGGCGCGCGCTCGCCGCCCCCGACGGTGTCGCCGGCTTCGTGGACGGGCCCGGCCTCTACCCCTCGCTCACCGCCCGGCAGAACCTCGCCGCGCTGGCCGCTCTGCGAGGCCGCGACGCGCGGACAGCGGGGGTCGACGACGTGCTCGACCAGGTCGGGCTCACCGATGTCGCCGACGACCAGGCCCGCGGCTTCTCCCTCGGCATGCGTCAGCGGCTCGGGCTCGCCGCCGCCCTGCTCACCAAGCCCCGGCTGCTCGTGCTCGACGAACCTTCCAACGGCCTCGACCCGGCCGGCAAAAGACACGTACACGGTGTCCTCACCCGGCTCGCGGCGGACGGAACCAGCGTCGTGCTCTCCAGCCACCGCATGGACGACCTCCAGGCACTGTGCTCCGAGGCCACCATCGTCGCCGCCGGACGGGTCGTCTTCTCCGGCCCGCTGAGCAAACTGGCCGCCGAGAACCGTGAACTCGACTACCGGCTGCTCACCTCCGACCCGCAGGCCGCCCGCCAACTGGCCCTCGACACGGCCGCAATCCGCGTCGTCGACGACATTGGGGCACGGCACGACACCGAGGTGCTCGTCGTGCGCGCGCCGGTGCCCGCCCTCGACGAACTGGTGGTGCGGCTCGTGCAGGCGGGCATCGCGCTGCGCGAGTTCGCCCCCCTGGTGTCGCCGCTCGAAGCCGCGTTCCTCGCCCTCACCGAGCAGAAGGAGAACGGCCGGTGACCGCGACCATCGCCGACGACAACGTTGCCGCGGCCCGCCACGTCTCGGTTCCGCGTGCCTACCGCTTCGAGCTGGTCAAGCTGGTCTCGCAATGGCGGATCCGCCTGCTGGTCCTCGCCTGCTGGATCGCGCCGGCGCTCTTCGTCGCCGCGGTGAGCCGGCAGAGCACGCTCCCCTCCGACACCCTCTTCGGCCGCTGGATGCACGCCACGGGGTGGGCCGGAGCACTGGTGACGCTCGGCTTCGCGGGCACCTGGGCGCTCCCTCTGCTGACCTCGGTGGTCGCCGGCGACGTGTTCTCCTCCGAGGACCGGCTCGGCACCTGGCGCCACCTGCTCGTGGCGGTCCGCTCACCCAGGCGCATCTTCGCCGCGAAGGCACTGGCCAGCCTCACCGTCATCCTGCTGCTCATGGCCGGGCTGGCCGCATCCAGCACGGCCGGCGGGATCGTGGCGGTCGGCAACCAGCCGCTGGCAGGCCTCGACGGCCACCTGCTCACGCCGGCGGACGCCGCCGGCAAGGTCCTTCTCGCCTGGGTCTGCGTACTCGCCCCGACCCTGGCCCTCGCCGCGATCGGACTGCTCGGGTCCGTCACGCTGGGACGGTCCCCGATGGGACTGCTGCTGCCCGCGCTCGTCGCGCTCACGATGCAGCTCGCCCAGATGATGCCGCTGCCCGTCGCCGTACGCGTCGCCCTGCCCAGCTACGCCTTCATCGCCTGGAACGGCCTGTTCACCAGCCCCGCGCAGCTCGGCCCGCTCCTGATCGGCATCGTGGTCAGCCTGCTGTGGGCCGTGACCGCGACCGTGCTGGCCTACGTGCTTTTCCTGCGGCGCGACTTCACCAACCTGACCTACGACGGCTCAGGGCGCCGCGCGGTCATCGCCGCAGGCCTGCCGCTGGCCGGGCTGGTCGCCGTGACGATCGCGGTGCTCACCGCGGCGACCGGGGCCACGGGCTCCGGGATCGAGCAGGACAAGGTGCAGCGCTCGGCCGCCACGGCATTCGCCCACCTCTACCGCCTGCAGACCAGGCAGCTCAACCGCCCCGCCGTCACAGAAGCGCAGCTGAAGGCCACGGCGACGTGCGACAAGGGCAGCGTCAAGGTCGCCGCCGAGGGGCCGGGCAACGACTGGCGCTGCGTCATCTCCTGGCATCTGCCCGGCATCGAGGCCGCAGGGACGGCCATCTACCAGCTCGACGTCACCCCAGACGGTCGTTTCATGGCCGATGGCGACGGACCGAAGGAAGTGAACGGCTATTTCCTGGTCCGCACCCCGACCGGGGACGCACCCAACCCGCTCTGGCAGTTCGACGGCAACGTCGACCTGCTCGCCACCCCGAAGGGATAACTTCATGCAGGTAGTACGGCAGCGTCGGAGTATCGAGAAGGAACAGGTCAACCTTTTTGGCAGACGCGTCGGCCGCCGGAGCACTCTGGTAGCGGCGGGCATCGCTGTGGCCCTCGCCGTCACGGGCACCGCTGTCGCCTCGACGAGCCAGTTCGGCACCCAGCAGGTCGGCCAGGTCACCGCCAACGGCCAGGTCATCTCGAGCGACCAGTACATCGCCCCGTACGGCAGCCGCACCGTCATCGACAACGGCAAGATCATGTCGTCCTCGGTCAGCCCGGACGGCAGCCATCTCGCGGCCTCGATCGCCGACGGTGATGCCTCGCTGGTCGTCATGGACCTCAAGACCGGGCAGGTGAAGCAGCGCGTCGGCACCGCCTCGACGGACGACCTGCGCATCACGAGCGGCGCCGTCGGCCAGGAGGGTCCGACGTACTCGCCCGATGGTTCGCAGCTGTGGTTGGGCCAGAGCGACGGCTACACCAAGTTCACCGTGAACGCGGACGGCACCCTCTCCAACCCGACAACCATCGCGATCCCGGCCGACGGCTCCAAGCACGCACTGGTGGGCGCCGCGGTGTTCTCGGCCGACGGCTCCACCGTGTACGGCGCGGTCAACGGCCAGAACCGGGTGGCCGCCATCGACGCGGCGACCGGGACCATCAAGCAGAGCTGGGCCGTCGGCAACGCACCCCGTGGCATCGCCATGGTCGGCAACAAGCTCTACGTCAGCAACGAGGGCGGGCGTTTGGCCAAGGCCGGCGACACCACCATCAACTCCTACGGCACCCAGGTTCCGGCCAACCCGCAGACCGGTGCCACCACCACCGGCACGGTCAGTGTCATCGACCTGGCGGACCCGACCGCAGCCGTCGGGAGCATCGACGTCGGTCTGCACCCGACGGCCCTGTACGCCAAGAACGGGGCGGTGTTCGTCACCAACACCGCCGACAACAGTGTGTCGGTCATCGACACCCGCAAGAACAAGGTCGTGCAGACCATCGCCACCCAGCCGTGGCCGGAGGCGTCGGTGGGCTACGAGCCCGACGCGGTGACGCTCACCGACGACGGTCGTCTGCTGGTGACGCTCGGCCGCGCCAACGCCGTCGCCGTCTACCGCTACAAGGCCCCGCAGGAGCCGGCGAGTTACGTCGGCCTGCTCCCGACGGACTACTTCCCCGCGGAGATCACCACCGTGGGCAAGAAGGTGGTCGTCTCCAACACCCGCGGTATCGACGCCCGCCGCCCCACCGGCAAGGCAGGGCACGGCACCCATGACACGACGTCGAGCCTGACGCAGTTCACGCTGCCGGACGACAGTGTCATCAGGTCCCAGACGGGCAAGGTCTTCAAACAGAACGGCTGGACCCGCGGCTCGGTCTCCCTGGCCAAGGGCAAGGGCAACCAGAGGTCGGTGCCGGTCCCGGCGCGGCTCGGCGCCGCTTCGACGATCAAGCACGTCTTCATGATCGTCAAGGAGAACCGGACCTACGACCAGGTCTTCGGTGACATGCCGCAGGGCAACGGCGACCCGTCGGTGACGCAGTTCGGCGAGAACGTGACGCCGAACCAGCACGCCCTGGCTTCGCAGTTCGGGCTGTACGACAACACCTACGACATCGGCACGAACTCCGCCGAGGGTCACAACTGGCTGATGCAGGCCGACGACCCGGAGTACACCGAGTCCTCGGCCGGTGAGTACACGCGCAGCTACGACACCGAGGACGACGCTCTCGGACACCAGAAGTCCGGCTTCATCTGGACCGGTGCGCAGGCGGCCGGGAAGTCCGTCAAGGACTTCGGCGAGTTCCAGTCGTTCGAGAGCAAGCCGGCCGGCGCGTCCTGGCAGAACCTGTACTGCGACACCAAGAACATGCAGGCGACCGGGCAGGACACCGCCTACCCCATTCAAACGGGCTCGGCGATCCCGTCGCTCAACAAGGTGTCGGTGCCCGGCTTCCCGCTGTTCGACACCAGCGTCCCGGACGTCTACAAGGAGCAGATCTGGAAGCAGGACTTCGAGAAGAACGGTCCGGCGAACCTGAACATGTTCTGGCTCTCCAACGACCACACCGGTGGTCCGGCGAACGCGGCCGCTCAGGTCGCCGACAACGACCTCGCGGTCGGCCGGATGGTTGACGAGATCTCGCACAGCAAGTACTGGAAGGACTCCGCGATCTTCGTCGTCGAGGACGACTCCCAGGCCGGCCTCGACCACGTCGACGGCCACCGTGCCCCGATCCAGATCATCAGCCCCTGGGCCCAGCACGCCACCGTCGACAGCCACTACTACTCGCAGATCACGATGATCCGGACCATCGAGCAGATCCTCGGGATCCACCCGATGAACCAGAAGGACAGCGCGGCCAGCCCGATGCACGGGGCGTTCACCCAGCACGCCGACTTCACGCCGTTCAAGGCGCTGCCCAACCGGACCTCGCTGACCGACGGCCTGAAGACCCCGCCCGCCTGCGGCGTGGACACCCCGGCACCGCAGGACCCCAGCGCAGCGGCCGTCCCCTCGGCCAAGGTGCCAGCCGGCAAGCGGGCCCTCGCCGCGACGTGGGAGGAGTGGAAGACGCACCAGCGGCTGACCGGGCCGGGCGCCATCCCCGACTTCGCGAACCCCGCACAGATGAACCACTTCACCTGGTACCAGACCCACGGGTGGACGAAGCCCTACCCCGGCGAGAACAAGATCTTCGCGCCCAAGGACGTGCCGGGCGCCTACATCCCCTCCTCGGAGTCCGACGGCTGACGCAGACCGCTTGTGTCAAGGGGCCCCGGCCGGCGTCACCGCCGGCCAGGGGCCCCTTCTGTCCCCTGTACGACACATACAGGAGCCCCGCCTCGGAACGCGAGCCGCCTCTCCTGCCGCGGCGCCAGCCGCGCCGAGGCCGCGACGGCGGGGAGGCAACAAGGCATTGCCCCCCGCCACCCGGTTCCAGGGCAGTCAGATACCGCGGCGCTCCGCTCCGCAGCCACGGGGATGCCATTCCTCCCGGGCGTCAACGCCCGGGGTTCCTCGCGAGAATTCGCTGAAACCATCGTGAAACCGCGCTGAATGCGCCCTGCCGCAACCTCCTCGGCATGACGACAACGACCTCGCACTCACTCGCCATCGCGGCCAAGGGGCTGCGCAAGGCCTACGGCGACAAGACGGTCCTCGACGGCATCGACCTGGCGGTGCCGGCCGGCACGGTCTTCTCCCTGCTCGGCCCGAACGGAGCCGGCAAGACCACCGCCGTGAAGATCCTCTCCACCCTCATCACCGCCGACGCCGGCGAGCTGCGAGTCGGCGGCCACGACCTCGCCGCCGACCCGCAGGCCGTACGGGCCGCGATCGGCGTCACCGGACAGTTCTCCGCCGTCGACGGCCTGATCACCGGCGAGGAGAACATGCTCCTCATGGCGGACCTGCACCACCTCTCCCGCAGCGAGGGCCGCCGCACCGCCGCCGAACTCCTTGAGCGCTTCGACCTCACCGAGGCCGCGAAGAAGCCCGCCTCCACCTACTCCGGCGGCATGAAGCGCCGCCTCGACATCGCCATGACGCTGGTCGGCGCCCCGCGGATCATCTTCCTCGACGAGCCGACCACCGGCCTCGACCCGCGCAGCCGCCACACCATGTGGCAGATCATCCGCGAACTGGTCTCCGACGGCGTCACCGTCTTCCTCACCACCCAGTACCTGGACGAGGCCGACGAACTCGCCGACCGCATCGCGGTGCTGAACGACGGCAAGATCGCCGCCGAGGGGAGCGCCGAGGAACTGAAGCGGCTCATCCCCGGCGGACACGTCCGGCTCCGCTTCACCGACCCGGCCGCCTACCAGTCCGCCGCCGTCACCCTGCGCGAGGTCACCCGCGACGACGAGGCGCTGGCGCTGCAGATCCCCAGCGACGGCAGCCAGCGCGAGCTGCGCGCCATCCTCGACTGGCTGGACTCGGCCGGCATCGAGGCGGACGAGCTGACCGTGCACACCCCCGACCTCGACGACGTGTTCTTCGCCCTGACCGGCCCCGCCAACGTCCCCAACCAGTCCAAGGAGAACGTCCGATGAGCACCCTCTCCCTCGCCGTCCGCGACTCGAACACGATGCTGCGCCGCAACCTCCTGCACGCGCGCCGCTACCCGTCCCTCACCCTGAACCTGCTGCTCACCCCGATCATGCTGCTGCTGCTCTTCGTCTACATCTTCGGAGACGTGATGAGCACGGGCATCGGCGGCGCCGACCGCTCCGACTACATCGCCTATATCGTCCCGGGCATCCTGATGATGACCATCGGCGGCACCGTGATCGGGACCGCGGTGTCCGTCGCCACCGACATGAACGAGGGCATCATCGCCCGCTTCCGCACGATGGCGATCCACCGCGGGTCCGTGCTCGTCGGGCACGTCGTCGGCAGCGTGCTGCAGTGCATCGCCAGCGTGGTCCTCGTCGGCGCCGTCGCCGTGGCCATCGGCTTCAGGTCCACGGACGCAACCGCCCTGGAGTGGCTGGCGGCGTTCGGGCTGCTCGCGCTGTTCGCCCTGGCGCTCACCTGGATCGCGGTCGGGATGGGCATGGCCAGCCCGAACGCCGAGGCGGCCAGCAACAGCGCACAGCCGCTGATCCTCCTCCCGCTCATCTCCAGCGCCTTCATCCCGGCCGACACGATGCCGGGCTGGTTCCAGCCGATCGCCGAGTACCAGCCGTTCACGCCGGCCATCGAGACCCTGCGCGGCCTGCTGCTCGGCACCGAGATCGGCAACAACTGGTGGATCGCGATCGCCTGGTGCGCCGGCCTGACCGTGCTCGGCTACCGCTGGTCGACGGCGTCCTTCAACCGCGACCCGAATTGACGTGCTCCCTGGTCTAAAGCCCAGGGATTCCGGCCTGGGTCGTCTGACCCTTCCGGGGGCTTCCTGCTTCAACGCGCTGTGCCGGGACTTTCGGCCTGGTCTTACCGGCGCTCTGCGAGGCGTTTGGCGTCTCCGCCCGTCCGGCGGCGACGATACGGCGTCCTTCGAAGAGGACGTTGCGGGCTGCGCTGTGGTCGCGGTCGTGCACGGTGGCGCACGCGCCGCACGTCCACTCCCGGACGTGCAGGGGCTTGGGGCCGTCCCGGAATCCGCAGGCCGAGCAGACCTGAGAGGACGGGAAAGCGCGGTCCACCCTGGCGAAGGTGCGGCCGTGCCTGACCGCCTTGTACTCCAGCATGCCGACGAACGCGGACCATCCCGCGTCGTACACGGACTTGGCGAGTCGGGTGCGGCCGAGAGCGGACACCGCGAGGTCTTCCACGTACACCGCTTGGCTGTCGCGGATGATCTGTGTGGAAGCCTTGTGGTGGAAGTCCCGGCGCCGGTCCGCCACCCTGGCGTGCTGGCGGGCGACCTTGATACGGGCCTTGGCCCTGTTCTTCGATCCCTTGGCCTTGCGGGACAGCTCCCGCTGAAGGCGTTTGAGTTTCTTCTCCGCCCGGCGCAGGAAGCGGGGGCTGTCGATCTTCCGGCCGTCGGACAGGACCGCGAAGGCGGACAGGCCGAGGTCGATACCGGACTCCGTCTCCAGCCCGGGGAGGATGTCCGGCTCGGTGTCGACGACGAAGCTGAGGAAGTACCGGCCACAGCTGTCCGTGGTGACGGTCAGGGACGTGGGCGCGGCCGGTAGTCGACGGGACCACTTGACCTTGAGGTTGCCGACCTTGGCCACGTATACCGTGCCGTTCTCCTGGAGACAGAAGGCGTTGGTGTTGAGGCGGATCGACTGACGGGTGTCTTTCTTCGACTTGTACCGGGGCGGCCCGACCTTCCGGCCCTGCCGCTTGCCGTTGATCGAGTCGAAGAAGTTCTTGTAGGCGGTGTCCAGGTCCCGGAGGGACTGTTGCAGGACGACCGCTGACACGTCGGCGAGCCAGGCGCGTTTCTCGGTGCGCTTGGCCTGGGTGATCCGAAGCCGGGACAACTGGGCCGACTTCACATACGGCAGCCCGGCCGCGTGCGCTTCCTTGCGGTCGCGCAGGCAGTCGTTCCACACCACGCGGGCGCACCCGAACGCCTGGGCCAGCGCGCGGCGCTGGGTGGCATTTGGGTAGGCCCGGTAGTTGTAGCGGAGCCGCATGACCACGACCTTAATACGATTGGTCTCGAGGACTTCGAGGCGGAGCTGAAGGAGTTCAACAGCGAACGCGATCACGTCCACCTCCTGATCAACTACCCACCCAAGGTCGCCGTCTCCAAGCAGGTCAACAGCCTCAAGGGCGTCTCCGCCCGCCGGATACGCCAGGAGTTCACCGGCCACATCACCCGCGCCATCATGCACGGGCGCCTGTGGTCGCCCTCGTACTTCTCCGCCTCCTGCGGCGGAGCGCCGTTGGCGATCGTCCGCCAGTACATCGAGCAGCAGAAACGCCCGCTCTGAGGTTGCACGTCAGAGCTCTGTTGAGATGCATTCAGCCCCGGCGTGAACGCCGGGGCTTTCTGCAAGATCCCCGGTAACCGCCATGACAGCGCGGGCCGCCTCCCGCAACTCGTCCCGCTCCAGGGCGGCGTACCCCGACACCGCGTCGGCGTACGCCGCCCCGGCAGCGTCTCCGGCGGCCGCGGCCGCCTTCCGGGCGCGGTCCGCCGACATCGTCGGCTGGAACTCCCGCATCACCCCCAGCCGTTCGGCCAGCGCGATCATCCGTACGGCACCAGTGTCACCGGACGCGAGCCCCGCCAGGCCGAGGGCATGCAGCAGCGTGCCGAACAAGGGGAGCTCGGAGGGCGAGCCGACCGGATCGCAGAGCAGCGTCCGCAGCCGCTGCCGCAGCCGGTCGACCACCTCCGCGACCAGCCCGAGCCGGCCGGCGTGCGCGTGCGCCGTCACCGCCACCGACTGGATCAGGAAGGCCCACGGGTCGAGCCGGGCGTCGCCGCCACGCAGCGAGCCGGCCGCGAGCATCCGCTCCACGGCGCCGCGCCACAGTCCGAGCCCGACCTCCGTCAGTCCGCGGGCGAGCGCGATCTCGGCGCGCCCGCCGAGGTCGGGCCGGTAGAAGTCGTCCTGCTGCGGGGTGTTGTCGCTCTCCGCCTGCCGCAGCCAGTCCTCGGCCTCGTCGGTCTCGCCGCGCTGCAGACAGGCGAGGACGAGGAGCGAGCGGATGCCGATGTAGTCGTTCCCGTCCCCGAGCCGCGGCAGCACCTCGAGCGCCGCCTGGAGATGCTCGTACGCCTCCTCGCCCCGGCCCGTCCGCAGGCACAGCTCGCTCAGCCGGGAATGCACCATGAGCCGCACGGACGGATTGTCGACCGCCGCCAGTCCGGTGACCGCCCGGCGGGCCGAGACGAGCGCGCGGTCGATGTCGTGCTCGAACTCCCAGACGTAGCAGGCGACGCACTCGGCGATGCCGGAGAGCAACGGCTGCCCGCTGCCGCCCTCACCCTCGCAGAGCCCCCGCAGCACGTCGTAGCCGGGAGGCCGTATCTCGGGGACCGCGCTCAGCACGACCGCGGTGGCACGCATCAGCGTGTCCGGCGGGGCCGGGGGCAGCCGCCGCAGGGTGACGAGCTGGCGTACGGCGCGCGGGCCGGGGCCCATGAACACGGTCGCCGTGCCCAACACCGCGGCGGTGCGCGCGACTTCGACGTACTCGGGCCCGGGACGGTAGTGCGACAGCGGCGGCCCGGTGTCCGCGGCGAGGGCGGCGAGGCGGGGAAAGCTGGTGCCGGTGGACCACAGACTGGCCAGAACGGCGGTGACGGCGGCAGTGGCGGGGTTGTCCGTACGGGCCAGGGCATGCCGCAGCGCCAGCACGAGGTTGTCCTGCTCGGCCTTGATCCGCTCCCAGGCGGCCTGCGCATCCGAGCCGAAGAGCGCGTCGTGGTACGCGACCCCGAAGTCCCGTGCCCAGACGAGGAATCGGCCCACGGCCGCCTCGTCCCCGCCCGCCTCCGCCCGCCGGGCCGCGCTGAACTCCCGTACGGTCTCCAGCATGCGAAACCGTACGCCGGCCGGGGTGTCGGCGACGGTGAGAAGCGACTGACCGGCCAACTGCTCAAGAAGCAACAGTGCGTCCTCGCCGAGGACCCGCTCCGCCGCTTCACCGTCAAAACCGCCGGGGAAGACGGACAGCGTGCGCAGCGCCGCCCGGGCGTCCTCCGGGAGCAGGTTCCAGCTCCACTCCACGACCGCGTGCAGCGTGCGGTGGCGCTCCGGCACGCCTCGCACCCCGCCGCGCAGCAGCGCGAACCGGTCGCCGAGGCGGCGGGCGATCTCCGGCACTGACAGCACCCGTACCCGCGCCGCGGCCAGCTCCACGGCGAGCGGCAGCCCGTCGAGGTGGCGGCACAGCCCGGCCACCGCGTCCGGCGGCAGCTCGACGCCGCTTCTCGCGGCCCGGGCCCGCTGCGTGAACAGCTCGACGGAGGTGTCGAGACCGAGCTCCGGCAGTGCGTACACCGCCTCCGACGTCAGGCCCAGCGGGGCCCGGCTGGTGGCGAGCACCCGCAGGTCCCTGGAGGACGAGACCAGGGCCTGTACGAGGCCGGCGGCACCGGCGATGACCTGCTCGCAGTTGTCCAGCACCAGCAGCGCGGACCCGGAGCCGAGCACGCCGAGGATGCCGGAGACCGGGTCGTGGCCGCTCATGGCGCCGGGCCGGCCCTCGCCCGCGCCGAGCGCGGAGGCCACCTCCGCGGCCACGTCCTCGTCCGCGGTGACGCCGGCGAGCGGCACGAAGTACACCACGCGCTGCTCGCCCCGGCGGCTGACGGCGTGTGCGAGCCGGGTCTTGCCGAGGCCGCCGGGGCCGACGACGGTGACGGCGCGGGAGGCGCGCAGCAGCCGCTCCACCGCCGCGATGTCCTCGTCCCGGCCGAGGAGCTGGTTCGGCTCGTGCGGCACGCCGTGCCGGACCACAGGCGCCTCGCCGCGCAGCAGCTCCTGCTGTACGGCCTTGAGTCCGGCGCCCGGATCCGTGCCGAGCGTCTCGCGCAGCTCACGGCGGTACGCCTCGTACCGCATCAGCGCGGCGGACGGGCCCGCCGTCGCCGCCTCGCCGCGCAGCAGCTCGGCGAGCACCTCCTCGTCGCGCGGATGTTCCGCGGCGGCCACGGCCAGCGGCCCGGCCGCCTCGGCATGCCGCCCGAGGCGGGCGAGCGCGAGCGCCTGCGCGCGTACGAGCGTGCCGCGGACGGGGGCGCGCTCGGTGCGCAACGCGGCCACGGGGTCGTCGGTGTCGCCGGCCCCGTCAGGAGTGCCCTCCCACAGCGCGAGCCCGGCCTCGGCCGCGGCCAGCGATCCCGCGTGGTCCCCGGCCCTGGCCCGGTCCGCGCCGGCGGCGGCGTGCAGCAGCAGGGCGGAGCTGTCGACCTGGTCCTCGGCGAGGGCGAGCCGGTATCCGGTCGGTGTGCTCGCGAGGACGTCGGCGCCCAGCTGCGCCCGCACCCTGGACACGAGGACCTGCACCGCCTTTCCCGGCCGCTCCGGCAACTCGTCCGGCCACAGCCCTGCCACCAGCCGCTCGGTGCTGCAGCCCGCGCGCAAGTCGCCCGCGAGCAGCGCGAGAAGACCGCGGAGCCGGGGCGCGGTGACCTCCTGTCCGCGATAGGCGACACGTGGCAGCAGGGTCAGGTCGGTGGTCACCCGTGCAGATTAGCCAAGGCGCCGGCCGCCGGAACTCCCGCCGCGGGCCGAACTCCCGCTGCCCGGGCGGCCCTGCCCAACGCGCGCCCGCCGCCAGGGCGGCAGCCGCATTCCGCGCCGACCGTTCCTGCACCCGCGCCAGCTGATCCCGCCGCCGTGCCCGCAGCCCGTGCCGCCGCGCGTCGGCCAATTCCGCCGGTAAAAGCATGTACCTGGTTTGCGGGCTGGTGAGGGAGACAAATCCTGGCCTGGTGCCGCTCGTGCCACAACGGGGGGACCCCAAAGGCGAGTTCGGCGATCACAGCGGCCGACAGACCCGTGATCCTTCGGTCGCTGATGATCGTGGCGGGGGACACGTTCCCCTATCCCGGACTCAGATCCTGCTCGACCCAGATCGTCTTCCCTTCCTCCCCGTAACGGGTGCCCCACCGGCTGGCCAGAGTGGCGGCGATGAATAGTCCCCTGCCGTTCTCGTCCTGCGCTCGTCAGGCGTTGCCGCTGAGAAGGCTCACATCCTGCGGGACCGTCGCCCGCAGTTCCCTCACCAAGGCGCGCACGACAGCGGATCCGGCCAGTTCGGAGGTGGTGACATAGCCGACCTGGCGTGTCGGGCGCTCGGGGCCGAGATCAGTGATCCCGACCGAGTCCGGTGCTCCGACCAGGGACAGCGCCGGCATGATCGCCATTCCGTGACCTCCGCTCACCAAGGAGAGCACCGCTCCGTCGTCCTCGGCCTCGACGGTCGCCTTCGGGATCCAGTCCTGCGCAGCCCACCAGGCGCGGGTGTACGAGCCACAGTTCTCGGCCCAGTCGACCAGCGGCAGCGAGCGCGGGGCGGCCTGACCCGTCGCGTGCACCAGCGCATACGGCTCTTCGAGGAGCCCGCCCGCGACCAGACCCGGTGGAAGCAGCACGGAGCCGCCCAGCGTGGCGATGGCTATGTCGGCTTTCCCGTCGGCCACTTCACCCGCAGTGCCGCGCCCCACCTCGCGTACGATCCGCACCCGCGGCTCGATCCCGGGGTGCCGGGCGCGCAGCCGCTGCAGGACGGGCGGCAGCAGGTGGAGAGCCGCGCTGCGGAAAGCCGCGATCCGCAGCGGCCCCTCCGCAGCATCGGGCCGGGCCGTGCCGCGCGCCTCGAAGGTCAGGACGTCCAGCAGGCGCAGGATGCGGCGGGCGTGCGCGACGGCCTTCTCTCCGGCGGGGGTGGGGCGGGCGCCGGTGCGGCCGCGGTCGAAGAGGACGGCACCGACCTTGCGCTCGCTGCCGCGAACCGAGTGGGAGACCGCGGACTGGGTCAGACCGAGTGCGTCGGCCGCGGCCGAGAAGCCGCCGGTGTCCGCGACCGCCACCAGGACGCGCAGTTCCTGCGGGGCGAGATCGGAGTCGGTCGTGCGGGCCACGGGGCGCTCACCTCAACGTATGAGAACTGCTCATGGAACGGGGTGTCGCATGAGCCCAACCGGTTGCCCAGGTGGCGCATTCCCGCCCTACGGTCCGGGCATGAACGAGACCGCGCTCACCGTGCACCAGACCGCCCGCCCCCACGGCTTTCCCACCGCCGAGCACTTCGCCTTCGTCGAGTCCACGCTTCCCGACCCCGCAGCCGGCAGCGCACTCGTGGAAAACCTCTACTGGTCCGTCGACCCCTACCACCGCGAGATGATGGACGACGTGCCCGGCGGCTTCGCGCTCGACGCCCCGCTGGAGGGCCGCGCCATCGGGCGGGTGATCGCCTCGCGCACGCCCCGGCTGACCGAGGGCGAGATCGTGTTCCACCGGCAGGGCTGGCGCACGCACGCGGTGGTCACGCCCGAGGAGATCCGGCAGCTGCCCCGCTTCGACAAGGTGCCCCTGACCGCGTACTTGAGCACCCTCGGCGGCACCGGCCTGACCGCCTATGTGGGCCTGACCCGGATCGCCCGGCTCCAGGAGGGGGAGGACCTGTTCGTGTCGGCCGCCGCGGGCGGGGTCGGCACGGCGACCGGGCGGTTCGCCCGACTGCTCGGCGCCGGACGGCTCGTGGGCAGCGCGGGCTCGGCGGCGAAGGCCGCCCACCTCACGCGGGAGGTGGGCTATGACGCCGTCTTCGACTACCACGACGGGCCCGCCGCCGACCTGCTCGGCAAGGCCGCGCCGAGCGGCATCGACGTGTTCGTCGACAACGTCGGCGGCGCACAGTTGGCCGCGGCGGTGGGAGCGCTGCGCGAGTTCGGGCGCATCGTCCGCGTCGGCACGATCAGCCAGTACAACACCCCCGACGCGCCGTCGCCGCGCTTCAACTACGCGGACATCGTGGAGAAGAGCCTCCGCATGGAGGGCTTCCTGGTCAGCAACTACCGTGACATGCAGGAGGAGTTGTACGAGTTCGCGGTGCCGCATCTGCAGAGCGGCCGGCTCGCTCTGGACGAGACGGTGGTGGACGGTTTCGAACGCATCGTGGACGCGTTCCTGGGAATGCTGCGCGGCGAGAACACCGGCAAGATCATCGTGCGAGACCGCACGCAAGCCCGTCCGTGAACTGGCACGTCCACGCAGGCATGGTGGGGGGTCCGAGGAGGGCGCCGCAGCGATGGTCTGGGCGATGCGGCGGTCAGGGCCTCGCCGAGGACCGCGTAGCCGAGATCGGAGTACTCCTCCTCCTGGCCCGGGGGACGGGTGGCGAGCGCGTCGAGCCGGTTCGGCAAGTGGTGTACCGCGTCACGATCGAACGCCGCGTACGGGCGTACGCGGTCCGACCTGCGACCGGATGCCACCGGGGGCCGGGACCGTCCCGGCGGACCGGCCTCGCACGTCACACACGCGGTCAGCTCAGCAGCGATCGAGGCCGCGAGGCCAGGATTGCCTCCGCCTCGTCACTGATCGTCCGGACCACCTCCGCGGCAGGGCGGACGGCATCGACGAAGAACGCCGACTGGCCGTAGATGATCTCGCTGGTGTCGGGATCGGGTGGGGCCGCGAAGGGGTTGACGCCTTCCGGGGGCGCGAATTCCTCTCTGCGGTCCCGCAGCGTCGCCTCACGCTCTGACCACTCATCAGTGAACCGATTGCGGCGGACGCGTTCGCCGATCGCCGCCGGCCACGGCAGCCCCGACACGATGTCGTAGGTCCGCGTCCGCACGGTGTCGCTGCCATCGCTCTCCACGATCAGGCGCTTGTGGGCATCGTGCACCTCGACCGCTTCGGGCGTGGCGAGAAACGCCGTGCCCAACCAGGCGCCGTCCGCACCGGCTGTGAGAACCGCCGCGAGCGTTCGACCGTCGCCGATGCCCCCTGCGGCCAGCACCGGAACATCCGGATAGCGCCTCACGATCCCGGCCAGGAACGGCAGCAGACCCATCGCCCCGGTATGGCCACCGGCCTCGGTACCCTGCGCCACGAGGACATCGGCACCCGCGGCGACGGCCGTCTTCGCGTCATCGTAGTTCTGCACCTGGCACATCACCCGGGCTCCCGCGTCCTTGGCGCGAGCAAGCCACGGCCGGGGGTCGGCGAACGACAGCGCGATGATCTCGGGCCGCTCCTCCAGCGCGGCAGCGAAATGCGGCTCGGTGAAGGGGAGGAACGGCGTGATGAAGCCGACTCCGAACGGGCGGTCCGTCGAGGCGCGAATGGTCGCGATCTCCGCACGGATCCAGTCAGGCCCTTTCCAAGGATGCGTACCCCCGAAGGAGCCGAGCCCGCCGGCCGCGGAAACAGCGGCGGCGAGCGTCCCGCCGCTGTGCAAGCCCATGGGGGCCGCCATCACCGGGTAAGCGATACCGAATATTTCGGTAAATCTCGTATGCAACATGGACCGACGCTAGCGAACACAGCGAACCCAGGCCACCAGCGACGCGGCGGGCGGCCGGCCATGCCCGCGACGCTCACTGAAACGCCCCACTCCCTTGAAAACCGGACCGAGTGCGGACCACATCGACCTGGCCGGCAAGCTCCGTCTGCCGGGTGCGGAATCCTCTGCGGTTCGTACCGGCTGGCGGAATTCTCTCTGCTGCCGGCGGCGCGAGCCGGCCTTTACCGCCCCTTCAAGGGCTGGGTCACCGCACGCACATCGCGCAGTGGCTCCGCCCGGCCGAGTCCGCACGCGACGGCGTCGGCGCCGCCTCATGACGCTGCGGGCCGTCGCGTCGTGGACGCGCTCGGTCTCGCGACGGTGGCTGCGCTGTCATTCTCGTGATGTCGCCGAGGCGTGCTCGGTGATGGCCTCGAAGAGGAGGAGGCCCTGATCCACCAGCTCCTTCCTCGAGATGTCCAGAACTCCGTTGAACCAGCTCAGCAGCATCTCGCTGACCGCGCCCACGACGGCCACGGACAGGGTGGCGGTGTCGATCCGGGGATCGTGAAGCCCTTCCCTCAGGAGGGAGTCCACGAGGCCGCTCATGCGCTGCAGGCCCAGACGCCGTTCGCGTGCTGTGAGGGGACCGGCACCCAGGGATTCCGCGAGTTTGACGCGCCCTTTTCTCGGGTCTTCCAGAGGAAGCCCGACGATGACGTCGATCATGTTTCGAGCCCGGTCGCGCAGCGGCTGGTCGGTGCCGATCGCCTCGGCGCACCGGGTGATCTGTTCCTCGTAGATGTCTCTCATGAGTGCTGCCATGAGATCGTCGAGGGACGAGAAGCTCTCCGCGAAGTACCTGTCCTTCAGCCCGGCGTGGCGGAGTACCGCACTGATGGAGGTGTGGGCGTATCCCCGGCTGGAGAAGAGCTCGAGGCCGCTTTCCATGAGGCGCCTACGGCGGAGCGAAGCGCGCTGTTCCGCCGTTGCTCCGCCATATGTCCTCACGAGGTGCCACCTTTCCCAAAGTTTTTCCGCCGATCTCCTACCCATCTGGTGACGCATTACCCCAGATGGGTGTAATGTCGCATTTATTCAGTTTTGAATCATGAAAGCGCTCCTCGTGAGGCCGGTACCAGCCGCAAGGGGCGTCGCAGATGTAGCCCCACCCGCAGGTTCGACGCGCCGGGCCATGGCCCGGGAAGCCGCAACTGGCAGCGGCCTGCGTACCGCGCTGAGCACCCTCGTGCTCGCGGGGCCATCCACATCTCGAACATCACGGAGTGCCGTGAGCCCACGGCCATGCCGAGGAGAAGTCCACCATGGATCCCAACCATCTGTTCATCGGCGGGCGCTGGGTGCGCGCATCCGGCGATCGCGTCATCAACGCCGTATCCGCGAGTACCGGCGATCACCTCGGTGCCGTACCGGACGGCTCCCCGGGCGACATCGACCGGGCGGTCGGGGCCGCTCGTGCCGCATTCGACGCACCGACCGGCTGGGCATCCTGGGGCACTGGACGTCGCGCGGCCGCCATGATCCGTCTCGCGGACGCGCTCGATGCCAGGAAGGGGGCGACGTCCGACGCCGTCAGCGCGCAGAACGGCATGCCGATCACTGTCGCCCGGTCCTTCGAAGGTGTGGTGCCATCCGCCCTGCTGCGCTATTACGCGGGTCTGGCCGACAGCATGACGGGCGAGGAACTGCGTACCGGACTGCCCCGTGGCACCACCCTGGTCCGCCGGGAACCCGCAGGCGTCGTAGCCGCCATCATGACCTGGAACTTCCCTCAGACCATCGCCTTCTTCAAGATGGCCCCGGCGCTGGCGGCCGGTTGCGTGCTCGTCCTCAAGCCGGCACCGGAGACGGTCCTCGACTCGGTGCTGCTGGCGGAGGCGGTCGAGGAAGCGGGCATCCCCGACGGCGTGATCAACATTGTTGCGGGCGGCCGCGACACCGGCGCGTATCTGGTCGCCCATCCTGACATCGACAGGGTGTCGTTCACCGGCTCCACCCGGGCGGGGCGCCAAGTGGCCGCCACATGCGCCGAGTTGCTGCGGCCGGTGACCCTGGAACTGGGAGGCAGGTCCGCCGCCGTCGTCCTCGACGACGCCGACCTCGCCGCGAACGCAGAGCAGTTCTTCATGGCCAGTCTGCTGAACAACGGTCAGACCTGTTACGCGAGCACCAGGATCCTGGCCTCCCGCAGCAGGTATCGGGAAGTGGTCGAGTTCTGCACGGCGATGGCCCGTGACGCCGTCGTCGGTGACGCGCTCGACCCCCACACCCAGATCGGCCCGCTCGTCGGCCAGCGCCAGCGCGAACGTGTGCTGGGGTACATCAAGACCGGCCTCAACGAGGGGGCTCGGCTCACCACCGGAGGAGGCCGGCCGCCCGGCCTCGACCGAGGCTGGTTCGTCGAACCCACCGTATTCGCCGACGTCGAGAACTCATCGACCATCGCGCAGGAGGAGATCTTCGGCCCGGTCCTCACGATCACGCCCTACGACGGCGAGGACGAGGCAGTGCGCCTGGCGAACGAGTCGGTCTACGGTCTCGCCGGCACCGTCTGGACCACGGACTTGGACCACGGTGCCCAGGTGGCCCGCCGGATCCGGACCGGCACCGTCGGGCTCAACGGCTATCTGCCCGACCTCACCTCCCCCTACGGAGGCAGGAAGGCCAGTGGACTCGGCAGCGAACTGGGGCCCGAAGGGCTTCACGCATACCAGCAACTCCAGTCGATCTACCACCCCTGACGCCACGGCCCGCATCCGTCGCCCGGCTCGGGCGAGTCCAGGCGACGGCCGTCCGCCGGGCGAGGGAGAGCCAGCATGACTTCCACCGGAACCGAAGGATTCGACTACGTCATCGTGGGCGCCGGCAGCGCCGGTTGCGTACTCGCAGAACGCCTGAGCCGCGACGACCGCGTCCGCGTGCTACTCCTCGAAGCGGGCGGCCCCGACACCGACGAACTCATCCACATCCCAGCCGCGCTCGGCATGCTCTTCGGATCGCATACCGACTGGAGCTACCGGACGGTCGAGCAGCCCCAGCCGGGCCGCACCTTCTCCTGGCCCCGGGGCAAGACACTGGGCGGCTCATCATCCACCAACATCATGATCTACACCCGGGGCAACCGGCACGACTACGACAGCTGGCGTGACGAGCACGGTGCGAAAGGCTGGGGCTACGACGACGTCCTGCCGTATTTCATGAAGTCCGAGTCGAACCGCCGCCTCGGCGAGCCCTACCACGGTTCGGACGGACCCCTGCACGTCGAGGACCGCGTCTACACCCACGAACTGTCACGGTCCTGGCTGGACGCCGCCGTGGAATGGGGACTGGACCACAACGACGACTTCGCGGGTGCGTCCCCTGCCGGCGCCGGCCTGTACCAGGTCACCTGCCATCACGGGCGACGGTGGTCCACGGCCGACGCCTATCTGCGCCCCGCTCTTGGCCGGCCCAATCTCACGGTACGCACCGGCGCCCTGGCAACAAAGATCACGCTCGAGGGATCACGCGCGGCCGGCGTCACCCATCTCCGGGACGGACAGGAGCGGACGGCCCACGCCGACAGGGAGATCCTGCTCTGCGGCGGATCCATCAACTCGCCCCAGTTGCTGCTCCTGTCGGGCATAGGCGATCCCGACGAGCTGCACGATGTGGGGATAGACGTCCGAGTCCCCCTGCCCGGGGTCGGGCGGAACCTGCAAGACCATTTGATGGCTCCCGTCGTGTGGGAGACCCGGAACTCCACTGACATCGTCCGGGACCTGCTCACCCCGGACAACCTCGAACGGTGGCGTGCCCACGGCGACGGGCCCTTCGCCTCCAACTACGGCGAGGTCGGCGCGTTCCTCAACGTCACGGACGGCAACAGCCGTCCTGACGTCCAGTTGGTGGGAGGGGCCACGGCACTCATTCTCAGCGGTGAGGAAGTATCCGACCAGCCGGTGTTCACGATGAACTGCGTCCCCCTGAACCCGCAGACTCGCGGCACCGTCCGTCTCGCGTCAGCTGATCCGCAGGCCCCACCGCTGATCGATCCCCGGTACTTCGACGTGCCTGCGGATGTGCCGGTCATGGTCGCCGGGCTCAGAGCGGTCATGGGCATCGCCCACTGCGCACCCTTCGCCGAATACCTGGCGCGGTCGTAC
Source organism: Streptomyces sp. NPDC090798 (assembly GCF_044768965.1). NCBI lineage: Bacteria > Bacillati > Actinomycetota > Actinomycetes > Kitasatosporales > Streptomycetaceae > Streptomyces > Streptomyces sp. NPDC090798. The sequence goes on from NZ_JBIVXA010000018.1 coordinate 162,138, forward strand.
CTGCCGCCCAGCGACGACCTGGAGTGTCTGGACGGCCTGGACGACGCGGCTCTCGAAGAGCACGTCCGCAGGTGGAGTGCCACGTCGTATCACCCAGTGGGCACCTGTGCCATGGGCACCGGACACGACTCGGTCGTCAATTCGGACCTGGAGGTCTACGGAGTCGAGCGACTCCGTGTCGTCGACGCCTCGGTCATGCCGACTGTCATCAGCGGAAACACCAACGCACCCACAATCATGATCGCCGAAAAGGCGGCCGAGCGGATCGGGGAGCGGCCTCGCTAGGCTTGGCCGCCCTCCCGATGCCGATCCATCCGTGTCATGGCGCTGTAACGACCAGTACACGTGATGCCGCGTGCTGAAGGCAGTACTTGTCGACCGTGCGACGCAGCCGCCGGAGGACCTGTCGGCGCTTGCGACCCACCACCAGCAGATCTTCGGCTCCCCGAGCCAGACTCGTCAGTACCGGTCCAGGAACGCCCTTTGCCACTCGGTGCTCCACCGGCACGTCGTTGGGAAGAGAAGCGCGCTCGCACTGCGTGTCGAGTGTTTCCCGGGCCAACGCCTCCTGCGATGTGCTCAGCTCCGGACAAGGAAACATACGCTCGACGTATTCGCCCCCGAACGGACTCCACACTATGACGGCCAGGAGGGTGGCATCCCGGCGCCGTGCCTCTTCCGCCGCGCGCTGCAGTACCGCGGTGCTTCCCTTTTCGCCGTCGACGCCGACGACGACGCGCCCTCGACTGGCCTTTCGTTCGTTTTGCATGACAGCTCACAAACCTGAGTGTTGGGGTTGGTCAAAGGATCACTGCGAATACGCTAAAACTTCCTCCGGACACGGGGGATCCCACAACCGATGGAGCGGGTGGATGACGTGCCTGTCGCCTCCTTCCCCTTTCTCAGGCCGTGCCGGATGGCCTGGACGAGGTGCTCGGGTGCCGTTGAAAGGGTTGCGCTGGGAGGCGTGCCAGTCGCCGACCTCGTGGCGGCGCCGACAGCGCGTGCGGTCGTCCGCCGTCCCATCGCCTACGAGACGGCACCTGACACCACATCAACCATCCCGACCCCAGCCGCACAGCCCGTGGTCGTCGGCCCAAAAGGGGTGTCACACGACGGCGTTGAGCAGCATGATGCAGCCCAAGGATGTCAACGAGAGCAGAGTGTGGGACACCGTCCAGGTCTTGAACGTGCCACCGACCGACATTCCGAAATACTCTTTGATCATCCAGAACGACGCATCGTTGACATGCCCCATGAATGTCGATCCCGAGCCCAGGGCCAGGGCGAGGAGCGCTGCCTGAGTGGGCGCCAGGCCGTCCGCGAGGGGGCCGACGATGCCGGCTGCGGTGATGGTGGCGATGGTGCCGGACCCGACGACGACTCGCATCAAGGCGGCGATCAGCCACGCGAGCAGGAGCAGCGAGAGGTGGAGGTGACTTGCCGCCAGGGTGACGGCACGATCGACACCGGTGTCCTGCAGGGCTTGGGAGTATCCTCCGCCGGCCGCGACGATCACCAGTACGCCCGCGACGGGCGCGAAGCTCTTGGCCAGGGATGCTTGGATGTGGCGCCGGTCGGCGCCGAGCGCATATCCGAATGTCACCAGCGACACGAATACCGCCACCAGCAGTGCGATCATCGGGGTGCCCAGGAACTCTACGACGGTGTACAGCGTGCCGTGGGACATGGGAATGCTGTCGAAGATCGCCTTGAGTGCCATCAGCACAATAGGGAGCAGGATGGTGCCGAGGGTCGCCGGGAGGCTCGGTAGCCTGCGTGGCGCTCGTTCGACACCCTCCACATCACCGCTGGCGCCCGCGTCGTCGCTCTTGTCGTGAGGGGTGGTGGTGAAGGCGGCTTCGACGGAGTCGGGCACGTGGGCCGGCACACGGGGCCAGATATAGGCGGTGAACAGAGGGCCGACGACGATGGCGCAGGGCAGCGCGATCAGGAGCCCGAAAAGCATGGTGAGCCCGATCGAGGCGTGCACTGCCTGGATCGCGATCAGTGGCCCCGGGTGAGGGGGGACGAGCGCGTGCACAGTGGCCAGACCGGCCACAACGGGCATGCCCACCCGCAGCACCGGGTAGTGGAGCTGCTTCGCCAGCTGCAGCACCAACGGCATCAGCATGACGAAGCCGACCTCAAAGAACATCGGCAACCCGACGAGGGCCGCGACCAGGGTCATCGCCCACGGCAGCCATTCGGGTCGGACGGTGCGGGTCAAGGTGTCGACGATCCGGTCGATACCGCCGGAATCGGCCAGCATACGGCCCAGAATCGCGCCAAGGAGAATGAGCACGCCAACCGAGCCTGTAATGCGGCCCATCCCGGTCGTGAAGGAGCCGACGGCCTTTTCGGCGGGCTGACCAGCCAGGAGTGAGACGGTCAGGGAGCTCACCGTCAGGGCCAGGAAGGCGTGGATCTTCAACCAGCTGATGAGCAGAACGACGAGGGCGATGGAGACACCCACCACCACCAGGAGCCAGGTGTCTTGAGCGGTCCAGGGCTGAGCCGCCGACAACACCGCGGCCGCTGAGCTCGCCATCCCGTGGTCTCCGTTCCCGGTCCCCGCCTTGTCTGTCGCCCGGGCTTCCGGGGAAGGTGGGCGGACCGCCCACGCACGGATGGACCACCAGCAGAACGACACCACACCGAACTGCACACCATGCGGCGCAACGAGGACACGGCTGTCGCCATCACTCGATCAGCGCGGCTGGTGAACCACTGCCGGCTTCGGCGCTCGCGAAGCTCCCGCTGCTGATCAGCAGCGCGTGCTTAACGGCAGGGCCGCCCTCATGGACGTCCCCGCCGTTGGCACAGGTCAGTTCGGTTACCAGTGGTCGTGGTGCTCGCAGCGCTCGTAGTGGTTGTGGCGGTCGATCTTGGTGAGGTCGGTGGCGGTGCGGGTAGTGGTGTCGTCGCCGCCGATGGCGGTGTTCGTCACCTGGGAGCGGGCCGTGCAGGAGACGTCGACCTTCAGGGTGATGGGAGGGTAGCTGCTCCCGGCGGGGAGGACGTCGCTACGGGTGCAGGTGAGTGTGTTCAGGGTGCAGTTCCATCCTGCGCCACTGATGCTGTAGGTAGCGGGGTAATGAGAAACCTCGTGTCTCGCGGCGCCCCGCGCGAGCCGGCGAGAAGGATCAGTCACATCATCGGCCGGTCTCCGCCGTGCATGGCTGCGGGAGGGTGCTGCGTTTCCGAGTGCGGGCGCGCTGAGGACGTCGCGGGCTGCGCTGTGGGCGCGGTGGCGGTCGGTGCCGTACGCGCCGCACGTCCACTCTCGGACGTGCAGGGGCCTGGGGCCGTACCGGAATCCGCAGGCCGAGCAGACCTGAGAGGACGGGAAAGCGCGGTCCACCTTGGCGAAGGTGCGGCCGTGCCTGACCGTCTTGTACTCCAGCGTGCCGACGAACGCGGACCCTCCCGCGTCGTGCACGCACTTGGCGAGCCGGCGTGCGACCGTGATGCGCCGAGCAGAGCCCGGTCGCCGGATTCGCGGGCCCGGAGTTCTCCCGGACGACCGACGAGAGCCCGACACTCTCCGCCTGTCCGCGAGTCCTGCACAAGTCCCGAGATCGTGGAAATCGTGGCAGGCGAGGCGAGGTGGGTTGAGGAGGGTATGCCGCCGGTTTGTGGGGTCAAGATCCGCCGGGTTACGGGTCTGTCCCAGCGGACGGCGGCCCCGAACAGGTGCGGAACGGTGGCGGGAACCGCCGTCCCGGCTGGCCGGCGGCGTGCCCCGGCGCGGTGCGCCCGCTGGTGGTGCGCGTTGTGCCTGGCAGTACGTGTAACAGGGATGTATTAGCGGGTGGTTGGGCGGAACGCGCCGCCTGGCCGGGCCGGTCTTGGTGATCGGAAACGCTCGCTCGTACCGACCGGTACCGAGCGGCCGGCACTGCCAACCGATCCTGAGGAAGAAACGATGCGCGTTCACAAGCTCACCTTCGCCGCCCTGGCCGTCGCCGCCGGTCTCTCGCTCACGGCCTGCCAGAACGACGACGCCGGCACGGCACAGAGCGACCCGTCGTCCACGTCCACCGCGTCGTCCGGGGCCACCGCGTCGTCCTCGGGCGGCGGTTCGGACTCGGGCAGTTCGGACCAGAGCGGCGCGAAGGACTCCGCCGGGACGAGCTCCGCGACGAACTCCGGCGCAACGAGCTCCGGCGGGACGGGTACGGCTGCCGGGACCGGCTCCCACGCGAACGCCAAGGTCGGCAAGTGCCGCACCGACGAGTTGGAGATCACGGCGAAGGACAACACCATCGACGGCGACCCCGACGGCACCGTCGTGGTCGAGCTGAAGAACCGCGGCGGCCGGGACTGCACGATCTCCGGGTACGCGGGCGTCGACCTGAAGACCAACGCGGGATCGCTGTCCGCGAAGCGCACCGGCCAGCAGGCCGGCTCGGCCATCCTCAAGAACGGGAAGTCGACGTACTTCCCCATCAACTACCCGTTCAACAAGTCGGGCGGCTCCGGCGTTCGCGTCACCGGGCTGGTGGTGACCCCGCCGGACGAGACGAAGTCGGTCACCCTCAACTGGCCGGGCGCCGCCACCCTGCCCGTCACGGACGGCTCCGGCTCCCCGGTGAAGGTCGGCCCGGTCGGAAGCGCCGGTCAGGGCGGCTGACCCGCACGCCCCAAGGGCTGTCCCGCGTCGGCGGCGGTCCATGAGAGGGCCTGCCTGAACCGCCGTCATGTTCGTGGTGGCGACGATCAGTCGTGCTTCCTGCTCGGGAGCGGAGGCATGAGCCTGGGCGCATGGCGAAGGCCCTGCGCGTGCAGGCCGGCGCCCTGGGAGTGCCCGCAGCGGCGGTGGACGGCTTCGGCGGGTTCGAGCTTCATCCCCGAACGGCACGCACGCCGAAGGGGTCGAGCAAGGCCCAGTTGCTGGAGGCCAAGGACAACCTGCAACGCATGCTCGCCAGCATGCCGCTCAGCGACGAAGAACGCGCCGCCGTCGACGACGGCCAGGACGCCCTCGACCAGTTGCTTGGCCGCCTCGCCGATGTCCCGACTCCGTCAGGCCCGACTCCGCGAGAACTCGACGTCCCACCGTCGGCGGCGCTGCTGCCGATCGTCGAGGTCAACCAGAGGTTCGGCCGAGATACGGCCGGAAGGGATGCGGCTGCGGACGATCGGCGGGTGAGACCAGGACGGTAATGTCCAGGGCGATGGACGGTTCGGCGGGAGAAGACCAGCGGCCGTGGGACGCCGCGGCCGCGCTGGTGCGCGCCGCACGGACTGGGGACGTGCTGGCGATGGACGAATTGCTGACCTTGGTGACACCGTACGTGACCCGGCTGTGCCGGCCGATTGCCGTGTCGGACAGCGAGGACGCCGTCCAGGAGGCGCTGGTGGCGATCTTCCTGGGAGTGCGGGGGCTGCGTGATCCGCAGGCGTTCTACGGCTGGGCGCGCACGATCACCGTGCGCGAGGCGGTAAGGGTGGCGCGGCGCACTGCTGTCGCGCGTGCCGTCGACCCGGATGACGTGGCCCGCCTGCGCGGCCTCGTCCCTCGTGGTGACGGCGAGCTGTCCGTACAGGTGCGGGACGTGCTGGCGCGGATGCCGGTGCATCACCGCGCGGTGCTCGTACTGCGCGAGCTGGAGGGGCTGGATGAACGAAGTGCCGCCAAGGTGCTGGGCATCGCGCCGGGTACGGTCAAGTCCCGTCTGCATCGTGCCCGTTCGGCGTTCCGGAAGGCGTGGCAGCGATGAGCGTTGACTGCGTGGCGCGGCTGCGGGTGATGGCCGCGGGACTGCATGCCGCGATGTACGCGGAGGAGCGATTGGACCTGCCGTACGACGAGGTGTGGGCGGTCGCCGAGGATCTGGCGGGTGAGCTGCCGCACCTCGTGCCCTTCCTGCGCGAGTTCCGCGTCCCGCCGGGTGACGCCGATCGCAAGCCGGCCCGGGCGGTGGGACCGCTGGGTGTCCGCGGCGCTTTCGAGGTGCGGCTGGCTCCCGGCTGGTGCCTGATGCAGTCGCGCCTCGTGGTGGGTGGCATGGCCGCCGCCCCGGAGGGCGACGGCACGCGCTTCGCGGTGCTCGGTGCGGCGCGTCCCGCCGTCCTGCGGCCGGTCCAGTCGGTGTACGGCCGACTGCTCGGGGCCCGCCGCGGGCAGGCATTCGTCCGCAGAGTCGCGCTCCGGGCGGCCGCACGTTAGCGGCTTTAGCGGCCCGTCACGAACAGCTCCTTCATCGCCTTGGCCACCGCTTGTGGGGCCTCCCGGGGCAGGAAGTGGCCAGCGCCGGGCACGATGCGTACGGTGAGGTCGTCCGCATGGCCCTCGCCGCCGGCCAGCATGGACGAGGGGATCACATTGTCCCGCTCGCCGCCCAGCAGCACGGTCGGCACGGTGAGCCGATGCCCGCGCCACGCGCCGCGCAGCAGCGCCGGGATGTCCCGGACGACGTACTGCCAGAACATGGCCTGCCCGGCGTGCGCGCCGACGCGGGCGGCGGCGGTGAACTCGGCCACTTCGTCGACCTGCCAGACCGACCGGTCGGCGACTTGATGGCGCAGCAGGAAGCGGGTGAACGCCGGCCACCGGCGCAGCACGGCTTTGCCGATCACCGGATACTCGATGAAGGCGGTGTACCACTGCCGCCACAGGTTCGGCAGGATCGCCCGGTGCCGGGCCCACGGGTGGGCCATATTGAGCGCCAGGTAGCCGCTGAACCGCTCCGGTGCCCGCAGGCACAGCCGGAAGCCCACGTGGGCCCCCCAGTCGTGCCCAACCAGGCCCACCCGGTCAAGGCCAAGAGCGTCCATCAGCGCAAGCATGTCGTCGGACAAGCCCTCGATGTCGTAGCCGCGCCTGGTCTGCTCCGACCAGCCGAAGCCCCGCAGGTCCGGGCAGATCAGCCGGTGTCCGGCAGCCGTCAGGACGGCGACCCGGTGCCAGGCGAACCAGTGCTGCGGGAAACCGTGCAACAGCAGGACCGGCGTGCCGGTTCCGTACTCGGCCACGTGCAACCTGGCGCCGCGCACCTCCAGCCATCGGTGCTCCGCCCCCTCGGCGGCCGGGAGAGGTCTGGGGGCAGCATGCCTGCCCGAGGTCGTGCTCGATGCCATGGAAACGCCTCTCGCCTTCGGCGGGTCTCTTGCGGAACCGCATCGGCGGGTCAGGAGGAGCGGCCGAGCCGAAACGTTCCCCCGCATCCTCCGATTTCGCCGCGGCTTCATTGCGTCCGCTCGGTGAGGGGTCCCTTACGAACAATCCTGACCGGACATCAAGAGGCTCTGCCATCCCCGGCCGTATCTCGGCCGAACCTCAACCAGGGCAAAGGCTGAACTACTTGACAAATTTGATTCCACAGAATCGAGGCGTTCAACGGCTTCTCCCAGTGGATTGGCTTCGGCAACGGCGGCGTCATCACCGACAACGACCCCGTCGAGCAGGAGAAGACCGCGAAATTCAACGCTCAGCTCACGAACGCGGTGATCTTCCACAACGCCCTGGACATCGCCGAGATCGTGCGCCAGCTCCAGGAGGAGGGCTACGCCATCGACCCCAAGGACCTGGCCCACATCTCGCCGTACCTGACCGAGCACATCAAGCGGTTCGGCGAGTACAGCACCCATGAGCTCGGCATCCAGCCGGAGGCGTACGACCCGAAGCTGAATGTGGATTTCACACGGCTGCGGGAGGAGAACCTCACCAGCGAGGGCTTCGGTCAGGCGGCCTGACCGAGCAGAGGAAGGGGACCGTGGCGCGTTAGGGGTCTCGCTGGTCGAAGCGTATCCGCAGGTCGCCGCGATGTGGCTTCAGGAGCGCAACGGCGGGCTGACGCCGCAGAAGGCGACGCCGAAGATGCAGGTCGCGGTGTGGTGGTGGTGTGCGGCCGGGCACGAGTGGGAGGAGCGGATCTCCAACCGCACCGCGATGCCGAAGGAGGAGAACGGCGATGTGGCCGCCTGCCGCGAGTGCGTCGGCTACCGGGTCTCCCACACCTTCCCCGTGTGCGGGCACAGCGCGAGGGTGCGGGCGCTCGCGCCCTTCGGGCAGGAAGCGACGGAGCCGACAGGCGGCCAGGTCGGTGTAGCCGCCGAGGTCCGCTAGGCGGTGCTCGGGCTGGTCGACGAGGTGATCAGCGTGCGCGCAGGCGTACCGGCACAGCGCGGTCAGTGAACCGCTGACTCTCTGAGTGCGGCGTTACGAAACCAGCGATGGATGCCGTGTGACAGGCAGGACCGACTGATCCTCGACGGTTCGCTCCGCCTGGCTAATCTCGGCCCAGACGGCGTCGAGAGACAGGGCGAGGGTGTCGGCGATCGCTGCGATGGTCGGGAAGGCGGGGGTAGCCACACGGCCGGATTCGATCTTCCGCAGAGTTTCCGGCGAGATGTGCGAAGCGAGCGCCACGTCCAGCATCGAGCGGCAGCCCCGGGCTCGGCGGAGCAGGGCGCCAAGGCGCTGTCCGCGTTCTACCTCGGCGGGGGTGAGCGGCAACCTGACCATGACCCCATTCTAATACCGGTACAGTTAGACCGGGATAGTTATTGGACATACATGAGAGGTCCCCCATGATTGAGATCCTGAACTCCGCGCGGCTTGAGCGGGCGAGGGACACCGGCGCCCTGGTCGGAAACATCCTGCACACGCTGAAGCAGCGCAGCACGGTCGGGACGAACCTGCTGGACATCGACCAGTGGGCCAAGGAGATGATCACCGAGGCGGGAGCGCAGTCCTGCTACGTCGACTACGCGCCTTCCTTCGGGCGCGGCCCGTTCGGGCACTACATCTGCACGGCCGTCAACGACGGAGTGCTCCATGGGCGGCCTCACAACTACACGCTGGCAGACGGGGATCTGCTGACTCTCGACCTCGCCGTAGCCAGGGGCGGGGTCGCCGCGGACGCCGCGATCAGCTTTCTGGTGGGCAAGGCCAGGCCGGCGGAGAGCGTCGCGATGATCGAGACGACCGAACGTGCACTCGCCGCCGGCATCGCCGCCGCCAAGCCTGGGGCGCGCATCGGCGACCTCTCCCACGCCATCGGCACGGTCCTCAGCAAGGCGGGCTACCCGATCAACACCGAGTTCGGAGGCCACGGCATCGGCTCGACCATGCACCAGGACCCACACGTCGCGAACACCGGACGGCCCGGCCGCGGATACAAGCTGCGCCCCGGACTGCTGCTCGCCCTGGAGCCCTGGGTCATGGCCGACACTGCCACACTCGTCACCGACGCCGACGGTTGGACGCTGCGCAGCGCGACAGGCTGCCGGACCGCACACAGCGAGCACACCATCGCCATCACCGACAGCGGAGCCGAAATTCTCACCCGACCGTAAGGGGGGTAGCGCCGAGGTAAGCCCCAAAGCCGGCCCTGGCGCCGGAGCCCGAACCGGCTTCCCTCCTGGACCTGCGGGCGGCGGTGAACCCGATGCTGCTCCGCGTGGACCTGCCGGAGGTGTTGCTGGAGATGTTCTCCTGGACCGGCGCGGACCAGGCGCTCGCCTCGGTCACCGGCGGCGAGGCCCGGTTGCGGGACTTGCCGGTCACCATCGCGGCGCTGCTGGTGGCGCACGGCTGCAACGTCGGCTACACCCCGGTGATCAGCGGCATCGACGCGCTTAAGTACGGGCGGCTGTCCCACGTCGACCAGACGTATCTGCGGCTGGCGACCTACCGGGCCGCCAACGCCACACTGATCGCCACCCAGGCGGCGATCCCGCTCGCCAGTGCGCGGGGCGGCGGTCTGGTCGCCTCGGTCGACGGGATGCGGTTTGTGGTGCCGTCGGTGTACGCCCGGCCGAACCCGAAATTCTTCGGGCGGCGGGGCGGGGCCACCTGGTTGAACATGATCAATGACCAGCCGGCAGGGCTCGGCGGGAAGGTGGTGGCCGGCACCCCGCGCGACTCGCTGTATGTGCTGGATGTCCTGTACAACCGCGATGGTGGCAAGCGCCCGGACATGACCGTTACCGATACTGCCTCGTACTCCGACATTGTCTTCGGACCCCTGACCTTGGCGGGGTTCACCTATGCGCCGCAGCCGGCGGACCTGCCGGACCAGAAGATGTGGCGCATCGTCCGTGCCGCCGACTACGGCGCGTTCCAGGACGCGGCCCACAGCCGTGTCGACCTGGTCCGCATCGAGCGGCACTGGGAGGACATCCTGCGGATCATCGGCTCCATCCACACCGGGGCCGTGCGGGCTACGACGTGATCCGGATGCTCTCGCGCGACGGCCGGCCGACCCCGCTGGGCGACGCGATCGCCCACTACGGGCGGATCGCCAAGACCCTGTACATCCTGCGCCTGGCCGACGAACCGGCCTACCGGCGGAAGATCAAGGTGCAGGCCAACCTCAGGAGGGCCGCCACGCGCTCGCCCGGTAGATCTTCCACGGCAAGGCCGGACAGCTCTACCAGCGTTACCAGGACGGCATGGAGGATCAGATCGGCGCGCTGGGCTTGGTCCTGAGTGCGCTCGTGCTGTTCAACACGAGGTACATGGACGCCGCCGTCACGCAGCTGCGCGAGGACGGGTCGAGGTCCGCGACGAGGACGTGGGCCGCCTCTCCCCGTTCGTCCGCCATCACATCAACATGCTGGGCCGCTACTTCTTCCAGCTCCCCGACCTGCCCGGCGGCCTGCGGCCCCTGCGCGCCCCGGACGCCACCGACGACTAATGACCGGGCGCCGAGGCGGTCCGCGGATGGCGGACATCGTGGCGCGGCCGTTCTGGCTGTACTGCCGGGAGGCCGGTGTTCGTCAGGGTGTTTTCGGGTGTGGGGCGTCTGCCGGCCTGCTGTGTGCTGTGTCGGCGGGTTCGGTCTGTGAGAGTGCGGCGAGGAGTTGCAGCTTCTCGTCGCTGTCGCTGTCCTTGTCGGGGTAGTAGACAACGAGGATGACGTCGTCGATGGGGAGTTTGTCGCGGTGGAGCCGCAGTTCACCGACGATGGGGTGGTGGACGGTGGTGGTGCCTCCGTCGAGGTTGCGGACGTCGTGTCGGGCCCACAGGGTGCGGAACCGCTGACTGGACAGTGCGAGCTCTCCGACGAGTTCGACAAACCGGGGGTTGTCGGTGTCGTCCCCGATGGTGGTGCGAAGAGCGGCGATGAAGCTGGCGGCGGCTTTGGCCCAGTCCTGGTGAAAGGCTTGTTCCTCGGGATCGAGGAAGAGGGAACGAAGCCGGTTCTGGCCGGGCCGCAGGCGCGGGGAGAGCGCGACGCCCATGGGGTTGGAGGCCAGGACATCGAACGCACGCCCTTCGACGAACGCGGGAATCTGAAGGTGGGTGAGGAGCTGGTGCACCCGTGCCGGTACGTGCTCGGGTCGCTTGCGGCGCGGAGCCCTGGGGCGTGCTGCCGTGAGGCCGAGCAGATACGTCCGCTCGACGTCGTCGAGGCGCAGGACACGCGCGAGTGATTCGAGGACCTGAGGTGAGGGGTTCTTGTCGCGGCCGCGTTCCAGTCGCAGGTAGTAGTCGGGGCTGATTCCGGCGAGCAGGGCGACTTCCTCACGGCGCAGGCCGGGCACGCGGCGGTTGCCGCCGGGCGGGATCCCTGCCTGTGCCGGTGAGATCAGCTCGCGCCGGGCGCGCAGGTAGCTGCCGAGCCGGTTGCCGGATTCCTCATCCTTCATACCGACACCGTAATGCGGTGTGCGTGACTCAGAGGGGGCCCTGGTAGGACCAGGGAAGACGGGGGCACTGTCACACCCAGCGGATGCCGCCAAGACTGCGGTAGCACTGTTCACAAAGGACTGGATGCGCCGCGGGCCTGAACGCCGTCGGCGTCCTGGACTGAAGGGAAGATCTCGTGGATCTCTCCAACCGCACCGTTCTCATCGTCGGCGGGACCTCGGGTATCGGGCGAGAGCTGGCCCGCCGGTTCGCCGCAGCGGGCAGCACCGTGGCCGTTGGCGGCCGCAGCCCGGAGGCACTATTGGAACTCGCCGGAGAGGGCTTCGGCACGATCAGCATCGATGTCACCGACAGTGCCGCCGTCGCATCTGCCCGTGACGCCGTGCTCGCCCGGTACCCCGAGCTGGACACCGTGGTGACGATGCCGGGCGTCATGCTCCTGGAGGACCTGCGCGACCCCGCGCACTTCGAGGCGGCAGAGACGACGATCGACACCAACCTGGTGGGCACCATCCGGGTGATCGACGCCTTCACCCCGCACCTGGTCCGGCGGGGCGCCGGCACCTTCATCACCGTCACCTCCGGCATCGCCTTCCTGCCTTTCCCGCCCATGCCCACCTATGCCGCCTCGAAGGCCGCGGTGCACGCCTACTCCGAGGCGCTGCGCGCGCAACTCGACGGCACCGGCGTCAGCGTCGTCGAACTCGTCCCGCCGGCCGTCGCCACAGCAGGCCAGGAAAAGGTGAACCCGCACGCGCTGCCGCTCGACGACTTCGCCACCGAGGTCGTGCAACTGCTCTCAGAGGACCCCACCCCCCGCGAAATCCTGGTGAAGGGGGTCCTCATGCACCGCTGGGCCGAGCGCGACGGCACCTACGACGACCTCGTCGCACAGCGTTCCCAGGCCCTGGCCATGCTCCCCAGCCGCGAAGGCTGACCCCCTTCCCCCAGGGCCGCACGGATCATCGCCTCCCCCCGGGCGGCCAGCGAGCAGCCACGCGTCCTGGACACGAACCCCGTCACCCGAACGGCCCTGCTCTGACGGGCGGCGACGTTTCAGCGGCGGGCGTCTCTGGGGGCGAGCAGGCTGGTGAGCTCGGCGATCACCTCCGGAGAAGGCTTGAAGTAGCGGCGGACGTTCTCCGGCTTCTTGTGCCGGGACTTCGCCGTCAGCATCAGCAGCGAGGCGCCCTGCTCGCCGAGGTGGGTCAGGGCGCAGTGGCGGTACTCGTGCAGGTCCCAGCCCGTTCCCAGGCCGCGTAGGGCAGTGTGCTCGTCCAGCAGCGCGCGGGCCTGCCCCGTACGACAGGCGGGCCAGCCCGGTGTCCGGGCAGACATCCCGAGGGCTGACGACCTTGCCCGGACCTGGGTGGCGGTGGGTGACCAACACCGGCCCGCGCGTGCGGCCCTTCGGCAGCCGGGGCAGAAGCCGGGCGGTGCCGGCGTCCCAGTACACGGTATCCAGCACGTAGTCCTCGCGCGCCTGGCCCCGGAGGCGGGCCTTGCTCCGGGCGCCCTTCGCCTTGACCGGGTAGCGGCGCCCGGCGAAGTCCAGGTCCTCGACGTTCACACCGAGGATCTCCTCCGCGCGGGCGGCGGTCTCGTACAGCATCCGCCACAGCGTCTTCTCCCGCAGGTGCACCTCGCGCCGGGCGATCAGCCGGTCGATCGCCATCTTCGAGCGGGCCGGGGTCTCGGAGTCAGGCGCCGTCAGCCGCTTCGCCCAGGCCGGGACCATCGGGGCTTCGTAGCCGCGCTCCCGGCACCAGCCGAGCCAGGACAGCACTCCCGCTCGGCGCGAGTTCCAGGTGTTGACCGCCGCGGTGCCCCACAGCAGTTCCAGGGCCTCACCGATCTCGTCGTCCGCGACCGACGCCAGCGGTCGGGCCTCGCCGATCCGCTCAGCGGTCTTGTCGGCCCCGATCCCGTAGTTGCGGACCGTGTTCGGGTTGCCGAGCGAATCGAGGAACACGTCGCCGCCGCGCGGACGGTCAACTCCTGCCGGGCCGACAACTGCACGACGGTGGGCATCACTTCCCCCTCGCCACAGATAACAGGGCCGCTTCACATAGCGGCTGGAGAACGTCACACAGGTGACGGATCACGTCACCGCAGATATTGGGCTGTTATCTGCGGGACGACTTCGCGGACCGCTCACGGTCGGCACCGCAGCGGGCGCCCACCAGCGGCCCCGGACGCTTAGCGCACGATCTGGCATAGATGTTCCTCAAGCCCCCAAGGCCCGCCGCGAGTACGAGAACGGGTCAGCGGCCTCACGCCGATCGGGCAATGATCGTTCTCAGCGCCACCGGCTGTCCCGATGTCGGGGTACCTAACATCCTGTAGAGAACTTCCCGGACTCCAAGATCATCCCGTGACGGGTTTCTGGCGTATCTGGGTCATGCCCCTCCGACAATCCGCCGACCCGATGCCTTCGTGTGGAACCACGAGGACGACAGCCGTACCTGGGTCGCGCCGAATCTCGCCAATGACACCAGGCGCGTGGCGCCGGTGCGGGGCGGGATCACGCGGCTTTGGAGTCGTCGTCGGAGGTCATCTGCTGCTCGATCTCCCGGGCCGTTTTCGTCAGTTCGAGTGCCTCGCGGCGCAGGTCACTGGCGCGCTCGCGCAGCTGCTTGACGCGTCGGCGCTGCTGTTCGGGGCTGTACTCGTTGACGTACTGCCCGCACGGTCCCACCAGCAGCCCTTCGGCGGCCAGTCGGCGCACCGCGGCCGCGGCCTCCTTGAACGCCTCGCCACCGAGGGGCCGGTGACCCTGCACGACGGCTACCGCCTCTACAGCGCGATCGTGGCCGGCTTCACGGCGGTCTCCGGCTCGGGCCGCTTCGTGGCGCGGGCGTACCCGGGACGGACGCGGCCGGCCGGCTCGGTGCCGGCGCTCGCGAAGGCGGGGCAGCTCGGTCCACGCCGATCCCGGCTTGCGTACGGCGGGGGTCGGGGTCGGCACGTTGAGCGCCTTGGAGAGTTGGGGCACGAGGCGGGCCTTCGTTCAGACGTTCCCCGTCCGTCCGGGCGCGGGGTCTTCCCACATGTGGCGGGGATCACGTTGAGAGGAAATCCTGCGGCCCGGCTCGGGCGTCTAGCCGGTGTGAGATCAGTCAGGAAGGCACCGTGCGCGCTGGACGAGGAGCGTCTCGTCCAGCTGGTGGCCAGGGGTGACCGCGCGGCGTTCGAGGAGCTGTACCGGCGCACCGCGCCGTGGATGGCGGTGCGGTTGCGCCGCCGCTGCGCCGACGAACAGGTCGTCGCCGAGGTCATGCAGGAGACGTATCTGGCGGTGTGGCGCGCGGCGGGCGCGTTCGCGGGATCCTCGGCGGGCGGGACGGCCGCCGGATGGCTGTGGACGATCGCGGCACGCCGCCTCGTGGACGCCTTCCGGCGCAGGGCCCACCACGCCGAGCCGCCCGCGGCCGCCGCTCTCCCCGACGCGGCGCCCGCCGCCGAGGAGGAGGCACTCGCGACGACCGTCGGCGGTGACGTCGGCGACGCGCTGCGGTGCCTCGCGCCGGAACTCAGACAAGTACTGCAGGCCATGGTGCTCGACGGGCTGTCCGTTCGGGAGACCGCGGTCCTGCTCGGGCTGCCCGAGGGCACGGTCAAGACACGTGCCCGCCGGGCCCGTATCGCGATGCGGGAGGCGCTGGCATGAGCGTGGAACACGCGTCGATGCGCATCATCGACGGTTACGCACGCGGCGACACGGACATCGCCGCCGACGAGGTGTGGGCCCTGGAGGCCCATCTGGAGGCGTGCGGGGTGTGTCGCGACCGGCTGTCGGCCGCCGTCACTGCCGAGGCGCCCGCCGTGGCGGCGCTCGTCGGCACCGTGTGGTCCGACCTCGAACCCCAACTGGCCGCCACCGCCACGATGCCGCGCCAACGGCGCTGGTCGGCGTGGCTGTCGAGGTGGATGACGCCCACGATGGTGCCGTGGCTGGCCATGGTCGTGAGCGTGACACTGCTCGCGCTCCTGCTCGACCTGGTCGACACCGGCTTCGGCGAGGTGTCGCTGGTGCTGCTGCTCGCCCCGATCCTGCCCGTCCTCGGCGTCGCGGCGTCGTGGTCGCGCGGCCTGGACCCGGCGTACGAGCTGACGGCCTCCGCGCCGAGGGCAGGCCTGTACCTGGTGCTGCGGCGCACCGCGTCCGTGCTCGCCGTGGTCGTCCCCGTGCTGCTGGTGGCCGGATGGGCGACCGGTGTGACGGCCGCGCAGTGGCTGCTGCCCTGTCTGGCCTTCACCTCGACGACCCTGGCGCTCGGCGGTGTCGTCGGCGTGACCCGCGCCGCTGTCGCGCTGGCGGCCGTGTGGGCCGCCGCGGTCGTGGCGCCGACCCTGGCTACCAGCCGTACGACCCTCGCCCTGCAGACGGGCAGCCTGCCCGTGTGGGGACTGGTCCTCGCGCTCGGTACCGCTGTCGTGATCGCACGCAGGGGCGCGTACTCCGTGTTGGGAGCCCATCGATGACGATCGGAAAGGAACACCACATGACGTCCGCGGTGAGTGCGGCCGACATCGCACCGACGGCCTACGCCTGGCAGATCCAGGCCACCGGGCTGAAGGTCAGGGTCGGCCGGAAACGGATGGCCGTCGACGGCCTCGACCTGTCGCTGGGCACCGGCGTACACGGCCTCCTCGGCCCCAACGGGGCGGGCAAGACCACCCTCATCCGGACGCTGGCCACCGTACTACGCCCCACCGAGGGCACCCTGGAGATGCTCGGCGAGTCCGCGGGCGGCATGGGCGAACACCGGGCGCTGCGCCGCCGGATCGGCTACCTGCCGCAGGAGTTCGGCTACTACAAGCGCTTCACGGTGCGCGAGTTCGTCGAGTACATGGCGTGGCTGAAGGAGGTGCCCAAGGCGGACATCCCCGCCGCCGTGCAGCGCGCCGTGGAGCGGGTGGGTCTGGCGGACCGCGCCGACGAGAGGATGAAGGCCCTGTCGGGCGGCATGGTGCGCAGGGCCGGCATCGCCCAGGCCATCGTCAACGACCCGACGATCCTGCTCCTGGACGAGCCGACGGTCGGCCTGGACCCGGCGCAGCGGCTGCGCTTCCGTGAACTGCTGCAGGAGCTGGGTACGGACACCTGCGTACTCGTCTCGACCCATCTGGTGGAGGACGTCGCCGCCGCCTGCACCGACGTGGTGCTCTTCGCCGAGGGCCGGCTGGTCTTCCAGGGCCCTCCGGACGAGCTGGCCTCGGTGGGCGGCCCCGAGCACGTGGGCGACAGCCCGCTGGAGCGCGGCTACTCGGCGCTGCTGCTCAACCCCCAGCAGGGAAGGGGCACTTGGTGAACGTCCGCGTCCTGCGTATCGAGCTGAAGCGCTCCGTCGCCCCGTGGGCCGGCGCCGTGGTCCTGACGCCGGCGCTGGCGTTTCTGTACCTGATTCCCGGATCGTGGTGGACGGGCACCACGGCGTGGACGGCCCAGTGGACGTCCATGGCCCTGTGGACCCGCTCCCTGCTGTTCTACCTGTGGCCGCTCGCCGTGGGGCTCGGGGCGCTGCAGGGCCTGCGCGACCACCGCTCGAAGATGTCCGAGCTGCTGACGAGCACGCCGCGGCCCGCCCGGCACCGCGCGGCCACGCTGGCGGGCGCGACGGCGATCACGCTGACCTCGGCCTTCGCGCTCCTCGTCCTCGTGGGCGGAGTCCAGGTGCTCGCCCACACCGAGTACACGCACCTCGGATGGCTGCCGATCTCACTGGTAGGGGCACTCTCTCTCGTCGCGGGGGCCGTGCTGGGCATGGGGGCCGGGCGGGCCCTGCCGTCCGTGCTCACCCCGCCCGCGCTGGCCATGGGCGCCTTCGTGTTCACGGCCCTCATGCAGACGTCGTTGGGCCGGACGCAGACGACCACGGCGACGGGGCTCCCGAGCATGGAGCCGAACCGCCTCTCCCTGCTGTCACCGGCGGTGCAGGAGGTGCGCGACGCGCTCATCACGCTCTCCGCCTCCGTGCACGTCGGACAGACGATCTGGCTGCTCGCCATGGCCGCGACCGGCTTCGCGCTGCTGGTCGCCGCGACCTGGCGCGCCCGGCTGATCGCCCTGACGCCCGTCCTGGCGGGCGCGGCGCTCGCCCTGCTCGTCCTCCCCTCCGACCCTCGCCGGATGTACGTCGTAGACCAGGCAGCCGCGGAACTGGTGTGCGACGGCCCGGTGTGCGTGACGAAGACGCAGCAGGCGCGACTCGCCGACCTGGCGGGTCCCGGTAAGGAGGCGCTGCGCCTGCTGCATGGCGCCCTGGGCAGTCAGGCGCCGGCCTCGGTCCGGGAGAACACCGCCGTACTGCCGGACGGCTCCACGCCGCAGTGGTCCCGCAAGACCGTGCTCTTCGACTTCGACGACGACATCATCGCCGCCGCGAAGGGCGAGGAGCTGACCTGGGCCCTGCTCGCCAAAGGCCTGGTGCCGGGGTGCACCCCCGTCGGCTGGAGCGGCTTCGGGGGAGACGAGTTCGCGCAGACCGTCGCGGTGGGCTGGGTCCTCGGGGACCTCAGGCCGTTGCCCGGCACACCGGCACGTATGCGCCGCGAGGCCGACGCCAAGACCCGCCCGGTGTGGAAGGAGCTCGAGGCGCTTTCGCGGGCCGAGCAGCTCTCGCGGATCAACGCGATGCGCGCCGCCGCGTTCTCCTGCAAGGGCGACCCGTTCGACGCGCTGAAAGGCGGTGCGTCCCGGTGAGATGGCTGCCCCTGTACGCGCGTTCGCGTCGGGTACCCGCGTCCCTTGCCGCGGTGGTGATCAGCGCGGTGGCGGTGTGGGCATTCGCCCGGGACGGGGGCGAGGGGCCCGGTGATCCGCGGCTGCCCGTGCTCGTCCTCGCCACGGGGGCGATGGCAGCCTCGGCCGGGCTCAGCGGGCAGGACCTCGCGCTGGACCGGACGGCCGCGATCCGCTGGGTGCCCCGCAGAGCGGCGCACGTGCTGCTCGCCGGCACGGTCGTCGCCGCGGTGCCGCTGACCGTGCAGACCATGGGCGAGTCCATGGCCACCACCGCGCTCGTCGTCCGGGACAGCGCGGGCCTGACGGGACTGGCCGCCCTGGGCGCGGCGCTCTCGGGCGGACAGTACGCCTGGACGCTGCCGTTCGCCTGGCTCTCGTTCTCGTTCCTCGCCCCGCCTCCGACGAGTGCGCCGATGCAGGTGGCGAGCTGGATGCTGCTGCCACCCGGCACGGCAGCGGGCACCTGGACGGCCCTGCTCCTCGCGGTTGTCGGCATCGCGGCCTACGCCGTCGCGGGACCGAGACGGTGACGACCGCAGCGCGGTCGCGTGCGGCATGCACACGCATCGGATCGAGCCGCAAGAAGCGGACCGAGGTGGTCAATGATCCGGCCTGCGGCCGACTTCGAGATCCCGAAAAACGAGGCAATCTGTCGCGTCGTCAAATTCGTGCGCCAGCAAGAGGACATCTGATCTGGACGGTTGGTAGTCAGGGATGCTTTTGCGGCCGGTGGCGTCGACGGCCGTTGCACGGGGTGTGAGTGCTCGTCACCCGTATCGCAGTGACGTCTCCGATGCCCGTTGGTCCTTGATCGAAGGACAGAATCCCCCTGCTTCAGCAGGGGAGCAAGCCAATGGCGTACTACCGAGAACCGAGAAGCAGCCGTCGCAGCCGTTCAACGCGGTTCCCAGCGGCTTGCCCATTGAGCCTGTGCGGGCATTCGGCGGGCCTGATTCTGCCGGTCTGGTGACTGCCGCACGAGGGCGACACGTAAGGATCAACGACTCCGTCGGCTATATGGTTTCGGTGACTTTAAATGCGCAGATGATGCGGGCAATCAAAAGAACCCGGTTCAGCCAGTCAGCCCCTGACCGTATATGGAGTGCCAGCAGGCCGAGGATATGGAGGTGGAGGCATGTCGGACGCCGAGCCGCAGCCCCGGGGCGGTGGAGCGGAGGGTCCCGCCCCCGCGGTCGACCCTGCCAGGCAGACTGCTCCGACGCCGGCGATCCGGTCGGTGCGGTTGGCAGCACTGCTGGCACTGGTTGGCGGCGGCCTTGACGCATACACGTTCATCAGCCGAGGGGGAGTGTTCGCCAACGCGCAGAGCGGCAATGTCGTCCTGTTGGGCATTGCGGCCGCCGAGCGGCATTGGTGGCAGGCGCTGGAACGCCTCCCGCCGATTCTCGCCTTCGTGGCCGGTGTCCTGGTTGCTGAGACCCTTCAGCGGCCGAGGGTGGCGGTGGTGCTGCGCCAGCCGGCCTGGGCGGCCATGGTGCTGGAGCTCGTCGTGCTGGCAGCGGTCGGTCTGATCCCCGCCGGCGCGCCGGACACGCTCGTCACCGTCCTTGTCGCCTTCATGGCCGCAGTGCAGATGACCACCTTCCGCACGCTTGGTGACGCCGTCTATAACAGCACGATGACCACGGGCAATCTCCGTTCAGCCATGCAGAACGCGTACGCGGCAGTGGTCAATCGGGACATGGACGACAGACGTCGGGCGCGCCAGTTCGCCAGCGTCGTCCTTGCGTTCCTCGTGGGGGCGTTTGGCGGTGGCTGGTTGACCTTCGCATGGGGTGCGCGGGCGGTCTGGGCCGCTTGCGTTCTGCTGGCGGTGGGTTTGGTCATTTTCGTGCACGACGCGCGCGTAGTGCGCAAGCTGCGCGAGGGCTAAGGGCTTTGAGGCCAACGTGTTGCTCCCGTATCGGGCTCGTCGATCTGTATGCGCGTCACTGATGTGACCCGAGGTCAACTCGCGTGAAGCGCGGGGTGTTGTTTCCATATCGGGAACAGCCTCCACCATCAGGTTCCGTGCCCCCGCCGACGTACCACCTTCCTCGCCATGGCCAGGACGACGTGCTGATTCTGCAATCCCTGCGAAGCCATCTCCTGGCCTTCCCGGCAAGCTGTCGCTCACGGTGGGGATCGGTGAGCGGTTGCTGCCGGAAGCATGCCTCCGCGGCCACCGGATGCCGGCGACGGGGATGAAATCGCCTCGGCGGGACAGTTAGCGATATCCTGCACTGGTCGAACTGGCGCCGCCGGCGCCGGTACCAGGCCTGCAGCAGCCACTACACGACACGGCCGCAGCTCCTGAACTGCCAGCAGTCAGAACAAGCACTGTTGCTGTGCTCAACGCCGTCGGCCCAGGTACCCTCACGGACGCCGGCGGGGCACATCGCAGTGCTCGCCGAGCCAACATTGACGAGCTGCAGCCATTGACGAGCTGCAGCCGCCGACCAAGAAGCTGATCGACATGCTCGCCTTCGTCCCAGCTGAAGCGATTGACCCGGCCACGTATCAGAGCGGCCACTACGCGAAGCCTCGTACGTTGCCAGAGGTCAAAGATCACGGACCCTCTCGTCCCGGCATCCCCGTACGGGCCATCCGGGGTGCTACTTCTTGCGGAAGAGCTGAGTCTGGGGTCAGGCGGCGGGAAGCACCGGCCGTCTACTCCGCTACGTCATGTGGCCGGTGGCACCACCTACGCTGGAGCTTCTAATGAGCCCGTCTGTGACGTCTATAGCCGTTATTTGCGACTGGTCGTTGCTTCAGCTCGGTCTCGCGCAGGCAATCAATGCCCAACCGGACTTGCGGATCACCACCTTCGTTAAAAGCGTGAATGACCTGCTCCGCAAGGCGAATGGCGTGAAAATTATTGTACTGACCAACCTGCAGCTGTCCGACCAGGCGGCATCCGACCAGGTCGCTCAGTTGCATCGACAAGGGTACGCGGTCATTGTGATATCGACATCGGAGGTGCAGTCCGATGCCGTCCCGTGCATTAAAGCCGGCGCTCGCGGATATCTGAGCCGGCAAACCGACGATTCGGAGTTGGTGACGGCCATCCGCGCCGTTGCTTCAGGAAGAAGTTACTTCGGCGCCAGTCTCGCTGGTCAGAGTCTGCCTGCGCCTCCTCCCCGTATCACCAGCCGCGAGAAACAAATCTTGCAGCTCGTCGCCAACGGTGCGACAGATCGCGAGATCGCCAACAAGTTGAATATCACTGAAAACACGGTTCACACACACCTGGAGCGACTGCGCAGAAAGTATGGCTCTCGCCGTAGGGCCGACCTCACTCGCTTGGCCCTAAAATGTGGTGTATTGGAGAACTTCAAAGAGTAACCAATGAGGAGCTGATCCTCGCGTGCCCCCAACCGGTGTTGCATGTCGAATCGATGATGATCGAGCACGGGTCGGATGATCTCAGCATCCGAACCGGGCACACCGCTGCTCGCTGCTGTCAGATGTGTTATCTGTTCGGGTGAATATCGTCCAGACTGTCGACGACAGTCACGGACGGTGGATTTGAAGGCGTGGGCACCTGAATGAGAATGGGGACGTAAACAATCATGCCGTGCCTGTACTCGGCTTTCTTCGAGAGCCGATAGCACACAATCACCGCCGGGTTGCTTCGCGTCGCATAGCACCGAAGCACCGACTTCGCGGGTGCGGCCTGCGGGGCATGCGACGGGACAGTTGCCTCACTCACTGGTGCGCCCCACACCCAAACCGCCAAGCAAACGGAGGCTGCGACTGCTAGACGGCAAGCACGGCCCATCCCATTAGCCTTCACCGTTGGCCATCCAACCCCAGCACCTCGCAGAGGGAACCTCTGCGAGGTGCTGACTCATCTGATCGCCCTTCGTCAACCGACGAGGCCGATCTGACTGAGCGAGGCCCGGGGCTCCGCCCAGTCAAATGATCAACCTTGGGTGCCGCCCTGGGTGTTGCCGGAGCCGCCGCCCTGGGTGCCGCCCTGGGTGTTGCCGGAGCCGCCGCCTTGGGTGCCGCCCTGGGTGTTGCCGCCCCCGCCGCCTTGGGTGCCGCCCTGGGTGTTGCCGCCCCCGCCGCCTTGGGTGCCGCCTTGGGTGTTGCCGCCCCCGCCGCCTTGGGTGCCGCCTTGGGTGTTGCCGCCCCCGCCGCCTTGGGTGCCGCCTTGGGTGTTGCCGGAGCCGCCGCCCTGGGTGCCGCCTTGGGTGTTGCCGGAGCCGCCGCCCTGGGTGCCGCCTTGGGTGTTGCCGGA